>JAZNVL010000019.1:0-3361 GCA_045592785.1 Victivallales bacterium | reverse complement strand
AAAAAAGGGGCAAGCCCCGGAGGAGGCTTGCCCAAAAATGCCGTGCACTGTAAAGCGCGTGGTCTGTTTGCATCCGGTCTGCAAGCAGATCTCCGGATGCCTTGACGTGTTCCGGACGGACCGGAAACGTCATCCCCCTCTTTTTTCTTATTGAGGACGACGGCGGATCCTCAATAAAGCTCCTCACGGTGTTCCGGATCACGGAACCCTATTTTCGTTTCGGTGATAAATCGATCCCTGCTGCTTTCAATTCTTCCATGTGCTTGAAGACGATCGACGTCTTCTGCTTCACCTGTTGTCCGATTTCATAATACGTCGGCACAGCAGTATTTTTGCGGAGGCACGCTTTCACAAGACGTACGATCCGTTGTTCCTCTTTTGACAACTCTTTCATAAATACTCCTCAAAAACATCGAACAAAAGTTTGTGTAAACGTTATGATAAAACATATATTGCAATACTAATAAAAGTTTGTTTACAGATTGCATTGTTTATCAAATACAATACTAATATACACTATGATTCTTGTAATTTCAAGTGTAGTTATTGATTTTTTTAAAAGATTTCTGGAAAATATTGTTGTTTAAGCACAATTTATTGAGAATATATGTTAGTTTGTTTTACTGGGAATACTGGAAGTACTGGGAATACTGGGAATACTGGGAATACTGGGAATACTGGAAAGTTTGGAAAGTTGAGAATATCCACCTCCGCCGAGGCCACGACGGACAGGCTGGAGAGTTTCCGGCTTCATCATAACATTTCCGGCGCGGTTCGGTTGATGATCATATTCTGCCATTTTTCATCAAGGGAAGCGAACCGCGCGGACCAGCCGGAGATACAATCCTTCCTTTTCGATAAACACACGGAGCAGACTTGCCAGACATTCCGCCGCGCCGGATGTTTTGCGGATCCCGGCGGCGTGTTCCCCATGGTCATTGCCACGGGTGCGGGTGCCGGAAGCCGTCAGGCGATCGGGATCACCACATTCTCCGGTATGCTGCTGGCGACGTTGGTCGGAATGGGTATGCCGCAAGAAGAGTTGATCTCTTTTGGAATGACCGCGTTTTTGTTTTTCAAACAGCCGGATTTTGTTTCTTTCTGACCGGGAACGGGATTTGGGAAAGGATGATGGCGATCATGATGATGCCGCATCCGGAAAGCTCACGCACCGATAACCGTTCCTGCAGGAAAAGCCAGCCGCCCAGTACCGCGAAGACCGATTCCAGACTCATCAGCAGGGATGCGGTCACAGGGTGCACATATTTCTGACAGACCATTTGCAGCGTGAAGGCAATGGCGGAAGACCCCGCCCCGCAGAAGATCCAGAACGGAAGAGAGTCCATGATATTCTGCATGATCCATTCTTCTCCGGCAAGCAGAGAAGCCCCCGCACAAAGTACGCTCGCCACCGCAAATTGCAGGCAGGACAACCGTACGCAATCGCAGCGGGGCGCGTAATGGTCAATGATCAGGATATGACACGAAAACAGCAGGGCGCAGGCAATAACAAGCAGTTCCCCTGCCCCGATCCGGTCGATGGAACCGCAAAGCAGATAACTGCCGCACAGCGCAAGTATGACAGCGATCCAGAGTGCAGGCGTTGTTTTACGCTTGAAAAAGATGCCGATGATCGGCACGATCACGATATACAGTGCAGTAAGAAATCCGGTCTTCCCCGCTGTGATGTATTTCAATCCCCACTGCTGACATACACTGGCCATTGTGACTGCCAGACCGCAAAACAAGCCGCCGGAAAGCAGAAAACGCCGTTCCGCCGCCGTCTTTGCCTGTCCCCAGAAGGAGAACCGTTTCTCCCGGAAGAAGTCGAATACCATGCAGACCAGGATCAGAGAGACGACTGCCACCACCGAACGCAATGCGGTAAAAAGCAAAGGTCCCATATAATCCATTCCGCTGCTCTGTGCGGAAAACGCAAATCCCCAGATCACCGTGGCGATGACCATGGCTACACTGCCCCAGAATTTCTGCATCTGCAACTTCTCCGCAATCTTTACTGTACAGCAAAACGGTAAGATATGGATCCCAACATGCAAATCATTTCAAAACCACATGTCGTTGTATCCCTTTGGACGTCATTCGTTGTCCCAGGGGTAACGGATCTCCAGCATTTCGCCGCCTTTTGCTGCGGATTCCGCGGCGAAGACACCGGGCAGCGACATCTTGATTCCGTCGCGGACCGTGATGATCTTCCCGTGATCCCCGGAGCGCAGAGCCTGGAAGAAGTCATAGAACAGCACGAAATCCGCACCGCCATGACTGCTGCTGTCCCGTCCGATATCGGCGTATTCCGGACGTGCCATGCCCACTTCCATTTCGACCAGTCCTTTTGTCGCATAGAGTTTTTTACTGTTGAACATGCTGCGGGCGGGATATTTGCCCCGGGCACTCATGTGTTCAAAGTATCCCTCCGTCCCGAACACACGGTAGGAATGGTGTCCGCACTCCGCTTCGTTGATGAAACTGGCGGTGAAATGGACGATCACGTTGTTTGAGGAAATGAAGTGTGCAGTCATCAGGTCATGTTCCCCTTCTCCACCCACGATCCGGGCTCCGGTGGTAACACTGGAAACACGGCGCAGTTCGTCCTCGGGCAGCAGACGCAGGAGCGGGCCCAGGGAATGTGTGCAGTATTTGATGGGGAGACCAGTCCGCCGCCATGGGGTTTCCTTCCACAGATAGCGGGTATCGTGAATGTATTCCGCTTCCATATAAATGGGATCGCCCAACATTCTCTGTTTGTGGAGATCGTACAACGCTTCGATAAATCCCCAGGCGTTTGTGGTGGCTCCGGTCATCAGCTGGGCAGAACTCTTTCTGCCTGCCTCCCAGATCATGACGGCTTCCTCATAACTGGCGACAAGGGGAATATCGGACATCACGTTGATGTTCCGTGCCAGCGCTTCCGCACAGAATTTGACGTGAAAATGTGCCGGAGTCTCCACCAGCAGGACATCGATCGTTTCGCTTTCCAACATCTTATAGAAGTCTTCGTAAAAGCGGGTATCGGGAAACTTTTCGGACATGGGCTGCTGTCCACGCTGGGATTTATACCAGAGATCCGGGTTGATATCACATGCCGCCACAGGGATGATCCCCTCCCCTGCCTTGCAGCCGAGCCCGAACATGTGCCGTCCGCGATGTCCGGCACCCACCAAAGCAAAACGTAGTTCTTTCATAAAAATATCCTTTCCTGTGTTTTGTTAATGTCAAAACCATTTGACATTTTTTAGTTAAATAGTTCTAAAAATCAACATTTTATCAAAAAATATTGATTTTTCCTTATATTTTTGTTGAAAAAAGGGTAACAAAAGAGTCTCTTAATTGAAGGTTATCCTGT
>JAZNVL010000018.1:0-23660 GCA_045592785.1 Victivallales bacterium | reverse complement strand
TTTTTTCCGGTGTCTATGGCGGGCTTGTTACTCACGTTCCCATCCCGAACACGATCGATAAGGGGCCCTGCGACGATGGTACTGCATTCAAGAGTGCGGGAGAGTAGTTCGATGCCGGATTTTTTTTTACGCGTCTGATCTCATCATGGGTCAGACGCTTTTTTTTGCTCTCATCACTTGACTTTTTTACGTTCAGGCTGTATATTTACGGGATAAAATGAAAGGTCTTTTTGTTTGATGAATACTGAAATTTCCTGTGTCCCCTGTTATTTACGGGGCGTGTTTTCTGTCCTGGATACTTTTTCGCTTGCCGATGAACGGAAAAAAGAGATCGCCCACGAAATTTTATGCCGGCTTCCGGATTTATCCTTTACCGCTTCACCGCCGGAAAATGCCATGCTGCTTTATCGTGATCTTTACGAAAAGATGGCGATCGATGATCCTTATGCAGAGTTAAAGTTGAAAATGACTGAATTTGCGCAGGAACTTCTGGACCAGGTGTTGGATGAATTTGAAAAATTTCCGGACCGTTTGGAGGGAGCGGTACGCATGGCAATCGCGGGTAATATCCTTGATATTGCGCTTGATATATCCCCTGAAACCGCGCGTGCCCGGTTATTGAGTGCCCTGACGGAACCGCTTGATACAAAAAATCTGGAAAATTTCCGTAATGATATAAAGAAAGCGGAGCGTATTTTATACATCATGGATAACTGTGGGGAAGCGGTATTTGACCGTTATCTCCTGGAATATTGCGGAGAAAAAGTGACGATCGCGGTGCGTGGGAAGCCGATTTTGAATGATATAACCCGGAAAGAAGTGGAAGCGAGCGGGTTGTCATCCTACCGGATCGTGGATACCGGTTCCATGATCCCGGGTGTGGTCCTGCATGATTGTTCGGAAGAATTCCGGAATGTTTATGAATCTTCGGACCTTATTATTTCGAAAGGGCAGGGGAATTATGAAACATTGAGTGGTGAAAAAGGTGCGAAAACCTACTTTTTATTGCGTGCGAAGTGTACAGCGGTGATGCGTTCGCTTGGGAATGTTCCAGCGATGAGTATGGTGTTGGCGTATCTGGGAGCGCGATAATTCGATGATCCGAATCAATATATTGTTCTTTTTCCTGCTTTTTTTATTCTCTGTTTATGGGAAAGAAGTCATACTTATTCAGACGACGGACCTGCACGGCAATTTGACCGGTGACAGTTCGAAACCCGGGATCTGCAAAGTAGCGACCCGGATCAAAGAAATCCGTGCGTGCCATGGAGAAGACAACGTATTATTGTTTGACTGCGGGGATTTGATCCAGGGAACATCTTCGGCGGCGAAGGACCGTGGAGCTGCGATCGTTTCTGCGTTGAATGAGTTGAAATACGATTTCTGGGTATTGGGGAATCATGAATTTGACTATGGGATTGTTGTATTGCGGGAACGGATCCGTGAGTTCCGGGGACTTGTTCTGACGTCGAACATAGAATTTGAGGAACCGTTACCGAATGTCCGGAAGTGGGCGATATTTGAGCGTAACGGAAAACGGATCGGAGTGATCGGGATGTCGCCGCCATTTTTGCGTTCCTGGATCGCACCTGCGCAATTGAAAGGGATCCGTGAAATTCCGTTTGAAGAGGCGCTGTTCACCTCTGTGACTGCACTTTTTCGTGAGAAAGTGGATGTTGTAATTCTTGCGATCCACATGGGTGAATTTATAACTGCGCGCTTGAGTCCCACAGGGAAACGGATGAATATCGTATCATTTTTGCGTAAAAACCCGCAGATCCGCGTGGTATTCGGCGCACATACCCATATAACCGTTCCGTTGAAAACGCTGAACGGGACGACATTTTATGTTCAGCCGCCTGCATTATCGGAGGGCTTGGCGGAGGTGAAGATCACATTTCCGGGAAAGAATCGTGATGTTGAGATCGAAGGACGCCTGTGGCCGACTTATAATTGTGATCCGGATCCGGAGCTGATGAAAAAGCTGGAATTTGCGCGCGAGAATTGCAAAAAGGAACAGCGGACCGTGATTGCGGAAGTTCCGTTTGCATTAGGACCAATGAAAGGCCCGAAACGCCGTTGCCATCTTGCGGAATTGTTATGCAAATCCATGCGTGAAGAACTGGGAGTGGATGCGGCATTTTCGACCACGGTGAGCAATTATCATTTTCCGGGCGGCCGTTTGACGGAGTATGGGGTTTTTCTGTTGGTTCCTTATGAGAATTTTCTGACGATTCTTGATCTTTCTCCGGAGGATTATCGGGGGATCCTGAACGAACAGAAACAGTTGCGTCAAAAGAAATCGTTCATGGTTCATACGGGGGTGGAAGAGAAAGACGGCGTACTGTATGTGAACGGGCAGGCGTGGACCGATCCGGAGAAACGGATCCGTGTTGCCTTTTCCTCCTATGCGGTGAGTGGTGCAGGTGGACGTTATCCAGTGCTGCGCGACACGGCGAACCGCGTGAAACGGGAGGAGAAGGACTTGACGGTTCGTGAAGTCTTTGACCGTTGGATGCGGAAACATTATCCGCCGAAACGCGGAAAGTGATTATTTCCCGATTCTGCGGATGAGATACGGGATCGCCGTTTCGAAATCGACCCCGTACCAGTTATGTTTTGGATCCTGAATGGTTGCTTTGATACATTCAACGGTGTAATCGACTGCGACTTTGAGTGCATCATTGCAGGAAAAACCGCAAGCCATCGCGCCGCAGCAAGTACTTGCAAAGACGTCGCCGGTCCCGTGGAAACTGCAGGGGATACGCTCTCTCTGATAATAGAAGAAGTCATCTTTTTCGGCATCAAAAGCCATCACACCGAGTGAATCTTCCTGAAGTCCGACCCCGGTGAGTACGGTTCGTTTTGCGCCGAGCTCCGCGAGTCTGCGTAAAATGTCTTTGATTTGTGCTTCGCTGTAATCATCGCGATACGGGATATCAAGCATGAATGCGGCTTCGGTCAAGTTGGGAACAATGACATCTGCTTTTGCGCAAAGAGTAGCCATGTGTTTTGCGAAATCGGGAGTAAAACCTGTGTAAAGTTTTCCATTATCCGCCATAGCCGGATCGACAAAAATGAAGTTATCCTTTGTTTTGAAATCATCGAAGAACTGTTTCATGAGATCGATCTGCTGAAAAGAGCCGAGGTACCCGGTATAAATGGCATCGAAGACGAACTTTTCTTTTTTCCAATGTTCTGCGATGGGAGTGATGTCATCGGTAAGATCGCGGAACGTGAATTGAGAGAATGCGGTATGAGTCGAAAGTACAGCTGTGGGGAGGATGACTGTTTCATGTCCCATAGCGGAAATGATGGGGAGTGCGACGGTGAGAGAGCATTTACCGAGACATGAAATATCTTGAATGGAGACGACGCGTTTCATACGGGAGACCTTTCGGATGCTTATTTTTCGTGATAAACGGGGATAACAGCGAGATATTCCACGGGGACATCACCGTAACATGACATGGCGTGTTCTTCCCCGGATCGGCAGATGATGGAATCGCCGGGATTGAGGATGACGTTTTCGCCGTTATCATAGGCGAGAGCCTGTCCGGAGAGGATGTAAAAGATCTCTTCTTCGCCCTGGTGATCGTGTTTTCCGATGGAGCATCCGGGATTGAGCGTAATTTTAGCGAACATTCTGCATGAGGAAAGCATTTCGGAATTTTTCTCCCAGATGTGCTGGAAGTGAGCGACACCAGACCCGCCTTTCATATCCTGTCTGTCCTGGATCCTGTATTGATCTTTTGATTTGTGCATAGCTGAACTCCTTGTAAAATTGCTGGCATAATATATCACATGATGGAGAAAAAATCAACTGTAAAGGCAAAAAAAACGGGAATGTCGTGATGACATTCCCGTATTGAGTCTTTATGGTGAAGTTGGATCTTATTTCAGACCTGACTTGATCATGCCGTTTTCATCCAGCACGTTGGGTGCATTTTCTTTTGTGACGATGACATAACGCAGATCAAAAGCTTCTTTGAAATTTTCGGGGGCGGTATCTTTAAGATAATCGAACTGAGCATCGGGCTTGGAAGCGACGAATGCGGATACGGGTCCCAGAAGAGATTTGGGATCGAAGTTCATTTCCATGATTTCAGCGAGGACGACTTTGGGATCTTTCGTTCCCCATCTCCAGATGATCAGCTTCTGGGTGTCTTCTGGCATGGCAGGCATACCGGCAAAGTTGACGACGACATCAGCTCCGGCTGCTTTACATTCTTTGAATTTATCGTTGAATTTCTTTGCGTTGAGTTCTTCTTCGGGGGAGGGGATATAAGGCATTTCACCGCTTTCGGGATTTTCAGGCTGCAATGTGGAAGGATCCGTGATCTGCAGGACAACAGGTTCAAGCAGAGTGACCTGACCTTGCACGCGGCTGCTGAATTCTTTGAGAGTGTCGATCTGATGTTCCGAGGGGTTGAGCATATCAGACTTGATCAGCACGACAACTTTCTGTCCTGCATGATTCTTGTTAACGAAATCTGCGATCTGATCGACTTTAGCCAGTTCGAACTGTTTTGCGTTTTCGATGCTCTGTTCGAGTTCGCCATCACCGAAGAAAGAGGTGAGAGCCATGACCGCGGAAATGGCAACGACAACCAGGCAAATAACAGAATAAAGCTGTGCATTCGCCACGCGTCTCTGATTTTTTGCACACCAGACCATACCACCGAGGCCGACCGCCATTAAAGCATACCAAAACCAAATACTCATTTCGTACTCCTTCATTTTATTACTTTGTTAATTGTTATTTGGGCTTGCTATCTGTAAATATACTGATAAAATCAGCAAAAGCAAGAGTAAAAGTGAAAAAAAAACAAAAAAAAAGTGTTTTACTGTAAGATTTTTCTATTTTTACGGGTTTTTCTGCAATGTTTCGCAAATATTTTGCAGATTCCAGACATCCGGATCGCAATTACTTTCCATGCGTTTCTGTTCTTCCTCCGGCAGATGCGGGAAGAAATCCAATCCGGTGAGCTGTTCTATTTCATCTACAGATACGGCGTATTTTACCAACTTCTTCTGTGGATTTTCGTTAGGCATGATGAATGCGATCATTATTTTCTTTTCCGGGACAAAGAAGATCTTGTAGCAATCGTGAGGGACGGAGATCTGGTTGTCTCCGATGGTTTTTATGGTATCATTTTTCCGGAATACGGGGCCGGCGATAATACGGAGGGAACCATACTGTTCAGCGAGAGCGCGTTCCACATTTTCCAGATCAAGCCAACGTCCGCGATTGAGTTCGGGCGTTTGCGGAATCATATTCGACATGTAGAAAGACTCGCTCATGACGGTCTTATCCCAGCCCATATCGGCGGCAGGTGCCAGATGTCCGCGGTCATAGCCGGACCGTTTGTAATCTTCGGGGAGCTGGCTTCCGAAAAGGATCCTGGGATCTCTGCGGAAATCATCGGTTCTGGCGACATGTTTATTCAAGACTTCCTCTTTTGTGAGGAGCCATGTTACCCAGAGACTTTGTTTGTGTTGTGCGGAATACCCGAAGGCATACCCTTCGCGGTTGATGATGCGCAAATCATGTCCGGCAGGCGTTCCGTCATTGAGGTTATCGTAATTGCGGGATGAAGCGAAGAGGAGTTCATCCAGTTCATACCATACATAAACGGGGTAATGTTTTGCCTCCGGGAAGAGATAGAACACGGCAGCGATGATGACCGCGCAGAGCGAGAGAATTTTTTTAAAGGACTTTTTCTTCTTTTTTGCCATAATAGATCACTTGTTAGTCTGTTTGAAAACAGCGAGAGGTATTTCCCCGCACTGCATGAGATGACGCGCGATATTTTTTGAGAGGAGGAATTTTGCTGTGTTTACAGCGACGGGATTTTCCGGATCCCAAAGAATGCGATATAGCGTTGCATAGGGGTATCTGTTATTCAAAACGGCGTTCATATCCGGTTTGATGTTTTCAACAGGGAGAATACGGAGTCTGTTTTCCGTTACGCATTTCAGCGGCAGGATTGCGATGGCATTTGTGTTGTTTGCCATGTATTGCACGAGGAGTTCCGGATCGCTGAAGTAGGCGGTTTTCTGTGTTCCCCGGGTGTAATCGGAGGAGGCATTGCCGGTTTGCAGGATACAAATGGTGACGGGGATCTTCTGACCGTTATCCTCCCAATGAGTGAGTTTACCTGCGAGGATGGAATCCGCCTGGATCTTTGTGAGAGCCGTGACGGGGTTTTTATGAGAGACCGCAAACAGCGTTCCTGCGGCGGCGAAAAGCTGTGCGGTATCGGGGAGATCGGATGCGATCTGGAGGACAGGTTTTTCTGTTTTGTGAGAGACTCCGATGGAGTATTTCCCGGGGAGACTGCTTTTCGGTAGATCCCGGAGATATGCGGCGAGGTTTTGTGTGAGGAATCCCTGCATGGTGCGGGAAGCCTCAATGCGGAAGTGCAGGATCTGTTCTTCTGCAGAAAAACAGATGGAGAGCGTTATGAATAAGAAAAACGCGAGCAGAAATTTCATGAGTGAAGAAGAACGGCGGAACCGTATAGAAGCGATTCCGCCGTATGATTTACGTTCTTTGAAACGGGAACGAAGGAAGACTTACTTGTTGCCCGCGGCGATGCCGTTGGAGGTCATGAACTTGTAGCTTTCTTCGATGGCTTTCCACATTTCCACTTCGCAGTAGTCGAGTTCCACGACGACGGTTTCGCACTGTTCGGGAGCGTTTGCCACCAGTTCCTTGATGGGGAGCGTACCGGTACCCAGGGGGAGCAGGTCGATCTTCATATCGATGAGACCGTTGACGAGTCCGTCATTGGAAGCATTCTGCTTGCAAACGCCGTCTTTCATGTGGAGCTGGATGGTGCGGTCGGCGTATTTTTTGAGCATTTCGACGGGATCTTCGGTGCCTTTGTTTGTGGACCAGAAGGAGTCGATTTCGAATTTGATATCGGAGCAGTAATCCAGGTAGATATCATATTTGAGTCTGCCGTCGATGCGTTCGAATTCCCAGTAATGGTTGTGCTGGAAGAGCGTGATACCCTGTGCTTTGAAGGCTTCGATCATCTTGTTGGTGTTTTCCGCGGTCTTCTTGATGGCGTCAATGTCTTTGAAGTCATCGGGACCATATCCGCAGCAAGCCTGTTTGATGCCGAGGACACCGAGGGTATCCACGATGGCGGGGACATCTTCCACGGTTCTTGCCCAGGGGGAGTGGGAAGAATAGACTTTGAGTCCGAGATCATCAATGATCTTCTTGAATTCGGCGGGGGAAAGGTTCCAGAACCCGGCGGGTTCCACGGCTTTATAACCGATATCGGCAACGCGTTTGAGGACGGCGACGAAATCTTTTTCGGCATACTGACGGAGGGAGTAGAGTTGTACTGCGAGGGGTTTCAACATGATATTTTCTCCTTGTGAGTTGAATTGTGTTAATTGAGATTACTTGTTACCTTCAGCCAGACCGTTATCCACGAGGTAGTGATAACTCTGTTCGATGGCATCCCACATTTCGATATTGCAGAAGTCGAGTTCCACAATGACATTGCGGCAGCAGTCGGCGGTCTTGCCGATGACATCGGCGATGGGCATCATGCCGGTACCCAGTGCACGGAGGTCATAGGAAAGGGATTCTTCGCCTTTGCGGGGGACTTTGTTTCCGTCTTTCATGTGGAGCAGGACGATGCGGTCGGCATACTTTTCGGTGATGGCGACGGGATCTTCGACGAAGTTATTGGTTGCCCAGAAAGCATCGAGTTCGATTTTTACATCGGGACAGTACTGCATGTAGAGATCGTACTTGATCTGATCATCCAGTCTTGCGAATTCCCAGTAATGGTTGTGCTGGAACACGGTGATACCGTATTTTTTGTATTTTTCGACGATTTCATTGGTGACATCCGCCGCACGTTTCATGGAGTCGATGTCCTTGAAATCTCCACCGCCGCACCCGGTGCAGACGAGATCGACACCGAGGGTTTTGAGGATCTCTGCGTTCTGATCGACCTGTTCGGGATCACGATGTCCGCCGATATGAGTGGAGCAGATCTGAAGACCGAGGTCATCGGTGATCTTTTTGAATTCTGCGGGGGAGAGATCCCAGAAACCGGCGGGTTCCACTGCTTTGTAGCCGATTTCAGCGACACGTTTGAGAACGCCGACGAAATCTTTTTCGGCATACTGACGGAGAGAATAGAGTTGTACAGCAATCGGTTTTGCCATGATACATGTACTCCTGTTTATAAGATTGAACTTGTGTTTGTTACGAAAATATGGGGGTAACTTACCACAGATATGAGAGAAATACAAGCGTAAAAAACACTTTTTATTGTTTTTTTGCATGAATTATTGTTTTTTTGCAGAAAAATCCGGAAAAGGAGGGGCGCGCGCTTGAAAAATCGGGTTTTTATATTATATTCCACAACAAAATGACAAAGGAACAATGCAACGATGATCCTCCCTTCGGATACACCGGAAACGGTACAGCAAATCACATCAGATGCCGTCACAAAGACTCGTCTGTTTTTCTCGCCGGACTCCCCGTTGAAAAACGCGGAGAGCTTCGGCGGCCGTCCCTATGAACGCCGTGTTCAGCAGGAACAGATGGCGTATGCGGTGGCGGATGCGCTGGAAGGCGGACATCATCTTTGTGTGGAAGCTCCCACCGGGGTCGGGAAAAGTTTTGCGTATCTTGTGCCTGCGATCTTTCATGCGTTATCCATGCACAAATCGGTATTGATCACGACGGAAACGATCAATCTGCAGGAGCAGCTGGTCTATAAAGATCTGCCGCTGCTCCGGGATATTCTGAACTTGAATTTTACCTTCGTTCTCGCAAAGGGCAGGGCGAATTACCTGTGTAAACGCCGTCTTGCCATGGTACGCGGCGAGCATCGCGGGGAATACCTTCCCCTTTCCACCTTGAGTACGGAAGCTGATAAACTCAACGATTGGGCACGGGAAACCGAAGACGGAAGCCGTTCGGAGGTCCCGTTCCGCCTGGATCCGCTGCTCTGGAACAGTGTATGCTGTGAGACTTCCACCTGCGCCATGAAGAAATGCGCGTTTCATTCCACCTGTTTCTATTGGAAAGCCCGTCATCTGTGGGATAAAGCGGACCTTGTGGTCGCCAATCATGCGTTGTTCTTCACGGACCTCAAAATACGGGAACTGGAACAGCAGGAGAGTTGTCCGCTGCCCCCGTATTGTGCCGTGGTTTTCGATGAAGCTCATACGCTGGAAGATAATGCCGCCAATCACCTGGGGATCCATGTGAATTCCGGCGGCGTGAAACACCTGCTGAACCGTTTGTTCAATCCTGTGAGCGGACGGGGACTGCTGACACGTCCGGGGGCGGATACGCTTTCCATGCGCGGGCAGGTCTCCCGGCTCCATGATGCCGCCGGGCTCTTTTTTGATCAGTTCAGCGAAGGTCTTTCCAAGTCGCCGGAACAGTGTATGCGGATCAACCGGCCCGGCTCCTATGAGAACCCGATGTCGTCCATGTTCATGGATCTGGAACGGATGCTGGGGGATTATCTGGGGGACGATACCGATGAAAAGGACAACGGACACAAGCTGGAAGTTTCCTCGCAGATGAACCGCGTGACGGCGATCCGGCAGGAGATCGATGCGTTCGTGGGGATGGATTATGCGGATCATGTTTACTGGGCGGAAGGGAGCAACGACCAAACGGGTCTGAACCGGAATGTGGAATTGGCATCCGCGCCTTTGAATGTGGCACAGATCCTGTACGAAACGTTGTTCAGCCGTGATGTGCCTGTGATCCTGACCAGCGCGACTCTTGCGGTCCGGGATTCCCTGGATTATTTTGTGCAGCGGATCGGATTTGCCCGCGGGGAAGGGTTGATCCTGGATTCTCCCTTTGATTATGAAAAACAGGTCAAGTTGTTTGTATCGAAAAATATGCCGCAACCCAACGAGAAGAATTATTCCGATGCATCCGTGGAACAGATCAAAGAGTTCGTGACCCGGACGGATGGGAGAGCGTTTGTGCTTTTTACGTCCTACTCTATGCTGAAATATTGTGCCGGGAAGCTGGAAAGTTATTTTCTTTCCCGGGGGATCGAATTGCTGGTCCACGGGGAATCCCTTTCCCGCAGTGCCATGCTCCGGGAATTCCGCAAGAGCCGCAAGGCAGTGATCTTCGGCGCGACCAGCTTCTGGACCGGGGTGGATGTCCCCGGCGATGCACTCAGCAATGTGATCATCGCAAAACTTCCGTTCTCTGTTCCGACACATCCACTGATCGCGGCGCGTTGTGACCGGATCCGGGAAATGGGCGGGGAACCGTTCCGCGATTATTCCATTCCGGATGCCGTGCTGAAATTCCGTCAGGGGGTGGGACGTCTGATCCGGTCCAAGACGGATCAGGGGATCATTGTTGTGCTTGATCCCCGTATTGTATCGAAACAGTACGGGAAATCCTTTTTGTATTCGATCCCGCCCTGTCCGATCGAATATTTCTGATTGGTTATTCAAAGAATAAAAAATCGTGAAAAATCGGTTTTCTGTTTGCAAAAACGGGAAATGACTGCTATATTCTCCCAAACGTTTTATCATGATACAATATAACGAAGGAAAGGACTCTGAAATGAAAAAATTCCTTAAACTCGCTCTCTGCTGTTTCACCTTTTTCTGCGCGGCGGTCATCCTCCACGCGGAAGGCGTGAAGTACGTCTTCCTCTTTATCGGGGACGGCATGTCTTTCCCCCAGCGCATGATGGCGGATGAATACAGTCTGACCACCGGCGGTTCCGGTCTGCTCATCAATACATTCCCGGTGCAGACCGCCAGCCGGACCCGTTCCACCAGTTCATTCATCACCGACTCGGCAGCTGCCGGGACGGCGATCGCCTGTGGCGAAAAGACGATGAACGGTCGGATCGGTATGGATGCCACGGGCAAACGGGAACTGGAATCCATGGCGTTTGTCGCGCAGAAAGCGGGAAAGAAAGTGGGGATCATCACTTCGGTCACCATCAATCATGCCACCCCGGCGGCGTTTTACGCTCATAATGTGGACCGCGGGAATTACTTTGAGATCGCGAAAGATATGATCACAGCCGGATTCGATTATTACGGCGGCGGCGGGATCCAGAATCCGGTCAAGAATGGTGAAGATGTATACGAACTGGCGAAGAAAGCCGGATATCATGTGTGCAAAACGGTGCAGGATGTCAAAGCGCTGCCCAAAGACGGCAAAAAAGCCATCGCCACGGCTTATCCCGGCATCATGCCTTACGCGCTGGATAAAACAGAGGAAGATCTCCGGCTGGACTTCTTTGTCCGTCAGGCGCTGGACCGGTTCGAAGGACATGACAAAGGATTCTTCATCATGTGCGAAGGTGGTGCCATCGACTGGCTCTGTCATGCCAACGATGCCGCCGGGACCGTGCAGGAAGTCCTGGAATTCGATGCCGCCGTGGCTGTCGCGTTTGAGTTCTATAAGAAACATCCTAACGAAACACTGATCGTGATCACCGGTGACCATGAGACCGGCGGCATGACCCTGGGATTCAATAATACCGGGTACACTTCCTACATCCGTTATCTTTCCGGACAGAAAATGACCAACGGACTGTTGGCGGCTTCTCTCCGGGCGCTCAAACCCGCTGCCGATAAACTCACCTGGGATGAACTCAAAGTATGGATCACCGGGTCCACCGGACTGCTCTTCACGGAAAACGGGAAGAAACAGCGTTCTCCCGTGGCACTTTCCCCCGCCGAAGAAGCAGAACTCAAAGCCCTGTTCATCAAAGAGGTCGATGCCGGAAAGATCAAAGACGGCAGAACATGTGCCGCTTTGAGCCGGAAACTGGTCCTGCTCCTCAATAACAAATCATCCATTGGCTGGACATCCGGACATCATACCGGTTTGCCGGTGAATACTTCCGCTATCGGAAAAAGCGCGGAAAAACTTGCCGCAGTCCCCGATAATACTGACATTGCAAAAGTCATGAAGGAACTTTTGAAATAATGTCTTTCTTCCCCCGGATCAAAGAGATCAAACGCAGAGACTGGATCATGGCGGGTGTCATGATCGTACTCTGCGCGGTCCTTTTCTTCGTCGATACCATGCCGCCCGCTGCCGAACAGCCCGGCACGAAAGAACGGGCGGTCGTGTTGGAGACCGATGACTCCGGACTGCGTCAGATCGGGACGGTCCGCATGGGGACACAGATTTTGAAAGTGCGGATGCTTTCCGGTCAATGGAAAGGCCGGGACTTCCATGCCTTCAACGAATTACGGGCGCAGATGGACCTGGATAAGGTCTTTGTCCCCGGGGATGTGATCCTGGCTGGAGTCCTCCATGATATTACGCCGGAAAACGGGTCTGTCAATGCCCAGGATTATTACCGGATCACCGGGCTGGTGGTCCTCTTTGCCCTTTTTGCGCTGTTGCTTCTCGCCTTCGGCGGGCTTACCGGATTCAATGCGCTGCTCTCTTTCGTCTTCACCTGTCTTGTGGTATGGAAACTGGCGGTCCCGTGCTGTCTCAAAGGATGGAATCCGCTGGTCATCTCCTTTTCCATCGTGATCCTGCTTTCGGCTGTGATCATCTTTCTGGTTGCCGGGCTGAACCGGAAGGGGCTGACGGCGTTCGGCGGGACTCTTGCGGGTGTGCTTTCCGGTTCTCTGCTTGCCTGGATCTTCACGCATCTTTTCCGGATCAACGGGGCGACGATGCCTTATGCGCAATCCCTGATCAATGCGGGGTATGAGTATTTGAACCTGCCGGATATTTTTGTGGGCGCGATCTTTCTTTCCTCCTCCGGTGCGGTGATGGACCTTGCCATGGATATCGCCGCGGGGATGGATGAAGTTCTGCAGAAACAGCCGCAAATCTCACGGAAAGAATTGTTTTTCTCCGGGATTCGTATGGGGCGCAGTGTGGTGGGTACGATGACCACGACACTGCTTCTGGCGTATTCCGGCGGATATCTGACTTTGATGATGATGTTTGCGGCGCAGGGAACGCTGCCCGTTGATTTTTTGAATCATCCCCATGTGATATCGGAAGCCGTCAAGACCCTTGTGGGCAGTTTCGGACTGGTCCTGGTCGCACCCCTCACGGCATTGCTGGGGGCAAAGATCCTCCGCTGATTTATGCCAGTGTCAGCAGATATTTTTTCAGCATCTTCACGGGGTGATAAGACTGTTTGGAACGGCGCAATCCCGGTTCTCCCAGGTCTTCCTCCCGGTTGATGTAACGGATCTCCGGCGTGATAAAGTGTCGTGCGTACTGATTGGTCAATGCGGGGTAACAGCCCGGGACATCCCGCAATGCCTTTTCCACATGGATATACATGGTGTCCCCCAGATTTTCGCCGAGAGAGAGTCCGCAGATCTTCCCCGGTTCCGTATAAAGGAGCAGTCCATCCATTCCGAACAGCGCATAATGATCCAGAATATCCAGTGTCATGTGCAGTTCCTGATGTGCCTGTTCCGTTTTCAGCGGGGCAAGGGATTCGTAATCAATGAGGAATTGTTTCGCTTCTGCCAGATTTTTCTCATCAATGACAGCACAGAACGCATCGGGGTATTTCCGCCGGAACTGGTGAATGTGATTGCGTTGTCCGCCGAAGGAACTGCCTTTCAGTTCGATCATGTTTGCCGCATCGTAAAGATAATCGGACCAGTCGTCATTCTGTTCCGCTTCCAATATGGTGAAACGGGCGCGGATCTCTTCCAGCGTTTCTTCCGACACCGTGGAGATGATGACCGGCAGTTTCTGTTCCCGGCAATGTTCCCGGATCGCCCGGATCCCGGGTTCGACGGGTGCGCCGGAAAGGATGGCGAACGCCGTGTCTTCGGTTCCCAGTTCGGCTTCATACCGGAGAAAAAGCTGTCCGTCACGGATGGCATAGCTTCCCGCATAATGATTGCGCCACATGAAAAAGACGCCCGGTGTTTCGTCGCAGAGTCTGCCGTTTGCCTGTGCGAAATACGTTCGCAGTAACGGAAGGTCATCCAGTTCTGCTTTCTTGAAATCCAACATTGATTTTCCCCTCGTTTTTATTCGGATTGCGGTTTATAAAAACGGAGCGGGAAATACCCCTTCATGGCATCCGCTTCCGTTTTCGCGTAAAAAGATTCCGTTCCCGGGGCGGCGATCAGCACGATCCATTCCACACCCATATCACGGAAATGTTTTGCCAGTGTCTCTGTGATCTCTCTGCCCACTCCCTGCTTCCGGTATTCCGGAAGAACGATCAGGTCCAGCAGATAGGCATCGGACACCATATCGGAAAGTGCGCGCATCATGCCGATAAGTCTGCCATCCAGCCGGGCACAGCAGTACGCCGCCGTATTGACAATACTCTTCCGGATCGGGTCCACGGGATCCTCCGCAGACATCCACCCGGCGGCGCGGTAAAGTACCGCAATCTCCTCCGGATCGGGGTTGTTTTCGATCCCGACCCGGATCGTTTCGTTATCGGCACTCATACAGAGAATTACATGTTCTCCACAACGGCATTGGCGAACCCGGAACAGGAGAGTTCAGTTGCGCCATCCATGAGACGTGCGAAGTCGTAAGTGACTTTCTTCTGGCGGAACGTAGTTTCGATCGCCCGGATCACCAGATCCGCAGCTTCGTTCCAGCCGATATGACGGAGCAGCATTTCACCGGAAAGGGTCAGCGAGCAGGGATTGACTTTATCCATGCCGGCATACTTCGGCGCGGTTCCGTGTGTTGCTTCAAAGATCGCCATGCCGGTATCGTAATTGATATTGGCGCCGGGTGCGATCCCGATCCCGCCCACACAGGCTGCCAGCGCATCGGAAACATAGTCCCCGTTCAGGTTCATGGTGGCGATCACATCGTATTCCGCCGGACGGGTCAGGATCTGCTGCAGGAACGCATCGCAAATGCAATCCTTCATGAGGATCTTGCCTTCCGGTGCCACGAAATCACAATCGGGTCCTGCCGCAACTTTATCGGCAAATTCGTTCCGGGCGAGGTCATAACCCCATTCCTTGAATCCGCCTTCCGTGAACTTCATGATATTGCCCTTGTGGACCAGGGTCACGCTTTTCCTGCCGTTGGCAAGCGCGTAACGGACCGCAGCCCGGATCAACCGTTCGGATCCCTGTTTGGAAACCGGTTTGATCCCGATGGAACTGGTTTCGGGGAACCGGATCTTGCTGACACCCATTTCATTCTGCAGGAAGTCGATGACTTTCTTTGCTTCTTCCGTGCCCTGCATCCATTCGATGCCCGCATAGATGTCTTCCGTATTTTCACGGAACACCACCATGTCGGTTTTTTCCGGATTCTTCACGGGGGAGGGCACACCGGGGAAGTGGCGCACCGGACGCAGACAGACGTAGAGGTCCAGTTTCTGCCGGAGTGTCACGTTGAGAGAACGGAATCCTTTTCCGACGGGCGTGGTCAGCGGGCCCTTGATGGAGACCCGGTATTTGCTGATGGCATCGATCGTTTCTTCGGGGAGCCAGGTATTGGGACCATACACAGCGTTGGCTTTTTCCCCGGCGAAAACTTCCAGCCAGGCGATTTCTTTTTTGCCGCCGTAGGCTTTTTTGATCGCGCTGTTCCAGATGTGCATGGAGGCCTTCGTAATATCGGGGCCGATGCCGTCTCCTTCGATAAACGTGATGACCGGTTTGTCGGGTACATTCAGTACGCCCTGATCGTTGACGGTGATAGCATCACCTGCGGGTGTGGCGATTTTGTCGTAAGCCATGATAACTCCTGTATGATTGATTGTTTGTTGTTATGCCGGAAATATACCCCGTCAACTGCTTTTTTTCAAGCAGTAAATCAGAAATTTTAACAAGTTCAAGGCGCAAATGCGGCGCGGAAACGCAACGGGGAGATCCCTTTGCGTTTTTTGAACAGACGGGAGAAGTAATAGGGATCCCGGAATCCGGCGTTTTCCGCCACTTCCGATATGGGGATGTTCCGGTGCAGAAGCTGGTCTTCCGCGAACCGGAGCCGACATTCCAGAATGTAATTGTGCGGCGGATAAGTAAAGTATTCCGCAAAAAGTTTCCGCAGATAAGTCACGGAGATCCCGATCTTCCGGGCTTCTTTTTCCATATCCCAGTCCGCCTGCGGTGTTTTCCGGATCGCCTCCGATAACGCAAGAAGCGGATGATACAAATGCAGTTCCGTATCCGGCAGCGGCGGTTGTTCGTGAAGCTGCAGAAGAAGATCCTCCAACAGCAATACCGCACGGGCGGGCGGCTGTTCCCCGAAGGAATGAGAGAGCGTGCTTTGCAGATTGCGCATGGTCGCCAGAAAGGACTCCGGACGTGTGATCCGGATCACCGGATGTGCGACATCCACCACAAACAGTCCACGTTGAATGAATTCCTGTACCCGTTCCCCCTCAAAACAGCAGAAGATGTGATGCCGTGTTTCGTTTTCCTTCCGGCTGCCGTATTCAAAATGGGGACCCGGATAGGTCAGGAATGCGTGGGGACCCTCGAAATAAACCGGTTCACCCCGGTCGATGGAGAGATAGAATCCGCCGGAGTTGTTGTACTGGATCCCGTAATAACCGTTGAAACTTTTACTGGTCTTTCCGATGTTGTCCGGAACATTTCCGAAGGTGACAAACCGGATCCCGTCAAAGTAATCTGTCATTCTTTGCCTTTGCCCAATTCAGCGGAGCGTTTCGCGGCGGCAATGACTGCTTTTGCCGCAGTCCCTTTGAACCCCGCCTGCTGCATCACCAGGATCCCTTCCGCCGTTGTCCCGGCGGGGGAGATCACTGCATCCCGGAGTTCCCCGATGGAAACGTGACTTTCCTGACACATCTTTGCGGTGCCGAGAACAGTCTGCAATGCCATTTCCAATGCAAGATCACGGGGCAGACCGCTGTAAACACCGCCGTCCGCCATGCCCATGATGAACTCCATGACAAAGGCAGGTCCGCTTCCGCTCAACCCGGTGACGGCATCCAGCTGGCTTTCGGAGACCATGCGGGCTTTCCCGATGGAGCCCAGGATTTCTTTTGCCGTTTCCAGATCGGTTCCGGAGATCCCGGCGGCTCCCGCATAACAACTCATCCCGGCACCTGCCAGGGCAGGGGTATTGGGCATCACCCGGATGATCCGGCTGATCCCGCTTGCCGTTTGCAGGTATTTGATGGTCAGCCCGGCGGCGATGGAGATCAACAGTTTCCCTTCCAACGCGGGACGTGCTTCCGCCAGCGCCTGGGGCGCATATTGGGGCTTGACTGCCAGAATCACAACATCAGATGCCGCAATGGCTTCTGTCATGCTCTCTGCGATCACAGCCCCGGTCGCGTTCTGAAAGGAATCAGCGGCGGCTTTGGCTACGTCATACGCATGGATCCGTGCCGGTGCGATCCCGCTCCGGACCATACCGGCGGCAATGGCGGTCGCCATCTTTCCGGCACCGATGAATGAATAGTTGAGTTCCGGCATATCCGACTCCTTTCTTTCCGTTTTTCTTTATTTCTGTGCGTTTTTCTGACTTTCTTCCCGGATCGCCGCACGGCGGATCTTCCCGCTGATGGTCTTCGGCAGTTCCGTCACAAAGTCCACGATACGCGGATATTTGTACGGCGCTGTGTGGGTCTTGACGTATTCCTGGATCTCTTTCTTCAGGTCTTCCGTGCCCTCGGTGCCCTTGGTCAGTACGATGGTCGCCTTCACCACCTGTCCGCGGACAGGATCCGGTGCGCCGGTGACGGCACATTCCAGAACATAAGGCAGTTCCATCATCACGCTTTCGATTTCGAAGGGACCGATGCGGTACCCGGAGGACTTGATCACGTCGTCCGTTCTGCCCACATACCAGTAATACCCGTCTTCATCGCGCCAGGCGGTATCGCCGGTGTGATAATATCCATCGTGCCAGGATTCGGCTGTTTTTTCCGCATCCCGGTAATATCCCTGGAAGAGACCCGGTATTTCGTAGGGTTCCGCTTTGATGACGATTTCGCCCACTTCCCCGGTGGGAACGCTCTTGCCTTCCGCATCCATCAGGTCGATCTTGAACTGCGGAGAGGGTTTCCCCATGGACCCGGGACGGGGCGTCATGCCGATGAAGTTCCCCAGGAGCAGCGTGGTTTCCGTCTGACCGAACCCTTCCATGATGGAGAGTCCGGTGGTATCCCGGAACTGCTGGAACACTTCCGGGTTCAATGCTTCCCCGGCGGTGGTCGCATAAGTCAACGTGGAGAAGTCGTATTTCTTCAGATCTTCCTTGATGAAGAAACGGTACATGGTGGGCGGCGCACAGAATGTGGTCACATTGTGTTTCTTGAACAGGGGGAGGATATCCGCAGGCTGGAACCGGCGGAAGTCATAGACCAGCGTTGCCGATTCATTGAACCATTGTCCGTAGAGCTTACCCCAGACGGCTTTGCCCCAGCCCGTATCGGAAATGGTGAAATGCAGTCCGTCGGGTTTGGTGTTATGCCACCAGCGGGCTGTCATGATGTGTCCGATGGGATAACTGTAATCGTGAAGGACCATTTTGGGATATCCGCTGGTCCCGGAACTGAAATACAGCAGCATGGGATCGGTCACTTTGTGTTCCGGATCCCGCTTGTATACGTCACTGTAAAGTTCGATATCCCTGTCAAAACTCCGCCAGCCTTCCCGATCGCCGTTGACGATGACTTTGAGTTCCAGTTCCGGGGATTCCGCCAGCGCGGCTTCCACGTTTTCCGGTACATCATCTTCGGGGGTACATACCACACACTTGACTCCGGCACTGTTGAAACGGTAGACGAAGTCCTTTTTCAACAGCTGGGAAGTTGCGGGAACTGCGATGGCACCGATCCGGTGCAGAGCGGGGAGTGCGATCCAGAACTGGTAATGCCGTTTCAGGACCAGCATGACCCGGTCCCCTTTACGGATGCCCAGAGCCGTGAAATAATTAGCGGCTTTCTGGGAAAGTCTGGAGATATCCGTGAATGTGAAGTCCCGGACTTCCTGTTTTTCGGAGATCCAGCGCATAGCGCGTTTTTCCGGATCTTTTTCCGCCAGAGCGTCAATGACATCATAAGCGAAATTGAAGTTTTCGGGGATCTCGAATCTGACATCACGGAGCATGCCGTTTTCGTCAAGCGTTTCCTTCATGAACTTCTGATACAGACGTTCTTCCTGTTCCACGGCGGCAACGGGAGTCACCCGGGCTTTGGTCGTGTCAGCTTCCTCCCATTCCACGGGTTCGTCGCCCATGCTTTTCACCACGATGGCAAGGAATTCACAGTCTTCCCCGCCGATGGCGATCATGCCGTGGGGATGTCCGGAGTCATAATACACGCTGTCGCCCGCATGAAGGATCTCTTCCTTGTCCTCAAACTTGCATTTCAGTGTGCCGCGCAGGACATAATCAAATTCCTGTCCGGCGTGGGTGGAAAGGTGGATCGGCGCATTTTCGTCTTCCGCCGGTGCTTTCACCAGGAAGGGTTCCGCATGACGGTTCTTCAACCGTGCCGCTTTGTGCAGATATTCGAATCCGGCACGACGGCGGATGGGAGTTCCTTTATCCCGGCGGGTGACGGTATAGAACGAGAGGTGCGGGGATTCGCCCGTGACCAGTGCGCTGATGTCGAGTCCGAACCGGTCGGCACAGCGGTAGATAAAGGTGAAGGAGGAATCCACATCCCCGGTTTCGTGTTTCAGATATTCTTCTTCGGAAAGATGATGCAGTGCAGCCATTTCGGCTACGGATATATCGAGGACGGTCCGCGCTTCTCTTATACGGCGTCCCATTTGCTGGAGTTGATTTTCCATTATCGTAAGATCCTGTTATTGATATTTCTTCAATTCTTCTGCGACTTTTGCGGCGATCATTTCCGCCGCTTCCGCCATGGGGAGCATTTCCGAATCGCGACTGCCGCGCAGACGGAATTCCACTTCACCATTTGCGATGCTCTTGGGCGAGATCACCGCACGGAACGGGATCCCGATCAGGTCGGCATCGTTGAACATGAACCCGGCTTTTTCGCCACGGTCGTCAAAGAGGACTTCCACGCCCCGGGCTTCCAGTTCCGCCACCAGTTTTTCACAGGCTTCGCCCACACCATCCTTGTTGGGGGTCAGTGCGCAGACATGGACCTGCCAGGGTGCGATACTCATGGGCCAGATGGGACCGTAATCGTCATGGGAGTCTTCGATGACGGATGCCATGGTACGGCCCACGCCGATCCCGTAACAGCCCATGATCATGACCCGGTTCTTGCCGTCTTTGTCCAGGAAACAGCAGTTCATCGGTTCGGAATACTTGGTTCCGAGCTGGAAGATGTTCCCGATCTCAATACCGTGTTTGAAGACAAGCGGTTCCCCCGTAACAGGGCAGGGGTCACCTTCACGGACACAGGCGATATCCGCCACGATCCCGCCTTCGAGATCCCGTCCGTAGTTGAAGTTGATATAATGATAATCCGCTTCGTTAGCGCCGACCACCAGATTGGAGGTCTCCGCTGCGGATTTATCCATCACAAGACGGATCTTTTTCTGATCGATGCCCATGGGACTGGCGTATCCGGGGACCGCGCCGGCGGCAAGGATCTGTTCGTCGTTGGCGAAATTGAGTTCGGAAACGCCGAGAATACCTTTGAGCTTGCTTTCGTTGACTTCAAAGTCGCCGCGCACGACGGCAAATACCAGATTCCCTTCCGGATCGGAATAGAACACGGCTTTGCCCGTATTTTCGGCTTTCACACCCAGGAAGTTCGCCACATCTTCGATGGTCTTGCAGCCGGGGGTGTGTACTTTTTCCAGCGGCTTTTCTTCTGTCTTGGTGAATTTCAGACCGGAGACCGCGACTTCCCGGTTCGCCTTGTAGCTCTTGCCGTCGGGAGAAAGGAAGATGCTGTCTTCCCCGCAATCCGCCAGCAGCATGAATTCATGGGAGATACTGCCGCCCATCATGCCGGAATTGGAAAGGATGGAGACCACATTTTTCAATCCGACCCGCTGATAAATGCGTTCGTATGCAGCATGAGCACGTTCGTAATATTCATCCAGAGATGCCTGGTCGGTGTGGAAACTGTACGCATCTTTCATGGTGAATTCCCGCACCCGGATCAAGCCTGCCCGCGGACGGGCTTCATCCCGGTATTTCGTCTGGATCTGATAGATCATCATGGGCAGCTGTTTGTAGCTGTTGACTTCCGTGCGGACCAATGCCACCGCAGCTTCTTCGTGGGTCATACCCAGCAGCATGGCCTTGTTGTTGCGGTCACGGAAACGCAAAAGCTCCGCGCCAACTGACTGATAGCGTCCGGATTCTTCCCAGAGTTCTCCCGGGAGGACCACCGGCATAAGGACTTCCTGTCCGTCAATGGCATTCATTTCTTCCCGAATAATGTTTTCAATCTTGCTGATAATTCGGTGAGCAATGGGAAGAAGTGAATAAATGCCTGCGGAGACCGGACGGATGTATCCGCCCCGAACCAAAAACTTGTGACTGATTGTCTTTGCGTCCTTGGGGTCTTCCTTCAAGCGGCGACCTGCCATTTTTGACATTTTCATACGAGTTGTTCCTTACGTTGCTTATTCTGTCAGATGAAGACCGTCTTCATCTGTACGATTTCTGAAAAATCTATAACCTTTATAATATGCCCTGTTTTTTTCATTTTTCAAGAAAAAAAGAGTAAAAAATGTCGTAAAATACAGGATTTTATGGAACAGAATAACGCTTTTGGCTGTCAGCGGCGTTTCTTCTTGACGATCACCCACCGGGGAAACGCATCGTCGCCAACGATTTTGACTGTCCGGGGGAGGACCGCTTCCTTCAACGATTCACAGCCGCTGAACGCACCGTCATTTCATTTCTTTTTCATCAACGTTTGCTGATATTATTTCCCAATGACCATTGCGTGCCGAACCTGCATGAGTTAAAATCCCGTCTTTTTTCAGTTGCCGTATATTTTTTTCAACACCCCCGACAGAGAGTCCGGTCGCTTCGGCGATCATGTGAATTGGAATTTGAGGATTTTTACAAATCAGCTCCAGGATTTTCACCTTACTTTTCACCTTACTTTTCTTGTGTGGTAAGGTGATTGCCGGAGCCGGATTATACCCCTTGCGGAATATCGTGATACGCACTCCGCCTTCTGCATCTTCAATTTCAGGTTCTGCAAGCCCGGCTTTTTTTACAGCGTCTACGATTTTCCGGATCCCGCGTCCTGTAATATATCACAACATTGCCTGTTTTCAAACATCGAAAGTTATAAATTCACCACTGCCCGCAATTCGGGCAGAACGCTTTCTCCGGTCAGCGGCGTTTCTTCTTGACGATCACCCACCGGGGGAACGCATCGTCGCCGACGATTTTGACTGTCCGGGGGAGGACCGCTTCCTTCAACGATTCACAGCCGCTGAACGCACCTCTGCCGATGGCACGGACCCCGTGGCTGATGGTGACTGCCTCCAGTTTTTTGCAATCGTTGAATGCGTAGTCATGGATGGTGTGGGTGTAGGAATTGATGTAGATCGCGGTCAGCGATTTGCAGTTCTGAAACGCATATTTTTCGATGCTGCGGACATAAGGGGGAATCTGGAGTCCATCCAGTTTTTCGCAATTCACGAACAGGTGATCGGGGATCACCGTGAGACGGAGCGATAATGTTGCCGATTTCATATTCGTGCAGTTCTCAAATACCCGGTCTCCCAGTTTCTGTACTGTGTTCGGCATGACAAACGCTTCCAGTTTTTCACAGCCGGAAAATGCCCGTTCGCCGATCTCCACCACACCTTGTTCCAACTTGATGTGCATGAGATTCTTACATTCCCGGAATGCCATGTCTTCGATTGTCTGCACACTTTTCGGAATGGTGATGTTCTTGATCCCGCTTTTCTCAAATGCCCGTTTCCCGATCAGCGTGACACTCCGCGGAAGGATCACGTCATGAATGTTCCGGCACCGGTTCAATGCCCGGCTGCCGATCCGCAGAACACCGTCCGGCAGTTCGAGTACACGTTCTTTGTAATTGGGGGGAACGGATTTCAGTTCCCGTCCGGCATCGGCGAATTTGACACCTTTCTGTTCCAGTTGCGCGATTTTCTGCCGGAACGTGAGAGCATCGTCACCGGACAGCAGGAACGGGAAGAGCAGCAGCAGAATGTAAATGATCCATTGTTTCATAAATAAGTTTTCCTTCCTTGCAGTTACAGTAATACGTTTCCGCATATTTTGCAAATCCGGAACAGCTTTTTTTTAATTTTTTTTCCGATTCCCTATTGACAAAACGCCTTTTTGCATTATAGTATTAAACAAACAATAGATTATTAAACAAACAATAGATTGACTGGAGGTTACCGTATGTGTAAAAAAGTAAAATTTACGCTGATCGAACTGTTGGTCGTGATTGCCATCATCGCGATCCTGGCGACCATGTTGCTGCCTGCTCTGGGTAAGGCAAAAGATATTTCCAAACGGGTCGTCTGTGCGGGAAATGAAAAGTCCATGGGACAGCTTTCCGCCATTTACAGCAGCGGCAATGACGGCTGGATCATGTCTGCCACTATGCCCTGTGAATCCGATTCCTACGGTGCGTTTGATATTTCCGCCAATACTCCGACCAAAAAAAATCAGATCGACAAACTGGGGTACACCTCTTATTACGCCAAACACTGGTTTGCCGCCATGGAAGAGCTGATGCCCAATAACGGCGATTGGAAACTCAAACTCTGCCCGGCGGGGA
>JAZNVL010000017.1:0-69774 GCA_045592785.1 Victivallales bacterium | reverse complement strand
GTCACAGCCTAAAACGGAATAAAAGGGAGCATTAATGCGACCGATTATGCCGATTTTCGGCTTGACTGCGGACGGGTTCGGATGTACTTCCCGTTCGCACTCTTTAGTTTTCAATTTTTCATATTTCCTTTGACATTACCTATGGTTATGACAGTACCATACTGTATCTTCTTCATTTTTCAATCAACTAAATCATATTTTTCAATAAAATCTGCAATTTTTTCTTTTGTCTGTGCCATCGGCCATTCTCCGGAATAAATATTGGCATAACACCGTACATAGGTTTGCAAATAAGAAATAATATTTGCTGTGATCCGCCCGTTGCGTATCTCCTCTGACTCGCAGAAAGAGTGAACGTATTCCACACGATGTCCGGCTGTCACATGATCATTAACGAAAGATAATCCCAATGCTTCCGGAGGCAACGTTACATTGAAAGATATATACCTTCCGGTCATAAAAGAAATGATGTGACACAGCAAAAGACGAAACTTGACAAGCCATGTCAACTTCTGATAAAAAGTCAACCCGGCAATGGTTTTGTGTCTCAACTCGATTTCCCGCAATACCGTGATAAAACCTTCTCCGGGCAAGTATATAAACGAGCCATCGCCTATCAGATCAATATTTTCATTTGCGAGCATTTGCAGGGTCATTCTTGTTTTTCCGGCACCCGGAGAAGCAAAAAGCAGTGTTGTGGTATCATTTTTCACAAACACCGTACCGAGCAGGTAAAATCCACCGGCGCGGACAGCAAGCAGCCACAATAACGGAAGCAACACCAAACGCACAAAAAGAAAAATACGGAAAAATGGAGCCTGAAAAACAACCCGTTCCAACGTTCCATTTTCACGGTAAACAGTTTCAGCACGCCACGGAACACCTTTATAAAAACGCCATGGGACTCCTTTCAATCCACGCGCGGAAAAACCATATAACTCAATGGCAACAGATCCGGGCGGAAGTTTATCCGTTTTGTGGTGTACCAGTTTATCCGCAAGTTTTTCCGGAACCGGTGTTTCAAAATGGAATGCAAGCTGATTTCCCAAAAGATAATAGTGCATACATTCACCCTTTTTTCAAAATTCTCCGGAGGATATTTTTCATATTCCGCAACAGGGAAAGGGAAAGTTTTCCGTCACCCGCGGCATCATTATTGAAATTGACAGTCAAATCGCGAGGCTCAACAAATGAATATGCATTATCTTTCATGTAATCGTGAAGCAGCCGAAGCAGAAACGTTTTCTCATCTTCCTTTTCCTGCGGGAAAATGGAAAGTGCCCGTGCCATTTTCACAAGACGTTCCCTGTATTCTTCGGAAAGTGCATATTTGTGAATCAGTGCGTGATACAATAACGAATAAAAATAATCCTTTCCACCGGGAACCGGGATCCCGTTCCCATTCACGATGCGACTTTCGATCATACTTTCAGCCATCTTATCCGGGTAATACCCATCGCCCGGAGACCGTATATCCATATTGACGTAAGAATCTGCCACACGCACACGCCAGACAGCACGCCGGGGGATACGGGATGCACGCTTCAAATTGAGCAAACGGCAAAATTCAGCGGGCGCAGCCGTCATAATATCGATGTCACTATGAGGTCCCAGCTGACAGGAATCCGGGAGATTTTCAAAGTTCCGCATAACCAGAAACGGTTTAAATTCCCGCAGAAAATCAAACAGTTCTGCCAAATCCTTCCACGGTTTTCCCCCGGGGACCACAGGCGTGATCTTACCGATCTCACCATTCCATTTCGCCATACTTTCAAATTTTTGAAACGGAGGTGGCGTTCCGGTGAGCATCATATAATTGCATGTAAATTCCGCAACGGAATTGGAACCATGTATCAGGTGTCCGTTTTTCAACATACTGCGGAAACGTTTTTTGCAATCAAACATGTGAGTATTGACCAACTCGACCCCGGCATTGGTCTTTCTTTCCGTATATTCCGGCTTATCATCCCGGACGATGATCAAACGGAATGGTGAACGTCCGCAATGAAGCAGTTTCCAGAAAATGATCGCCTTACTGTTGGTATAGAACCGGCAGAAATTGGTGAAGAACTTCTTATTATCCCAATAAATATCATCAACAGAAAGCACACTGAATTCCTTTTCGATCCCGGCGATGATCTTACCGGTATCCTCCAATGCCTTATTCCACAAAATAAAAAGATGCGTTTCGGTCCGGTTCATTTCTGCGCCCTTTCTTCCGGTTTGTCCGGCGTTATACAACCATCGTATGCTTTGCGGTAAAATTTCATCAAGAAGCGGGAGAACTTTGCGCCCCATATCGTTGTAAATATGGAAAGATCCTCGTTATACCGCCGCTTATCAGCGATTGCGGATGCACTTTCCATCTTATCATTGATACGATGCGCCATCAATACATTCCGTTCATATACAAACGTGCCGGGCTTATCCGCAAGGGAAAGCCACATTGCCCAATCCAAATTGACAGAATAATTGCGGTCAAATGTAAAGTCAGCCCGATGCGACATGTTATACGATACTGACGGACAGGATATTGCATTCCCGAAGGCAACCGCAGACCGTTTGAAAAACCGACTCTTGTGATACGGTTTTATATAGAATGCCCAGAGAAGAAGACGTTTCACAAAAAGATAAAAACGCCATGGATGCACGCCCCCGTCTTCCGTCAGATCTCCATAATCGGTAAACACAATGGCGGCATCCGGATGACGCAGAAACGCCGCAGTCACTTTCCGGGCATAATCACGGAAATACATATCATCCTGGTGCATGATCATTCCGTAAGGGGTACGGATCTGGGACAAAGCAAATTCCCAATCGGAGGCGATGCCGCGGCTTTCCGGATTGACCTTGTAAGACACATCATATTTCTTCGCAATATTTTCGATATACGCTGACGGCGTGGAAGTCGCGATCACGATCGCAGACTCCATGGTTTGATCTTTTGCAGAACGCACCGCCTCTTCCAGATACGGGCTGTCCTTATACGCACAAATTGCAAAAGTGAAGAGCTCTTTTCCGTCTTTCAGTTCTTTTCCGACAGCAGAACACTTATAAAAAAAGACAATACTGCAGAATACTGCAAAGTATAAATAACCAGCCAACGTCGCCAGAGCTGCCCCGATCACTCCGTATCGCTGAATAAAAATAATATTGAGGATGAAGTTCAGGAGCACCGAGGTCACCGCAATAAACATCAACGTTTTTTTCGCCTGCATGGCAAGAAGGATCTGCATCACAAATGCACCGAACGAATACAGAATATACCCACAGAAAAGATAAGGTAATACCTGGGAGGCACTTCCGGCATACTGACTGTTGAACAACAGAGAAATCAACCATGCCCCGAACAAATTGCAAGCGTAAAAAGCAACAGGGATAATACAAAGTGTTCCGACGATCGCACCGATAACATACCCGCGCAGTGCCGTCATTTTCTGCTCTTTCACAAGTTTTACTGCAAAAGGTGTGAACACAATATGAAAAACAAGCACACTTAACAGCAATTGCGTGACAGGCAGGGCCACATTATACACTGCAGTCGACTCCGCCCCTTTCAAGTACGTCAACATGACAGAATCCATATTGAACAACAGTGTCTGCATGAAAACAATAACAGAAACAGCACCGAAAAGGTGCAGAAAACGACGCAGCGTTTCTTTCGGGATACGCCACATCATACCGAATTTACCATGATGAAATACATAAAGCAGGTTGAACGGTATATAGATAACAAATGCCATAAGATAAGCAACGGCGGCACCGGTCCCCCCCATTTCCGGTGTCAGAAACATCGTCAGCAAAAGCAAAAGAATCGCAAAAGAACAACGCAATAACTTTCCTTCTTTATACAGCATATTCCCGTTGTAATAGGCTAAAAATGCTCCGTTCGCCGAGGCAAGCACGAGATAACACGCCATAATGCAGATCATAGTGCAGCCACCGCCGGAAAGATAATGATTGGAAATCACATTGCCCAGCGCAAGCATCAAAATTCCAAACGTCAGACCAAACAGGAGTTTGAACAGAAAAAGCCCGGAAAAAATTTCCCGATTCTTACTCCTGTCTTCTGCAATCAATATGGTTCCCGCATTCACCATTCCCAAATCACAAAATGAAATTATGATCGTAACAAGTGAAAAAATCCCGTAGAAACTTCCATAATCCACGGCAGTAAGCTCATTTGCCATCACGCGGCGGACCAGATAATTGATCAGACCCAGCACTATGTTTCCGATAATGGAGATCAATGTCCCGCTGATAAAAAGTTTCAAATGATCCGGGAGTTTCATTTTCACTTCTTTTTCATTTCATTCAGAATAGCAACTTCCTGCATCAACTGGTTGATCTTCTCGTTCTGGCGGGAAATCACCACAGTCACCTGGAAGAGTAAAAACAGAATCCCCATCAGCAGGCAAGACAATAAGGCAAATGCCGGTGTTTTGATCCCGACAAGACGGGAAAAACAATGCAGCAGATATGGAGAAAGCGAAAAAACGATCATGATCAATCCGGTAAAGATCCAGATCAGCGCATACGCTTCCTGAATCTTTTTCTTGTAGACAGAATAAAGCACTACAAAAAGGAACAGAATACTGGCGGAACCGGCAACATATTGAACCAAGCTCATACTTATGATCTCCTCTTGACTGGTCGGATCGCTTCCATACACATGGAAAACGCTACTTTGATCATATAATACAACGATTTCAGCGGATGAATCGATGATATTCCGCCCTGACGGACTGCCATTTTACATGCCACCTCGCTCACTCGAAACCCATTACGGATCAGCTGAATACATTCTTCCGGCTCCGGATAATCAAAGGCGGGATAGTATCGCGCAGAAAAAACAAGTGCCTCACGTCCATACGCACGGAACCCCGATGTGGAATCCGTTATTGCCTGCCGGACAAGCAGGTAACTCCAGAACGTAAAGAACCGGATCCCGATCCGACGGAAAAAAGTGCTTTTGAATCCTTTGTGATCGCCCACAAAACGGGATCCGATCGCAACATCCGCTTTCCCATCCATCACCGGCGCAAGCAGCAGCGAAATCTCTTCCGCAAGATGTTGTCCATCAGCATCAAACTTCACCGCATACTCCGCCCCGTTGCGTTTCGCATAAAGCAGTCCGGCTTTGACCGCCGTGCCGATCCCGGAGTTGCACGGAAGGTCAAGAACGGTCAGCAACGGATCGTTTTGCGCTTCCAGACACTGTAATGTATGGTCCGTAGAGCCGTCATTCACAACCACGATACGAACATCCGGCAGATTGTTCCGCACATCTTTGAGGGTCGAAACAATACATTCCTCTTCGTTGTAACACGGAATGATGAGAAACGTTTTGCTCATATCAAAAGGCTTCGCCGCCGCAGAATCAGACATCATTCCTTCTCCTCTGTCGTTTGTTTATGACGATAGACAAGCATTTCCACTCCCTCCGGAACCGGAACCGGCTCCAGGTCAGGATAATATTCCAGGATATTCTTCCGTTCGGGAGATGCGATCAGAAGATCGAATGTATTGACTGCCGATCGCAGTTCTGCATCTTCCGACAACTTGTAATTCCAAACCGAACGGGCTCCACTGTAATAAATCGCTGCCGTAAAATCACGGGTCGCAACCCGTAAACGTTCGCCCGGTTTATTTTTTTGCTGATAGTCTTTCAACCATTCCGCCATCACGATTTCCTCTTCATGGGAATCATTCACCGCATTCCGCAATCCATTGACCATTTGACCAATCAACAGGAATACACAAAGCAGGACTGCCCCCGCCCGCAACAAATTCCTCCGACCTTGCGGAAGACTGGAAATTTTCGCTGCCAGAAAATCAATAAGACAGGAAAGCCCTGTAACCGTGAACATCATACACAGCGGTATGATATACAAATGGTAACGGTAAGAAGAACCGATACACACATATATCGCCGTATGAAGCAAGATGATCCCCGCAATACAGGTATGATCCCAACCCCATTTGCGCCCCTTGAATGTGAGGAAGATCCCCAATAAACCAAACAGCAGATATACTTCATAACTGCCACGGAGCATATCACCGAAAACTTCAGAAAAATGCTCGCCGATCGTCAATTTCTCCTGCACACGCGGAATCGCGATCTCCGCCGGAGGTCCGTGGGGACGGAGGTGCACACTCTCCGCCAGACGCAAATCTGTCACAAATGATCCGTATTTCACATAGTTGACCGCACAGAACGGGGAAATCCCCGCAAGAAAAACAAATACCGTCAACAACGTCATGCGTACGGTACGAAGCAGTTCACTTTTCCACTGTTTGCCATCTTTCAACATGGAAAACACCGGAAAAACAAATAACAAAGCAATTGCTATGCCGATCCCTTCCCCGCGGGCAACGGATAAGCCCGCCAGCGACAGGCCCAACAGAATACCATCTCTCACCCGTTTCCGTTCCGCAGCAAGAAAATAGCAAAGCAACGCAGCAATCAGAAAAAAGGTACGCCCCGATTCCAGAAGGCCGGACGTGGAAAAACGAATGATTTTCGGTGCCATGATGTATAATAAACAACCATACGCACTTTGCAGCGGTGTAAGATAACGGAGCAACAACGCACGCAATGGATATAAGGTCAGAACATAAAACAGACAACTGACAAACAATGTCGCTTTGAAAGCATCAAGCCCCATTCGTGCCAGTACACCGGAAAGAAGAATATTCAACATGGGAACCCGTCCGACCCAACCATCCGACCAGTTGCCATTGCCCATTTCTTGCGCAAAATAGGCATAAACATGAGAAACGTCACGGTACATATTGGTACAAAACAGCAGAATAACAATTGAAAACACAATGCCCGACATGAAAGCCAGCATAAATACTTTTGCCGGATCTTTGAAAATTTGCCGGAGTTTGGAGAATATTTCATCCAAATTCATTTTATACTTTATTCCTTTCGAACACGCGTTTCCCGGATTTATCCGTCAATTTTGCACTATTTTAAATAATATACATCGTATTGTGCAATTTTCAAGTATTATATTTATAGAAGTGCAGTTTTGTGCAGAACGGACGGAAACGGACGGAAACAGACGGAAACAGACGGAAACAGACAGTTTATAAAAAACTCCGTACTTATCCGTACCTATCCGTACTTATCCGTACCTATCCGGAGCATTTTTAAAATAAAAATGGCTCCGGCAGTAGGATTGACTCCCGAGGGTCGTCCCGCTGCGCGTCGAACCTCTTACGGTTCGATTTTGCTTCGCAAAACGATGTGTGCCACATCGATCCTCCTTTGGAGCATTTTTAAAATAAAAATGGCTCCGGCAGTAGGATTCGAACCTACGACCAAGTGGTTAACAGCCACCTACTCTACCGCTGAGCTATGCCGGAGCGTTTAATGGGGACTAATATATCACTCTTTTTTTAAAATGCAAGCCGAAAAAAGAAAAAAACTGAAAAAATATGCGTTTTATTTCAAAAATCAACGGGATTTTCAGTCGCCGGGCTTCCGGAATTGTCCCGGCGATTGCCCGAATTTTTCCTTGAATATACGACAGAAATAACTTTCATCCGTAAACCCGCACCGGGCAGAGATCTCTTTGATATTGTAAAACTCAAACTGCAACATACGCAACGCAGAACGCAATCGCAGATCCCGCAGGAATTGTCCGGGGGAAACACCCTGGTTCTCACGGAACAACCGGGAGAAATGATATTTGCTGTATCCTGCTGCCTGCGCCATCTCATCCACCCCGATGTCAGGGTCGGCAAGGTGTTCCAGACAATATTGCAAGACCGTTTTCATGAAATCCGGATTCCGTTCGTCGTGGAACGATTGCTGTGCAGAAAACGCTTCCCGGCTCAATGACATCAGGAAGGAATAAAACATGCCGGAAAGTTTGAACTCATCGATCCCATCTGTTTTCGCCCGGACCGTCTGGATGATCCGCAGGAGGGACCATATCGCTTCGGAATCCTCCGCGAATTCCAGTACCGGACCGCATTGTGCTTCGATATTCCGCTGGATACGGAACGCCTCCTTTCCGCTGAACGAACAGAAGAAATGAGTCCATGATCCGCCATCAAGATAATACCGGTGGTCATGGGGGACATGCACCAGAAACGCTTTCCCCGGTGACAGCGTATATTTACGTCCTTCGTAATCCAGGACACCTTCCCCGGCGACGGTATACTGAAAGATACAGAACTCCGCTTTTCCGCGGTTCAAACCCTGATAGGAATAAGCCGGATCATCCACGGTTTCGAAACCGCAATGGATCAGCCGGACATGGAGCGGGAGGTTTTTATTTGGGAAAAAATAAGGTGATTCGCCCCACTTTTCACCGTTGCGAATCACCTGATACAGTTCCCGTAAGGGATCTGACATATTACTTGACTTTCAGAAGTTCCACTTCGAAGATCAGTGTTTCGTTGGGGCCGATGGCGCCGCCTGCACCGTGTTCACCGTATGCCAGTGCCGGGGGGATCACAAAACGGTATTTTGCGCCTTCTTTCATCAGCTGAACACCTTCGGTCCAGCCCGGGATCACCCGGTTCAGCGGGAATTCCGCGGGTTCACCGCGACGGATGGAGCTGTCGAAGATCTCGCCGTTGATGAGTTTGCCTTCGTAATGGACGGAGACGGTATCGGAAGCGGAAGCGGGCTGTTTGCCGGTCCCTTCCTTCAGGACTTCGTACTGAAGTCCGGAAGCGGTGACTTTGACGCCTTCTTTCTTTGCGTTATCGTCGCGATATGCTTTTCCGATCTCTTCATTTGCGGCGGCAGCTTTGCTCTGTTCGGCGGCGGCCTGTTCCTGCATGGTCTTCTGGAATTTCTGCATGGTCTTCTGGTAATCTTCCTGGGACATTTCGGGCTGTTGTCCGCGGAGCAGAGAGCTGACTGCTTCGATGATGATCTCTTTATCCAGCGCAATGGGGAGCTGCATCAGGTGAGATGCCATATTGATACCCATAGCATAGCTGAATTTTTCGGTGTCGTTTTTGAATTCACGAGCCATTGTGTGTTTTCCTTTGTTTATGGATGATTGTTATCGTTTGATTGCAGGTACTATATCACGCTTTGCAAAAAATACAAGTCTCCAAGAGAATACCTTGCCGCTTCCGCTTGCATTTTTTTGTTTCGGCGGTATATTACTTGTATTATTATATTCGGAGATCGTTTCGTGGAAAATATGTATTATGATGTAATCGTGATCGGCGGCGGACATGCCGCTTGTGAAGCCGCTTATGCCGCCGCACGCTGCGGCGCAAAAACCCTCATGCTTGTCATCAATCTGGACCATATCGCCCAGATGAGTTGCAATCCATGTATCGGCGGAATCGCCAAAGGACATCTTGTCCGGGAGATCGATGCACTGGGCGGTGCCATGGGAAAAGTCGCCGATGCCTCTGCCATTCAGTTCCACATGCTCAACGGAACAAAGGGGGCAGCGGTCCGTTCTCCACGGGCACAATGCGATAAATTCTGTTATCAGCGCGCCATGAAACTGTTCCTGGAAGGCGTGGAAAACCTTTCCGTACACCAGGCGCTTGCCACCTCGTTTCTGATCGAAAACGGGGCGATCGCAGGGGTCAATACCGAGTTCGGGGAAACCTTCCACGCCAAAGCCGTCGTCATGGCTGCCGGTACATTTCTCCGGGGAAAACTCCATTACGGACTCAAAGATTTCCCCGGCGGCAGAGCGGGCGATCCGCCCTCCGTGGAACTTTCCGATGCCATCCGGGAGCAGTTGGGACTGCGTATGGGCAGGCTGAAAACGGGTACTCCCCCTCGCATTTACGGCAGAAGTATTGATTTTACTCAACTCACTCCGCAGGGCGCGGACGAACCCGAAGAACGGTTTACGTTCTATCCGGAAACAGAAATCGTTCTCCCCAGAGTCGCCGCACGGAATATGACCTGTTACATGACACACACCACAGAGGAAACCGCGGAACTTGTCCGTGCCAATCTGGATCGTGCCCCCATGTATAACGGCAAGATCGAAGGAACCGGCACACGGTATTGTCCTTCTTTCGAAGACAAGGTGATGCGATTCCCGGATCACGAACGCCATCACATCTATCTGGAACCGGAAGGCGAGTTCACCGATGAATATTACCTCAACGGTCTCTCCACCAGTCTGCCCACCGATGTCCAGCGGCAACTGGTCCAATCCGTCCCCGGACTCCGTAATGCGGTCATCGCGCGGTATGCCTACGCCATCGAATATGATTTCATCTACCCGGAAGAACTCAACCGGTGTCTTGCGGTCAAGAAATGGCCCGGTCTTTATCATGCGGGTCAGGTCAACGGGACCAGCGGATATGAAGAAGCTGCGGCGCAGGGACTTGCCGCCGGGCTCAACGCCGCCCGTTATGCCGCCGGGAAGGACGGAATCGAATTTTCCAGAGATGAATCGTATCTCGGGGTCATGATCGATGACCTGGTGACGAAAGAGATCGTGGAACCCTACCGTCTTTTCACCAGCCGTGCGGAATACCGTCTCCGGCTCCGGCAGGATAACGCCGACTTGCGTCTGTGCGATCTTGCCCATTCCGCCGGGCTGGTTTCCGACACCGTTTACAACCGCTTCTGTGAATACCGGAACACCCTGGATCGTGCCGAAGAACTTTGCAAAGCATATTCACTCTCCGGCGGACACACGGCGTGGACGGTCATCCGGGATATGCGCGGGGAACCGGATATGGAAAAACTCCCGGCTCCCCCGGAAACCTTCGGATTCCGCAGCGATACCAGAGAAGGCAGACGGATCTTCCGTCAGCTGGCGATCCGGGCGCATTACGAAGGATACATCCGGCAGGAAGATCAGTCCGTCGCCCGGCTCCGGCATCTGGAATCCTGGCGCATCCCCGCCGATTTCGATTATGATTCCGTCACCGGACTCCGCAATGAATCCCGGATGAAACTCAAACGGGTCGCGCCCGCCTCCCTTTCACAGGCAAGCCGGATCGATGGTGTCACGCCGGTGGAGATCTCGCTGCTGCAAGTGTGGCTGGAACGGCTCCGGCACAAACCGGAAGAGAAAGTCACCCACTCATGAGCGAAGCAGTCATTCACGCCCCCTGGAAAAATACATTCCGGCGTTTTGCGGCACAACGGTTTGCCCTGACGTCTTTCGTGATCTGCGGCATATTTTTCTTTGCCGCACTGGGGGCGGAATGTTACAGCATTTATTGTTCCGCAACACAAACAGACCCGATCTACCGCATCGCACATCCGGAAGAACGGAATCAGCCGCCCAGTCTGGAACATCCCCTCGGTACGGATTACCTGGGACGGGATGTTCTTCTGCGTGCCGTGTTTGCGTCCCGTACCGCCATGAAAGTGGGGATCATAGCCTCTCTGCTTTCGGCGGTATTGGGTGTGATCCTGGGGATCTGTGCCGGATATTACGGCGGCACGGTGGATGATATCGTAGTCTGGATATACAGTACATTTGCCTCCATGCCGTCCCTGCTTTTCATTCTGGCGTTCGCGCTCCTCGTCTCCAAAGGATTCCTCTGGGCCCCGCTGGAAGATGTGTTCCGCACCCTGTGCCGTACCCTGAACACCGAACCGGGGATGATGGCGGTCTATATCGGGATCGGGCTGACGGGCTGGGTCGCCCTCTGCCGTGTGATCCGTGCGGAAACCATGCGTTTGCGTGAGATGCCTTATGTGACAGCGGCGCGTGCGCTGGGTGCAAGTGATTTCCGGATATTATCCCGTCATATCCTTCCCAATCTGATGCACCTGGTCATCATCTACTTCACCATGCGGTTTGCGTTCGCCGTGATGACAGAAGTCATTGTCAGTTACCTGGGTCTGGGCGTACAGTTTGAGCCCAGCTGGGGAGCGATGATCTCGGACGGACAGGGACAGCTCTGGCGCGGGATCTGGTGGGAAGCGGCGGGCGCCACGTTTTTCATGTTCATTCTGGTGCTTGCGCTGAATGTACTGGGTGATGCGCTCCGTGATGCATTGGATACGCGTTTGCAGAAATAATCCACATTTTTTCCGAAACGTACATTTTTCTGCTTGACAATACTTTACTTTGTACTATATTACGCAAAAAGTCTTATACTTAACTGATACAGAAAGGATTTCTTATGTCATTGAAACTTTGTTGGGATGTAAAAAACACTGCACCGGAAATCACGGTCGCACTCCGTACGCTTGCCGCTGATTTCCCCTTCTCGGAAAACGGCGACGGGATGCCCCTGCGGTTCACCACCGGCGATAAACTGAAAGTCACTGTTTCCGATACCGGGATCGACGTGACATACCGTACCATGGCACAGGCTATGCGCGGTGCCGGGATGGCTCTCGGCGGCGTGGGGACCGATGGGGAAGATACCCCGTTCCAGTCCTTCGGCGTGATGCTGGACGTCTCCCGCAATGCCGTCATGAAGATCTCATACGCGAAAAGCGTGCTGGCACGTCTTTCCCTGATGGGTTACAATCTGGCGATGCTGTATACCGAAGACACCTATCTGCTTCCGGACCAGCCCGATTTCGGTTACCTGCGCGGCGCATACAGTCTGGAAGAAGTCCAGGAACTGGATGATTATGCCAACAAACTGGGCATCGAACTCATCGGCTGTATTCAGACACTCGGTCACATGACACGCTATTTCCACACCGTGGGCAGTAAGGACGTCCGGGACACCGATCACATTTTCCTGGTGGGCGAAGAAAAGACATACGCGCTCATCCGCAAGATGTTCGAGTTCTACGACAAAGCCTGCCGTTCCCGTCGGATCCATCTGGGCATGGACGAAGCCTGGGGATTGGGGTCCGGCGCATACAAACGGAAAAACGGGGAGCGTTCCGGGTACGATATCTTCATGGAACACATGACAAAGATCCGGGAAATGTGCAAGGAATTCAATTTCGAACCGATGATCTGGTCCGATATGTATTTCCGTCTTTGCAGCACAACACACAATTATTACGATACCGAATCCAATGTACCGGAAAACGTGAAAGAAGTCACGCCCCGGGACATCAAACTGGTCTACTGGGATTACTATCACCTGGATCCGGAATTCTATGACGGCATGATCCGGAAACACCGTGACCTCGCCGGCGAACCGCTGATGGGATCCGCTCTCTGGACCTGGTACCGTTTCTGCTATGACCACAAACAGACCATCGACCGTATCAAACCCTGTCTGGAATCCTGCCGCCGCATGGGCGTGAAGGACTTCTTCTTCACTATGTGGGGCGATGACGGCGCGTATTGCGACTTCGAAACCGTGATCCCGGGTCTGCTCCACGGGGCGGAACTGGCATACGGCAGAACCGGGGAGGAAGTGGAACGTCTGGATAAGATCGCAGCCGCAATGAACAGTGTGCGTTTCTCCCAGACGCTGCTTTCCAGCCGTATGAATTATCAGGAAGACTTCCGGGATAACGGCGTTTCCACTCCCGCCGTCCTCATCTGGGATGACCTGCTTTACGGGATCGGATGGCGTTTCCTCCGTCTGGATGAAGACAACTACCGCAATGCGTTCCGTGCGGAACTGGAAGCCTCCCTTGACGGTCAGACGGAATGTGCTTATTCCGCCGCAGTCAGCCGGGTCCTTCTTGGCAAGATCAACATCCGGGAAGCCATGCTGAAAGCCTACAAAGAAAAAGATATGGCAACGCTCCGCGAACTCAGTGCGGTCCAGCTGCCGGAACTGGTGAAAAATGTGGCGGCACTGGAAGTGGAACTCCGCAGACAGTGGAAAGCCCATTACAAATACGAAGGGCTGGAAGTCATCCAGATCCGGCTCGCCGGCGTGAAAGCCCGTACGCAGGAAACCATTTACCGCCTGGAAGAATTCGTCAACGGCGAAACAGATCGCATCGCAGAACTGGAAGCCATCTACGACGAACGCTGTTTCCCCCGCGGCGAAGCGTACGCAACGTATGTGACCATGGGTTCTTTCTGACCCGGTCTTACGATCCAAAAACAGCAAGTCTCTGTCATCCGGAATGGATGGCAGAGGCTTTTTGTTGTATTTCCGGCGGAATTTCCATGTTTTTTCGAAAAAAATATCTCTTTTGACTTTAAAAAGAATAGAGTTGGCTGTATATTACTGAATTTATGGTATTTTTCATTCAGTATGGAAAGGAGATGTCCCTGATGAAAGAAATAAAAGTCGGCATTATCGGATTCGGAACGGTGGGCGCGGGTACCGCGGACTGCCTGTTGAAACACGCAGATTTGATTTACAAACGCACAGGGGCGACCGTGCGTCTTGCAAAAGTCGCCGACCTGGACATCACAACAGATCGCGGAGTGGCGATGCCGGAAGGCGTGCTCACCACCGATGCAAATGAGTTGATCCGGGAATGTGATATTGTGGTGGAACTGGTGGGTGGTACCACCATCGCCAAAACGTTTATCGAAACTGCCCTGCGTCAGGGAAAAGTCGTTGTCACTGCCAACAAGGCACTGCTTGCCAAATACGGCAGCGAACTCTTCCAGATCGCAGATGAAAACAATACTTCCATCCATTACGAAGCAAGCGTGGGCGGCGGTATTCCCATCATCAAAAGCCTGCGGGAAGGTTTCGCAGGAAACCGCATCAACCGGATGTACGGGATCCTGAACGGGACCTGCAACTACATCTTCACCCGCATGGAACAGGAAAACCTGGGCTTCGAAGAAGTCCTCGCCGATGCCCAGAGACTGGGCTACGCCGAAGCAAATCCCAGTTTGGATATCGATGGTCATGACACCGCGCACAAGGCTGCCATCCTGGCTTCTCTTGCATACGGAAAATGGCTCGGCACCGATCACGTGTTCGTCGAAGGGATCCGGGAAGTCTCTCTGGATGAGAGCCGCTGGGCGGATGAATTCGGATGCAAGATCAAACTGCTTGCCATCATGAAACAGAACGCCGACGACAAGGTGGAAGTCCGTGTCCATCCCACTCTCGTACCCAAATCCAGCCCCATCGCTTCCATCAGCGGCGTGTTCAACGGCGTAATGGTCAACGGCGATTTCGTGGGCGATACCCTCTTCTACGGACGCGGTGCCGGACGGGAAGCGACCGCAAGTGCCGTGTGCGGTGACATCGTGGATGCCGCGCTGGATATCCTCTGCGGACAGCCCCGTCGTCTGCTGCCCTTCCGGGAAGGTGCATCCTTCTCCGGTCTGGTCCCCATGGAAGAAGTGATCACGAAGTGCTACATCCGGATCCCTGTGGAAGACAAGCCGGGCGTGCTGGCGAAGGTCGCCGCACTGTTGAGCACACATAACATCAGCGTGGAAAAACTCATGCAGAGCAGTCCGGATGCCGATGGCAATGTTTCCATCGTGATCCTGACCCATGATGCCAAAGAAGGCGATATTCAGGCAGCATTGAAAGAGCTTGCCGCATTGCCGGAAAATACGGCGAAACTCCGCATGATCCGCATGGAGGATTTCTGATATGGGAATGCATACCGTTGAAAAAATCGGCGGAACTTCCATGAGCCGCTTCGGCGAGGTCATGAATAACGTCATTATCGGAAAACGTTCCGGCGCGGAACTCTATAACCGCATCTTCGTCGTTTCCGCTTATTCCGGGATCACAAACCTTCTGTTGGAAGACAAGAAAAGCGGCGCACCCGGCGTCTACGGCAATATCGCCGCAGACAACGCCAACTGGATCGTCGCCATGGATAAAGTCCGGGAGAAAATGCTGGAATACAACAAGTCTTTCGAATCCATCGGGCTGAATGTAGCGGAAGCAGATGCTTTCATCAATCAGCGGCTTGACGGTATCGTGGCTTGTCTGGAAAATATCGTAAACCTGCGGAGTTTCGGACATTTCCGTCCGGAAGATTATCTGCCTGCCACCCGTGAATTTCTGGCGGCTGTGGGGGAAGCACACAGTGCATACAACTCCGCAATGATCCTGAAAGCCAACGGGATCAACGCCCGGTTCGTGGACCTCTCCGGCTGGAAATCCATGAAGAGTCTGACTCTGGATCAGGCGATCAAAGAAGCCTTCGACGGCATCGATTACAATACCGAAATGCCCATCGTCACCGGATATGTCAAGTTCGATTCCGGGATCATGAAGCGGTTCGACCGCGGGTACAGCGAGATCACGTTCAGCAAGATCGCGGTGATCACGGAAGCGGCGGAAGGGATCATCCACAAGGAGTTCCATCTCTCCACCGGCGATCCGAAACTCATGGGCTTGAACAACGTGGAGATCATCGGGAACACCAATTTCGATATCGCGGACCAGCTTTCCGATATGGGCATGGAAGCCATTCACTCCAAAGCCGCAAAGGAAATGGAATACAAGAATATTCCCATCCGCGTGAAAAATGCTTTCGATCCGGAACACCCCGGTACGTTGATCAGCCGCGAATACGTTTCACCCCATCCGCGTGTGGAAATGATCTGCGGCAGAAACGATCTTGTGAGCATGGAGATCTACGACCCGGATATGGTCGGTGAAAGCGGGTATGACTACCGTCTGACACAGCATCTCGCCGTCGCCGGGATCAACTACATCGCCAAGACCACCAATGCCAATACCATCACCCATTTCGTGGCGGAAAAGAACAAAACGCTGGGGTCATGTATGGATTCCATCCGCAAAGACTTCCCCAACGCAGATGTCCGTTCCTCCAAAGTCGGGATCGTCTCCGTCATCGGGTCCAATATGCGAATCCCCAAATTCCTGGCGCGTGCCGCGCAGGCTCTTTATGCCGCCGGGATCAACGTGCTGGCTCTTGACCAGACACTCCGGCAGGTGAACATTCAGTTCGTGGTGGACCGCGCCGATTTTGAACAGGCACAGGTCGTTCTTCACCGCGAATTCGTGGAAAAGAAAGACGCATAACCATAAGAAGGTCCGGTGTCAAACCCGGACCTTTTTCCGTTTCGGACGATGTGGCAGGCTCTGGCAGAATCTTTCCTTTTCGGCATTGGACTTTCCATGGATGCCATGGCGGTCTCCATCGTATTGAGTACCACCGGAGGCAGTGCGTTCACACGCAAAAAAATGCTGTTGACCGCGTTCCTTTTCGGTGCATTTCAGGCGGGGATGCCTCTTGCCGGATGGTTCCTCTGCACATCCTGTAATCCTTCCCTGCAGTCCTGGGGAAAATGGATCGCCTTCCTTCTTCTGGGCGGGATCGGCGGTAAAATGATTTACGACGGACTGAAAAAGAAAGAAGAGGAGCCGCCGCCTTCCGTTACTCTCCGCCAACTCATTCTGCTGGCATTTGCAACCAGCATCGATGCCTTCCTCATCGGGGTGAGCTATGCCTGTCTCGGGCGGACATCCATCCTGCTGGACGTAACGGTGATCGGGCTTACCACGTTCGTGATTTCCGCAATCGCATGTACCGCCGGACGTTTCCTCGGCCGTTTCCTGGGGGAACGCTGCACGATCGCGGGGGGACTGATCCTCATCGGACTGGGTCTGAAAGTTCTTTTTCTGGGGTGACGACATGACATCAACGCAATTGGAATATTTTGTTCAAGTGGCAAAAGCGGGCAGTTTTACAGTCGCGGCGAAACATTGTTTTATCAGTCAGCCCGCCTTGAGCAAACAGATCCAGTCGCTGGAAGAAGAACTCAATACCAAACTTTTCGTCCGGAATTCCAATGGCGTACTGCTCACCGATGACGGCAGAAAACTGTTCTCGGAGGCGGAAGAGATCATACAACGGATCAAAGCCATCCCCGGAAAACTGACCAAACTCCACGATACCGTCTCCGGCGAACTCAATATCCTCTGCGGACAATTGCTGGCGCACAACATTCTGCCGCCCCTCCTCAAACGATTGCTGGAGCGTTACCCCGGGATCTCACCCCGGATCCACGCAACGGCTTCGGTCGGCACTCATGCCGATACCATCACTGCCGGATATGCGGATATCGGACTGGGCAATGCCTGGCGTCCGGACCCGCGTCTGGTGTATCATACCATGTTTTACAGCCGTCTGGAACTGATCCGTTCCAGACAGTCCCCGCTGGCAGAGAAAAAACGGGTGACCAAAGAAGAGATCGCGAAAGATAAACTCATTTGTTATCCTCCGGAATCCAATATCCATGCAGTGATCCGCAATCTGCTGGATCCACTGCCCATGAACGTATTCATGACCGTATACTCCTCCGCCACGATCATTGACCTGGTGCGGGAAAACTTCGGGATCGGGTTCGTCCCCGACTACCTGATAAGCCCGGCACAACAGGCGGGACTTGTCATCGGCGGTTATGAAGTGGCGGAAAAACTCCCCATTGCCTATTATTACAATCCGGCCCGGCCCATGCTGCCGCAAGCCCGGGCGTTCATCAGCATCATCCGGGAATATTATAACCTCGGGTTATAATAACTATAATAAAATACGATTTGCATTTCTCCGTTTTATGCGTATATTACCATATTGTATAAATGAAATGTATAATGGTAACCGATATGCCGCAAAAAGAAATCAACTGGAAACTCAATCTCGTCATCGTTGCGATCGCCCAATTCCTGGCAATGGTCGGAACCGGATGCTGTCAGCCCTTTATCCCTCTGTTCATACGGGAAAATCTGGGGATCGTGGATGAACAGTTGCGGGGCGTTTATGTCTCCCTGTACTTTATGGCTGGCATGATCGCATTGACCCTGGCATATCCCTTCTGGGGACGTCTTGCGGACCGTTTCGGACGGAAACGGATGCTGCTGCGTGCCAGTTATGCCGCCACATTCACTTATCCACTGATGTATTTTGCCCCGAATATATGGGTGCTGCTGCTGATCCGTCTGATCAGCTGTTTTCTTGCAGGGACCGTTGTCCCGGCGCGTACACTGCTTGTCACCACGTCCCCGAAAGAAAAACACGGCATGATATTGGGGACACTGCTTGCGGTCATGGAATGCGGTCATGTGGCAGGCTACCTTGTGGGGGGATTACTTGTCCATTACTTCGGGTACTTCACGTCATTTATGGCGTGTGGTTCGGTCTATCTGACCAGTGCATTGCTGGTCCACATATTCACGCGGGAAAACTTTGTGCCCATGGTCAAAGAAAAGGCGGAAAAACTCAAATTGCGTGAACTGGCATCGCCCGCCTTACTCTGGCTGCTCGGGATCGCTTTCATTTTTTCCATTTCCCGGCGGATGGAAGACCCCTTTATCCCGGTCCTGACCGAACATATCGTAGGGATCAAAGAAGCGGCATTGTATACCGGAATCATCAGTTCGGCGGCATCGGTGGGCGGCGTGCTTGCCGGGCTTTCAGTCGGCTGGTTCTGCGAAAAATTCAAGCCGGAACGTCTGATGTATGTGCTGTTGTTTTTTTGCGGGACGGGGGCAATATTCCAGGCGTGTTCCCGTGATATATTATCGCTGATCATCAGCCGGTTCTTTGTGATATTCATGGCTGCCGGATTTACCCCGGTCATACAGATCCTGCTGTTGAAGATCACGAAACCGGAATACCAGGGCAGTGTCTTCGGATGGCAGGCAAGCATGAGTTCTCTCGGCGGATTGGTCTGTTCCTTCTTTGCCGCCGGGCTGACTTATCAATTCGGGGTACGCAGTATCTTTTTCTCCAGCGCAGGGATCCTGTTCCTGCTGTTCGTTCTGATGTTCCCCGCGCTCCGCATGATCCGGAAAGAGGCTCTCCCGGAACAATAAAAAAAGCCGGATGACAGAACACCTGCGGCGCCTGGCGTTTCTGCTTAGGGCTGCTTTGTTCCCAACCTGACCCGGTTCACAGAAATTCCAACGCACAGGGTCCGGCATCCGGCAAAATCACCATCTGCGGTACCTTGTGTACCTGTTACTCTTATACTTTACACCCTGAAACGAAAAAATCAAGGCAAAAACTAAGTTCTTCGCGTAATTTTTTCCGATCAATGATGCGATCGATCATTCCCTTGCGCAAAAGGAACTCCGCAGTCTGGAATCCTTCGGGCAATTGCGCCTGTGTGGTATCCTTGATCACGCGGGGACCGGCAAACCCGATCAACGCGCCCGGTTCCGCCAGAACCAGATCCCCCAGGGAAGCGAAACTGGCAGTCACGCCTGCGGTGGTGGGATGTGTCATAATGACGATATAAGGCAGTTTTGCTTCTTTATGACGATCGAGAGCGCCGCTGGTCTTTGCCATCTGCATGAGACTGATCATGCCTTCATACATGCGTGCGCCGCCGCTGGCAGTCACGATGACCAGCGGGAGTTTTTTCGCGGTTGCATATTCGGTGATGCGGGTGATCTTTTCGCCCACGACCGCGCCCATACTTGCACCGAGGAACCGGAAATCCATCACACCCAGAGCGAAAGGCTTCCCGTCGAGGGTGGCTTCCCCGCAGATAACGGCATCTTTGAGTCCGGTTTTCTTTTTATTGGAAGCGAGTTTTTCGACATAGGATGCGACCCCTTCGAATTTGAGGGTATCCACGGATTCCAGGTCGGCATCGATCTCCTGAAAGGATCCTTCATCGGTAAGGAGTTCGATCCGTCTCCATGCGGAAAGGGGATAATGATAACCGCATTTCGGACAGATATTCCAGTCTTCCTCTTTCTGCTTGGTAAAAATGGTTTCTTCACACTGCTTGCATTTTTCCCAAAGACCTTCGGGGATCTCTTTCCTCCGCGGTACTTCCGCCGCGACTGCATCGGATGCCAGATCGCCATCCGCCAGTTTCGGATTTCTGTTAAATAAAACAGCCATATTCAATTCCTTTGTCTTCGTGCAACCGTAAAAACATAAACCTTTGCCGCACCTGCCCGTTTCAGGACACGCGCCGCTGCCGATAACGTAGCACCAGTCGTCATTACATCATCTACTAATAATATAGCACGCTTTTCGACAAAAGTCGAATGATTTATTGAAAAAGCACCGGATAAATTTGAAATTCTTGCCTCTTTTCCCAATTTTGCCTGCTGTTTCGTGTATTTTTTACGCCGGAGTGCATTCACTACCGGGATCCCGAGACCTTGCCCGAGACGTTTGGAGAGTTCTTCCGACTGATTGAATCCACGCTGCAGGAACCGTCTCCAATGCAGGGGGACCGGCACGATGCAATCGATGTGCGGCATATTGTTGCGGAGCGAAAGCAGACAGAGTTCGCCAAGAAGTGCCGCCAGTTCCGGCTGTTTGTGATATTTGCAGTTATGCAGCAGTTCCTTCACAAGCCCATTCATCCGGAATACGGAAAGCGCTCCGTCCCACGGACGTTTCCCGCTTTGCAGACACAGCGGGCAGACATCCAGCAGTCCGTTGTATTCGCAACCGCACATGGGACACACGGGCGGGGTCAGGAATTCGATCTTCTGCAGACAATCCTTGCATAACATATTGGGAGAACCGTCAAAGGGCTGACCGCCGCAGACGGGACACTCCAGGGGTAAAAAAAACCGGAGAAGCTCCAGGAGCTTTCCGGTTTTTGCAAGACGGGCTGCCAGATGCAGCGATCTCATTACTTGAGGCCGTAAGCGGCTTCGGCATCGTATTTGAACTGAGAGCCGAGAGTAATGAGGGTCTTGGTGTGGGTGATTCCCTTGATCTGAGAACACATTTTATCCGCGATGATCATGGAAAGCTGCTGATTGGTTTCCACGCGGGCAATTGCTGCCAAATCATATTCGCCGACGACGGAGTGGATTTCCACGATACCGTCAACTGCGAGGATTTCATCCATCACACTCTGGAGCATTGAACGCTCCACATTCACCAGAATCATTGCTGTGATCATTCTGCTGCCTTTCACTGTTTTAGTATTCAGGTTTCTTACTGTCTCCGATCTTCCGAAGACCGGCCTTCGTTTGCTAACATAATGCAGAACTTCATCATGTCAAGCCGCTTTTTGGAAAAGTTTTCTTTTTTTTTCGATTTTTTATGAAAAAAATGCAGTTTTTCCCCGTTTTCAGGGAAAAACTGCAACGCGTCAATCCGTTTTTTTACGTTTTATTTCGGACAACACTGGTCCTGCATCGCTGTTTTGATGCTGTCAAGGTCTTCCCGGATCTGCAGAAATTCCGCTTCGTGATCCAGTTCCTCCTTCAACAGTTCCAACGCCAGATGATACGTCACCATATCCCGTCCGTGGGTCTCTTCCAGCATACGCCGGTACACCGCAATGGCACACCGTTCACTGGCGATTGTCTGATCCACGATCTTCCCGCTGCAGGCTTTCGACGGGCTGACATACGCACAATTCGCCTCCCGGATCAATTCTTCGGGTGTCAGCAGTACATTTCCGCCCAGCTGTTCGATCCGTTCCGCCAGTTTCCGCGCGTGTTCGAATTCCTCCATGGCGTGTTCCATGAGTTCTTTGACCACTTCCCGGCGGAGCATTCCTTTGACGGTGTGGGCGGCGGTCCAATACTGAAGAAACGCCAGCCATTCATCGGCATAGGCTTTGTTGAGCATACGGAGCAGTGTGTCCATATCCATGTTCACGAGTTTTTGTGCTTTGCTTTCCATTTTACCCTCCTTTTTTAATGGTTGCACTCCGGGACATAGAATATCCCCCTGTATGCTACCTTACACGCAAAAAGGCAGAATACAAGGGGATAATAAAAGCAGTTTCCGGAAATCTGTACGAACAGATTTATGACGTAATGATATCACGGTACGTCTTGCCCGGCGGGATCATGGGCAGTACATGTTCGTGATAACCCGTATGACAATCCAGCAGGAACGGTCCATCCGTTTCCAGCATGGTGCGGATGGCGTCTTCCACCTGATCGCGTTTCGTCACAGAGATGGCGGGAATGCCGTACCCTTTGGCAATGGTGACGAAATCGGGGTAGAACCCGGGGACATAATCATTTTTGAGAATGGTATTTCCTCTGTTGGAATCGTAGAACCGGTCTTCCCACTGTGCCACCATGCCCAGATGCTGATTGTTCAGCAGGATCATCTTCACCGGGATCTTTTCCACGCTCAATGTGGCGAGCTCCTGAATGTTCATCTGGAAGGAACCGTCACCGTCGATATTGATCACCACGGCATCCGGACACGCCAGTTTCGCACCCATGGCAGCCGGGAGACCGAAGCCCATGGAGCCCAGTCCGCCGGACGTGAGGAACTGCCGGGGCTTGGAGTAATGATAATACTGCGCAGCCCACATCTGATGCTGTCCCACACCCGGCACGATGATGGCTTCGCCATTGGTCAGGCGGGAGAGTGTCTCCACGATCTGCTGGGGCTGGGGCAGTTTTGTTTTCTTGTAAGTGCGGGCAGGATATTCCTTCTTCCATTCCGCGATCTGTCTGTGCCATTCCCTGTTTTCCAACCGGACAGGCTGGGCATTGAGGCGCGTGAGCACATCTTTCACATCCGCCAGCATACCCATGGCGACCCGTTTGTTCTTGTTGACTTCCGACCAGTCGATATCCACATGCACGATGGTCGCATCGGGCGCAAAGGTGGCAGTCGGCCCGGTCACGCGGTCATCGAACCGGGCACCGAACGTCAACAGCAGATCACACTCATTGGCGGCGTAATTGGCGGCGTATGACCCGTGCATTCCCAACCAGAGCAGAGAAAGCGGATCATCGTCAGGGAACGCGCCCAGCGCATGGATGGTGGAGGTCACCGGGATGTTATACCCACGGGCAAACTTCCGGAGTTCTTCCGAAGCCCCGGCAGTGATGATCCCGCCGCCCGCATAAATACAGGGACGCCGTGCGCTCAGGATCCACTTGCGCAACTGTTTGAAATCCTGTTCGTCAATGACAGGATGAAGTGCCGTGTAATCCAGTCCGTAGGGGTTTTCCGGGTATTCCGGGGTGAAGACCTGCTGCTGAATATTTTTCGGCACGTCTACCACCACCGGTCCAGGCCGCCCGGAATTCGCCAGGCGGAACGCATCGTTCATGATGGCGGGAATGTCTTCCGCTTTCAAAACGAGGAAGCTGTGTTTCACGATGGGGCGGGTGATACCGATGATATCTGTTTCCTGGAACGCATTTTTCCCGATGAATGCCAGAGGGACCTGTCCTGTGATGAAGACCGTGGGAACGGAATCCATGTAGGCATCCGCGATCCCGGTGATCAGATTGGTGGCACCGGGTCCGCTGGTCGCCATGCACACACCGGTCCGCCCGGTGGCGCGGGCATATCCCACAGCTGCAAACGCTCCGCCCTGTTCATGCCGGGGGAGGATGACCCGGATCCCCGGTTTCCGGGTGAGAGCCTGATGCAATTCAATGGACTGTCCGCCGGGATATGCAAAGATCATATCGACGCCGGCATTTTCCAGACATTGTATTACGACATCCGCGCCCTTGACGGGGAGGTTCTTTTTGCGTTGTGCAGATTTGCCTGTTTTCATAGCGGGAGTTCCTGAAATGGTCAAAATTCAAACTTGGCGTCGGAGAGACGGCGCGCGAATTCCGCCAGAACACGTTCTTCCTCTTCCCGTCCGCCGCGTGCCACAAAGGTGGCGGAGAAACGGACGTAGGGACCGGCATCATCCCAGGGAACAGAACTGATGAGTTTGTTCTTGATGAGCCACTGGCTGAAATCTTCGCCGGAAGCGAACACACTGCCGTCGGAAGAAGCTTTCGGTGCCTTCACATACAGGTAGAAGGAACCGGCGGGAACTTTCGCGTTGAACCCGAGTTTCTTCAATGTTTCCACCATGCTGGTGAGACGGCGTTCGTATTTTTCGCTGATGGCGGGCGTAATGGTCGCCTGATCATCCAGAGCGGCGATGGCGGCTTTCTGCACTGCCAGGAACTGTCCGCTGTCCGCATTGTCTTTCACGGTTGCGAAGGCTTTCACTGCCAGCGGATTTCCGCAGACCCAGCTCAAACGCCATCCGGTCATGTTGAAGCCTTTGGACATACTGTGCAGTTCGATACAGCAATCCATTGCGCCGGGGATGGAGAGGATGCTCAGGGGTTTCCCAACGAAATTGAGGGGAGCATACGCCGCATCACTGACGATGAGGATCTGGTTTTCCTGTGCAAATTTCACCGCTTTGGTGAAGAATTCCACACTGGCAGAGGCGCCCGTCGGATTGTTCGGATAGTTCAGATACAACAGTTTCGCACGTTTGCGCTGATCTTCGGTGAGGGAATCCAGATCCGGAAGGAATCCGTTTTCTTCCAGAAGCGGAAGGTTCACCACTTCACCGCCCAGATATTTGGTCCAGGTGCCCATGACGGGGTAACCGGGGACGGTCATGATGGTGATGTCGCCGGGATTGATGAAACATGCGGGGAGCAGAGTCAGCGCGGATTTGCTGCCGATGGCATGAACGATTTCGGTATCGGCATCCAGTTCCACGCCGTAAAGGCTCTTCATATACCGGGCGGCGGCGGCTTTGAAATCGGCGCAGCCGTTATCGGCATAGATACGGTTTTCCCAGTTTGCGGCTTCTTTGCAGAGTGTTTCCACAACTGCGGGGAACGCCATATCATCGGGTTCGCCCACGCCCATATCGATGAGTTCCACCCCGGGATTTGCGGCGGCTGCGGCGCGTTTGGCTCTTTTGATCTTTTCGAACTTATAGATTTTGGTATCCTTACCAAACATGTTACCGCCGATCCGGGCGGCAAAATTTTCCTGCAGGAAATTTTCTTCCATGGTCCTGTTTTCCTTTCATTAATGTAAATGAACATCCGGTAATATAATACCGCGCAGCGCGTATTTCAAGTTTTATAGAAAGAAAACCGCCGTTTTCAGATGATTTTTCCGGATGTTTTTTCGTGATTTTTCCGTTTCACAGGTTGAATTATCATTGTTCACACATTATATTATAGTATCTCCCGTAATTCCAAACAACAACAGGAAAGGATCAACACATGTTGAAGAAGTCATTTTTCAATCGTCAGAAACCGGCAGTCACCCTGCTTTGCGTCCCCAACAGCATCTCCGAAGCACTGGCAACCGCCCGTACCGCGGAATTCCAGGGCGCGGATGCCGTGGCAATCCAGATGGAAAATATTCCGCTGGAAGAACGTACCAAAGATAACTTCGCCATGCTGATGAATGAAGTGCACCTGCCCTTCATGTTCATCCTTTACCGCAGTTGCAAAGTCCACGGGAATAACGACGAAGCCCGTCAGCAGCATCTTCTGGATGCCGTGGATGCCGGCGCCGAAGTGGTGGACGTCATGGGCGACCTGTTCGGTCCTGCGGAATACGAACTTGCCACCGATCCCGTCGCCATCGAAAAACAGAAAGAACTGATCCGGAAGATCCACGACAAGGGCGGAAAAGTCATCATGTCCAGCCACATGCTCAGCAAAGCCCGTACTGCGGAAGAAGTTCTGGCGCATCTGCAGGCACAGGCGGAACGCGGTGCCGACATCCTGAAGATCGTGACCGCATGCAATACGGAAGCGGAATTTCTGGAAGCCGTACGCACCACCATGCTCCTCAATCGCGAGATCAAACAGCCCTTCGTGCATCTCTGCGGCGGAAAATGGAGCCGTCTGCACCGTTATATGAGCCCGATCCTGGGATCCAGCATTTCCTTTGCTGTTCCCGGTTATCAGGCTCCGAACCTGGGATATTTCAGTCAGCCCACCATTACCGCATTCCGCGCCGTTCTGGGCAACATCCCCTTCCACATCGATGACGTCCAGTAAGGAGAATATACAATGAGCAAACGAGTTCTTGTTCTCGGCGCGACCGGAGCAATGGGACAGCATCTTGTCCCGATCCTGGTGAAACGCGGTTATACCGTGGATGCCATCGCCAATTTTGAGCCCCGGGTCCCCTTTGCCGGCGCCAATTTTCACAAAGTGGAAAATGCAAAAGATCCCGAATATCTGCGGGAACTGCTTTCCAGAGGATACGATGCCATCGTGGACTTCCTCATTTATCCGACCCGTGAACTGTGCTGGGCTCTGCCCTGGATGTTGAGAAGTACCGATCAGTACATCTATTTCTCCTCCTACCGGATCTATGACAACAAAGAAGTCCCCATCAAAGAGACCTCTCCCCGCCTGCTCGATGCCAGCGAAAATATCCCCCTGCGTAATTCCGATGACTACAGCGTTTACAAGGCACGCGGAGAAAACATCCTCCTGAGTATGCCCCGGAAGAACTGGACCGCGGTCCGCCCGGCGATCACATACTCCCTCATGCGGTATCAGCTCGTCACACACGAAGCCTCCAATACCGTCGGACGCGCATTCCAGGGCAAAAAGACCGTGCTGCCCATTCAGGCGAAAAACGTGCAGGCGACCATGTCCTGGGCGGGCGATATCGCCATGATGCTTGCCAATCTGCTTTTCAACGAAAAAGCACTGGGCGAGATCTTCACCGTTGCAACCGCAGAACATCACACCTGGGGCGAGATCGCGGACTACTACAAAGACATCTGCGGATTGGAAAGTGTCTGGGTGGATAAGGAAGACTATCTCAACATCATCGTCGATCCGGAACAGCCCTATGCTTACGCCAACCGCTGGCAGCTGGATTATGACCGTCTTTTCGAACGCGTTATGGACAACAGCAAAGTATTGGCGGCGACCGGCATGAAGCAGGAAGAACTGATGCCCCTTTACAAGGGTCTGGAATACGAGATCGGACGTTGTCCCAGAGATTTCAACTGGGGCAACAATGACAGAATGGATGCTTATCTGGAGCGCATGAAATGAAAAAAGTTCGTATCGCACAAATCGGTGTGACCCACGAACACGCCTGTTCCGCGATCACTTCCCTGAAAATCCGGCAGGATATCTTCGATATCGCCGGGTATGTGGATGACCGGGAAGAACTCACGCTTCATCCGGCGTATATGAACCCCGCCAATCTGGATCCTTACGACGGGGTGAAAAAAATCACCCTGGAAGACGTGTTCAACGATCCGGAACTGGATGCCGTCGCCGTGGAAACCGGGAACTATGATCTTGTACCCACCGCCATGATGTTCATGGAACGGGGGATCCCCGTTTACATGGATAAACCGGGCGGCAATGATCTGGCGGAATTCAAGAAACTTCTTGCCGGATTCAAGGCGAAAAACCTGCCCTTCGAAATGGGGTATATGTTCCGCGTGAATCCCATGTTCGATTTCTGTCAGAAAGCCATCGCCGATAAACTCATCGGCGAGGTCTCTGCCGTGGAAGTGGATATGAATCACTGTTACGGCGGGGAACCCTATCAGGAATATATGGGCAAACTCAAAGGCGGCATCATGTATAATCTCGGGTGTCACCTCATCGACTCCATCGTCACATTCTTCGGCTGTCCCGAAAAAGTGACGCCCATTCTCCGGTCCGCCCCGGGATACCCCCCGGAAATCAAAAACAACTGTACCGCCATTCTGGAATATCCCAATAACATCGTTACGCTTCACGCGTGCAGCAAGGTGGTGGAAAATACCGTCGGACGCCGTATGCGGATCATGGGCGACAGGGGCTCCATCACGTTCACTCCGCTGGAACGGTTCGACGGCGTGGATGTGGAACTGGAACTGCGTTTGGCAGAAGACCGGGGCACATTCCCGGCGGGATGTCACACGATCCGGTTCAATCAGGGACGTGACCGTCATCAGAAACATCTGGAGGCATTTGCCAGAGCCGTCCGCGGGGAAGCCCCCACATTGCGCACCCGCGAACACGATCTTCTTGTGCAGGAAGTTCTGCTGGCAGCCTCCGGCTATGAAAACATTATACCAGGAAAGGAAACATTATGAAACTTGATTTTTCAGGAAAAACGGCGATCCTCACCGGCGGTGCCTCCGGCATGGCCCTGCTCACCGCACAGGAAATGGCACGGCGCGGTGCGAATGTAGTCCTTGCGGACTATAACGGCGCAAGCGCGGAAGAAGCCGCGGCAAAGATCCGGGAAGCAGGCGGAAAAGCCGCTGCATTCCAGGTGGATGTCCGTGACTGGCATCAGGTGGAAGACTGCGTCAAATTCACGGAGGAAACCTTCGGGAAAGTGGATATCCTTCTGAACGCGGCGGGGGGCAATTCCTCCCGGATGTGTCAGGATGACTGGCAGTTCGAAAATATCAAATACGAAACCCTGGAATGGGGGATCGGTGTCAACCTGCGCGGCGCATTGTATTTTGCCCGTGCCGTCATGCCCCTCATGGTCAAAAACCAGCACGGTGTCATTATCAATATGAGTTCCGTTGACGGTGTGACCGGCAGTGCCGCATCGGTGGAATACGCCGCATCCAAAGCCGGTTTGATCGGGATGACGAAATCCCTGGCGCTGTACGGTGCATCCCGCGGGATCCGGTCCGTTGCCATCGCCCCGGGGCCGGTGTTGACCCGCCCTGCCATGGCGAATATGAAAACGCCTATGGGCAGAGCGGCGGAAGTGATCGAAGTGGTGAATCTGATCCTGTTTTTGAGTTCCGAAAACAGCGCTTACATCAGCGGGACCTGTGTCTCCATTGATGGAGCCAGAAGCTGTGGCGGAAGCGAAAAATAAGATCCTTGAAAAGACCTTATTTTCCGCAAGCGGATAATGTGGTCTTCAACTGGGAAAGCGTCTCCGCAAAGAGAGTCGCAGTCGCTTCAGCAGGTGCCGGTGTGGTGAAGTCCACGCCGGCATCTTTCATTATATCCATCACATCTCTGGAATCCCCGGCTTTCAGGAAGTTCAAATACGGTTCCGTTTCCCCGGCGAGGATCTTGCGGACAAATGCTGCCGCCGCCGAGATCCCGGTTGCATACTGATACACATAGAACCCGTAATGGAAATGGGGGATCCGCGCCCATTCGAAACGGACTTCCGGCGTTTGTGCCACAGCGGGACCGTGATATGCCGCATTGAGTGCCATGTATTCTTCGCAGAGCAGATCGGCAGTCAGCGGTTCCCCGGCTTCGCATTTTTCATGGAGCATCAATTCGAATTCCGCGAACATGGTCTGACGGTAGAATGTGCCCCGGATGGTATCCAGAAGATTATTCAGAAGATACGCCCGGAATGCAGGATCGGTGGAAGACTGCATCAGGCTGTGATGCAGCAGAAGTTCGTTGGTGGTGGAAGCGATCTCCGCCGCAAAAATATGATAGGAAGCGTAATGGTATTCCTGATTCTTGTGGGAGAAATAACTGTGCATGGAGTGTCCCAGCTCATGGGCAAGCGTGGAAACATCGTCCAATGTCCCGTTGAAATTGAGCAACATGTAGGGATTGGAGTCATAACACCCCCAGGAATAAGCACCGGACCGTTTTCCCTTACATTCCGGGATGTCGATCCAGCGATCGGTGAACGCATGACGCATTTCCCGTTGGTATTCCTCACCCAGCGGACGACATGCCGCCGTGACGAGTTCCGTTGCTTCCTGCCAGGAATATTTGCGTTCCGGGACTTCCGTGACGATGCTGTTCTGAATATCAAACATCTCCAACTGTTCCAACCCCATGCGTTCCGCGCGATACGCAAAATACGGGTAATACGAGGGGAAACTCGCCCGCACGGTTTTGATCAGTGTCCGGTATACTTCCACGGGGATATTTGCCCCCGCCAACGCGGCGGACAACGCATCCGGATAATGGCGCAGTTTTGCAGAAAGACAGTTGGCTTTCACAGTGGATTCCAGCAGATTGGCAAAGGTATTGCGGAAATCGCCGAAAGTCTTATGCAGTCCGCGGAACGCAGCACGGCGTACATCCCGGTTGGAAGACTCCATATATTTCCGGTAGGTCCCGTGCGAAAGCGTGACCCGTTTCCCTTCCTCATTTTTGATTTTCGGAAATTTGAGATCGGCATCGTTCAGCAGGGAAAAGACCCGGTGTGATGTGCCGAAGACATCGGAACTCATTCCCAGGATCCGTTCCTCCGCACTGCTCAATGTGTGAGGCCGTTCCCGTTCCGTTTCATCCAAAGTACGTTTGTAAAAAGCCAGAATGGGATCGTTGCGGAACTGTTCGAACTTTTCCACAGGGATCTGCATCAGTTCGGGATCGAACCATGCGGTCTGCCCGCTGATTTCGGCGGCTTTTGCTTCGATACGGCTGCATCTTCCGCCGGCATTGGAGTCGGTGGTATCTTCATCCTTACGCAAATGAGCGTAAGTGTAGAGTTTTTCTTCCAGTCTGCCGAGGGCATCGGAGTCTTTGAACGCGGCAAGGAGCGACTCCGGAGAGTCACCGAGATGTCCCTGCCATTTCAGAAACTGCGCCAGGGCCTCATCCAGCCGTTTGAAATCATCCTCCCATGCTTTTGCATCGGGATAAAGATCCGTGAGGTCCCAGGTCATGGATTCATCGACCTGGGAATGTTTGAGAAGGTCAGCCATAAAAAGATCCTTTCGAAAAAAAAGACTGCCGGGAGCGTTCCGGCAGTCTTGATGTTGTTTGATACAGTAAAACTTATTTCGCGGGCGCGGGAGCCGGGGCCGGGGCAGCGGCGGGCGCCGCCTGCTTTTGAGCGGCGGCTTTCTGTGCTTCCACGATCTTTTCCAGCAGCATGGCAGTGGGGAATACTGCCTGGAGGGTAAGAACATTGGCATCAAGTTTCATTGTAACGGCATCGGCAAATGCTTTGGTGTTGGGATCCTGCTTGCACATTTCCAGCATTTGAGCAGCCTGCATCTGATACATGGGTGCGGCATCCACGGTGCTGGTCGTAATATCCAGCTTTGCCTTGACGGAATCCTGTGTTTCTTCGACATTCAGAGCGACAAGGGACAACCCTGCCAGCATGGGATTGTTCTGCGCTTCTTCCGTTGACATGAGTTTCATCACATTTTCCATATTGAGAGCGATAGAGAAAGCACTCTTGAGATTGAGAGAGGCTGCCAGTTTGCAAGGAGTCCCGAGGAAAGGAATGAGTTTCTGTGCAGGCACAACACCTTCACCCACGCCGATCCGGAACTGGATGGTATCGGGAGAAGCCTGAATGATCAATGCGGAAAACGCATAACCATCTTTCACTCCATTCAAAGTGATGGCTTTCCGCCCGTCGACTTTGATTTCTTTCAGTGTGACCGCTTCCTTTTCTTTTGCCAGCTCTTCTTTTGATTCTTTGACCATATTGTCAAACAATTTTTCCGCATTATTTCTGCTGTATTTGGTGGCACCGGTCACTTCAACTTTCCCTTTCTTCACATCGATAAACTTGACCGCACCAACCGTGACACTGTTCATATCATCGGCATTGACACCGTTTTCCTGCAGGAGAGCAGTGATCGTTTTCTGGGCGAACATTTCGGCCAGTTTATTGAGGAATTTGCTGTTGACAATAGCAGAACCGTTACCGGAAAAAGCGAACTGGGAATCTGCGGGGATCAGTTTCAGCAGGGATGCAGTATTTGCCGGAACAGCCGGAGCTTTTTGTGCGAAAACGGGCGCAGCGAAGACCGCAGCAACTGCGATCATGGAACCGAGGATGAGCTTTTTCATCATGTTATTTCTCCTGTTTTTGGAATATTATTTTTTCAGATACACCGGAACGAATTCATCGCGACGGTTGTAGCTGTGTGCTTCTTCGGTTTCACCGGGCTGGGCGGGACGTTCTTCGCCGTAGCTGACGGTTTTGATCCGGGTTTCGGCGATGCCGTGATTGATCAGATAAGTCTTGGCAATGATGGCGCGTTTTTCACCGAGCGCACGGTTGTATTCGGTGGTACCGCGGCTGTCGCAGTTCCCCTCAATGACAACGCCGGCTTTTGCATTGTTTTTCAGGTAATCCACCACAGCATTGAGTTTATATTCTTCGGTCTGCAGAATAAGATCCTGGTCGAAAAGGAAGTACAGCGGTTCAAATTCCACACCGGGGATCCGGGCACCGAATCCTTCGATGTAATCCGCACCGTTGATCCCGGGATCTTCGCCCCATTCGCCGACGCCGTCTTTGTCCGTACCTCCATCGGTACCATCCAACCCGGTCAGATCGATACTGTCATCACCGAATCCATCACCGGTACCGATCTGATCCCGAGCCTTCACGATTCCGTCATCGGGCTGATAGAACTGATTGATCTCATCTTCTTTATCATCCTGCCACCAGCTGCAAGCGGTAGTCATGGTTGCGGAAATGCAGACGAGTACTGCAAACGACAGATTTTTTGCAATTTTCATGGAAAAAGCCTTCTATTTTTAGTTGATTGTTCAGAAACCTATATAAATTTATACCCTGAATGGCATTTTTTCAATTAGTTTTTTAAAAAAAAATTGACAAATGCAGAAAAAGGTGTTAAATTGTTACTATGTTAGTCAAAAAACGGCGTGATTATCATGCCAAAAATAAAAAAATAGAAATTGGAGTATGTATTATGACATGCAACTGCGAACCAAGAACCGACATTGACTGGGCATCCCTCGGATTCCAGTATACGCCGGTCCGCTCTCACATCCGTTACACCTGGAAAGACGGCGCCTGGAGTCAGGGAACTCTTTCCGGCGATCATTACATCAACATGTCCATCGCCGCCACCTGTCTCCATTACGGACAGGCTGCCTTCGAAGGATTGAAGGCGTTCCGCTGCAAAGATGGAAAAGTACGCGTATTCCGCCCCCAGGCGAACGGCGCACGCATGAACAGCACCGTGCATCAGCTCATCTCCCCCGAGATCCCCGAAGAAATGTTCTGCGATGCCATCCGCCGGGTCGTCCGCGATAACATCGATTACGTCCCGCCCTATGGTTCCGGCGGCTCTCTCTATATCCGCCCGCTCTATATCGGGACCGGTCCCCAGATCGGGGTGGCTCCCGCCGATATGTATGACTTCCTCGTGATGGTCATGCCTGTGGGCGCATATTACAAAGGCGGACTCCATGGCGTGCCGTCCCTCATCGTTGAAGATTATGACCGTGCGGCACCGCTTGGTATGGGCCGTTACAAAGTTGCCGGGAACTACGGTGCCAGTCTGATGCCTGCCAAGTTGGCGAAACAGCGCGGATTCCCCATTCCGCTCTTCCTGGATCCGAAGGAACACAAATACATCGATGAGTTCGGGACCAGTAACTTCCTGGCGATCACGAAAGACGGAAAATACGTCACCAGCGATTCCGCCTCCATCCTCCCCAGCGTCACGAATATGTCGCTGATGCAGGTGGCTGCCGACCTGGGTATCACCGTGGAAAAACGCCCGATCCATGTGGATGAACTGGCGGATTTCGTGGAAGTCGCGGCTTGCGGTACCGCTGTGGTCATCACACCCATCTCTTCCATCACTTACGGCGATAAAGTCTTCGAATACTGCAACGATTGCGGTCCGGTTTCCAAAAAACTCTACGACCGTTTGACCGGGATCCAGTACGGTGAAGTGGAAGACACGCACGGCTGGCTGATGGAAGTCTGATGCCGGAAGGAGGCAGTTCATCATGAAGTTGACCGATGATATCATCAAGGCACTGCACGGGTGCATCGAAGACGGGTTCGATTCCATTCAGGATTTCGCCCGGTTCGTCAATGTCAGTGCAAATACCGTTTCCAAATATATGCGCAGAGAGACCAAAAACATCCCCCAGGAAACATGGGATAAGATCCAGCCTGTGATCCAGGCGTATCTTCCCCGGAGTGCTTCCGAAAAAGTGAAGCATGGATTGGAATTGACTGCCGACCAGAAGATCCTTCTGGATGCTTTTGATGAACTGCCGCCCGATGTCCAATACCAGAAACTTCTGGAAATCATTGAACTGGCAAAGAAACATCTCCGCGCCAGACAACAGGCAGAAGATGCCGAGGACAACCAGTAAGCAAGGAAGCAAGCGATGCCTATTACAGATATTCTCGAAATGAATGCAAAACTCTACGGCGATGACGTAGCATTGGTGGAACTCAACCCGCAGGAAATGGATGCCAGACACGTCACCTGGCGGGAATTTTCACTCATGGAACCGTCACGCAGTGATTCGTTCCGCTCCGAAATCACATGGAAAGAGTTCGATCACAAAGCAAACCGGCTGGCGAATCTGCTCCTCACAAGACATATCACCAAAGGAAACAAGGTCGCCATTCTCCTCATGAACTGTCTGGAATGGCTCCCCATCTATTTCGGTATACTCAAAAGCGGTGCCGTCGCGGTCCCCCTCAATTTCCGCTACACCGCCGAAGAGATCAAATACTGTCTCGAACTGGCAGATGTGGATGTCCTTATCTTCGGCCCCACATTCACCGGACGTGTGGAAGCCATTTGTGACCGGATCCCCAGAGTCAAAACCCTCCTTTATGTGGGCGAAGACTGTCCCTCTTTCGCAGAATCTTATTACGGCTATGCTTCCTATTGTTCCAGCAAATCCCCCGCGATCCCGCTGACCGAATCCGAAGATGCCGCCATTTATTTCTCTTCCGGGACCACCGGGTTCCCCAAGGCGATCCTGCATAATCACGAAAGTCTTTCCTTCTCCTGCAAAGTGGAACAGAATCACCACAAGCAGACACGGGATGACGTCTTCCTCTGTATCCCTCCGCTTTACCATACCGGCGCGAAGATGCACTGGTTCGGCAGTTTCCTGGTGGGCGGGAAAGCTGTTCTGCTCAAAGGGACCAAGCCCGAATGGATCATTCAGGCAGTCTCCGAAGAACGCTGTACTGTGGTGTGGCTCCTGGTCCCCTGGGCACAGGATATTCTGGATGCCATCGACCGCGATGCCATCAAACTGGATGATTACAAACTGGATCAGTGGCGGTTGATGCACATCGGTGCGCAACCTGTCCCGCCCAGTCTCATCAAACGCTGGAAGGCGATCTTCCCCCATCACGATTACGATACCAATTACGGGTTGAGCGAATCCATCGGGCCCGGTGCCGTACATCTGGGCATCGAAAATATCGACCATGTGGGCGCCATCGGTGTCGCCGGGTATGGCTGGAAGACCATGATCGTGGATGATAAACGCAATCCCGTACCGCGCGGTTCCGTCGGCGAACTGGCGATCAAGGGACCCGGCGTGATGAAGTGTTATTACAAAGATGAAAAAGCAACGGCGGAAGTGCTTTCCGACGACGGCTGGCTGTATACCGGTGACATGGCGGAGGAATCCGAAGACGGGTTCATCTATTTTGTTGATCGGAAGAAAGACGTGATCATTTCCGGCGGGGAGAACCTGTATCCCGTACAGATCGAAGACTTCCTCCGGAAACACAACGCCATCAAAGACGTTGCCGTGATCGGACTCCCGGATCCCCGTCTGGGTGAGATCGCCGCCGCCATCATTTCGGTGAAGGAAGGTGCCACGCTGACAGAATCGGAAGTCCAGGATTTCTGCATCGGTCTGCCCCGTTATCAGAGACCCCGCAAGATCATTTTCGCCGAAGTCCCGCGGAATCCCACGGGCAAGATCGAAAAGCCCAAACTGCGGAAAATGTACGGCGCCGATCAGCTGGTCGCCAAACAGAACGAACTGCAATAAGCCTCCGGACAACAGTCAGGTGATCTATGGATGAAAAGAATACACAGGAACAGGAAAGCGTAAAATTCAAACCGCACAGCCTGTTCCAGAAAAAAAATCCGGAAAAAGTCCGGGGCGCAAGGATGAGCAAGTTCAATCCGGAACTCCAGACCATTATCCAGCACGAAGCTCATAAAATGCGGATCTTCCGGATCTTTATGTCACTGGTCATCCTCGGCGCGATCGCACTGACTGCGGTGGGACTCTGCCGTTATTTCCAGTCACAGAAAGCACGGAAACAATGGATCGCCGGACAATTCCGTATCCTGGATAAACTGGAAGCGACGTTCCAGGATCCAAAGAAAAAACCTTACGAAAAAGAACAGGCCGCCGCGAAAGCGTTCCGCTACGCCGATATGCTCGCAACCCGCGCCCCCGAAACACGCAGCGAAGTCTCACGGCGGAACCTGGAATACGAACGCATCCTGCAGAACTCATTTCCCGCGGTCACGTCCCCCGGACAGAAGGGCATGGACTTCATTTGCCGCAGTGGAATGTTGGATATGGTCCATATCCCCGATGGCAAGTTCAAACTGGGACGTTCCAATAAGTCGCAGGAAGGCTTGTCCAAAGCGGAAGTGCCGCAGCGGGAGATCACCATTGCCGATCAATTCTGGATTGCCCGGACCGAAGTCACGTTCTGGCAGATCCGGAAGATCATCCCCACGTTCCAGGTGGCGGAATGGGGTGAATATACTCTGGATACTCCCGATCAGCCCGCGTGCGCTGTCCGGTGGGATCAGGCTATGCTCTATTGCAAGAAACTTACCGAACTGGAACGGAACGCAGGGCGTATCCCCGCCGGCTATGAATACCGTCTGCCCACCGAAGCAGAATGGGAATACGCGTGCCGCGCCGGGACCGATACTGTTTATCCCTGGGGTGATTCCTTCGGGAAAACAGGCGGACTGTATGTCAACGGGTTGGATGTCCGCTCCGCAAAGCAGTTCGACTGGCGTTTGACCGCCCTGGATGATCCCGCCGCCAATGACAAGTATCTCGTTTCCGCTCCCGTGTGTTCCTTCAAGCCCAATGCCTGGGGACTGTATGACATGCTCGGCAATGTGGCGGAATGGTGTTATGACTGGTATTCCCCTTACACTTATCTGGACAGCAAAGTGACGGTCAGCCCGGTACAGAATACCCCGGTAACCGTCGTTTACACACAACTGCGTCCCTTTGATGACGGCACATGGGATACCGAACTGCCCTGTAAAGTCATCCGCGGCGGCTCCTGGGGTGTTGTGCCCCGTAAACTGCGCCCGGCGCACCGGGACTTCATGCCGCCCAATGAAAAGAATAACGGTGTCGGGTTCCGCCCGGTACTTGCTCCGATCATCCGTAACCGGATCCGGAATTGAGGTGGTGCCGCATGGCGGAAGAAGTCAGTATGACACCCATGATGAAGCAGTACATGCAGGTGAAGTCGGAAACTCCCTCCGGCGCCATCCTCATGTTCCGCCTCGGCGATTTTTATGAAATGTTTTTCGATGATGCGGTCCGCGCCGCCCCCATTCTGGATGTGGTGTTGACCCGCCGTGCCGGTTATCCCATGTGCGGCGTACCCTATCATGCGTTGGAGGCTTACCTGCCGAAACTGCTGGATGCCGGAGTCAAAGTCGCCATCGCCGAACAGATGGAAGATCCGAAACTGGCAAAAGGGATCGTGCAGCGTGCAATTACACGGATCCTCACGCCCGGCGCCATCCTGGAATCCTCTTATCTCAAACCCGAAAACAACAACTTTCTCTGCGCCGTCTGTTCCGGTCCCAAAGAATCCTACGGGCTGGCATGGCTGGATATCAGTACCGCCGAATTCGTCACCGGGGAACCCGTTTCCCGCGCAGAACTGGAAAGCGAACTCCAACGGATCCAGCCCAGAGAATGTCTCGTTCCCTTCACCCTTTATGAAGAATGGAACAAAAACGATGATTTCCCCTTCCTCCGGAAAAAACCACTCTGGACTCCGCAGGATGACTGGATCTTTTCCATCGATAACGCACAGGATGTCCTCTACCGCCAGTTCCATGTCGCCACTCTCGACGGTTTCGGCCTGCGGGATAAGGAATCCGCGATCCGGGCGGCGGGTGCCGTGTTCTATTACGCGGCGGAAAACCTCCGGCATAATACCGGACACATCCGCACGCTCCGTTTGAATATTTGCAGCGATTATATGGGGCTGGACCCCATTTGTCAGCGGAATCTCGAACTCGTCGAAAATCTCCGCGGCGGAGGGAAAGATGGAACACTTCTCCGTCTTCTCGACCGGACAAAAACCGCCATGGGCAGCCGGCTGATGCGGGACTGGATCCTGAAACCCCTGTGCAGTGTGGACCGTATCGTGGAACGGCAGGATGTGGTCGGTCTCTTCCGGGATGACCCCATGACTCTGGCGGAGTTCCGGGAATGTCTTTCCGCTGTCCGGGACATGGAACGGCTCACTGCGAAACTCAATGCGGGCAATGTGAACGCCCGGGACCTGCTTGCTCTGGCGTGCAGTCTGGAGATCCTCCCCGGGATCCGTACGCTTCTCTCCGCATTCGATCTGCCGCTGCTGGAACGTTTGAAAGAGCAAATCACCGAATTGCCGGACCTCACCAGTCTTCTTTTCCGCGGCATCGCCGAAGAACCGCCTCCCACGCTCAATGACGGCGGTTACATCCGCGCTGGATACAACGCCGAACTGGATGAACTGCGTCTTGCCGCCACCGACGGAAAGAAATGGGTGGCGGAATTACAGGCAAAAGAACAGGAACGGACCGGGATCAAGTCGCTGAAAGTGCATTTCAACAAGGTCTTCGGTTATTATATCGAAGTCTCCAAATCCAATCTGGCGCATGTGCCGGAGGATTATATCCGTAAACAGACTCTCGCCAACGGGGAACGGTTCATCACCCCGGAACTCAAAGAATTCGAAAGCAAGATCCTGGGCGCAGAAGAAAAATCCAAGGCGTTGGAACTCGTCCTCTTCGAAGAATTGCGGAAAACCGCAAGCGGGTATACCCCGCAAATCCAGGAGTCTGCCGCCGCCATCGGCGTGCTGGATACTCTTTGCGCACTCGCCGATTGCGCCGCTTTGTATCAGTATTGCCGTCCCCATATCTCCGATGGCGATATCCTCAAGATCAACGGCGGACGGCATCCCGTGCTGGATGCCCAGATGGAACAGGAACGGTTCGTCCCCAACGACACCCTTCTGGACGGCACGGATAACCGTATGATGATCATCACCGGCCCCAATATGGCGGGGAAATCCACATACATCCGTCAGACCGCGCTGCTGGTCATCATGGCGCAGATGGGCTCATTCATCCCCGCCGATGAGGCATGGATCGGGATCGCCGATCAGATCTTCACCCGCGTGGGCGCAATGGATGACATTGCCCGCGGACAAAGTACGTTCATGGTGGAAATGGTGGAAACAGCCAATATCCTCAATCATGCCACCGCAAAAAGTCTGGTGATCCTGGATGAGATCGGCAGAGGGACCAGTACGTTCGACGGACTCTCCATTGCCTGGGCGGTGGCGGAATTCCTCCTGGATCATCCCGACTGCCGCGCAAGAACCCAGTTCGCCACCCATTATCACGAGCTGACGGAACTTGCTATCACACGGAAAGGTGTCCGGAATTATAACGTGGCTGTCCGCGAATACGGCGACCAGATCATCTTCCTCCGTCAGATCGTGCCGGGTGCCGCCGATAAGAGTTACGGGATCCATGTGGCGAAACTGGCAGGACTCCCCGCCGAAGTCATCGAACGGGCAAGGATCATTCTGGAAAATCTGGAAGCAAATGCCATCGCCGATGCCGGACAACCCGCCGTGGTCCATGCCATCCGGGAACAGCGCAAAGGCATTTCCCGGAAGTCTGTCGCGCCCGTCAATGATCCGTCAGATCCCGACATTTTCCAGCCATCCCTATTCGATTGATCCATCCGTCAAAGTTCCGTCATTTAAAAAAGTAAACCCGGCGTACGTTACCGTACACCGGGTATTTTGTTTTCCGTGGAAAGCGGCTTATTCTGCTGTCGCTTCTTCCGCAGCAGGTGCAGCCGGAGCCGTATCTTTATCGCTGATGCTCTTCACAGACTTATGCCAGTAGGCTGTGATGAACGGCGAGATGAAGATGGAGGAGTAGCAGCCGACGATACAGCCGATGAACATCACGGTGATGAAGTCACGGATACCATCTCCGCCCAGGAACAGCTGACAGATCAGGATCAGCAGGACCGAGAAAGAGGTCAGGATCGTTCTGGCGAGGGTCTGGTTGATACTCAGATTCACAATGCCGATATAGGACATACCCGTATGCTGCTGCAATACCAGGTTTTCACGCTGACGGTCGAAGGTCACGATCGTATCGTTCACCGAATACCCGATCAGGGTCAGCAGTGATGCCATCACCTGCATGGAGAACTGTCCGCCCAGAGCAACGTAGATCCCCATGGAGACGATCACGTCGTGGACCAAAGCGATATTGGCAGCAATGGAGTAGGAGAACTGGAAGCGGATCACCATGTAAAGGATCATACCGATCATGGAGAAGATCAATGCGATGATGGCAGACCGCATGAACGCACCGCCGATGAGCGCACCCAACGTGTTTTCAGACACTTTGGTGAAGACCACATCCGGGTATTTCTGGTCCAGTTTCCGGATCAGTTCATCGCTGATTTCGGAAGAGACTTTGCTGTGGTCATCCCGGCTGCGCACCACGATTTCCAACATGCTGGCACCGTCTTTGTTGTCTTCGTCCGTCACTTTTTTGTAGGTGGACTTGGAGTCATAACCGGAGTTCTTGAGCCAGGTATCGATTTCGGAAACCGGGATCTGTTCCTGGGCTTTATCTTTCGGCACATAGCGGACCAGAAGCTGGGTACCGCCGGTGAAGTCGATGCCCAGTGTGTCGGATCCCTTCACCGCGAAGAGCACCAGAGAACCGATGAACATCACGCAGGAAAGCGGGATGAAGATCTTCTTGGAAAGTGTGATGAAGTCGAACTTGGGATTCGGCAGGAACATCATCATGGTCAGTTTGTCCATCTTGAGGAAGGGGATCCGCAGGAACAGGTCAAACAGCAGCCGTGTGAGGAACACCGCAGTGAAGAGGGTGGTGAAGATACCGATCGCCAACGTCAAGGCAAACCCTTTGATGGCACCGGTACCCTGCCAGAACAGGATCAAACCGATGAAGAGGGTGGTCAGGTTGGAGTCGAAAATCGCAGAGAACGCACGGTTGAAACCGACATCCACTGCATGACGCAGTGTCTTGCCCGCTTCCATTTCTTCACGGATACGTTCGTAGATCAGCACGTTGGCGTCCACCGCCATCCCGATGGTGAGGATGATACCGGCGATACCGGGGAGAGTCAGCACCACATCAAAGGCAGCCATGGCGCCGATCAGCACCAGTGCGTTGAACACCAGAGAGATATTGGCGATCATACCGGCGAAACGGTAGTAAACGATCATGAAGATCATCACCAGGATCGTACCGATGATCCCGCTGTAAAGACTCTGACGGATCGTTTCCGTACCAACGGTAGCATCAATGTCGGAACGGGAAGCGATGGTGATATTGAAGGGGAGTGAACCGCTGACGAGCGCATCGGCGACACCTTTGGCTTCATCTTGGGAGAAGTTCCCGCTGATGGAGGCACTGCCGCCGAGAATAGGTTCTTTCAGATTGGGCGCACTGTAAAGCTGTCCATCCAGCACGATGGCGAGACGGTGATTGACCCATTTTGTGGTGATCTTGCCGAATTCGACAGCGCCCTGGGGTTTGAATTTCAGAGAGATCTCACGGAAATTGAATTCATTCAGATGCACAGCGGCATCTTCCACCTGATCCCCTTCCATCTGCACTTCGTTTTCCACGAGAGTCCAGCGATAGAAGAGATTGCCGTCTCTGTCACGTTCTTCCATGGAGAGAAATTCGGCTTCGGGGGGAGTATCCTGATAGTTTTCCGGATCGCCGCCTTCCGCAAGATAGGCTTCGAACTTGCGGACTTCCGCGTCGCTGTCCGGGTGTACCAGACGGAATTCCAGTTTCGCACTGCGGAGGATGAGTTTTTCCAGACGGGCTTTTTCATCTTTGTTGCTGACCGGCACGCGGACCGAGATGAGGTCTTGTCCGGCAGGGGAGATTTCGGATTCAAAGATGTTATTGCTTTCCAGACGTTTCCGGAGAGTTTCGATGGCGTTGTCGCGATACTTGTCGAAGTTGGCTTCGGCGTTGGCATCCCCGGCTTCCAGTTTCAGCAGGAATTCCGCACCGCCGTTCAGGTCGATCCCCAGATGCAGAGCACTGGCGGCATTTTTACGGACCAGAGAGATCACGTCGCCGTTATTCTGCAGTTTCTGGGATTTCACGATCACAGGTTTCAGCAGTTTGATCAGGTCGACGGGGAACTTCTGTCCGTCTTCGCCGGTCACCTGGATTTCTTTGCAAGTCGCTTCGAGAGCGGCGGAGGCGTAAGGATACTTGATCTTATCGGTCTCCATTTTTTCGCGGGACTTGGCAATGAGTTCCGTGACCAGGGGATCATCGGGCTTTTCCAGAAGTGTTTTCAGAGTGTCAAAGAAGTCTTTTTCTTTGAAGGGGAACATGGAGGCGATAAACACACCCACCACGATCAGAGCAAAAAATGTACGGAGGAGGACGGGACGTTTGTTCATTTTTTCACATCCTCGGCGTTGGGAGCTTTCACCGTGGAGATCGCGTTCTGTGTCACGGAGATCTTCACATTGTCAGCGATCTCGATGAAGATGCGGTCTTCTTTGATCTCGGCAACTTTCCCGAAGATTCCACCGGCGGTCAACACTTCATCGCCCTTCTTCAGCGCGGCAAGCATTTCCTGACGGCGTTTCTGTTCTTTCTTCTGGCTCCGGCTCATGAGATAGAACATCACGACGATGACCAGAATAAAGGGCAACATTCCCATAAGACCATCCATCATGCCGGGTTTCGGCTGCGCGGCGGGATCCCCGGGGACAGCGGCGGGCTGTGTGGTGACAGTCTGGATTTCTGCGGCGGGAGCAGCGGCAGGAGCGGCAGTGACAGCGGGTGCAGCTGCGGCATCACCGGCAGCCTGAGCGAGTGCAAAATTGATTGCTTTCATGTTGTTGCAAACCTTTCTTATTTTAATTTTTTATACGACAGAATCAAAATTCCCTGATACGGGAATATACTTAGGAGAGTAATTTACACCAAAATCCCTGTTTCGCAAGTCAAAAAGTCTCATTTTTTTCATTTATTTTTAAAAAAAGACCCTGCTTATCGCAAAATCGTGTACTTTTTGCCCCATAATGTCTCAAAAACGGTCTTGAATGCCGCTTTCCGGACCGGGGGCGGTGCATCAAAAATGCTCCGGCTGGAAAAGAAGGAGACCCCTTTGATCTCCGGATGTTTCTGACAATAGATCACCTGATTGGATAATTCATCTTCGGAAAGGCAATCCTCATTCACGCCCATGCGGTACGCCCCGATGCCGATGTAAAGCGTGACCTGTGTGCCCCTGACCGTTTCCGCCCACCAGTCCACCACCGCAGCAAAGGGTGCCGCCGGATTGGAAAAACCCCAGTAGACTTGCGGGATCACATAATCGATCCAGTTATTCTTCACCCATTTCCGGGTGTTGGCATACAGCTCATAATGAGATTGGTGTCCTTTGGTCTCCGAGCCCAGGGGACTGCATTGGAGTTTCTGCCAGCGTCTCATGGCGGCAGGCTCCGCCGGACAGGGCGGTGTGATGTTCGCCCAGATCCCGAAGGGGCTGATGCCGAACCGGACGGATTTCCCTGTATCGCGATTATGCTTGCGGATGAGTTGTCCCAGATTCAAAACCAGGCGGTCCGTATTGTTTCTGCGCCAGGATGCGATATCCATACCCTTCGGTGCATAACGACGATACGTTGCATTGTCCTGTGTTCCCATGGGTTCGTACGGGTAGAAATAGTCATCCATGTGGATTCCATCCAGATCGTAATTGGTCAGCAGTTCCTTCACCGTGTTGATGAGGAAGACCAACACCTGCGGGTCACCCGGGTCCAGAAAGTGCATATAATGCTGTCCGTCTTCCAGGGGAACTGTGAGGACAGAGTCCGGATTGCGCACGGCGAAGTTGTTCCGGTGGAGTCCGGCGAGATAATTGTGTTTGGACAACTTGCTTTTTCCTGCGATCCGGTATGGATTCAGCCAGGCATGGAACGTCATTCCCGCATTGTGACACTCCCGGATCATGAAGGGGAGCGGATCGTAATTGCCGGGGAAAGCAGTTCCTTCTTTTCCCGTGAGATACCGTGACCAGGGATTGTATCTGGACTTGTAAAACGCATCGCTGCACGGTCTGACCTGAAAGAAGATGGCATTGAACCCGGCATCGGCGGCACACCGGACCAGCTGACGGAATCTCATTTCGTATTCCGCAGGCGTTTTGCAAAGGGGAAAATCCAGATTGGCGACGGTGGAGATCCAGAACGCACGGAACTCATTCTGACGTCGGTAATAGGTTTCCGGCAGAACGATTTTCCGTTCCGGATCCATGAAGGAATAGGGCAAAGGTTTCCCCGTGGATCCATCCATGAGAACGTTCTCCGCAGCTCCGCAGAGAAGTGGCAGCATGAGGAGAAACAGGAGCATCCTCATGGGCAGCTCACAAGTCTGTGCGGACCGCCGCGGGCGGAACAAATACAGCAGGGCGCAGATAAGTCAGTTCCGTCATGGGACGGGTGAAGTCATCCGGATTCCAGCACACAAGGGATGCGGCATGAAGACGTTCGGCAAAGTCAATGAGTGCAACAGAAACAGGGCAGACCGCGCGTACCGCTTCCTTATCGGCAGAGAGAGCCGCGAAACGGGAATAGGAAGCACGAAGTTTCGCCAGATCGGATTCGTTGCGGACCACAGTCTGGAATCCGTCTTCTTCGTAAGAACCGTTGACGTATTTGAGACCGAACCCGAGCAGTTCGTTCTTTCTGCCGTCATAAAGAGTCAGGACCGGTTCCCCGCCATCCGGGAATACCGTATGCGCCAATGCCGCCGCCGAGGAAACGCCCCGTGTCTTCACATCCTTGCGGAACACCAGTCCGGCAACGAATGCCGCGGCGATACGCAATCCGGTAAAAGATCCGGGGCCCGCGCCCACGCTCCATTGACTGATATCTTCGAATGTGAGATTGAAATCCAGCAGTATATCACTCATGAGACGGGGGAGTTCCGACGCATTTCTCTGGGGGAGCGGAATGGAACGGTCGAACAGGACAGCGCCATCCTCCAGTACCGCAAACGAGGCACTGGAAGAACCGAAATCGAAACCTGCGGAATATACAGCCATGGTCTTGCCGCCGGAAAAAGATTACACCAGCGGACGCCGTACGGACAGGGCATCCATATCCTGCAGAATAATACCGGTCCCGTTTGCCACGGCACGCAGCGGATCATCTGCCACGTTGACGGGGATCCCCACTTCTTCCGCGATCAGATTGCTCAAACCGCGCAGGAGTGCGCCGCCGCCCGCGAGCATGATCCCGCGGTCATAAAGGTCCCCGGAAAGTTCCGGCGGACACCGTTCGAGGGTGGCGCGGATGGCTTCGAGGATATTGGTAATGGGTTCCTGCAATGCTTTCCGGATTTCGGAAGATGAGATCCGGATATTTTTGGGGAGACCGGAAGTCATATCACCGCCCTTGACGTCCATGTACTGTTCGTCTGCGATCTGATACGCGCTGCCGATTTCCATTTTGATCCGTTCTGCCGTCGGTTCCCCGATGAGCAGACTGTATGTTTTCTTCATGTGCTGAACGATCGCCTGATTCATTTCGTCACCGCCCACGCGACAGCTTTTGGCTTCCACGATACCGGCAAGCGAGATCACCGCGACTTCCGTCGTACCGCCGCCGATATCCACGATCATACTGCCGGAGGGTTCCGCGACAGGGAGACCGACACCCACAGCAGACGCCATAGGCTCTTCAATGGGAATAACTTCTCTTGCACCTGCACGGGTGACACTGTCTTCCACAGCGCGCCGTTCCACCGGAGTGATCCCGGAGGGTACCGCGATCATAACGCGGGGTTTGATCAAACGGCAGCGGGGCGACATGAAAGATCTTGCTTTTGCGATAAAATAGCGGAGCATTTCCCCGGTGATCTCGAAGTCCGCGATCACACCGTCCTTCATGGGGCGGATGGCTTCCATATTGGTCGGGCAGCGTCCCAGGGTACGATACGCATCCATACCCACAGCAAGGACTTCCCGTGTATTCTTGTCTACGGCAACGACGGAGGGCTCTGCGAGGACGATCCCTTTGTCTTTCACGAACACAAGACAGTTGGCAGTCCCCAGGTCAATACCGACGTCGCTTGAAAAAAATTTAGCCAACTTCTGATTAATCATCGTTTTTTTCTCCAGAGATTTTATCCGTTTATTATGTTACCGTAGTAATGTAATACGCTTTTTTCTGTTTTAAAGTAAAAAAGTCACTTTTTTTCAAAAAAAAACGTATTTTGCATGTGTTTTCATGCAAAATACGTGTCAATCGGATCACTTTTTCAGATATTCCGGTACATTCGTGTGACGGACCATGTCTTCAAAGGTCTCACGGGCGCGGATCTCCACCGCTTTCCCGTCGTTCACCAATACTTCTGCGGCGCGGAGACGTCCGTTATACTGATAGCTCATCCCGAATCCGTATGCCCCGGCATTTTCCACGACGACCAGATCGCCTTCGCAAATGTCGGCGGGCAGAGAACGTTCTTTCACCCAGAAGTCCGTATTTTCGCAGAGCTGTCCGCAGAGGCCCAGATCCGCGCGGTCATGGGATTCTTTCCCGTCCACATAGATGTGATGATAGGAGCCGTACATGGCGGGACGGCACAGTACGTTCATTCCGATATCGGTACCGATGATCTTTTTGTAGGATTCCTTGATGGAGTGAACGGTACCGATAAGGTAACCGGCATTGCCCACGAAATAACGTGCGGGTTCCATTTTGAGTTGGGGCGGTTTCAGTCCGTATTCAACGGATTTTGTGCGGAACATTTCGGCGGTTTTGGAGGCGGCACGATCCAGATCAAGGCCTTCTTCGCCGGGCTGATAGGGGATACCCAATCCGCCGCCCAGGTCGATGAATTCAAAATCGATCCCCAGTTCCTTGCCGGTCTTGCCGATGATATCCATGAGCAATCCGGTGACGAAGGGGAAGTAATCGGCATCGGTGATGCAGGAACCGGTCATCATGTGTGCGCCGAACCGTTTGATCCCGGCTTCTTTAGCCAGACGGTATGCCTCGGTCACCTGGGAGGGATGGAGTCCGAATTTTGCATTGGGTCCGGCATTGGTGACGTATTCGCCCACGTTGCTCTTGCCGTAACCGGGATTCACGCGGAAAGAAATCATTTCCGGGGTACCGAATTTCAGCAGACGGGGCAGGATGCTGATGTCATCCAGATTGAAGATCACGCCGCTTTCCAGTCCCTGACGGATATCGTCATCGGAGAGGAAGTTTCCGCTGAACATGACCTTTTCACCGGTGAGGCCCACGCTTTTTGCCAGCAGGATCTCATTGACACTGGCGCAGTCCGCGCCCGCGCCTTCCTGCCGCATGATATTGACGATGGCAGGATTGTTGCAGCATTTGACCGCATAGAACATTTCGAAATCGGGATAATACTTGGTGAAGGTCTGGTAGACCCGACGGTAATTTTCCCGGATCTTTGCTTCGTTGTAAACGTAAACGGGGGTACCGAACTGTTTTGCCAGTTCAGCGGCAGGGATCCCGCCGATGGAAATCATGTCATTTTCGATTTTCATTTTATATACTCCAATGTTTGGGTGTTATGCTTTTGCCGCAGCGACGGCGCGTTTGAAGGATTCCGCGGAATCCGTGATGGTCTTGCCGTTGACACAGAAGGCGAGACGGAAATAACCGGGCATTCCGAAGCCTCTGCCGGGGACCGCAAGGATCCGTTCATTCACCAGCAGATTGACGAATGCGGTATCATCTTCCAGCGGGGATTTCGGGAAGAAGTAGAAGGCACCGCGGGGAAGAACATATTCCAGTCCGGCACGGTCCAGAACTTCCGCCATCATGTCACGGCGTTGACGGTATACGTTGAGATCCGCCTGGCTGTCCAGACAGGACAACAACATTTTCTGTCCCACGGCGGGCGCATTGACGAACCCGAGGATACGATTGGTCATGATCATGCCCGCCATCAGCTGTGCGCCATCTTCCAGCGCCGGATTAACCGCCACATAACCGATACGTTCTCCGGCGAGGGAAAGAGTCTTGGAGAACGATCCGATCACAACGGAAGCATCGTAACATGCGAAGACCGAAGGGATCTCCAAACCGTCATAATTGAGGAACCGGTAGGGTTCATCGGAGACAAGATAAATACTTCTGCCGTATTCCGCAGACTTCCGTTTCAGGAGTTCGGCGATGGCGGCAATATCTTCTCCGGTATAAATCACACCGGTGGGATTGTTGGGGGAGTTCACGATCACAGCGCGGGTGGCAGGAGTCATGGCGGCTTCCATTGCCGCTACATCCGGAGAGAAGTCTTCTCTGCTCTTGACGGGGACCAGTTTTCCACCGTAATTTCCGGCGTAGAACCCGTATTCCACAAAGTACGGGGCGATGCACATGACTTCATCCCCGGGATTCAGGACGGCACGGAAAAGCACGTTGATCCCGCCGGCTGCGCCGCAAGTGACAAGCACCCGGTCAGCGGGGATGGAAACGCCCTGTTCCTGCGTGATCTTTTTTGCGAGAGCGGCACGGACTTCCGGATATCCGGCATTGGGCATATAACCGAAAGCGAAAGCATCGCCGGCGGTTTCCGCCATCTGTTTCAGTGCTTCACCCACAGCGGCGGGTGACGGAAGGTCGGGATTCCCCAGGGAAAAGTCGTACACGTTGCTGTCCCCGTACTTTTTCTTGAGTTCGATACCCTGTTCGAACATCTTCCGGATCCAGGAAGAATTGGACAACATGTTTTTGATTTCGTCAGAAAGCGGATTCATAACAGACTCCATTATTTTCAGATTGTTGATACATCAATACATCCTGTAATATATCACAGGAAATGCAAGATTGCAAATAGAAACGGTAAATTCGTCAATCGAACAAATCCTGTTCCATCACTTTTGCGGCGGTACGGAAGTGCAGTTTCGCCACCTGCGGCAGCAGATCTTTATCCTGTTGCAAAAGTTTGCGCGCGGCGGCATCCACCGCCGTTCCAGCTCCTTTCGGCAGCTTGATCTGATAGGTTTCTTCCAGTTTCCGAACCCGGCGGACGAAGTCGGCACGGGCAAGGATACTTGCCGCGGCGACCGCAATATCCTGTTCCGCTTTCGTCTGCTGCCGGAGTGTGACGGAACGTCCCCGTGTCATCAGGGCATTTTCGATCAGGCTTTCATTGCCGAACTTATCCGCCAATACATCGGTACATTCCGGCACTTTTTCCAGAAGGTTTTCCAGGGCGCGGGCATGCCCCCAGGCAAGCAGGCGGTTCAGATTCCGGACTTTGGCGTACGTCCGGTTGTAGGCTTCCGGCCCCAATGCCACCTGTCCGATCTTTCCCTGCACGATCCCCCGGATCTGATCTGCGATCCGGCAGATGAGGTCGTCATTTTTAATGGCTTTGGAGTCTTTGACGCCGATTGCGGCAAGTTGTTCTGCGGCGGATTCATCGGGTACGAAAACACAGGCAATGCACAATGGTCCGAAGAAATCGCCTTTTCCGCTTTCATCGATCCCGGCATGGGGGTGAAACGGAGTATCGGCAGCAATCGTTTTTTCGCGAACCTGTTGAAGCACTCTGGGTTCCAATACGAACTCCAGGAATTCTTCTGTGCCCTTCCCCTGGATCACGCATTTTCCGCTTTGATACATGGCGATGGAAACATTTTCCTTTTTTGCCTTGAAGAGACAATATTCCGCGGGGGTCACGATCCAGTTCCCGGACTCCACGATCTGCTTTAAAATTTCTGCCTGTGCCGGAGTCAAAGTTTCGACACAACCGGTATTTTTTGTCATAATCAGTACCTTTCTTGAAAAAAATCTCGTCTTTTTTAAGATAGCACACATTTTTCAACTTGACAAATCGAAATTTTGCAGTATAATAAAATAATATAGAATTTTTATTGCTTTTATAATCTATTATGAGGATGTTTTTCTATGAAAAAGAACGTGTTTGCTTTACTGCTCGGATTGTTCGGCATTGCACTGTTTGGTGCGGAACATCAAATTTCTGCGGAACGGATCGAATTCATTAACAGCACGATCAATAAGCATGTCGACATGAAAGAGGATATGTCTGATGCAAAAGTGCAGAAACTTATCCTGGATGAAATCGGGGCAAAAGTAACTCTGAAACCTGTCACCCCCATGAAAAAAGCAAATTTGAAAGTCCTCAATGAGCGCGCACGCCGTGTCATGGAAAAGAAATACGGCGGCATTGGGAAAAGACTGGAAGCAAAACTCCGCAAGGAAGCGGAAAGCATGTATCAGATGTTCCAACTGAAAGACAAAGTCACGCTCAGTTACAAACGCGGTTCCTCCATGATCGTTGTCACGGGGACTCTTTACAAAATCGAAGCAAACAGTATTCTCGTTGACAACAAGACGATCCCGTTTATTGACATGGATCTGGCGACCCGGGCAAAATTCGATGCGGAAGCACAGAAAGCTCTCCGGGAAAAGCACATCACCGATGGAATGGCAAAACACAAAGCGGATACGATCAAATATCAGCAGAGAGTGTTTGACCGTCTGCTCGAAAAACAGAACGAAGAAAATGAGAAAAACGGTTACATCTTCCTGGAAAGAGAAAAACAGTGGACAACAGCAGATGTAATTGCACGCGAACTTCTTGAAATCGAATCAAACAAGTACAAAAAACGTAAGAAGGAAGAAGAACGCAAGCTCGCGCTGAAACGTAAGAAGGAAGAAGAACGCGCACGCAAAAAGGCAGAAGAAGAAGCCGTTGCTCAACAACAGCTGGCAGAACAGAATAAGAATACCAGAGATCAGCAGCCCGAAGGTGAAGTCTCTGACATGTTCGCAGAAAACAGCATGGAACGCCAGATGGAAGAAGCACGGGAAAGTACGCGCGATGAAGCCATGATGGCAAACGGCGAAGCCAACCCCAATCGTCAGACAAGCAACGAAGTCGTGGACGTTCTCGGTGGCAACAGCTCTGCCATGCCTGAAGATACCGGTGGAGACTTCATTGCCATGAGTCAGCAGGAACTTGCCGCTGCGGTCAGCCGGATCAAAGTCAATGAGGTCACATACAAGGAACTTATGGAAAAAGTCGAAGCGAAACTGAAAGAAATCAACTCGACCTACTACGGGATCGATGCGGACCAGGGTTTCAAGAAAGCACTCTGGGGCTTCACCGAAACCGATGTCTATTACGCCCTCTCCAAAGAAAAAGAAAGTGCGTTCCTCAACAAATATGTGGTCAACCGGTATGACATTATCTATCCGAAGGGATCCCGTCCCGCGCGCATCTTCATGCACTTCTATTTCGGTAAACTCAATCAGGTCGATGTCCACATGGGTGACTTGACACACCGGGAATTCGATATTTACAAAAACTCTTTGAACAGAAATTACGGTAAATCCGATACGCAGCTGTTGTACGGCAACGAAGATATTTTCCAGAAGATCCAGGAAGGCGCTCTCGCCCCGGATAAACTCCCTGTTGTCATCAAACAGGAAAACAAGGATGAAGAACAGAAAGAACAGCAGAAAGAACAGAAAGAACAGAAAGAACAGCAACAGAAACAGCAAAATACGGAAAACAAAGATACCCCGGAATTACAACCCTATGTGATCGTTTGGGAAGGACGTCTCTCCCGGGGTGTTCTGCGCTTCTACTATGACACGGCATCCTCCACATTCAAAAATGTGATCTTCTTCAAGAGATACATGCCGGAACGTTTGGAAGCAGAAAAACGGAAGCAGGAAGAGAAAGCCAAAGAAGCCGCCGAAAACGGGGCTGCCAAGTAAGATCCGGCACAATGTTTAATCGCGGAATCCGGGTTTCGGGTTCCGCTGTTCTTTATATATCGTCACACTTGTTGCAAAGGAGCGTCATCATGAGCAAAAACAAGACATTCTATACCACTACTCCTATTTATTACGTCAACGATTCTCCCCATATCGGACACGCTTATACCACTGTTCTCGCCGATGTATTGGCACGGTATCACCGCGCACAGGGCGATGACACCTTTTTCCTGACCGGGACGGATGAACACGGTCAGAAGGTTCAGAAAGCGGCGGAAGCCCGTGGGATCGCTCCGTTGGATCACTGCAACGAAACCGTGATCCGTTTTCAGGAACTCTGGAAAAAACTCAACATCACAAACGATGATTTTATCCGTACCACGGAAGAACGGCACAAAAAGATCGTTTCCGCCATCCTGCAGGATCTGTATGACCGGGACCTCATTTACAAAGGTGCATATACCGGTTTCTACTGTGTTCCCTGCGAACGTTATTTCACGGAAAAAGATCTGGTGGACGGATGCTGTCCGGACTGCAACCGGAAAGTGGATACCGTTCAGGAGCCCAATTACTTTTTCCGCATGAGCCGTTATCAGGAATGGCTGGTGGATTATATCCAGACCCATCCCGGTTTCATTCAGCCTGCATTCCGCGCCAATGAAACGTTGGGATTCTTGCGGAAACCGCTGAACGACCTTTGTATTTCCCGTGCAAAATCCCGGATGTCCTGGGGGATCGAACTGCCATTCGACAGTGATTTCGTTTGCTACGTCTGGTTCGATGCGCTGATCAACTATATTTCCGCCATGGGATATGGAGTGGATGATGCCCGGTTCAACAAGTATTGGGAAAACAGTCATCACCTGATCGGGAAAGATATCCTCACCACCCACAGCGTTTACTGGCCCTGTATGCTGAAAGCCATGGGTGTGGAAATGCCGAAGAGTATTTTCGCACACGGCTGGTGGCTTACCGGAACCGTCAAGATGAGTAAATCGCTGGGCAATGTAGTGAACCCCATGGATATGGTGGATAAATACGGTGTGGATGCGTTCCGTTACTTCCTTATGGCGGGCATGACACTGGGCAATGATGCCTCGTTCACCGAAGAAGAATTTATCGGCCGTTACAACAGCGATCTTGCCAATGACCTGGGGAACCTGGTCAGCCGCGTGGTGAAACTCTCCATCCGGAACTTTGACGGGAAAGTGCCCCGTCCCGGCTCTCTGATGGAGCCCTGCGATACGGAATTGAGCAGTATTGCGTTGCAGGCGGTGGACGCCCTGCGCAATGCGGTGGAAAATATGAAGCTGGATTCCGGTCTGGATGCGGTCATGAACGTGGTCCGCAGTGCCAACCGTTATATGGAGCTGAACAAGCCCTGGGAATTGGTAAAGGAAGGCAAACGGGACCGTCTTGCCACAGTCCTGTATACCGCCGCGGAAGTGTTGCGCATTGTTTCCGGTCTGCTTTATCCGGTCATGCCGGAAAAGATGAAGGAACTGCGTTATACGCTGGGCATGTCCGAAGCCGATCAGAATGCCGTTTCCTTCGAACAGATCCGTTCCATGGGTGTATTGGAACCGGAATCCGATCTGCATGACATTGCCGGACTCTTCCCCCGGATCCAGGTGGAGGAAAAGCCTGCGGAACCCAAACCGGCGAAGAAGAAAAACGAACCGAAAGTCAAGGCACCGAAGGAAGAACCTGTGATTCCGGAAGGGATTTGTACGATCGTTGATTTCCAGAAAGTGCAGTTGAAAGTGGCAAAAGTCCTGACCGCAGAACGGATTCCGAAGGCAGATAAACTCCTGGCTCTCACCATTGATCTCGGCAATGGCGATGTACGCCCCCTGGTGGCAGGGATCGCACTCTTCTACGAACCGGAAAATCTGATCGGGAAAAGCATTGTGGTGATCGCGAACCTGCAGCCGGTTTCCATCCGCGGACATGAATCCCGGGGGATGCTCCTTGCCGCACGGACAGGTGATACGCTCCGGTTGGTGACGGTCGACGGTGATTGTGAACCCGGTTCTTCCATCGGGTGACGTTTTATGTGGAATTTGATCAGCAAACTCCGCAAGATCCTTTCTCCCGCATACAAGTGGGGTTTGCTGGCATTATCCGGTCTGACGATTTCCGGAGCACTGCTGGAACTGGCATCTCTGGGGCTGATCATGCTCCTGGTTTCCGCCTTTACCTCTGCCGATTTTATTCACTCCAATGAATGGGTGGAGCGGTTCTATGATTTCACCAATGTGGGATCGGAACGGAAATTTGTCATACTGCTTGCAGGTGCATTGATCCTGCTGTATATTCTTAAAAACGCTTATGGCTGGTTTATCCTGTACCTGCAAAGTCTGTATGTCACGAAATTGACCGTTGAGATCGCGACAAGACTCTATCGGAACTATCTGAAAGCGCCCTGTCAATGGCACAGTGAGATCGGGGCATCCACCCTGATCGACCGGATCCACCAATGCAATATTTTTGCAGTAAGCTTATTACGTCCCTGTATGCTGATCGCTACGGAAGTTTGTGTCATCATCGCCATAGGCTCTGTTCTGTTCAAGATCGCGCCATATATCGCATTGAGTGCCGTCGTCTGTGCTGCCATCCTGCTCATCGTGTTTTACATCCCCATGCGGAAAAAACTGGTACGGTACGGTGAGATCAATATCAAAGCAAGTGCAAAAGCGGTCCTGTTTCTTCAGCAGGGGCTGGCTGCGATCCGGGAAGTCAAGCTGACCGGGACGGCTCCGTTTTTTGTCCGTCAGCTGAATAAAGTACAGAAGGATAAGTTTTTTGCCAATAAAAAGATCATGGATTTTTCCGAAATCCCCCGTTTCACTATGGAGGCATTCTGCATTGCTCTTGCCATGGGCATCCTTATCACACTTCTCTATACCGATGTACCCTTTGAAAAGATCCTTTTCTTTGCCGCATTGTTTATTGCCGCCATGTTCCGCCTGCTCCCGTCTTTCTCCCGTATCCAGTACAATCTTTATATCATTCGGGGTAACCTGTTCCTTTTCGACCGCATTTATTCCGATTTGTGCGATATTCCCGGGGAAACTCTCCCGGAAGAAAAGCAGAAGATCGACTTCCGCGACAACATCACCGTGGATCATATCGACTTCGCGTATACACCCGGACAGGACCCCCTTTTCCGGGATTACTCCATGACGATCCGGCATCGGGAATCCGTGGCATTCGTGGGAAAGACCGGTTGCGGGAAGACGACCCTGGCGGACATCATCATGGGATTCTATCAACCGCAGAAGGGTTGTGTCAAAGTCGATGGCGTGCCCATCACGGAAGGTCTCACTTCCTGGCGGAAACGCATCGGATATGTGCCACAGAACATCGTTCTGTTTGATGACACCGTGAAAGGGAATATCGCCTTCGGCATCGCGCCCGATCAGGTGGATGAAGTCCAGTTGCAAAAAGTTATGGAAATGGCGCAGATCACGGACTTCCTCCCTTCTCTCCCCCAGGGTGTCGATACCATGATCGGGGAAGGCGGCGTACGGCTCAGCGGCGGACAGCGTCAGCGTATTGCCATTGCCCGTGCGTTGTATCATGATCCGGAACTGTTGATCCTGGATGAAGCCACCAGCGCATTGGATAACGAAACGGAAAAGGCGTTGATCGATGCGCTGAAAATGCTCAAAGGCAGGCTCACCATCATTATGATCGCACACCGTCTTTCCAGTATCGAACACTGTGACCGGGTCATTGATCTGAACCCGCAGAACGAAAATTGAAATAAGGACCGATGTATGAATAAAGCATGTTTTCTTGACCGCGACGGCGTATTGATCGAAGAAAAAAATTATCTCTGTGATCCCGACGGCGTTGTGCTGCCCCCCGAAATCAGAGAAACATTCCAATACCTCCGGGAACGCGGGTACAAGATCATCGTCATTTCCAATCAGGCGGGCATTGCCAAAGGATATTTCAAGGAGGAACAGCTTCACGCCGTACAACAACGTATTGACGAGAAACTGGCAGAGATCGGATGCAAACTCGACGGCGTTTATTATTGTTATCATCACAAAAGCGGCGTGGTGCCCGAATATGCCATCGATTGCGATTGCAGAAAGCCGAAACCGGGTATGATCCTTCGCGCGGCAAAAGAGCATGATCTGGATCTCTCGCAATGTGTCATGATCGGGGACAGAACCACCGATTTACGCGCCGGGATCAATGCCGGATGCCGTGCCGTCGCACTCCTCCGTACCGGGCACGGCGCAACCGAAGATCTTTCCGACTTCCCCGATGCAGTGGATGCGCCCGACATCCTCACCGCGGTGAAAAAACTTATTCCGTAAACGAAATACGTTTGTGCCGGAACCGTTTCTCCGGTTCATTCCAGGTGATTTCCAGCAGACTGCCTTCCTTCGTCAGAGACCCTGCACAGTATTCGCCGTACCCCATTGACTCATCCAGAATCGTCTCAAATCCGTGATGGATGTGTCCGCATAAAGAAAGCGCGATCCTGCCCTGATGCAGCAGAGATGCCGCCGTTTCGGCACCGTAAAGACGACGCCGGAAGTCTTTGATGAAGTTCTCACGCCGTAACAGAGGAAAATGTCCCACGCAAACCAGCGGCATGTCAGACTCCTTTGCCGCTTCCGTTTCCAGAAACGCAGAAGTCTCCGGTTTCATCACACCGCAGGAAAAATACCAGGATAAGGGCTTTGCGCAATGAATGGCTGCAAAACGTACACCGCCCGCAGTCACAAGCCGGGGCGCATCGTGATAAGCAATACCACCGTTCAGAAGTGTGTAAAAGGACTCCATGGCTTCCCGGCAGGCTTTTGCGCGGACATACATATCATGATTCCCCGGCACATACAACAGCGGGATCCCGCTTTGCACCAAAGGTTGAAAACGTTCTGCCGCATCACGGAACTCCACCGGATCCGCCGTGGAAACAGCATCCCCGGTGAATACAATGAGGTCCGGCGAGGCTTGCAGGATCGCGGGAACGGCTTTTTCGAAATACGCCATACGGTACGCATGTTTCCGTACCAGAAGACTGTTGCAGCAGCCGAGAATGCGTTTGTCGGTGAAAGAGCGCGGTGTCAGGACCGCAGGTACATGAACATCGGAAAAATGGATGATGCGCATGGTCATTTTTTCAATTGTTGGATGGAACGGTAAAATTCCAGCTGGCGCCGGACTTCTTTCTGCCGTGCAGCCTCACACAGGCGCAGAGCTTCCTCCTGGGCTTTCACAGCTCCGGCAATATCACACAAACCGTAACACACTGCCGCCTCATATTCGGCAAAGACCCCGCGACGGCCGGCGGATTTCTTCGCCCAGGACTGCCGGATCATATCCGGCAGTCCTTTGATCTCCTTCGGCGGGAGCCAGGAGAACGGGATCGTTCCGTTCACCGCAAAAGCAAGAAGACGGAACAGGGATTCCGGGGATTTGCTGAACTGTTTGACTGCATCTGCGAATGCTGCGGGGAACGGCGCGGGATTTCCGGCACGGTACAGATAATTCAAATAAAGAAGTGTGTGGTTCACGTCATCGGGATTGGCAAGTGCATTACGTTTTGTGAAAGACAATGCCGCCGGGAAACGCCCGGAATTTTCGTACACGAAAAGTTTTGCCTGGATCGCCAGAGTGTCGCCCGGCTGCAATTTCAGGATCTCATCCGCACAACGCTGGATCACATCCGGCAGGGATGCCTGGACCGCCATCTGCATTTCCTTACGGATCCGGGAGATCTTCAGCTGCAAGGTCGGGTCGAATTTCTTTTTCCGGATCAGGTTCATGATGTTTTCCAGATCCAGCGGACTCCCCTTCCAGAGCACTTTCCCTTCCTTCGCGATCAGCGCAAAGGGAAGAAAGAGTTCCCCTGTCGCATATTCCGCAAAAAGGATCCGGTCCTTATCCCTGCCGATGGCAAATGCAGGAGTGAAACGCTTCAGCAGATCTTCCGTTTCCCGCTTGGAGTTCCGTGCCAACGCATATACATTCGCCTGTTCCGCGGACGGATATTCGCTCATCCGCGTACACAGATCGTTCAGCATCTGCATGTAGGACATGGTATCGCGGGCGTTGGTATCAAAGAAAACAATGATCTCGTATCCGGGCGCCTGCACAGGGGCAGACACCGGAGTTACCGCTTCCGCCTTTTCCCGCAGTTCGTCGATGGAAAGCATCCCGCCCGGTTCGATCCCGGAGAGGATCCCGGCGAAAAGAAGCAGGAAAAGGATCGCTGTTTTCTGCATGAGTTCAACTCCTTACAGGGGAGCGCGGAAGACTTTCTGTGCGCGGGCGGATTCGAATGCGGCCGCCGCGTGCAGAAGACGTTTTTCCCCGAATGCGCCGGTCATCAGCTGGATCCCGACGGGCATCCCCGTTTCCGGATCCAATCCGGCGGGAACACTGATCCCGCAATCGCCGGAGAGATTCAATGCCGTGGTGAAGATGTCCGAGAGATACATCTGGAGCGGATCGCTCTTTTCATCAAAATGGAATGCGGGAATGGGACTGACCGGAGTGAAGATCAGATCACATTCCTGATACGCTTTTTCAAAGTCTCTGCGCAAAAGGGTACGCACTTTCTGTGCACGCAGATAATAGGCATCGTAATACCCGCTGCTCAATACATACGTCCCGAGCATGATACGGCGTTTCACTTCCGTTCCGAATCCTTCCCCGCGAGACTTCATATACAGATTGGTCAGGCTGTCCGCCCCTTCCGAACGGTAACCGTAACGAACACCGTCGAACCGTTCCAGGTTGGCACTGGCTTCCGCCGTGGCAATGATGTAATAACACGCCATGGCGTATTTGGAATGGGGCAGGGAGACTTCGACAAAAGTCGCCCCCAGACTTTTCAGTGTTTCGATCGCCTGATCGGTCACTGCTTTCACGCCGGGGGTGACACCTTCCAGCGAGAAATATTCTTTCGGCAGACCGATACGCACGCCTTCCAGGGAGAAATTCGCTTCTTTTTCTTCCAGATATGCGGCACAATCTTCTTTTTCGTAAGGAAGACTGGTAGAGTCTTTTTCATCCTGTCCGCAGATCAGATCGTAGAGCAGCGCAGCATCATAAACCGTTTTGGTCATCGGACCGATCTGGTCCAGACTGGAAGCAAACGCGACCAGCCCGTTACGGGACACACGCCCGTAGGTGGGTTTCATCCCCACGATACCGCAGAAAGATGCCGGCTGACGGATGGATCCGCCCGTATCGGAACCCAATGCGGCGCAGGTGATCCCTGCTGCCACAGCCGCCGCGGAACCGCCGGAGGAACCGCCGGGAACACGGGTGATATCCCAGGGATTGGCGGTCTTCTGATAGGCACTGTTTTCACAGGAAGAGCCCATGGCGAATTCATCCATGTTGGCACGTCCCAGAAGGATACAGCCTGCCTGTTTGAGTTTCTGTGTTACAAAAGCATCATAGGGGGAACGGAACCCTTCCAGGATTTTTGATGCGCAGGAAAGGGATTCGCCCTCCGATGCAATGTTGTCTTTCAGCGTGACAGGTACGCCGTCCAGAGGACTCAATACCTGTCCGGCTTTTCTGCGCCCATCGGATTCCGCCGCCTGTTTGAGAACAGATTCGGGATCCAATGCCAGCAGGGAACGAACTTCCGGTTCCACTTTCGCCGCCCGGTCCAGAAAGACCTGACAGAGTTCGGTGGAAGTGCATTTGCCGGAATTCAGCAATGCGGAAGCATCGCGGAGCGTCAAAGTAACGGGATCGATATCAATCATGGTCATGCAGTCTCCTCTTCTCCGGGCAGCATCCGGGGGACAAGCACCAGTTCGCCATCCACGGTCGCGGGGGCGTTGGCAAGCATGTCCTGACGGGAACGCGGTGTACCTGCGACGTCATCGCGCAGTACATTGACCCGGTCAACGGCGTGGGCGGTAGGTTCAATACCGTCCACGTCGAGTTCAGAAAGCATTTCCACGTATCCGACAATGGCTTCCATTTCGGACTGGAGTTTTTCCGCTTGACCGGCAGGGATCTCCAACCGGGCAAGCGCGGCAACATTGGCGACGTCGATCGTACCGTTATTTTTTCCGCTCATGTGGAAACGCTCTTTTCTTATTGGTGTTCAAGTTTCAGCGTTTCAGTGGGCTGATCGCAGACTTCGGTGGGACCGAAATACTGGATCGGGCCGGGATACACATAGGAGGTATTCACTGCCCAGTCTGCGCGGACGGCTGCGTATGCCTTGAAGGGCGCGGCACCCAGTTCCACCAGAGCTTTCTTGATCACGGGCTTGTCTTCGCCGTGACGGTGTTCCACGTTCATCATAGCGGTCAGGGGCACTGCGCCGGCAACCCATTCTGCAGCCGGTTTGACCAGATTGGAAACGTAGGACATGTAAGCGGTGGCTCCTGCGCCGAGGATGGCGGCGGCGTTGTAACCGAGGCTGTAGCAGTAGTCGGCATCGAAGTTGGAGGGTGCGGAGCAGCGGCCTTCATACCCGAAGAAGTGAGTCTGCGTGGAGAATTTCCCATTGAAGCTGCCGGCTTTCTTGCGGGCGGCGAGTTCTTTCTTGGTGAGTTCGACCAGCAGTTTTTCGGTTTCGATGAGGGAGACCTGCACGTTGCCGTGGGGGTCGCGATCCATGGAGAGCTGCAGGCGGATGGCATCGGGGAGAGAGCTGTAAACTTTTGCGCTTTCGGGCGTGAGGAGTTTTTCCACGAAGGCGAGTTTTTCCGCGTTGGTGCTGATATTGGCGAACGCTTCTGCATTCTTTGCCAGAGCATCATTGAGTTCCGCGATCAGGATCTTCATTTCGGGAATGAATTCGATCAGACCTTCGGGGATCAGCAGAACACCGAAGTTTTCTTTGTTTTCAGCGCGGGCAGCGACCATATCGGCGATGCCGTTGACGATTTCGGAAAGAGTCTGCTTTTTCGCAGCAACTTCTTCGGAGATGATCGCCATGTTCACATGAGTGCGCAGAACACATTCCAGCGCGATGTGAGAAGCACTGCGGCCCATCAGTTTGATGAAGTGCCAGTATTTCTTGGCAGAGTTGGCGTCACGGGCGATGTTGCCGATGAGTTCGCTGTAAACTTTGCTGGCGGTATCGAAACCGAAAGAAGTTTCCACGAATGCGTTCTTCAGGTCGCCGTCGATGGTCTTGGGGCAGCCCACGACCTGGATCCCGGCGTTCTGCGCCTTGTAGTATTCAGCAAGGAGACAGGCATTGGTGTTGGAGTCGTCACCGCCGATGATGATGATGGCAGTGATGCCCAGTTTTTCGCAGTTTTCGCGGGCTTTATCGAACTGTTCGGGCAGTTCCAGTTTGGTTCTGCCGGAACCGATCATATCGAATCCGCCGGTATTCCGGTAGGCATCCATGAATTCATCGGTGATTTCCACATACTTGTTGTCGACCAGACCGCTGGGACCGCCCTTGAAGCCGTAGAGTTTGGAAGCAGGATTGATGGATTTCAGACCATCATAGATCCCTGCGATCACGTTATGTCCGCCGGGAGCCTGTCCGCCGGAGAGGATCACAGCTGCATTGATGGGAGCGCCCTGTTCGCCATTGCCGGCTGCGAAACGCAGGTCAGGCATATTGCTGGTGCTGGGGAAGAGCTGGGAGATCTTCTCGGTATCGGCAAATGCGGGGAGCGGATTGCCTTTTGTTACGACGACTTTTGCACCGGCGCGGAGAGCGGCGGGGAGTTTGGGCTGGTACGCGGCGCGCACCTTCTGGAGTTCAGAGATTACCTGAGCCATGATTGATTCCTTTGTGTTAATGGATTTGTAACGTTACATGGTATACGGTGATAATATAACCCATGTTCCCGCTTTTTTCAAATAAAAAGCACAAAAAACCTTGTTTCAGAACTGAAAATTTTTCTTTATTCTTGAAATTACAGGAAACCGCATGTATATTAATTGAAAGTTTACGTTTCATTTCTTATCACGGAGACTCTGCTTATGTTGGAATTTATCGCTTCTTCTGTAAAGTGGATCCCTTATCCATTGGCTGCTGTCCTGGTCGCTATGCTCGGTACCAGGTTGTGCATTTCCATCCTCCCGCGGTTCGGGCTGATCGACCTGCCCCGGGGACGTCATCAGCATGAACGGGCGGTTCCCCGTGGTGGCGGTATTGCCATCATCCTTGCATTCTTCATCAGCATGACACTGGTCATTTTCGGAAATCTGGAATATCCGCTCTCCAAAGGCAATCAGGATATCCTTCTTTCTCTGGGTAAATTTGCCATCGCTGCGGTCGTGCTGGGAATCACGGGCATATTGGATGACAAGTATGAACTCCGCAGTATCGTCAAACTCATCGTTCAAATCGTCATCGGCTGTTTCTTCTATTGGACAGGATGCGGCATACACTGTATCCTTGACTACAGTCTGCCCTGGTTCGTCGGAATGCCTCTCACCGTTTGCTGGGTCATCGGGATCATCAATGCGTTCAACCTGATCGACGGACTGGATGGGATCGCTGCCGGTCTGGCTTCCATTGCATCATTCTCTCTGGCTGTATGGGGCGCGCTCAATCATTCCAGCGCACTGCATGTGGTTATCCTGCTGGTCTTTTGCGGTTCATGCCTGGGATTCCTCCGGTACAACTTCTCACCTGCCAGAATCTTTATGGGTGATACCGGAAGTATGTTCCTCGGGCTTTTCTTTGCATTCACCAGTATGTCCGCTTCGTCCAAAGCAGTGACAATGACCAGTTTGCTTGTTCCCCTGATCGCGATCGGGATCCCTATTTTCGACGTATTCCTCGCCATCTGGCGCAGATTCTTCCGGCGGTATATCAAACATGACACCTCCGTCAGTATCATGGAAGGTGACCATGACCATCTTCATCACCGTATTATGAAAGAACAGGGATCGCAGAGAAAAACGGCGTACATCATTTACTCCCTCGCCACGCTTCTCTCTCTGATCGCCATGGGATCCGTTTTCCTGGAACAACATCTCCCCGCCCTCGTTTTCGTTCTTTTCCTTATCGCCATTTTCACATTCATCCGGTATGCTCACATTGAGATCCTGGATACGGTCAGTTGCGTTGCAAAAGGGTTTTCCGTCCCCCACAAGAATTTCATCCTGACTGCAGTACATCCGGTCATCGACTGTATCCTTGTAAGCGCTTCTTTCTTTGCCGCGGTTTTACTGTTCCCCCCACTCCTCTATAATCCGGTCTCTCTTTACTACATCCTCATCTTTGTAGGTCCGTTCACGGCTTGTCTGTGTATTTCCGGGATCTATCAGACATTCTGGCTCCGCGCCGGGATCTCGCAATATTACAAACTGATCCGCCTTTGTATTTTTGCGGGCGCGATCGGATTCACTACGATCTATCTGCTCTGCGCGTACAAATACGATTTCTCCAAAGAAGAACTCCAGATGCTGATCATATTCTATCTTCTCTTCTTCTTCATGGCATGCGCATTGATCTCCGGCGAACGGTTCCTGCTCCGCTATCTGGAAAGTTTCGGGTTCCGCAAAATGTATATTCAAAGCCGGGCTGCCGATAAGAAAACATGCCGCACCATGATCTACGGCGGCGGACTCTTCTGCAGATTGTATCTTACAAACATATTTTCCGGTCCTCTGGCATCCAATAAACCGATTCCGGAAATCCTGGGGATCATAGACGATGACTTTGTCCTCCATCATCTTTCCGTATACGGATTCCAGGTACTTGGCGGGATAGATGATATGGAAGAAATTTATCAGCGGAAACCATTCGATCGTCTGGTCATTGCGCTGCGCAGTATCTCCGAAGAACGCAAACAGCAACTTGTGGATTTCGCAAAAACAAAAAACGTTGAAGTCCAGATCTTCACTTGCAGTATTGACGAATTGAACGCAAAAGTCGAACAATGAACACCGTGTCATCAACAGAAGATAGCGCAATACGGCAATGGATCTCCGCTGGCTTCTATGCCGTATGCGCTCTTTGCCTCCTGAATAACTTCCTCTTCCCGTTTTTCGTTGATTATTTCAAGATCGCTCTTCCATTTTCTGTCAAACTCTTCCTGCCGCAATTTCTGAATATTGCGCTGCTGGGGATCAGTGCCTGCACCTTCCGGAATATCCCGCTGAAAGAAAAATTCCAATGGAATATCCCCTCCCCGTTTCCCGTCATGCCCATCGTTACAGCCGTGCTTTTTCTTCTTGTTGCCTCATTGAGCCTCGGCTATGCAATGCACACTGCCGGCAAATATCTGAATATTGAATTGCCGCAGCAGTCCCTGCCGGATTTGATCCGGAAAAACCCGTACTCACCTCAAGCTCTGATGATCATCTTTTCCGCCGTGATCATTGCTCCCGTCACCGAAGAATGTATGTTCCGCAGATTCTTCTTTGCAAAAGTAAATATGTTCTTCAATTATCATACCGCTGCCGTGATCACCGCCGCAACGTTTTCAGCACTTCACTGCAATCTGCTCCATGCGCCCGCCCTGTTCGTCATGGGATTGATCCTGCAGGGAACAATGCGGAAAACAGGTTCGCTGCTCACGCCGATCCTGATCCATTCTCTCTTCAATGCCAGTAATGTTTTGCTGATCATGCTGGCCCACAACCTGCTTTCAGATATATAACACGGAAAGTTTTGTACGATGTCATACCTTGAAAAACTCCGCTCTTTCCTGAATGAAAATGACCGCTTCGCCGCCGTAAACGATATGATGATAACATCCATCGCCGAAGGTCATGCCGAAGGATCCTTTACCGCCGGAAAAGATCATTGCAACGGATTGGGCGTAACCCAGGGCGGCGCACTTTATACCTTCGCCGATTTCGTTTTCGCCGGTGCAGCAAACTCATACGGCGAACAGGCGATCGGTATGAACAGCAATATCTCCTACGTCCGCCCCGGACTCAGCACGTCTTATACCGCCATCGCCGATGTCGTTTCCAGGGGAAAACGGTCCGGCGTGTTTACCGTGCAGGTCTTCGATGATAACAAACGTCTGATCGCCCACGGGACCATGACCGCATTTTTCCTGGGAAAACCCTTTTTCGAAACAGAGGAATAAATCTATGAGGGTCATTGCCGGAATCGCTGCGCTTATTCTCCTTACCGGATGTTTTACGCCAACCCCGGTACAATATGATTTCGCACCCGCACAATCCGGAGCTACTCTGGATTGCCGCGCCGGTGATCTGATCACAGTCACGCTCCCCGTCAACGGTGATACATCCGGCTTATTCTGGCGGGAAGCCAAACCCGTGAACCCCAATGTACTGATCCGTACCGACATTGTACAGGGTAAAGCGGAAAATCTTGCCACAAAGAAAATGGAAAAAGTGATCCAGTACCGATACCGTGTCACCAACGGTGGCTTCGCCGGGATCTCGCTGGAATACAGCGACCGGCACGGCAGTCAGGTCCGGGACCGATTCGATCTTCTGGTACGGGCGGAGGGGAAACCCGTACAGTTGGAAGACCTCTTCAAAGACGGTCCGCCACCCGAAACCATGACCGATTCCAAAGGAAATGTTGTGGAAAAACCACGGCATCTGCTTGATCCGAAACGAACGGTCCCCCCGCCTCCCCCGCGCAACATTTCCAAGTAAAATCAAAGAAAAAAAATCCCCGGCGCCGTAATGGCATCGGGGATTTTCTGTATCAGGAAAGTGGAACTTATTCCGCTTTCGGGGCCTCTTCAGCGGCAGGAGCTGCAGCAGCGGCATCCGCTTCCACAAACTCGATGAAGCACATCGGAGAACCGTCACCGACGCGTGCGCCGTTACGGATGATGCGTGTATAACCGCCGGGACGTGCAGCGAAGCGGACAGCCAGGTCTTCGAAGAGTTTCTTGAGGACGGCTTTTTTCGCCTGTGCTTTGTCAGAGGGGGTATTGATTTTCAGCTTGGCATAAGCCAGTCTGCGGCGGTGATCGCCGCCTTTTTTCGCGAGAGTGATCAGACGTTCCACGAAACGACGGAGTTCTTTCGCACGGATTACGGTTGTTTCGATGCGGTCGTGTTCGATCAGGCTGCAAGCCAGATTGACGAGCATCGCTTTACGGTGACCGCAGTTGCGGTTCAATTTTGCTGTATGTTTGAGGTGTCTCATAGTTCTTAGATTTCCTCTTTCTTGGAGGCTTTGGCACGTTCGGCTTCCGCCAGGATCGCATTTTTCAGATTTTCACTGAAGTTCATATCCAACTGCAAATTCATCTTTTCGAGTCTTTCCTTGATCTCATCCAAAGATTTTTTGCCGAAGTTACGGTATTTCAACATCTTGGATTCCGATTTCAGGCAGAGCTCACCAAGAAGCTTGATATTTGCTGTATTCAAGCAGTTCATGGCACGGACAGACAATTCCAGAGAATCCACATCCTGAGTCAGAGTCTTCAACAGATTCTGATCTTCCGGTGAGAGTCCGGGAGATGCCGGTTTTTCATTGCCGAGGAACGGATTGAGGTGATCGGCGAGGATCTTGGTCGCCTTCTTCAACGCATCCTGGGGAGTGACCCGACCATCTGTGTAGATTTCAAGAGTCAGAGAGTCTTTTTCGGTTTCTTCTCCGACACGGGCGGAACCCACCTGATAGCGGACCAGTGTCACAGGACTGTAAAGGCAGTCCACAGGAATTGTTCCCAGGGAATGTTCCGCACGTTTGTTCTTTTCCGCCAAACGCCAGCCGCGTCCTTTGGAAATTTCGATTTCCGCACGGAAAGGCACAGCCTTGTCAAGCGTACAAATGATCTGTTCCGGGTTGATGATGTCAACCGTACCGTCATTGATAATGTCGCTGGCAGTTACAGGGCCAGCCTCATTCTTCTTGATTTCCAGCGTTTTGATCGTGTCATCATGAAGTTTGAGTTTCACTTTCTTCAAATTGAGAATGATTTCAGTCACATCTTCGACAACGTTCGGAAGTGAGGAAAACTCGTGCGTTGTTCCATCGATCCGGACTGCGGAAATAGCTGAACCTTCCAATGAGGAGAGGAGAACACGGCGCAGTGCGTTTCCGACAGTATGTCCGAAACCGCTCTGGAACGGAGAAGCGACAAACTTCGCATATTTATCCGTTGCTGTTTCTCTTTCCATCTCCACTGAATTGGGCATGGGAAAATCATTCATGGAAGCCATATTGGTTACCTCCGGTTATTATGTTGGAATCCAGGGTTTCTTCTTCACGCGGCAGGATACAACCTGCCGGGCCAGTGAAACTTGCATCAGACACGTCTGCGTTTCGGCGGACGGCATCCGTTATGCGGGACCGGCGTGATATCCTTGATAGCATTGATTTCCATGCCGACAGATGCGATACCGCGGACCGCAGATTCGCGACCTGCTCCCGGTCCATTGATACGCACTTCCACGTCCTTCATGCCGAGAGCTTCTGCCTTTTTTGCGGCATCAGCGGCAACGACCTGAGCGGCATAAGCGGTGCTCTTGCGGGATCCTTTGAAACCGTTTTTACCGGAGCTGGACCAGCAGAGAACATTACCATGCAAATCGGTGAACGTGACTTTTGTATTATTGAATGTGGCATGCACAAACGCAATCCCGGAGGGCACATGGCGACCGGTTTTTTTGCGTTTTTCACTCGCAGAAGCAGCCGTTTCCACTGCTTCAGGGGCAGAAGCAGCAACTTCTGCTGCCTTGTCCATGTTTTCTTCAGCCATAGTATTTGACCTTTCGATTCGTTTTCTTTACGCTGCAAACAATCCTGTATACACAGAATTATTTCTTCTTTGCTGTGGAGGCCTGCGCTGCTTCCTTTTCGGAAGAAGCAACACGACGCTGTGTTTTGTCACGGATTGCACCCACGGTGATCTTCTTGCCCTTACGGGTACGCGCATTCGTCTGCGTGCGCTGTCCACGGCAGGGAAGACCTTTCTTGTGGCGGATCCCGCGGTAGCAGTTGATGCTCTGCAAACGGCGGATGTTGGTCACAAGTTCACGGCGAAGGTCGCCTTCCACTACATAGTCGTTCTGAAGAAGAACAGTAATGGCAGCAATGTGTTCATCTGTAAGCTCTTTCGCTTTCAGATCCGGATCGATTTTTGCACGTTCCACGATCTCGGCTGCAATCGCAGGACCGATCCCGTAGATCGTCTGGAGCGCGTACTTCACGCGCTTGTTCATCGGAATGTCTACTCCTAAGATTCTGGGCATATTACGCTACTCCGCGGTTATCCTTGTTTCTGTTTGTGGCGGGGATTTCTTTTGCAGACCACGCGAATCACGCCATTTCTTCTGATGATCTGGCAGGATTCACACCTGCGTTTAATTGATGACGAAACTTTCATAAGCGGCACCGTCTCTGTTTGTTGTTCCGCCCGGTTTTACCCGGACAAAGTTCACTGTCTACGACAAAAGATCCCTCGTGTCCAAAAAATTCAAGGGCTCTTTACCGTTCTTATGCGACTTGGAATACGTCCCGGCACCCACATGCCGAACCGCGGTTTCGCACAGAATCATTAATTTACACCGTTTTTTACGATTTTCAAATATTTTTTTAAAAATTTTTATTTTTTTTTATTTTTTTTATTTTTTTCCTTTTAAAATGAAGACGGCACACGGCGGATGGTGACACCGTGTGCCGGAAGAAGAGTCAGATCAGACCCTTACTTCTTGAATTTTACAGCCGTCGCAGTCAAAGTAACTGTGACTTCGTTGATCCCGCAGATATTCTTCATGGAGTAATCCATTTTGACGTCGACGAGATCCTGAGCACCTGGCGCCTGTTTCAATGCAGCGGCTTTCAGCGTGGCATAAGACACATCGCCGATGTTGACCGCTGTGAAGTAGCTCTTCAGGACCGCGGATGCCGTCACATCACGTTTCACGACTTCATAGTCGCCGGAAACGGGTTGGATCATGGCATTCGCAGAAACTTCGGAATAGAAATTCGGACCGGCGGAAATAGGAGAAACAGCGCCATTATTGGTGGTGATTCCAGCACAACCGGTCATGACGATCGCAGCAAACGCTGCACCAACAAAAGTGAGGGTTTTCTTCATAGTGAACCTCCAGTTCCTGAGTTGTTTTTTCCCGGCACCATCACCGGGGGGTTTGTATGTAATGCGCTCCGGCAGAATGCTGGAAAGAAACGCGTTACACCTTGTGTGAGAAAATATTGACAGGGAGTGGGAGCGGGGATCCCGCAGAAGAATGTTGTGGAAAGTATGAAATGACCCGTAATGCCTTTTGCAGGTCTGTTTGATCTCATGTTTCCTTCTGCGTTTCTCATCGTTTACACTCCGTATTTTACGATTTAGCGCGTTATCGATCTTTTACTTTCTGACCATAACATACGACCGTTTTTTTTGTTTGTCAAATAAAAAAATCAAAAAAAATTCTTTCTGAAAAAATATCACAAAACAACAAAAAAATATCACATTTTTACACTTGTTTTTCTCAAAATAATATGTTATATTACATAAACTATAAAACGTGAATAATTTTCGTTTTATATGATATAATATTTGAAAAACCTGTTGGGGGATAGTATTTTATATTAATCACAAAAAACAAAATCCCAACCACCCAACAGG
>JAZNVL010000016.1:0-47325 GCA_045592785.1 Victivallales bacterium | reverse complement strand
TCACCTCCAAGACGGAAAAATCCGCTTCCGGGGAGGAAAATCTCTCCGGAAACTGAAGTCATTCAAGTCAGCCGAGCAGTTCTTTTTCAGTTTCTGCAATGGCTTCTTCGATGATATCCATACCCTTGAGCGCGACTTCGTTGGGCATGACGATCGGGGGGCTCATGCGCAGGATGTGACCGGCGGGAACCCAGGCCAGACCTTTGGCGAATGCCTTCTGGTAAACCATCTTACCGGCTTCATCAAAGGGAGTTTTGAGAGCTTTGTCTTTGACCAGTTCGATACCGAGCAGACAGCCTTTGCAGCGGGTGTCGCCGACGATCTGGTACTTGGTGGTCCAGTCAGCCATGCGCTTTTTGAAGAGCTGTTCGAGTTCCTGGGCATGTTCGAGCAGACCTTCTTCTTCGATAACTTCGAAACAGGCGAGCGCAGCGGCGCAAGCCATCGGGTTGCCGCCGTAACTGGTGGAAGCGGAAATTTTGTCAACCGCATCGGCGTAGGGAGTACGCACCGCCATACAGGTCACCGGGAATCCGTTACCGAAACCTTTACCGAGAGTGACCACGTCAGGAGTGACGCCCCAGTGTTCGCAGCAGAGGATCTTACCGGTACGGCCCATGCTGGTCAGAACCTCGTCCGCGAAAAGCAGGATACCGCGTTCATCGAGGAACTTGCGGAGTTTCGGGAAGAAATCATCCGGCGGCATGATGCTGCCGCCCCAGCCCTGGATCGGTTCCAGAACAAATGCCGCAACCTGGCCCGTGGTGGATTCACGGATGAATGTGTCGTAGAATTCCAGATAACGTTCCGTATCAAGTGTGCCGTCGGCACGGGTCCACATGGGACGGTAGGTGTCAGGACGGGGAACCAGGTGGAATCCTTCGGGACGGGATGCGCCGCTGAACTTGGTCATGCGGGCGAGTCCGATGGAGTGTCCGCTCTTCCCGTGGAAGTCCATGAAGCAGCTGATGAATTCATGTTTCCCGGTGGCGGCACGGCAGGTGCGCAGACCGGCTTCCACAGCAGTCGTTCCGCTGTCATAGAACTGGAAACATTTCAGGTCGCCGGGGAGAACGGATGCCATTTTTTCCAGCAGTTTGACTTTGATCTCGGTGGTGAAGTCGTGCGCGTTCATCAGCTGATTTGCGTATTTCGCAACCGCACCGGAGATCTTCGGATGACAATGTCCCAGCGTGGTCACATAGATCCCGCTGGAAAAGTCGATGTATTCATTCCCGTCAACGTCGCGCAGCAGACAGCCCTGGCCCTGCTCGAAGGTCACGGGGAACAGTTTCACCTGTCCGGAAAGTCCGCGGTAATATTTCGCGGCTCTCGCGTGAAGTTCCTGACTTTTCGGACCCGGAATGACGTCGGTCACCAGGTTCGGATAGCGGTTGAGATCCAGTTGGTACGGAGCGGGATTGTACTTGCCCATGTTTGTGTTCCTCTCTGTGTAAGTTTGGTTGGTTGAAAACGTTGTTCTGCCGTTAAAATAACCCCTTTTTTTTCAGTTGCAAGAGAAAAAGCTTTTCCATAATAAAAAAAACAGGAACTTTATGTTAAAAAATAACATTTTCGATTTGATTTTCCCCGCTGGACAAGTATAGTATGTTCAAACAGTATGGAGTTGTAACGATGCATCAGAGACATAAAAAAATATTGGACCTGCTTCAGAACGGGAAGATCTGCATCCCGGAACTGGCAACCATGTTCGAAGTGACCGAAATGACCATCCGCCGGGATCTGCGGGAACTGGAAAAGCAGAAACTGCTTATTCAGGTGAAGAACGGGGCATTGCCGTATCCCGTTGATTATGAACACGAATACGCCGGTGACGGCATCAGCGGACGGAAATTTTCCATTGCACACACGTTGTATCAGCGGATCATGCCCTCGGATACCATTTTCATCAGTACCGGGACCACGGCATTGGCATTCGCCCGGATCCTTGCCCGTCAGAACGTGCTGCCCATGACTGTGATCACCAATGCGCTTTCAGTGGCATCCGCGCTGTACCGTTCGTCCTGCAAAGTGATCCTTCTGGGGGGCGAGTTGCGCACAAAGATGATGGATCTGGTGGGCCCCATTTCCGAAAAGAATCTGGAGGAATATCATGTGGACTGGCTTATTTCCGGGTGCGACGGCGCGGATGCCGATTACGGATTCTATACCTCCGACAGCCGTCTTTCCAGTCTGGAAAAGAAGTCCATCTGCATCGCAGATAAGGTGGCGATCATCACGGAACACACCAAGTTCGAACGGCGTTCGCTCACCCGGTTCGCCTCTTTGCAGGATATTGATCTGCTGGTCACGGATGATTCCATTTCCGACAGGATCCGGACGAAACTGGCACAGCACGGGATCGAAGTCTTGGGTGCGCCCCAGGATTTCACGCAGGAATGATTCCCGCCGTCATCTGCCGGGACGTTCCGGTTTGAGCAGTTCCAGGTCCGGTTTCCGGTAATCCGGGTTCTTCGGGAACAGACTGCGTACTTTTTCCAGGTCTCCGGCGGAACGTGCCGGGTCACCGGTCATCAGATAAGTGACCTGTGCCCGCCGCAGATAAAATGCCGCCCGTTCGGGAGAACGCCGGATCGCGCCCTCGATGTAATGTTGAGCGGAGAATAATTCCCCGCGGGAGATCATGTAGTCACACATCATGCTCCAGGGGAACGGATTATACGGTCCGTACTTTTCCGCTTCTTTGAATTTCGGCATGACTTTTGCCGGGTCCGGCGCACGGAGCAATGCCGGGTTTTGAATGGCTTCCCGGGAGAAACGCGGGTTCAGAGTCTCCTGCAATCCCGCAAATGCGGATTCACATTGCATCCTGCGGAATGATGTGCCGATGGTGAAAAGACTGAGCAGCAGCGGAAGCAGGAAAATGTATCGGGGAAGGCGCAGCGGAACGGTGCTTTCCGTTTTCTGCCGGAAGAGCAGGAAGGCGACGATCCCGAACGTACAGAAGAATGCCGGTGTCTCGTAAGTGATTTCCAGTTGAAGATCCAGCAGGGCAGCACCTGCCGCCGCGGTCAGTGCGTAAAAGAACGGGGTGTATTTTTCTCCTTTCCGCCAACTCATCCGGAACGCATAAATGAGCGGCAGAAGCATCAGGAAACAACAGGTCAGAAAAGAGAGAACTCCGCTCTGGGAGCCGAAAAGCAACGGAAAATTGTGGGGCGTATGCGGTGCTTCCGCATCATCATACAGCTTGATGATCTGGAAGTCGTGGAAGAAATCGCCCCACCCGGTCCCCGCAAACGGATGTTCCAGCATCATCCGGAATGCCGCATAATCGTAATCAAAACGGAAGTACATGGACTTGAATCCACGTCCCGTGACGACCAGTACGAAGAATCCCGCCACCGCAAGCACGCCCAGCAGCAGAAATCCCGCCCGCTGCCGTTTCGTCAGCGGCAATGCAAGGGCAAAACAGAATAACGCCGCTGTGACCGCCAGCAATCCGCCGCGGCTCCCCGTGAGAAAGATCAGAATAAGGACCGTGATCCCCGCAACAGATCCCAGAAGATATTTGGAGACATGGGCAGGTTCCACCCGATCCCTTCCGAAGGTCCAGGCACCTGCGATCAGAAGCGGCAGGATCATCGCCAGATATCCGGCGTAAGTATTGCACACACTGAAATCGGCTTGCAAACGCTGTTCCTGGATCCGGGAATAGATCCTGTCTCCGTATGCCTGCAACCCCGCCTGTACATTCTGGTTGTAAACGTGATCCATCAGCTCCTGGAATCCCCAGAAATACTGATAGAACCCGGAGAATATACTCAAACACGCGCCCACTGCCACCGCACGGAACAGATCACGCGAAAATCCTTCCCGCCGTTCCAGAAGAAGATAGATCCCCGTCAGATAACATCCGGTCCCCGCCGTATAAACGATCATCTGCGCCGCATATTCTTTGCAGGAGGCATTCAGCCAACCGCAGAGGGAGAGCACAGACAGCAGAAGCATACCCGCAGTCCACCACGATCCGTACCGGCTTTGCACGGACAACCCTTTCTGCAGGAAAACAGCCGTCACGGTCAGAAGAAGTACAATGGCGGAGCTGAAACAGAAGAGATAAATGGGCCAGGTCACAAAAAGAATGGAAATGAAATCGAACCAGTAGGATGCCGGCATCTCCGGGACGGAGACCATCGAAGCAAATTTCCAGGGCAGTACCGCCGTGAGGAACAAAGCGAACCACTCGGCAGTCCGGAAGAGAAGTCCGGCGAACGGGGATGTGCGGGATTGGTCAGTATTCATGCGCGGGGGTGTGCCTTCCTGTAAATATTTTTCATCCGTTCGGTGCTGATATGCGTATAGATCTGGGTGGTGGAAAGATTTTCGTGTCCCAGCAGTTCCTGTACGCTCCGCAGATCCGCACCCGCATCCAGAAGATGCGTGGCAAACGAATGACGCAATTTGTGCGGTGTCATGTCCGCCGGTAAGCCGGATTCCAGCAGATACCGTTTGAAATGCCGCTGAAAGGACCGGGCGGTGAGACGGGTCCCCAACTGATTCAGGAACAGTGGCGACTGGATCCGGTTGTCAGCGGTCCGGTTCCGCCTCTGCCGGATATACAGCCGGAGTGCGCGGACCGCAGGACCGCCCAACGCGCAATACCGTTCCTTTTTTCCTTTCCCCCGGACTTTCATGACTTGTCCCAGCAGGTCGACATCGCCCATATTGAGTCCGAGAGCTTCGCTGATACGCAGTCCGCCGGAGTAGATCACTTCCAGAATGGCTTTATCCCGCGCGCAGGAAAATTCCGCTCCTTCCACGGTCCGGACGATCTCCCGGGCTTCCGCTTTCTGCCAGAACGCGACCGGTGCATCCAGCAGTGCGCCCACTTCATTGACCGTCATGTACTTCGGAAGACGTTTGCTCTGTTTGGGGGAAGTCAACCCGGAAAACGGATTGACTGTCAGCATATCATCCCGGATCATATACCGGTAGAAACTGCGCATGGCGGAAAGTTTCCGCATGACGGACGTCCGCGCTGTATTCTGTTCCTGCAGTTTCACCACAAAATTCCGTGCGGTGTAAACGTCCACCTCATCCCAGGGGATCTGTTCACTGGACGCATCCTGTTCCAGTACAAGACGGGCGAATTGTTCAATATCCAGACGATACGATTCCCGGGTATGGTCCGACGCGTTCCGTTCCTCCGTCAGATAACGGAGGAACGCCGTCAGGCGGCTGTCGGGATTTTGCGGTGTTTCCTGGAGAATCGGATCATCCGGCATGATATATTATTTGCCTTTGGGTTTGACCGTGAGGATGAAGCCCAGAGCCAGACTCAGGATCGCACTCATCAGTACGCGGTAATCCGGCGGCAGACTGAAGGTAACGGTGTGCGCCGGGATCCAGAAGATCACCGTGATCTTCGGCATGAAGGAACCCCAGATCTTTGGATCCAGTTCAGAGAAGAACGCCGCCCCGCCCACAAAACGGCGGTTCTTGATCACGGCATTGAACCATTCATGAGAGAGCATCATGGGATAGCAGAAGATCAGGTTTGTCCAGAAGGAAATGGAGAAGCCCATGAGGATCCGTTCGCCCCAGGATGCCGTTTGATACACAAACAGTTTCGGCCCGAACCACAGACTGGTGGCGGAGATCGCTTCCACCCCTTTGGCGAAAAGCGCAAAGACCAGAGAGAAGAGCATCCCGTAGAGACCCCAGACCACGAATTTCGGCAGAAGATCAGAGGTCTTCCAGCTGCCGGTACGGAGACGGTTTTTCAGCATTTCGCCGAATGTCGCCAGTAATGCAACTTTCAGGAATCCGGTGATGTAAGGAAATGCCGCAACCACATTCCCGAAGTTTTTCAACCCGGAAAGGTCGGTGAAACATTTACAGAAATCGATCCCTGCCCAGTGGAAGGACTTGCTCAAATCGATCCCTTCCGTAAACACTTCATTCAGCGATGATACGGATTTAACTCCGTAATCAAAGGGAAAGAAGAAGATGATCAGGGCATAAAGTACCACATACCCGATTGCAATGATGTCGCCGAGTTTCTTGTTCATTTTTTTTGTCTCCTTGATTGTTTTATAATGTACCCGCAGGAATACCGAAGTGTTCCTGAAGGATCTCTTCCAGTGCGTTTGCGGCAAACGGAGTATCGCGCAGTGTCCCGTCGGGAAGCGTTTCACGCAGAATGTAACCCGGCGCGGAGACTTCCACGCAGATCCTGCCGTATTCCGTGAACCGGTGCATTTTGATGTCCTTGCGGAACGGGGAATCCTCCCCGAATGTGCAATAGAAATGAGGATAATCAAAGTCCTGCGGGTAATGGGGATCCGGCACGAAGGAGAAGAAATTCACCCAACCTTCCGCCGTTTGCGTCTGGACCGCATAACCCAGTCCTTCCGCTTGAACGATCCGGTACGGACGCCCGTTGCGTTCCTGGGGCGTATCAAGCACAAATTCCAGCGGGTGCAGCGGACACAGACAGCCTACGCCCGCATCCGCAATGTATTCGGTCCCGTCCTCCGCGGTCACATGCAGGACCCGGTGCCGTCTCCGGGGGACTTCCTCTGTTTCCCCGAAATGCCAGCGTGCGAAATATTCTTTGACCTGATATCCGGCAGCGCGGAGCAGTTCCGCAAACAGTCCGTTGAGTTCAAAACAATACCCGCCGCGATGTTCCGTGACCACTTTCCGGTAAATGCTCTCCGCCGTCAGAGAAGACAACTTCCCTGCAACGATATCCAGCGTTTCGTAGGGAACCGTTTTCAAATGAGCTTCCTGCAACCGGTAAAGCGTTTCCCGGTCCGCAGTGACGACCGCACCGGTCCCGATCCGCTGCAAATACTGTTTCAATTGTTCCGAATCCATATCCTCACCTCAAATATAATATCATCACGATCAACGGTGTTCCAGCAGGACGAGCGTTTCCAGATTCGCGCTCCCCGGGAACATGTCGATCACTTTTACTGTTTTCACTTTATACCCGTTGGCACGCCAATGATGCAACGCAGGCGCAACCGCATCCGTTCCGCAGAAAATGTGCAGAACACGCTCCGGACGGCGTCCCGCGATGGCTTCCAACACCCCCGGCGCGGCACCCGAACGCGGCGGATCCAGAATCACATATTCCTTATCGAAGGGCGGCGGCAGACGGTCTTTCAACGAATCACCGGTGACTGCACCCGCAAGAAAACGGATGTTTTTCTCCGGATAAAGATGTTCCGCATTGGACCCGGCGGACCGGATGGCAGGGCCTTCCCAGTCCATCCCGGTGATATGTTCCACCGTTTCCGCCGCCCGGATCGCCAGAAGTCCGTATCCGCAGTAAAGATCGAAGACCTGTCCTTCGGGATCGGGATCCAGCAGCGAGAGTGCGGTATCGGCGAAGGTTTCGCACATGACAGAATTGACCTGGGAAAAGACGTCCGGCGTGTAGAATAATTTTTTGCCGTGCAGTTTCTGTACCAGATGTTCCGGCCCGAAAAACTTTTTGAAAAGGCGCGCCTTCCCGTTTTTGGCGGAGGCTTCCAGATAATATTCCGAACGGGTTTCGTCAAGGAAAAGAAACGCCGAAATGAGTTCCGGTACGTTCTTCCGGACCTCTTCCGAAAGGGAACGGCAGGCACGGACCACGTCCCCGTTCACCCGGAATACGTTCAGGATCAATGCGGCTTCCGTATCGGATCCCCGCAGGATGCAATAGTTCAGCGACTTTGCCGCTTCTTCATATTTGCGGCTTCCCAGGAGTTTCCGCAGTTCCGTATAGATCCGGGTGTGAAGTTCCGATTCCAGAATATCGCCGTCCCCGGCACCGCCTTTCCGTACATAACCCATGGAAAGGGCGACTTTCCCCTTCCGGTATTCCACACGGCGTTTGGAGGATGTCCGGTATTTTCGCGGCAGGATGGCAGGGATCACGGCATCCGGCGTACCGCCCAGATGTTCATTTTTCCATAAGCGTCTTACGGCTTGCAGTTTGATCTTTATTTCTTCATCATAGGGCAGAAAAGCCAGCGCATCGGCACGGGAAAGATCTGTTTCTTCAGCGTTATGTCCGGCATCGGTCAATGCCTGGGCGATCAAATGGGTAAAACGGACCGCTGTTTCCGGTTTCTTCTGTATCATGACTTATACCTCTTCTTCCGCTATGCGTTCTTTCAATATCTGTACCCGGTCACCCGTTCGGACTTTCCCCGGTACTGCAAAACTTGCTTCCTCTCCCTTGCAGGCTGACTCCACCGGTGAATCCGCTACACGCAGTTCCCCGATCATCACTTCCATGGCTCCGGTGGAACTGCCGCTGATCAATATACGGTCACCCTTACGCAGGACACCGGACTGCATTTTCACCGAGGCAACGCCCGCACGGGGGAAGTAATGGGCGATCAAGCCCACATGCTCTTTCCGGTACGTCGCCAGATTCCCCGGACCCCCGCTCCACGCCGAAAGCGTATTGCCAAGATAATGTCCGCCCTCCCAGAATCCACGGTTGAATACCGTTTCCAGCCGACGGTTCCAGTCCGCCACTTTTTCTTCCGTGAAAGAGCCGTCTTTCCACGCATCCCGGGCTTCTTTATAAACACGCACCGTGGTATCCACATAATCCGCCGGACGTCCCCGGCCTTCGATCTTGAGGACGGCGACTCCGGCATCCAGGATCCGGTCCAGGAACCCGACGGTCCGGATATCTTTCGGAGACATGATGTATTCGTTGTCGATTTCCAGTTCCGCTCCGGTTTCCGCATCATGCAGGAGATAACGCCGCCGGCAGTTCTGCAAACATTTGCCCCGGTTGGCGGACCGTCCGTAGGTACACAGACTCATGGAACATAATCCGGAGATCCCCACGCACAATGCGCCGTGGGCGAAGACTTCGATCTTCACCAGTTCGCCGGAGGGACCGCGGATCTCTTCCCGGCGGATCCCTTCGGTGATCGCAGCAACGGATCCCAGCGGCAATTCCCGCGCCAGGACCATGACATCGGCATAGGGGGCGTAAAACCGGACTGCTTCCAGATTCGTCACGTTGCATTGCACCGTGATATGTGCCGGGATCCTGTATTCCCGCAATACGTTGAGGACTGCCGGATCTCCCGCAATGATCCCGTCGATGGATGCTTCTTTTGCAATACGGCAGAGTTCCCGGACAGAGGGGATCTCCCCGTCAAAAATCACGGTGTTCAGCGCAAGATACGCTTTTGTTCCGGCGGCATGACAGCGTGCGATGACTTCCGGCAGTTCTTCCGGGGTAAAATTAACGGCGCCGCCCGCCCGCATATTCAGGGCGCCGGCACCGAAATAGACGCCGTCCGCGCCGGCATTGAGTGCCGCTTGAAGAGACTCAAAATTGCCGGCGGGAGCGAAAATGGCTGGATTCATGGATCAGCTGAGAGCGTCAGAAAGCGTTTTTTCGAGGATCGCGCGGTTGGAATCGGCGAGAGGACACAGAGGCAGTCTGTATTCTTCTTCGATCATATTCCGCATTGCCATCGCTGCTTTCACCGGGATCGGATTGGATTCGATGAACAGATGCTTGAACAGCTTGTAATATTTCCGGTGGAGCTGCAAGGCACCCGCAAAATCACCTGCCATGGCACTGTGAATGAGTTTCGCCATTTCCGCAGGGATCACGTTGGAGGCAACACTGATCACACCGCACGCACCCACACTGATCATGGGCAGCGCAAGACTGTCATCGCCGCTCATCACCTGGGTGGTACACGCATTCAGGATCTCGGAGACGCGTTCCACGGATCCCCCCGCTTCCTTCACCCCGATCACGTTGTTGTTCTTCACCAGACGGGCAATGGTATCCACCGCGATGGGAATACCGGTACGGCCCGGCACGTTATACAGCACGATGGGCATATCGCAGGTATCGGCGATGGTGGAGAAGTGACGGTACAGACCTTCCTGGGAGGGCTTGTTGTAATAGGGCGTGACCTGGAGAGAACAATCTGCTCCGTCATCTTTCGCCGCTTTCGTCAGATGGATCGCTTCTTCCGTCGAGTTCGCACCGCTGCCTGCCATGATGATACAACGGCCCTTCGCCGCTTTCACCGCAGTACGGATCACACGGGAATGTTCTTCCATGGAGAGCGTGGGTGATTCCCCCGTGGTCCCCACAGGCACGATCCCGTCGGCGCCGCCCTGGATCTGCTGTTCGATGAGTTCTTCAAATTTTTCGTAGTCCACGTTCCCGTTTTTGAACGGGGTAACAATGGCGGTGTAAAGTCCTTTCAGTTCCATAATACTGCCCTGACTTGTTTACATGTTATTCCAAATCGAATGTCCCTGTGGCTCCGTGGAAGGCTTCTTCCGCAGGACCCGTCAGGTACATCCCTTGCGACAATGTTTGATGTTCCGGGAATTCCACTTCCAGAATATCCCCGGAGGCGCACAGAAGTGCGACTTTCTGCAAATGCGGATTGCATTGGCGCAATACTGCCGCCGCCGCCCCGGCTCCGGTCCCGCATGCCGGTGTTTCCCCTTCCACGCCGCGTTCATAGGTGCGGATCGGGATCGGTTTTGTCAAATCGTAATTCCGGGGGAGGAAATCCACGTTGGTCCCTTCCGGAGCAAATGCACTGTGATTCCGGATGAACGAGCCCACCTGGTCGATATCCAATGCTTCGGGATCATCCACAAATACGATGGCATGGGGCACACCCACTTTCCCCGCATAGATCTCATAACCGGGTACTTCTTCCACCTTGCGGAAGCCGTCCTCCGGTAACGGCAGTTCAATGCGTACACGGTCGTTGCTCAATACCCGCGTGCGGAGCATCCCTGCACCCGTGGCAAAGGTAATATCCGGACCCGGTGCAAGACATCTTTTGTAGGCAAATGCCGCCGCACAACGCAGTCCGTTTCCGCACATTTCCGCACGGCTCCCGTCACAGTTGAAAAAGTCCATACACACCACATGTTCCTGTCCGGGCATTCCCGACTTCGAAAGCAGAATGATCCCGTCTCCGCCGATGCCTTTGTGCCGGTCGCACAGTTGACGCACACGCTCCGGAGTAAACTGTCTGACGGACGAAGTCTGGTCGATGACGATGAAGTCATTGCCGGCGCCGTGCATTTTAGAGAAGCGCATGTAACTCATATTTACTCCTTTCTGTGTTATGTATTAACTTTACCGCAAAAAGCGCAGGGACACGATCCGTCTCTGCGCTTCCGAATTCCGGTTTTACAAGAAGAGATTCTCTCTTATTCAGAGAGGATGCCCATGATCTTGTCTGTGTCATTTCCACATTCAAAAATGCGGTCGATGACGTTATCTTCTTTCAGCTTTGCAGAGATGCTGCCCAAAAGCTTCAAATAGGCTTCCTGATCCCGTTCGTCGGCTGCCAGGAACACAGCAAGACGGATGGGCTGATTATCCATGCTGTTGTAGTCGGTCGCCGCTTTCTGGCAAATTGCCACGATCACAAGCGGGGAGGGGAAACCATTGACACGGATATGGGGAAGGGCGAGCCCTTTGCCAACGCCGGTGGTCATCATGCGTTCCCGCTTCCAAATTGCTTCACGGAGCTGATCTTCGTCCATGGTGCAACGGGTGCAGGCGTGGGCTACGATCTCATCGAGGATTTTCTTTTTTGTGTCCCCCTCAATGATGAGGATGGAATCGGGTTGGAGGTACTTTACGAATTCTGATGCCATGGAAAAACCTTTCTGTTACAGTTTTTCAGAGTTCTCTCATCTGATCTATACTATATATTACCATAAATTGCCGTATTGTCAAGCCGGAAATCAAAAATTTCCACAAAAAATTTCCATTTTATTTCCGCGCAAGCCGGAAAAGATAGACCGCTCCGAATATCTGGAACAGGACCGGTGCCGCCCAGATGATGTACTGCGGGTAATATTCCGCATGTTTCCGCAGTGCATCCGAAATCAATACGCCGCCGAAATAGGTCGCGCCAAGCAGCACGCTCAGGAACAGCCCGATGGACGTCTCACGTCGGCTTGTCCGGATCGCCAGCGGCATTCCCAGCATCATAAACGCAATGGGTGCCAATGCCAGCGATACACGCTGATTCAATTCCACTTCCAGACGTGTCGTATCTTTCTTCAATCGTTTGTAAATAATGGAGCGGGCAAACAATTCACGGAATGTCAGGAACTTATCCCGTTGGAACAGCTTGTCTTTCCCGAATAACTTCCCGTAATCCACGGAGAAACGGGCGACGCCTGCTCCGATTTCTTCATTGACGATCTTTTTCCCTTTCGCCGCAGGATCAAACAGAACGATATGAAGCATCCGGGTCTCCGGATCCGTTTCGATCTTCCCGTGGGATGCCGTAATATCCTGTTCGATATTCCCCTTCTTGTCCAGAACGTACAACTGAATGTCATAAATGTTGTTTTCATTATCTTTCGCATCGAAGTAAAGACTCATCCGGTCCACTTCCAGCGGGATCCCCGGGGTGAACAGCGAAATCGGGTGGGAAACTGCCACATATTTCAGAAGTTCTCTGGCTCTTCCCATGGATTTCGGCCCCACTTCCAGTTGAAGATACAGGCAGAGACAGGTCAGCAGGAAGGAGGAAACAATGATCGGTGAAATGATTTGGAGAATGGAAACACCGCACGCGCGCATGGCGGTGATCTCATTATCCGCCGACATTCTGCCGAAGACCAGCATAATGGAGACCAGGGATGCCCAGGGTGTGGTGAACGCCAATGCCATCGGTATGGTATAAAGCAGAAATTCCCCGGCGATGGAAAGCGGGATCCCCTGGGAAAGATATTCCATCGCTTTCATCAACTGTGCACCTGTCATGCCGAACGTCAGGATCCCGATCGCCATGAAAAATGTCACAAGATAACTTTTCGTTACATACCAGTTCAGTCGTTTCATTGTATCCCGTATATCTTCTTTCGTTGTTAGGGGGCGGTACTATACAGCAGGCAGCCCTTCTTTTCAAACTTACTTCTCACTTTTTTCCGAAAAATCCGTCAACTTTTTGATCTCTTCCAGGATTTCTGCCGGTTCCGACATCCTGCCGATACCGCCCGGACCGCACGCCAGTTTCCCGTCCGCAGGTCCAACGGTCAGAAGTCCGCGTTCCTTCAATAACGCCAGATTCGCCTGGACCGCCGGACTTTCCCACATCATGGAGTTCATTGCCGGGGCCAGCAGAGTGGGTTTCCGACATGCCACTGCCGTGGAACTCAACGCATCATCCGCGATCCCGTGGGCGATCTTCCCGATGATGTTCGCTGTCGCAGGCGCGATCACAAACAGGTCCGCCCACGCCGCCAGATTCACATGACCGGGGCGTTGTTCCGACAACGAAAACAGGTCTGTCAGAACGTTGTTCTTTGAAAGTGTCTGGAAGATCTTTTCCGAGATCAGTTTTGTCGCGTTTTCCGTCATGATCACGCGGACATCATAACCAGCAGAGACCAGTTTCGAGCAGAGATCTGCGCTCTTGTAACAGGCGATCCCGCCCGTCACACCAAGAATAATGTTCGTTTTCATCCGGCAAATTCCTCCAAGGTCAAACGTTTGACAGAAAGACGGAGTCCGCGGATCAATGATTCCATCCGGTCCGCCGCCGCTTCCAGTTCGTCATTCACGATACAATAATCATATTTCGGAAGATATTCCATTTCCTCACGGGCGTTCCGCAACCGTTTGGATAACGTTTCCTCGGTCTCCGAACCGCGCCCGCGCAAACGGCGTTCCAGTTCTTCGTAGGAGGGCGGCGCAATGAATACAAACTCCAGCGATTTCCGGAAGTCCGGATCCTGTTCCGCCAACGCACGCAGCTGCATGGCACCCTGCACGTCAATATCCAATACCACGTCCGCCCCACGGACCATGCGGTCGGAGAGTTCCGATTTCAGTGTGCCGTAATAATTCCCGTGGACCTGCGCGTATTCCGCAAAGTCGCCGCGGCTCACCCGGGTCTCAAATTCTTCTTTCGTCAGAAAATGATAATCTTTCCCGTCTACTTCGCCGGCACGGGGCTGACGGGTCGTACAGGAAACCGAAAACTCGATCCCCCCCAGCCGGGGCGAGACCGCCTTATACAAAGAAGACTTTCCGGATCCGCTGGGACCGGAGATGACCAGTGTCATGCCTTTCCGTTTCTGTTCACTCATGAATATTGCCTTTCAACAAACGGGCTATGTTTTTCGCAAAAAAATACAGATCCGCCGGACCGTTTGCCAATGCCGCATCCAGCGATGTCCTGCCCGGTGAAATGCTGAACGCATAATCAAAGACCGGGTAAAAATCTTCATCGTTACCATCCAGCGCGCCGGAAAGAAGCATGACGGGCACTCCATGGGCGTGTGCCGTCTTCGCCAGTTCCCCGCACAATTTGCCTTCCCCGGTCTGGGAATCCGTTTTTCCTTCTCCCGTGATGACCAGCGAGGCCCCCGCCAGATGTTTTTCAAATTCCAGTGCATCCATGACCAGACGTGCCCCCGATTCCGGATGCGCATGACAGAACGCACGCAGTCCGGCACCCAGTCCGCCTGCCGCTCCGTCACCCGGCAATTCCGCCGGATGAAGCATGTTCTGTTTTTTCCAGACACGGAGCAGATTGGCAAGGGCCGATTCCAGTAATTCCACACACGCCGCATCCGCTCCCTTCTGCGGTCCGAAAACGTACGCCGCACCCGTGGGGCCAAGCAGCGGACTTGTCACATCGCAAGCCACCCGGATCCGGGTCTGGAACAGCCGGGGATCCGCATGCGTGCAGTCGATGGAGTCCAATGTCGTCAATGCGGCACCGCCCAGCGGCAGATCTCTGCCTGCGGCATCCAGAAAACGATATCCCAAAGCCTGTGCCATTCCGGCACCGCCATCCACCGTGGCACTGCCGCCGATCCCGATAATGATCTCTTCCACTCCGCGGTCCAGTGCCGCTTTGATCAATTCGCCGGTCCCGTAAGTCGTGGCATGTTCCGGATCCAGTTCTTCCCGTTTCAGCAGTGCGATCCCGCTGGCAGATGCCATTTCCAGTACCGCACACTTTCCGTCACGGAACAATCCGAAACAGGCATCCACCGGCGCACCCAGAGGACCTGTGACACGCAGTGTGATCTTCTCGCCGCCCGTCGCCGCCAGAATGGAGTCCACCGTTCCGTCGCCGCCATCCGCCATGGGGAGCGAAAGGAGTTCCGCTTCCGGAAAGATTTCGCCGAAGGCTTCGGACAGTTTTTCGCAGACTGTGGGGGCAGTCATACAGGATTTGTATTTATCGGGCGCAAAGATGATCTTTTTCATCACAGACTCCCGGAAAGGATCCGGTTCAATACATCCGATGCCGTCGCAGGATCGATCTTGCGCGGCGCCGATTCCAGTTTCATCGGGTTCCCGCAGGCGTTATCGGCGATCCGCCGGATCGTTTCTGCAGAATGGACCGGGAGATCCGTCATACTCCGCAGGAAGGCTTCGCAGGCATCCACGACCTGTTCCGGTGTGGTTTGCGGCACATCCCCGGGGAAGATCCCTGCCAGACGCATCGTCTGTTTCCGGACTGCTTCCTCTGCCAGATAATACCGCCAGAAGACCGGGAGGAATCCGGCGACTGCCACCCCGTGAGGCACTTCCCTGAAGAGAGAGAAACTGCACAGATGCGGCAGGGACGTGGGACGGCATCCGATGCACATCCCGCCCAATGTGGCGGCAGCAGAAAGCATTTCCCGTGCAAGGGCGTTTTCCGGTTCTTTTCCGGCAATGGGAAGGGCATAACGGATCAGTTTGATCGCGGTTATCGCCCATTCATCCGATACCGGACCCGCATGTTCCGATTTCGTGTTCAGAAAACTTTCGATGGCATGAACAAGGGCATCCAATGCCGTTGTCACGGTCAGGTTGCGCGGCATGGTCCAGGTGAACTGCGGATCCACAAACGCATAATCCGGCACGATCTCCTGTTCCATGATCAAACGTTTCACATTCATTTCACGGTCAACGATATTGGAGTAGGGCGTGACTTCCGAACCCGTTCCCGCAGTGGTGGGAATACAGATCACACGGTTGAACCGTTTCCCCGGATTCTGTCCGGAGACTTTGTTCACCCCGAAAAGTTCTTTCACATCCAGTCCGGTCTGCCAGCTCAAATAAGCCGCTTTCGCAGCATCCATGACGGAGCCGCCGCCCACGGCGATCACCACTTCCGGCTGTTGTTCGCGGAATCCTTCCACGATCCGCCGGACATCATCGCAATCGGGTTCAGCGGGGATATCCGAGACCGTCGGGGCTTCCAGATCGAATCCGGAGAGCATGTTCATAAATGCCTTTGTGACACCGCTTGTGATGGAGGAATTTTTCCCGCCCAGCACAAACGTGACCCGCTGTATCTGTTCCAGCATCAGATGATTGCCCAGTTGGGAAAACGCACCTTCACCGAAGATCACGGCGGTCCCCGCGTATTTTTCCAGTTGGATCAGATACTCTTTGTCAGGACTGTTATGCAAACTCATCTTATGCTCTCCAATCTTTGTTTCCGGTTCTTATTTCGCTACGATGTTCACGATCCGTTTCGGAACTGCGATCACTTTCATCACCTGTTTTCCGGCAATGGCGGCGGCAACAGATGCATCCGCAAGCGCCAGTTTTTCCATTTCTTCCGCAGTGGCGGAAGCAGGCATCATCAGACGGGCTTTCGGTTTGCCGCAGACCTGAACCAGAATTTCACATTCGTCTTCCGTGAGATACGCAGCATTGAATTCCGGCCACCGGATCAGAGAGACCGGAGGCGGATTGCCCAGGATCTCCCACAATTCTTCTGCGATGTGCGGGGCATACGGCGCAAGCAGTTTCACATAGGTTTCCGCCGCTTCCCGGGGCATCGGGTTCAGAGAACCGAATTCGTTCAGGAAGATCATCATCTGACTGATCGCCGTATTGAAGTTCAGTGTGTCCGTATCTTCCGTCACTTTCTTGATCGTGGCGTGAAGTACACGCAACTGCTGTTTCGTCATTTCCACATCGTTTTTGATCTCGTTTTCCGTGATCATGCGCCAGGAACGGCGCAGGAAACGGTGGACACCTTCCACTCCCTGGGAACTCCACGGTTTCACCGCTTCCAGCGGCCCCATGAACATTTCATACAGACGCATGGAGTCGGACCCGTACTGCCGGATCACGTCGTCCGGGTTCACCACGTTACGCAGAGATTTCGACATCTTTGCCGGGAAACTGGTCAGCACTTCTCCGGATTCCATATCCACCGGGTTGCCGTCCTTGAATTCCACTTTGTCGTTGGGAATGATCACACCGCGGGCGTTCTTGTAAGACGTACCCAGGATCATACCCTGATTCACCAGCCGTTTGAAGGGTTCCGGCGTGGAGACTGCCCCGATATCAAACAGGACTTTATGCCAGAACCGGGCGTAAAGCAGATGCAGGACCGCGTGTTCCGCACCGCCCACATACAGGTCAACAGGCAGCCAGAATTTTTCCTTCGCAGGATCGATCAGCTGTTTGTCGTTGCAGGGGTCGATATAACGCAGGTAATACCAGCAGGAACCCGCCCACTGGGGCATGGTATTCGTTTCTCTTCTGCCATGTTCACCGGTCACAGGATCCACATAATCCAGCCAGTCTTTCGCATTGGCAAGGGGGGATTCCCCCGTTCCGGAGGGCTTGAAGTCATCCAGATCCGGCAGTGTCACCGGGAGCTGATCTTCCGGCACAAGGCGGATCTCGCCGTTATCCATGTGGATCACGGGGAAGGGCTCGCCCCAGTAACGCTGACGGCTGAACAGCCAGTCGCGCAGTTTATAGTTGATGGTCTTCTTCCCGATTCCACGGGCGGAAAGCCATTCGATGGTCTTTGCTTTCGCTTCCGCCACGCCCAGACCGTTGAGGTCCAGTCCGTCGCCGTTGGCGGAGTTGATGCTCTTCCCGTCTCCGGTCCAACAGACTTTCGCTGCCAGAACATCGGCGGGATCGATCTTTTCTTTCGCCGCTTCTGTTGCATCCGGGTTGATGATGCACTTGATCGGGATCTCAAACTTGACCGCAAAATCCCAGTCACGGGTATCGTGCGCCGGAACTGCCATGATGGCACCTGTCCCGTAGGAATTCAAAACATAATCCGCGATCCAGACCGGGATCTTGTCCCCGTTCACCGGATTCACGGCATAGGCTCCTGTGAAGGCTCCGGTCTTTTCCGTGCTGAGCCCGGTACGTTCCAGATCACTTCTGCCCGCCGCAAACTTCTGATACGCGTTCACCGCTTCGGCCTGTTCCTTCGAGGTGATCACGGGGACCAGCGGGTGTTCCGGAGAAAGCACCATGTAAGTGGCACCGAACAGGGTATCCGGACGGGTGGTGAAGACCGTTACCGTCTCATCGGTTCCGTCGATTTTGAACTGGACTTCTGCGCCTTCGCTGCGGCCGATCCAGTTGCGCTGCATTTCTTTGATGCCTTCGGGCCAATCCAGACTTTCCAGATCCGCAAGAAGACGTTCCGCGTATGCCGTGATCTTCAACACCCACTGTTTCATGGGTTTCCGGATCACCGGGTGATTTCCGCGTTCGCTGCGCCCGTCGATCACTTCTTCATTGGCAAGCACGGTGCCCAGAGCCGGACACCAGTTCACCGGGACTTCGTCGATATATGCCAGCCCTTTCTTGTAGAGCTGCAGGAAGATCCACTGTGTCCAGCGGAAATATTTCGGGTCGGTGGTATTGACTTCCCGATCCCAGTCGTAACTGAATCCCAGGGCCTTGATCTGACGTTTGAACGTGGCAATGTTCTTCGCCGTCGTTTCCGCAGGGTGCGTACCTGTTTCGATCGCATACTGTTCCGCCGGAAGTCCGAAGGCATCCCAACCCATGGGGTGCAATACGCGGTAACCGGTCATCCGTTTGAAACGGCAGTAGATATCCGTGGCGGTGTACCCTTCCGGATGCCCCACATGAAGTCCTGCGCCGGAGGGATACGGAAACATATCCAGAACGTAAAGTTTCTTCCCTTCCAGTTTATCATCGGTGCGGAATGTCTTGTTGTCGTCCCAGTAATCCTGCCATTTTTTTTCGATTTGCGTAAAGTTGTAGTCCATGACGTACCTTCTCTTTCGTTGACTGTTATCTCTTATTCCAGTAAATATACCCAGTAAACGCTTATTTTCAAGCCCGGAATCTGTTTTTCTTGCAAAAAATCCCCTTTTTTTACCGATCCAAAAATTTTTTCAATTTTTTTTGAAAATCCTCTTGACTTTGGAAAAAAATGGAATATATTGGAAGAAAATGGAATAAATTGGTGCAAAAGGAGTCCTGGTATGGTCCCGTTCTGTGGGTTCGACCGTTGTTCGCTTGATGCCAACGGCAGAATCAAATTAAGCCCGCGGGTGCTTGCTGACTTCGAGCGGAGTGGTGCCGATATGGTGCTGCATTGTCTGCCCGAAGGCGCTCTTGCTGTGTATCCGGAACAGACGTTCCTGGAGATCCGCGGTGCAGAAGACCATACCCCGCAGCGTGCCGGCGAAAGTTTTGTCGCACGCCGGACTATGCGCCGGTTCGGTTCCATGAGTATGAACGTGACGTTGTCACCCCAGGGACGTCTGACGATCCCCGATCATTTCCGTGATTATGCGGGCTTGGATGGGAAGTCCGGGCTTGTGGTGATCGGCGTGGAGATCGGGATCGAAATCTGGTCTGCCGCCCGTTGGGAAGAAGAACAGAAACGTATTCAGGATCACCTGCAGGAAAAGGACCGCAGGGAAATGGATGCGGATTTGAATTATAAACAGGATTAAACGAAATGAAACGGATGAACACAGGTACAAGAGCGGCAATCTCTCTGCTTTTCCTTGCGCTGGCTTTGCTTTTCATCGGGGCTGTCCGCATCCAGGACGCCATGGAAAACCAGCAGAAGGAACAGGCGGATTCCGTCGCGCGCTGTAAAAATGCCGTTTCCGCCTGGACCGCTGCCGTGCCCGAAGGCAAAAGTCGCGAGACATGGCAGCAGCTCTCTGCTGTGACTCCCGGACGATGTTTGCGAGCCGGGTGCGGACCTCTCCGTGCGCCGGGGGATGACGATGAATGAGGAATTGTTCCGGAAACGGATCAAGATCCTGTTGATCATCTTCGGCGTCTGGGCTCTACTCGCGGCAGGACGCCTTTTTTATTTCACGGTGATCCAACAGGACCGATTGAAAAAGGAAAGCCGTCAACTCGCATGGCGGGAAGCCGAAATACCCGTCATTCGCGGAAGGATCCTTTCCGCCGATGGTGTCCCGCTGGCATGGTCAAACGCTTCCTGTTCGCTTTATCTGGAAAACTGGCCCATCCGCACCAAACGGAAAGAGTTCCTCCTGGATTTCCTCCGTTCGCAGTACAGCGTGCTGCTCTCCGGCGATGAGAAAACTCCGGTCCGTATCCTCCACCGTGAACCCATGGAACGGTTCCCCGGAATTTCCGATGAGATCTCCGGCATCCCGGAACTGCGTTGTTCTGTTACCATGGACCGTAAACGGGTGGAGTCGGAACGGATCCGGCAGCTTCTCGGCGAATGTAAACACGATCTCTCCGGCAGTCTTGCCGCAGTCTCCGGACTGGAACTCAAATATGAGGAAACGCTCCGGGGAAAAGACGGCAAATTCCGGGTCATGCTGAACCGACACGGAAACTGGATGGAAAATACGCTCCGCATACTGATTGATCCGGTGCAGGGGAGCGATGTTTACCTGCCGGAGACTTTTGAAGCATTGCAGAAGGAGTCCGGTCATGCAGAATAAATACCGTTTCCTGCCTGTCTCCATGACCATTATCGGGTCCGTGATCGTGACCGGATTGTGGGGTTGTCTGCTGATTTACGCCTCTCGCGCGTTCGGGGAATCCCCATTCTATTTCGTAAGCCGTCAGCTCTTCTGGCTGTTGCTGGGGTGTGTCGGATTTCTCGCCATTGCCGCTGCTCCGTTCCGCACTGTTTTCCGCTGGCGGTTCCATTACGCCGCGTTTATGCTGATCATTCTGTGGCTTGCCCTTTTCTTCGGGGTGGAACGCAACGGGATGCGCGGCTGGTTCGCCATTACCGATTCCATCCTGATCCAGCCTTCCGAGTTCGCAAAGTCCGCATTCCTGCTGACTGCCGCCGGGTTCGCCGCGGTGAAACATATCACGCGCCTGCAGAAATTCTGGTGTCTCTGCGGAACTGCCGCCGCGTTTTGTCTGCCGGTGATCCTGGAACCGGACTTCGGAACAACGTTCATTTTCTTCCTCGGATTCCTTATCATCCTTTTTCTGGCGGGCGGGGCATGGCGGGAATTTCTTCCTGTTCTCTGTACCGGTGCGGCTACCCTTGTTGCGTTTCTTTTCTGGAAAGATTATTCCTTTGACCGGATCCTCGGCTTTCTGGATCCGGAGTCCGGGATCGCACGCAGTTCCTGGCACCTGCGCCAGTTCCAATACACGCTTGCGCACGGCGGGATCACCGGTTCGGAACATAACGCCGCACTCTGGTCGAACGCATATCTGCCGCTGCCCCATTCCGACTCTCTGTTTGCCACGATCGTGGAGACTTCCGGGTTCATCGGCGGTTTGATCGTAATTACGGCGTTCTGCGGGATCTCCTACGCATTCATCCGACTTTCCCGCAGAGCGAATCTGACGCCGGAAGCCCGGATCTTCATCGCGGGCACGGCATTATTATATTTATCCCAGGCGTTGCTGCATATCAGTGTCAATGTCCTGCTGCTTCCCCCCACGGGCATCACGCTCCCCTTATTGAGTTACGGCGGAAGTTCATTATGTTCCACTCTGCTGACCTTCGGCATAGCCGCCAGTGCCGCCCGTGACCGCATCCGCGAGTGATGTTCAGAAGAGTTCGCCCTGGATCATGTCAGGCGGATTCAGAATGCTTTTCACCGGATCAAACGTCATGCGGTGCAACGGACACGGTCCGTGTTCCCGGATGAGTTCGGTGTGTAACCGGGTGCAATACCCTTTGTGGATCTCAAACTTGTATTGCGGATATTCCTCTGCCGCTTTCAGCATGTAATGGTCCCGATGGGTCTTGGCAAGGATGCTTGCCGCCGCAATGGAAACACTGCGGGCATCCCCTTTGACAACGTTCTGGGATGGCAGAGGGAGTCCTTTGACCGGATTGCCGTCTACAAGAGCAAATTCCGCGGGCGGCGCGATCTGCTGTAATGCCTGCGCCATGGCTTTCCAGGTGGCACGGAGAATGTTGATGCGGTCGATCTCATCGGGATGGATCTCTGCCACGGCATAATGTACTCCCGGCGTTTCGATGATGCGCTGACGCATTTCCTCCCGTTTCTGTTCGGTAATCTGTTTGGAGTCGAAGATCCCCGCCGGGATCTGTTTGCGGTCAGTGAAAAGGACGGCAGCGGCGACAACGGGCCCGGCACAGCAACCGCGTCCAGCCTCATCGATACCGGCGGCAAAAAAAATCCCCTGCTCAGAAAGAGAATTCTCAAATTCGAGCAGAGGATCTGCCGGATCCAGGAAATGGGATCCGGATGACATGGAAGGCTTATTTTCCAGCAGCAACGTATTTCTGTTCCTTGACTTTTGCCTTCTTACCCACTTTGTCGCGCAGGTAGTAGAGTTTTGCCCGGCGGACAGCACCCTTACGGTCTACGACGATCTTTTCGACGCGGGGCGAGTGGATGGGGAAGATCTTTTCCACGCCGATACCGAAAGAGACCCGGCGGACGGTGAAGGTTTCGCGGATGCCGCTGTTTTTGCGTGCAATGACAACACCCTGGAATTTCTGGATGCGTTCATTGGAACCTTCCACGATTTTCGTGGAAACGGTAACAGTGTCACCGATGTTGAATTCAGGAACATCAGCCTTGCACTGTTCTTTCTCGATCTTGTCAATCACGTTCATGGTTATTCCTCCATATATGGATGTTATATTTTGTTTACACTTTATATCAGGTCGGGACGATGCCGCACGGTTTCGTTCCATGCTTCCGCCTTCCGCCAGCGTTCCACATCTTCATGTGCGCCACTGCGCAGGATTTGCGGCACTTCCATACCTTCGAAGACGGGGGGACGGGTATATTGGGGATATTCCAGCAATCCGTCATCTTCGAACGACTCGCTGTCACCGGAAGCATCATCCCCGAGAGCCCCGGGGAGAAGTCTCACGATGGCATCGGTCATGACCATTGCCGCGAGATTCCCGCTGGTCAGAATGTAATCACCGATGGAAAATTCCCAGTCGGCGAGTGCCTTTCTGACCCGTTCATCCACACCTTCGTAATGTCCGCAGATGAAAATGAGATGAGTCTCTTCAGAGGCGATTTTCCTTGCGAGAGGTTGGGAAAACCGTTGTCCTCTGGGACCCGTCAAGATCACCTTCGAACGTTCTGTTTTCAATGAGCGGACCGCTTCGAAAAGCGGTTCCGGTTTCATCAGCATCCCGGGTCCGCCGCCATAAGGCGTATCGTCCACCGTTTTATGCTTGTCATGGGCAAAATCCCTGACATTTACCGTGTTGATATCCACGATTCCTTTTTTTCTTGCTCTTGCGATGATACTGGCATCGAAAGGGCCGAAAAAGATCTCGGGGAACAGGGTAAGGATATCAATACGGAGAGCCACGCTCAACCTTTCGCTGTTTCGACGTCGTCAGGCACTTCCACGGAAATGCGTTCCCGCGTTCTGCCTGCGGCACCGGCAACGAGAGCCCGGAGCGCCATAATTGTTTTACCCTTCTTGCCGATGATCTTACCACGGTCTTCGGCAAGGCAAATAATCTTGATCATTTTTCCATCTGCGGTGGTTTCACTGCAAACTTTCACGTCATCGGGATAATCCACGAGGGACTTCGCCACAAATTCCACAAATCCTTCGAGGTCCTGAAGACTTACCGCACGGGCGGGGCGGGAATTCTTTTCCCGTTTCGAAGCAGAGGAACTGTTCTGTTTTGCTTCCACAGCGGGTGCTGTCGCTTCGGCTTTTTCTTCCTTAGCAGCACCGCCGCCAAACAGTTTCGACCAAAAACTCATACTGTCTTTCTCCGTGTATACAATGGACTTCCATCACGTTGTATACGTTCCGAAATACGGTTTTATTACGCTTTATCGCTCTTGAAGTTTTTCTTCTTCGTGTAGGAATCCGCCTGACCGTACACCTTCGGCGTGCCGGCTTTGGCGCGCTTGTAGATGTCTTCCACGGTTTCCGTCATGATCGCGCCCTGGGACACCCAGTATTCCACGCGTTCCACGTTCATTTTTTCGTCACTTCTGCGGGGATCGTAGTAGCCCAGTTCTTCGAGCATTTTGCCATCCCGCTGTTTCCGCACATCGCACGCAACGATACGGAAGCTGATCCAGTTTTTCGCACCTGTCTTTTTCAGTCTGATCTTTACCATTTCGGTTTTCCTTCCAAATCTCCTGGTTTTATACCGATCTTGTTCCCGGCTCCTGCCGGCTCTTCATCTCAAGCGTACAGATTCTTTACCTGCACACAATGAGACAATAATATACAACTTTATTCCAAATTGTCAAATCATACTCTCGTTTTTTTTCGTCTTTTTTCGCTTTTTTTCTCTTTTCCTTTGCTTTTAAGCTCTTTTTCGTGAAAAAATAAAAAAGCGGATCCACTCTTTCGAGGGATCCGCTCCAATGGCTTATGATTCAAAAACGATTATTCTTCGTCCGAATCTTCGTCTTCTTCCAGGTCTTCATTTGTGTCTTCATCGTCATCGTCGTCAGCATCGTCGTCGGTATCTTCTTCTGCATCTTCACTCGCAACATCTTCCTCTGCCGCTTCTTCTTCTTTTGTTTCGGCAGAAGCATCCGCTGCTTTGTCATCCTGCTTTGCCGCATCGGCAGCAGCCGGGGGTGCCGGAGGCAGTATCACATCAGCCTTGTGAGAGACCAGTGTGTACGTTTCGCCGCCGAACTTCACTGTTTTCGGCAAAACGATCATTTCGGGTGTGGTGAAATAATCGCTCAAATGCAGAGAGAAAGCCGCATCACCAGCCAGGGCAAGAGAGGGAATGTCCAGACGGATGATTTCCCGTGTGGAATCGGCGGCAACATACATGCGGATCATACCACCGCCGAACATGTCACGGAGCAGGATCTCTGCTTTGGTGCAGAACCGTTCATCGACAAAGAATTCTTTTGTTTCGGGGATGATCTGTTTTGTTGTCGTATCGGGCATCTTGACGATGTCAAAGGAAACGCTTTTCGGCATTTTTGTGGAATCCATAAAGAACGCCTGGATCATGGCAAGTTCCCGGCTGATGGTGTCTTCCATGTTGGCGGGGATGGATTTGGGCATGACTTTGATTTCCGGCAGTTCGGCTTCCAGTTTGAACGTATCCGCTTTTTTTGCTTCATCGCGGCAAAGGATCGCCACTTTGGAACTTTCTTTTACCAAATCAAGGGTAAATGTCTTGTTCTTGTCAGATTTATAAACCAGGTTCAGCGATTTCAGTTTTGCAGATTGCGCCAGAACAGGGATCGCCTGATACTTTTCCTTTACGACTGCTGCTGTTTTATCGTAAATATCATCACCTTTCCATTCGGGAGCGTAAACCGTGGGGATTTCCAGTTCCGGTTGCACATAATTGCTGATGTATTGGTCGATTCTTGCTTTGTCCGCCTCTCTGGGGTCCGGCCCCGGATCTTCTTCGAGGGGGTAAGTCGGGTATGACATTGATACAGCACACCCGGCAGCGGCACATGCAAAAAGTCCGGATAAAGCGATTCGCATTACGTTTTTCATCTTCATCTCCATTCCTGTTTTATATTATTTCTTCTTACATTTTGTCTAAACGAAAAAGATCATCGGATACATTGACATTGGTCTCAAAAGACTTCAAGGTAAATATCGTCTTGCGTACTCCGAATTCCACGGTCATTTTTTCGGGAATACGCATCCCGAAACGGTCTGTAAAATCTTCCAGGATCACACTGTCTTTGCAGAAAGAAGTGCTCCGGTCGATCGTAAGTCTGCTGATGATATTGCGCTGTGCAAGTTCCTGCGTTTCCAATATCATGCTTCCGCCGCCATAACTGTCTTTCAGTGTGAGATCGAACACCTGACGGCTGTCTTTTGTTTCCCGCAGAGAGACCTGTTCCAATCCATCGGAAAGGGGACGGAACCAGATGGCATGATGCAGCATGAGGGAGTCCGGGGCGATCTCTTCTGCCGCTTTGTCTTTCCGGATATTCCATGATTTTCCCGGATCACTGATGATGGAATACACGTTCTTCTTTGTCTTGTTGTCGACACAGTCAAAACGGAGTCTGCCGTCTTTTTTCACGATCCCGGTAAGCGTTTTGCCGGATTGCCCGTTCTCCGTTACGTTCCAGACGAATCTGGCGGAGACGTTATCCCTGTTGGTGTTCAGTGCATCGATGTTGCGGAATGCGCTGCGGCTTGCATCGTCTTTGTATACGGAAGCACATGCTGTTGAAAGCATGAGTGCTCCTGCTGAAACAAAGAGAAATGCAAGTCTTTTTATCATAACACCTTACCAACCGTAGATTTTGCTGTCCAGATAGGACTTCAGGTTATCGATGGAAACGCGTTCCTGTGCCATGGTGTCGCGTTCGCGGACGGTCACGGCGTTGTCATTTTCCGTATCGAAGTCCACGGTCACGCAGAACGGCGTACCGATTTCATCCTGACGGCGGTAGCGTTTGCCGATATTGCCGGTGACGTCGAACTCGGTCCGGTAGAAGTGACGGAGTTTATCCTGCAATTCGCCGGCGCGTTCGTTGAGTTTCTTGGAGAGGGGCAGGACAGCGACCTGAACGGGGGCGATCCGTGCGGGGAATCCGAGAACGATACGGATATCTTCGTCCATCCCTTCTTTCTGCGTGGGAGCCTTGTCTTCGCGATAGGCGTGACAGAGGATCGCCAGGAGCATACGGTCGAGACCCACAGAAGTTTCCACCACGGTGGGGATGAACCGTTTTCCTGTTGCCTGATCCAGATAAGAGAGGTCGTTTTCGGAGAATTCCTGATGCTGGGAGAGGTCCCAGGTCCCGCGGTGATGGATCCCTTCCAGTTCGCCCCAGCCGAAGGGGAAATTGAATTCGATATCCACGGCTGCCTTGGCGTAGTGCGCCAGTTTGTCGTGGGGATGGAACTGGATCTCATCTTCTGTGAAACCAAGACAGTTGCGATAGAAGTTATACCGTTCCATGCGCCAGAATTCGTACCATTCCATGGCATCGTCATCGGAGCAGAAGAATTCCATTTCCATCTGGGTGAATTCGCGGGAACGGAATGTGAACATACGGGGTGTGATCTCGTTACGGAATGCTTTCCCGATCTGGGCGATCCCGAAGGGGAGCTGCTGGCGGGTCGCAATACGGATCAGATTGAAGTCCAGGAAGATGGGCTGACAGCTTTCTGCACGCAGATAAGCGATATGTTCTTCATCCAGCACGGGACCCACATAGGTCTTCATCATCAGATTGAATTCCCGGGGCGGGGTCAGGTTTCTGGAACCGCAGTGTGAGCAGACACTGGGATCTTCCATCTGGTCCACACGGTGACGTGTCTTGCAGTCTTTGCAGTCGCACATGATATCGCCGAACCGATCGACGTGACCGGAGGCTTTCCAGACTTTGGGATGACAAATGATGGTGGAATCGAGACCGGCAACGTTGTTGCGTTTTTCCACCATTTCGTTCCACCAGAGAGCTTCTACGGCTTTTTTGAGTGCTGCGCCATAGGGACCGTAATCCCAGAATCCGTTGAAGCCGCCGTAAATTTCAGAGCTCTGAAACACAAACCCTCTGCGTTTGCAGAGAGAAACAATTTTTTCCATCAAGTCGCCTTTGACCTGAATATCCATTTGTCAATTCCTTTCGATTACCGGATTGTTAAAACACTTTCTTATCCTGGTAATATAATGGCATTTATGAAATATGCAATTTATTTTTGTAAAACTTTTGCGAAAAATGCAGCTTATGCGCCGAAAAGTTTCCGTAATTCCACCTGAAACTCCATAACATCGCGCTTATCCGGCTCGCCGGTCAGATTATCGAACATCAATCTGCCCGTCTGATCCAACAGCCATTCGCCGGATGCGCCGGACCCGAATTCCACGGTACCGGTGGCATAATAACCGGGCCGCTGGATGGGAGTCAGCTGCACCACTGTTTTGCCGCGGGGAGCCAGTTTTTCGTCATCGGCTTCGTCACCGGCAGGCGGAGCGGCTTGCGGGACTTCGTCTTCCGGAAGAGATTCGGGAGTATCTGCCGGTTCTTCTTTCGGGGGCGGGGGCGGATTCTTTTTTGCCAGTTCGGCGGCCTTGGCTTCTTCCTGTTTGCGGAAGACATCCATTTCGATTTCGGAAGCCAGCAGGCGCAGTTCCATGAAGGTCATTTTCGCGCCTTTTTCATTGAGTGCATCCTGGATCTTCGAGAGGGAGACACCCGCCGCAACCTGTTCAGCGATGAATGCTTTGATCTCATCATTTGTCATAAATATTTCTCCTGTTTCTTATATTTTGTTCTGTATCAACATGCAGTCGCCGTAACTGAAAAAACGCATCCGCGCTCCAATCGCTGTCTGATACGCAGCGCGGATCGGTTCCATCCCGGCGAAAGCGGAAACCAGCATGAGCAATGTACTCTTCGGTAAATGGAAGTTCGTCAGCAGCATGTCTGCGGACTTGATCCGGTACGGCGGATAGATGTAAATCGAGGTGTCACCGGTCCCGGGGTGAAAAACACCGTCATCCGAGACACAGCTTTCCAGAGTCCGCAGGGAGGTCGTTCCGACAGCCAGGATCCGTTTTCCGTTTTTCCGGACCTGATTGAGCAGATCCGCCGTTTCCCGGGTGAAGACATACGTTTCCGCGTGCATCACATGATCTTCCACCCGTTCCGCTTCCACCGGTTTGAAGGTCCCTGCACCCACATGCAGAGTCAGCCGGGCGACATGCACGCCTTTCGCTTCCAGTGCGGCAATGACATCCGGCGTGAAATGCAGTCCGGCGGTGGGTGCGGCGACCGCCCCGGGGGTATGGGCATAAACGGTTTGATACCGTTCGGAATCCATGGGGGTATCACTGCGACGGATATAGGGCGGGAGAGGGAGATGTCCGCATTGCGCCAGAATGGTTTCCCGTTCGCCGCTTTTGAATTCGATGGTACAGGATCCTTCGGGATCTTTGCTGATGAGCGTGACTTCCCAGGGGGAGAGTTCTTCGCCCTGCATGATCCGGAGTGCGGCACCGGGCGTGACCCGTTTTGCATTCCGCATGAAGACTTTCCAGCGATCATCGGTGATGGGGGAAAGCAGCAGGATCTCGATCTTCGCGCCGGTCTCTTTCCGTGCGAAAAGACGTGCCGGAATGACTTTCGTATCATTGAACACGATGGCATCCCCGGGTTCCAGATATTCGGGAAGAGCGGAGAAGGTCCGGATGGGGTATCCGGCTTCCGGCTGCGCCGGATCCAGGATGAGCATACGGGAATCATCGCGTTTTGCCAGCGGTTCCTGTGCGATCAAATCTTCCGGCAGATCGTAATCAAATTCATTGATGAGCATCTTCGTACATCCGTTCGTATTCTTCCGCGGTGCGATTCCAGGAGAAATCGCGGGTCATTGCATTGTGCCGGATCTTGCGGAACGATTCCGGTTTATCCTGACGGATCGAAGCCGCCCAGCGGATCGTGTTGATCAATGCCTGCGGGTACAGCTCATCAAATACAAATCCGGTGGCTCCTTCTTTGCCGCAGTTGATCACGGTATCCGCCAGTCCGCCGGTCGCCCGGACGATGGGCAGTGTACCGAACCGCATGGAATACATCTGATTGAGTCCGCAGGGTTCGTACCGCGACGGCATAATGAAGAAGTCCGCGCCCGCCTCCAGCAGATGAGAGAGTCTGTCGGGGGCATACCCGGCGTAGAATGCGAATTTTTCGGGGTATTTCTGTGCGTAATAATGGAACGCATCTTCCAGAGATTTTTCCCCGGATCCGAACAGAATGAACTGGAAATCATCCTGGGAAAGCAGTGTTTCCAGTGAGCCGGCAAACACATCAAGCCCTTTCTGCCAGGCAAGACGGGAGATGGAGGCGAAGAGCGGGATCTCCGGTTTATCCGGGAGTCCGAATTCTTTCCGGATCAGCGAACGGCATTTTGCTTTGCCAGCCATCGTTTCCGGGGTGAAGGTACACCCTTCCGGAAGCAGAGGATCCTTCGCCGGATCCCATTCCGTCACATCGATCCCGTTGATGATGCCCCGGAGACGTCCCGCCTGTTCCCGGCATTGGAGCGAGGGATCCAGTCCGAAACTGTAATCGGGGGAGAGGATCTCTCTGGCATAAGTGGGGCTGACGGTGTTGACCATATCGGCGGTCATGATCCCGCCTTTGAGCAGATTGAGTCTGTCATGGAATTCCAGGCAGGTATAATTGAAATATTCCCAGCCCAGCCCGGTGGCATACAGTTTTTCTTTCGGGAAGATCCCCTGATAACCGATATTGTGGATGGTCAGAATGGACCGGGTATTGCGGAAATCATAAAGTCCGCCGTACAAACTGCTCCGCAGATACACACAGCAGAGGGCACTGTGCCAGTCGTTGGCATGGATGATATCCGGATTCAAACGGAAATGAACGGCGGCTTCCATTGCGCCCCGGGAGAGCAGGGTGAACCGTTCTGCGTTGTCATCGTATTCCTTCGAACACCAGTCATACAATCTGGGTCTGTCATAGAAGTTCTGATATTCCAGGAAGTAGAAGGTGAGATTTTTGGATTTCCGGTAGACATGGAGTCCGCACCATTCCGTTCTGCCGTAAAGGGGGACACCGAACATGTCATAGTTCTGGTCGAATGAGATTTGCAGTTTTCCCATCTGCTGGGGATAATAAGGCATGAAGACCGTGACATTATGTCCGCGGGCAGCCAAAGCCTCCGGCAACGCACCTGAAACATCGGCGAGACCGCCCGTTTTGGCGAACGGAACTGCTTCGCTTGTAACCCAGAGAATATTCATATCGACCGGACCTTTCTGTATTAAATGATAAGTATTACACGGAAATATGCCACAGAAAAAGAAAAAAGCAAGTCCGGAAACCCGTTATCCTGTGGAAAAATACAGAAAAAGTCGCTGTTTTACTGCAATCGCATCGCTGTCGGCTGCGTACTCTTCTCCGGATAGACCGTGGGAACATCCAGCGGTTCCAATCGGTCCACGAAACCCCAGCGGCGGGAAACAGGCCAGAAAATATTCAACGGACGTCCGATGATATTCCGGTGCGGAACCACGTTCCACATACGGCTGTCCAGACTGTTCATTGTGTTGTCACCCATGGCAAAATAACAATTTTCCGGCACAGTGAACTCGACGCCGTCCTTCAGCAACCCCAGCGGAGCATGTCCCTGATAACCGCCGCGGAAGGAATAGAGTTTTTTCATTTTCGGTGAGAGTTCGTCGGCACGATGAAATTCGGTGTCGCCTTTGGGACGGATATACAGGATGTTATCCCTGATCTTCAATGTGTCGCCCCCGATCCCGGCGATCCGTTTGATGTAATAATATCCCGGAAGACTCCGTCCGTCATGGAGCGTACGCAATGTTTCCGTATTGAAAATAAAGACTTCCCCCCGTTCCAACGGCTTGAAATGCAGCGATACCCGGTCCACAAACAAATGGTCTCCGGATCCCAGCCAGCCGTCAAATACCGTTTCGCCCTGTTTGAAAGTGCGTTTTTCCGGATTATGGTCAAGGTAACGGTAGATGTTGGAAGCGACATCATGGCCCGGCAGAATATACCATTCGTTGCCCTGCAGAACTTTGCTCGCCGCCAGATAACATTCCGACGGCGCAAACAGGATCATGAGCAGTTCCGCCACGCTCCGGCTGAATGTGAAGGAACCTTCCCGGTATTCCCCGTTCTCCTGCGCAATGATCTGTGCCCGGGAAGCACCGTAGGGACGGAACAGTTTTGTAACGGCACCGGTATGTTCTTCCGATTCCTTTTCGTCGATGTAATGGATCCCGAAGAGTGTGGGCTGCATACTGCTTGTGGGGATCTTGAATGGCTGCAGAAAGAGTCCGCGGATCCCGAAGGCAACAGCCAGCGCGACCGCGAGCACGTCCAGAAAGCCCCGCATGACATAACGGAATTCCTTCTTGTCGTAAAGAACAGAGAGCTTCTTTTCCAGTATCCCGATCTGGCGGGCATCGGTCTTCCCGGTTTCCCGGATCTCCGATTGCAGTGCCTGATACTGTTCCTTTTCGGTGGCGGAAAGAATATCGTCATCCGCCGCCAAAATCTCGCGCACCGTATTGCGCAGTTCTTTATGCCGTTTCCGGAGTTTCCGGTTCCGGAAGAAGTCCGTGATCATGTTACTCATCCTGATTTTTGAGAACCGCGATGAACGCTTCCTGCGGAATATTGACCTGTCCGATCTGCTTCATGCGCTTCTTCCCTTCTTTCTGTTTTTCCAAAAGTTTACGTTTACGCGTGATGTCACCGCCATAGCATTTCGCAAGCACGTTCTTCCGTAACTGGCGGACCGTTTCGCGGGCAATGACTTTTCCGCCCACCGCCGCCTGGATCGCGATCTGGAACATCTGTTGCGGGATCACGCCCGCCAGCCGTTCCGCAAGAATACGTCCCCGGGAATAGGCATGATCCGTATGTACGATACTGGCAAAGGCATCCACCGGGTCGCCATTGACCAGGATATCCAGCTTCACCAGTTTTTCCGCCTGATAGCCCGCCGGTTCGTAATCCATACTGCCGTATCCGCGGGTGATGGATTTCAGCCGGTCATGGAAGTCGATCAGGATCTCGTGCATGGGCAGCCGCGCCGTGATGATGACGTGTTCCGCATCCAGACTTTCCGTATTCGTGCAGAGACCCCGCTTGCTCATCACCAGATTCATGATGTCTCCGATGTAACAGGAGGGCGACATGATCCGGGCGGAGATCATGGGTTCTTCGATCCGGTCGATCTCCGAGGGGTCCGGAAGATGTACCGGGTTATCCACCAGTTTCAGTTCCCCGTTCTTCATATACACATGATAGATCACACTGGGATAGGTGGCGATGATGTCCATATTGTATTCCCGCCGCAGACGTTCCTGAATGATCTCCATGTGGAGCAGTCCCAGGAATCCGCAACGGAATCCGAAGCCCAGCGCGGCACTTGTTTCCGCCTGATACATGAACGCCGCATCGTTCAACTGCAGTTTCGCCATGGAAAATTTCAGCTGTTCGTAGTCCGCCGTGTCAATGGGATAGATCCCGCTGAACACCATGGGCTTGATCTCCTGAAACCCGGGCAGCGGTTCCGGACACGGATTTTTGGTTTCCGTGATCGTATCCCCGATCCGGGCATCCGAAGGCGATTTGATGTTGGGAATGAGATAGCCCACAGACCCGGATGTCAAACTCTCGCATGCCTTCATTTCCGGTTTGAATACGCCCACTTCCTTGATTTCACTTTCCAACCGGTTGCTCATCAGACGGAGCCGGTCCCCGCGTTTCAACGCCCCGGAGAACATGCGGACATAGACCACCACGCCCCGGTACGGGTCGTACAGTGAGTCAAAGACCAGTGCCGCCGCATGATCGCCCTGTTTCGTTTTCGGCGGAGGAACACGTTCCACAATGGCTTCCAGAAGCTCCGGAACACCTTCCCCGGTTTTCGCGGAGACAGCCAGTGCTTCCTCCCGGGGGATCGCCAGGATCTCTTCCATCTGTTCGTAACACAACGGCAGGTTCGCCGCCGGAAGGTCGATCTTGTTGATCACGGGGATGATCTTCAAATCATGCCGCATGGCGAGATTCACGTTCGCAACAGTCTGCGCCTGAACACCCTGTGTCGCATCGATCACCAACACGGCTCCTTCGCAGGAGGAAAGCGCACGGCTGACTTCATAGGCAAAGTCAACGTGTCCGGGAGTGTCGATCAGATTCAATTCGTATTCCTTGCCGTCCTTTGCAGAGAATGACATGCGTACCGGGTGGGATTTGATGGTGATCCCGCGTTCCTGTTCCAGGTCCATGGCGTCCAATAACTGATCGTGTACCATTTCCCGCGCCTGGACTGTGTTGGTTGCTTCCAGCATACGGTCGGCAAGGGTGGATTTCCCATGGTCAATGTGGGCGATAATGGAAAAATTCCGGATCATACTTATGTTCATAGGGTTTTCTTCTCCGCAGTTCAGAACATTTTCTGCCAGTATTCCAGCAGACTGGCGCGATACAGCCAGAGCAATGCCAAACATTCCAGCAGCATTATTATCAATAATACATATAATACGATCTTGCGCCGTTTCAGGGAGACATCCGCGCTCACGCTTTCACGGGTGAACATCAGATATCGCGCAAAGATCAGTGAGTGTTTCGGTAAAGAGGGCTTGAACGTGAAGAATCTGCCCATCCGCAGGGATAACCGCATCTGCCCGTTCAACGCATTTCCGTTGGCTTCCAGGAAGATCGCCAGGTTCCGACGGAATAATTTCATCAGCGAAAGCGTGATGATCGGTCCGCCGAAAATCAACAGGATCCCGAAGAATACCGCAAGGATCGCTCCCACCGATACACCCTGGATGCTTTTCGCCATGAAAGCAAACGCACTCCCGATCGCCGCGATCCCGACTCCGCCGCCCATCAATACCATGGATCCGCTGACCGCCGGTGTCTGCTGTGCAGGTGCCGGTGCCGCCGCAGGGGCAGGGGGCGTGGTGGGCAGTTTTGCATTCGCCTGAATATCTTTTGCGATCGTGTCTTCATACTGCTTGCTCCGGGCACTGAAAAACTTGTCCGCCTGCTTCTGTATGAAGTCTGCAAACTTGTAGAACGGCATCTTGATCGCTTCCGGAATGGAGACCGGCTGCTGGATGAAATCACACACTTTGGCATCCCACAGTTCGCCGTCCACCGTATAGAAGATCCCGCTCTTGCCAACAAACAAATGGCGTATGTGACCGCTGGTCACGGCGACCGCGATCTTCATCTTCTTTTCTTTCGCGCCCTGTCCCGTCACCGCATCCAGATACATCACACAGATATTGCTGTTTGTCACGATCTTTTTGTGTTCCGCAACGTTATGAACTGTGGTGCAGAGCGTGAAAATGCGCCCGTCCATCACCAGATGTCCCGCCTGGATCATGGAGGGCATGGTGTGGTCGAATATTCGGTCCAGTGTCACAAAGTTATTCAAAAATTCCAGCATGTATTTCTGGAACAGGATCAGTTTCCGCACCGAATCACATTGATCCAGATTCGTCTTCACCGATTTGTCACGGACGATCAGGTCACGGATGTAAGTCAGGATACCATCGTTCTGTATCATGCGCAGCTGCGCCGGGTCCGTTCCTTCCAAACCCGTTTCCGGTTTCCGGCTGATCCAGTTCCCGTACGCCGCAAGCCGCTGCTTGATCTCTGCATAAAAATCCGCTGTGATCCCGTCACCCGGCACCTCCGGCAGCAGCGCAAAGAACCCATGCACTTTTTCCCGCCAGAGAGGATGATGGATCTGTTCCAGTGCCAGCCGGCCTTCCGGATTCACCGGGGCGACCGGAGATTTTTCCAGAAATTCCTCCACGGATTTCGCATCCATCGGGTCAAGGGTGTTGCGGACCGCCACACGGGTATCACCGATCATGCCGGAAAGTTTCAACGCCTCGCAGCTGCGGAAGAATTCATCCAGCTTTTCCCGTACCGCTGTGAGCTTGTCATAGATCGCAGCCGTTTTCTCACCGAAAACATACAACGCTTCTTTCTGCTTTGCCTCATCTTCCAACCAGGAAAGACGATCCGCAAGTTTCTTCTCAAACACATTCACCTGTTCGTCACTGACACCTTCCATCCCGCACAGGTCCGCCTGTTTGCCAACCGTACGCATGATCAGACGGATGCAATCCGCAGCCGCTTCGTTCCGCACCTGTTCCGGCGGAATGATCCCGTCCCCGTTCTGCAACGCATCGGAAATGATCTTCTTCTGGTCGCAGATCTGGGATAACGTGATGACAGACGATTCCGGCTGTCCCAGGTTCGCCAGTGCGATCCGGACCGTACGGCAAATATCACGTCCTTCCGGATTCTGTTCGCTGATGGAGGATAACGCCAATTCATCGGAACCATCCATGATGTGTTCCGGCGTGATAAACAAACGAAGCATCCAGCGGATCGCTTCCTTCACCTCATCCACGCGGATCCTGCCGTTCCCGTCACTGTCCAGAAAATGCAGAAAATCCTTGTCACACAGAATGGAATCCGTACGCACGCTGGTCATGATCCAGTGTGCATCGTTCAGTTCCGTTACATGACGCAAGTCTGACGTATCTTCCAGCAGCAGCTGACAGGAGCCGCCCAGCCTTTGAAAACGTATTTCATTCTGCATGTTTCTGTCTCCGGTGTTATTTTTTAGCCCGTTTCGGTTTCTTTTTCAAGCCATTCAGAAAGACTTCCATCCGGTCAAGCGCAATGTGAAGTTTCTCCATGGAACTCGCGTAGGAACAACGGATATAACCTTCGCCGCAATCGCCGAACGCCGTACCCGGAACCACCGCCACTTTCTGTTCATCCAGTAAACGCATCGCAAAGTCACGGGAACTCAAACCCGTACTCCGGATGTCCGGAAATACATAGAACGATCCCTTCGGCAGAAGACATTTCAGCCCGAGTTCGTTCATCCGTTTGACCACCATATCACGACGCGTACGGTATTCTTCGCGCATCCGCACCATATCATTGTGCGCAGAAAGCAACGCTTCCTCCGCCGCATCCTGCGACGTCACAGGCGCACACAACATGGAATACTGATGGATCTTCATCATCGCATCAATGATGTCCGCAGGTCCGCACGCAAATCCTACACGCATACCCGTCATCGCAAACGCTTTCGAGAAGCCATGCAGAAATACCGTCCGTTCCTTCATCCCCGGAAGTGTGGCAATGGAGGGTGTCATCGGACCATACGTCAGTTCCGAATAAATGTGGTCGGACAACACCACAAGATCATGCTTGCGTGCGATCTCCGCGATCGCTTCCGTCTGCTTCATGTTCAGTGTCGCACCCGTCGGATTGCACGGGAAATTCAACAGGATCGCTTTCGTGCGGGGCGTGATCGCCTTCTCCAGATCCGCAGGATCAAGCGCAAACTCATTCTTCGCATACGTCTCAATGGGAACCGGTACCCCGTGCGCCATCCGGATCTCTGCCGGATAAGACACATAACACGGTTCGTGATATACGATCTCATCGCCCGGTGAAAGCAACGCACGGATCGCCAGATCCAATGCCTCACTCACGCCCACCGTAATCAGACATTCGTTGTCCGGACTGTATTCAACACCAAAATCCGATTCCAGATACTTGCATACCGCTTTCCGCAGAGAAAGCGAACCCAGATTCGAGGTGTAACAGGTGTGACCGCGTTCCAGTGAATACAACGCCGATTCCCGGATCGTCCACGGGGTCACAAAATCCGGTTCCCCCACACCCAGGGAAACCACGTCCTTCATATTGTTCACCAGATCAAAAAACGCGCGGATCCCGCTTTTGGGCAGTTCCTGGATATGAGGCGCAATGCGTCCGGGTTTCGCCGCGCTCTGCTTCTTACAGCGTGATGTTGAGACGCTCATTGCCCTCTTCCTCCTGCATCAGTTTTCCGGATTCTTTATACTTTTTCAGCAGAAAATGTGTCGCTGTGGAAAGCACTCCATCCTGTGTCGCCAGTTTACGGGAAACAAATGTCGCCACTTCCTGAAGATTCTTCCCCTGTACTTCCACCAGAAGATCAAAGCCCCCGGACATCAAATACAGACTGGAAACCTGCGGAAATTTGCTCAAACGCTTCGCGATCTTGTCAAAGCCGCCTTCCCGTTCCGGACGGGTCTTCACTTCGATGATGGCCTTCACCGCATATTCCGGCAACTGACTTTCATCGAATACCGCACGATACCCGATGATCACTTTATCATCTTCCAGTTTACGGATTGCTTCGGCTACGGTGGCGGCTGGTGCTCCCAGCTGTTCAGCGATTTCTGCTTCTGATTTCCGTCCGTTTTCCGCCAGCAGACGGAGCAATTTTTTCTTATCCATGTTTTCTTTCCTTACGTTTGAAGTGAATGATACGACTTCTGCATCACGGTAATATACTCCTCTTTCGGAACGTTTCAAGCGAAAGTGACTTCATTCCCTCTTAAAAATGAAGAAAAAACATATAAAACACCCTCTTCCATTTCGGAAAATGCAGAAAAAAACGAAAAAATATATTTTTCACACTTGCATTTTCCATTTCAACGGTTATATTACAGAACATGCAAAACATGGTGGTTGTAGCTCAGTTGGTTAGAGCGCCTGGTTGTGGCCCAGGAGGTCGCCGGTTCAAGTCCGGTCTACCACCCCATTTTTTTTGCCTTGAAAAGGCAAAAAAAACACGAAGACGCAAGTCTTCACTTCACTGAGCCGTCAGGCTCAACTTCACATCTTCACGCGGCGAAGCCGCTCTTCACTAAAACACCGTTCCGACTTGCTTGTGAAGACGCTTCGCTTGTGAAGAGGTCAGCTACGCTGCCCGTGAAGTTTGCTCCCTGACGGGAGTAAGGATGGTGTTTCTTTTTAACTGCGCTTCGCTTAAACGGCGGCAAACCGCCTTGATTTTTTTGCCCGGAATTCGGGCAAAAAAAATGGGGTGGTAGATGACATTCCGACCCTCGACCTTCTCCGGAGAGAGTTAAAATCTCTCTTGCCAGAGAAAAAATCAACTGCATAAATGCCGTTTGGCGACCTTCTTCCTCAAAAAAGTAGTAGTTATTTCGCTCTGCATAGTACACGGAAATCACTACGGAGAAATGACCGGTTATTTATTCTTCAAAAAAAATTATTAAAATGCTTGTATTTTGAGATGGAGTATGATACATTAAGTGACAGTGTATATTTTCAACATCAGGAGGAACCTATGGAACAGCAGATCATTGCAAATGGTAAATTACCGCAAATAGTATATTTGGATTTTGCTGAAGAATCGACAACTTATCGGAGCGGCGACGGATCTTGCGTTATGCAAATTGACTCACTTTGATTTGGCTGCGCAGTTGGAGCTGTTCAAACGACTGAATTATAAATATCTGGTATTTGATCATGTAGAAAATGAGGGACTCGCTGAAAATGGACGGAAAGAATGTAAGCGTTTGACAAAAATGCTCCCGTATCCTTGTACGCTTGCCTCTGATGGAGATGTGTTTACAATATGAAAGTGGTGATTTTTGCAGATTTGCATCTCACTGACAGCTTGACTTCGGTAAAAAATACGGTGCTGGACTGGGCCGTCAGGACTGCTCCGGAAACGGGAGCAGACGCAGCAGTATGTATCGGCGATATGACCGCCGCAGGTACTGCCGGACAGACGGCGCGGCTGCTGACAAAATTACAGGAGATGCCAATACCGTTTTATTCCACTCCCGGCAATGCGGAATTGCGCCGGAGTTCAGCCGGTGCGGAGGCTTTGACCATCCTTCCGCCGGAAGATATCCCGGTACTTTTGCTGGACAGTTCCCGGGGCGAACCTGATACGGCAGAACTGGCGAAACTGGCGGCTCAACCGGAAGATAGAGGCTGTCTGCTGGCGACGCACTGTCCGCCGGAAGGATGGAGCCCAACGGCGCAGGCGGTGCTCGCTGATGCCGAAAAACGTCGTGCCGTAACAGAAGTCATTGCCGGGCATACCCACGATGACGGGACACGGACACTGCGGGGGCTTGACCCGGACAAAGCTTCCGGCGGTGTACCGATGTTTGCCGTTTTTGAGCGGCTTGCAGACGGGCAGTGGACGAGAAGCGATGTTTTGATGTGCGGAGTCGATCCCGGCGAGTGGAGTCCAAAGATGCGGCAGAGTTTTCTGGACAATCTGGGGATTTCCGGGATGAGCTGGCCAGTGGAGTACTTGCAGGCTGCTGCGGAGCTGGGAATACAGGTTTTCGAACTGCGTTCCAGTGCAGTGGACAATGAAAGCGAAGATTTTTATCAGGCGCTCAAAAACTGGCGTCAGGCGGGGGGGCGGATGCTGTCGCTGCACCTGCCGGAACTGAATGCTGCTGCAGAAAAAAATTCGGATCTTGAATATGCAGCTGCCCTGGCCTTGCGTATTGGTGCTGACCGGGTGACGCTTCATGTGCCCAATGTGACTCCTGTGGAATATCCGGTGAAAAAGACGGCGCTTATCACGGAATTCAAACGCATTTGCGGCGCTTTGCTGGAGAACAATGTTCAGATCGGCATTGAAAACCTTCACACGCAAAAGGGTGAAGCAGACGAAAATATCCGTCACTTCGGCTGTACCATTGCAGAATGTGCCGATTGGGTCAATACGTTACGGAAAGAGTTTGATACCGGTTTGATCGGATTTCATCTGGATATCGGCCATGCCCGGAACAATGCACCTTATTCCCAGACGGACAATATCAGCGACTATTACTGCAGCAATGATTTGCCCATCAACGCATTTCATCTGCATCAGGTGCGGCAGCTGCCGGACGGTAATTTTGATAATCACGGGCCTTTGACCGGCCTGTATGATAAACTGATCAGTTTGAGCGGGCTTTTTATGGCCCGCAGTGGTGGTTTTTTTCCGGCTGACACCCCGATGATCCTGGAGATCAGGGGTGCAGGTGAGGGATTGAGAAGTTATAATTGTTTAGTGGATTTGATCAAATCAAAAAAGGTGGATGAAAGATGAAGAAGAGGTTTTTTACTCAGATCGAACGCTGGTCGAGTGAAGAACGCCTTCGGCGCGTGAAGGTGTGAAGAGCTTGCTTTCAGCAAGCGTGAAGTGCGCCCGTCCGGGCGTAAGGAGGTGTTATTTTTATTTTCAGATAAGCATAGATGTTTATTACGAATCACCAGCAGTTCGATCAATGTGAAACAGCGGTTGTTTTTCGGGAGAAGATCAAATTGTTTCGTTGCTGTTACTCCATATATTATTTTCTTGTTTGACTGTTAAAACTGGAGTCCATGGTCAATACCCGGCTGAAGCGAATGGTTTCCGTGTGACCATCCGTATATACAAAACTGTAGATATCTCCGTGTGGCTTATGACGCGGCTGCAGCGGATTGTGGAAATATTGCCATCCGGAAGCAGAAGGTGACGTGATCACGGTATGAAGCGCACCGGCATTGCCGACATGGGAATTCTCTCCAAACAGAAATTGTTCCGACGGATGGACCAGGTTTTTCATTGTGAGTGCCCCGGAAGTAAGTCCGAGTTTTGTGGCGAAATATCCATAGGATTGTATGGCGCAGTAATACGCCGGGTGGAGGTCCGGACGTTTATCCGCCGGGCAATATCCGATGGTGTGATCCCCTTTTGCGTATCCCATGATCAACGGATGCAACGCGCTGCCGGTATAGTATCCCATGGCATTTGCTGTTGTGATCTCAATGGTCAGATATTCGCCATTCAGCCGTCTGTACCGGTACGCCCGGCCTGTGAAAATTGCAGTGTGAGGCGACGTACCGCTTGTATCCCAGCCGTGATACGGCATGAAATGATCTCTGTTATCCGATAAATATGCCTGCGTGAGCATGCCGAACTGTTTCAGATTGGCGATACAGGATGCACTGGTGGCATAACTTTTCGCATTGCTCAATGCGGGCAGAAGCATCCCCGCAAGAACAGCGATGATGGCAATGACGACCAGCAGTTCGATCAATGTAAATCTGCATTTCATATCACTGACTCCTTGTTTTTTGCTATCGTTTTCCGACAGCGCAATATTATTTTGTAAAACTCTGTGAAACTTACCTGTCTTTCTGTAATGATTTACGATACATTGTGATTGGTTGGAACTTTCAACGATCTGCGGCAGGGGTGATCAGCGCCTCCTCAAACAAAGTTCTCTTTGATCCAATCGCGGGTCCAGTCGATTGTCGGAAGTTTCATCCCGATCAGAGGACTGCCCAGGATGATGATGTCATTGATCGTCCCGTCCTTCAACAGATCAAGGGCGGCATTACACTGATATTCCATGTGCCGGACCGTCTGGGGGACCACCCGTCCGCCGAAATTCCAGAGATAACAGCCGGCGACGATCTTTTTATCCGGGAATCTGTTCCGCAGATCTGTCAGATTTTTTTCCATTGAAGCGATGTTTTTTATATCCCACGTCCAGAACGTGATGACGTCACATTCCTGTAATTTCCGGAGGACATCTTCGTTATCGATCTGATAATCATATACCACGACCCAAAGCGGCAGGTTTGCCGCCCGCATCTTTGTCTTTATTGCGTCAAGATTGAATTTGGTACGACGTTCATTGAAGAAATCATCCATGATCCCGCCGCATACATTGGAATAGTTTTTATGCAGGGAAATGACTTCATCCACATAAGCCTCATCGCTGTCATAAACGCAAGCGGCTTCCCCGATGATCGACCATATCACTTTTCCGTATTTTTTGAACTCTTCCTGGATCGGGGCAAAGGGCGGGACCGGTTTTCCTCCGCTGCAGACCATGATGATGTTTTCGATCCCCATATAGTCTGCCGCTTCCACCGGGGTCGCAAATGATTCGTCATCCAGCCGTTCCGGGTCGATTTGGTTGTAAACTCCGGCGTTATGACACCAGATGTAGAGATGTTCCTTCGAAATTTTGGTCATTGTAAAACTCCTTTCAAGTTTTCTTGCATTATAGTAGGTAAAAAGCCTTGTTTATTTTCGTTCCTGATTTTTTTCAAGCCGGAAAGACCTGACATCATCCCATAACATGTTATTGTATTCTGCATGTTCCTCCATGTTTGGCATCCGATCCAGGTCTCCACAATGAAGGGGATCACTGTTCTGAAATCGCCTTGTTTCTATGATCACATCCGAAAAAACTCCTGGGTCCCCTGTTTTTTCTCCTGTTAACATGTGCAGCGGGTTTTCGCGCATTACGGTATCCCGTAAATAGTTTTCCGATATGCCATATTCCGAGATCATGGGAAGAATATTCCGGAATATATGAGTATACCCGTTTCCGCCATATCGGGAAAGCATGCATTTTAAGCAGATATCATTGGTGAGAAGCAGTTGGCTTCCGAACCCCCCGGAAATAATTTTCGCTGCCAGCATTGCCCGTTCTCTGTCCGTTGCAAAATCCCCTCCGGCAAATCCATTGACTTCCGGAACAAATTCTTTTCCGAAATTATCCAGTTCCACAAATACGCCGGACATAAGAAGTTCCCGGATGTAGTCCCAATTCAATTGAACATCAGAATGACAGATCACGATCCGATCCGGCTGGACTCCCAGAGAGGTCAGTTTCTGAACGACTGCCAGACCATTTCGGGACCACGGATAAATATGGATCTGAATTGCCAATCCTGTTTTCTTCTGTGCTTCTGCAGCTGCTTCCAACGCGTTCCATTCTCCGGCGGAAATTTCTTTCCCGGTCCCGATCTCTCCGATGATCCCGGGGCAGATCCCGGAACCATTTACACCATTTCTGATCTCAGAGATCAGCTCTTCTGCCAAATCCGCTGTATTTTTTTGCAGGAAATCCGGTGGATGCGTATCTCCCGTGTACCAGCCGCAGCCCATGATGATATTCAATCCTGTTGATTCCGAAAGTTTACGAAGCTTCCGGGGATCCCGTCCGATATCAGAAAGAGTGCAATCAATTACCGTATTGCAGCCCCATTTCAACAGGGAACCTGCTTCTTCTGCTGCCAGCTCCAACGAATCCAGCAGAAGATCATCTTTCATGCAGTACGGATCAGACAGAAGTCTTTTTCTGTCCGATCTTGAGATCTTGCGTGTTTCTGCTCCCACCGATGCCTGGTTCTGAAGATCGATAAAGAAATGTTCGTGAGACAGGATCATTCCGCACTGATCCGGAGAGATCGTTCCTGTGACAGTTACCAAATCTTTCATTTTCAACGCCTGATTTTTCTTTTCAGATACCCTTGCTGACAAGATCACGGATCAATGGAGTAACAGACTCCGGTCCTTCCGCTGTGATCACAAAGCCTTCTTCAATCCGGTTGGAGCCGGCCGGATGTCCCCAGATGCTGATATCACTGTTGACGCACATCCCGCTTTCAAAAAGATAGTCTGCATTTTCATCCGGATACGGTGATTCCGCTTCTGCCAGTCCGATCCCATGCATCGGCGGATACAAATCAAACTCTGTCATATGATGTTTTGCAAATACTTTTTTGACAGCCTGGACCATTTGACCGGAAATGGTCCCCGCTTTCAGAAAATCCTGCTGAACATTGGCAGCTTCAAACAGAACATTCAGAAAATCTTTCTGCCGATCGTTTGCTTTCCCGATCACAAACGGATATTCAACAGTGGAAACATAACCCTGATACTGGACTGCCATAGCAGCCATCACCATTTCCCCGTTACGCATGATCTTGTTGGTGGCACGGCCTATGACTGTTTCCGTACGGATCCCGGAACCGAACACCATGAAGTTGATATCCTCGGCACCTGCCATTCTGGCGGCTCCTTCCGCTGCACCGGCAGCCATCGTCTCCGGATTGCCGTCAACCGCATACTCCAACAATTTTCTGTAACCTTCACAAGCCTGTCTTCCCGCCTCTTTCAAACAAACGATCTCATTCGGAGATTTGATCAGACGAAGACGGTTGATGATATCACCGGCATCTTCGATCGCTGTATTTCCGACAGCGATCCGGATCCGCTCCATAATATGTGCGGGGATATCATAGACCCCCACCAGCCCCAATTTTTTTCCGCCATTGAGGGCATTGAGCAGGACCTCGCGCAGGGTCGCAAACTTTGCCTGCGGATAATCGATTTCCTCAGGAACAGAAACACAGGCAAATTCTTTGATGTTGCAGTAATCTTTCCAGACTGACATCTCCCTGGCATATTTTTCTCCCTCAGGAGCTCCGGCAAGAACAGGATCTCCACATTTTGGGATCACGCAGATCCCCCGTTCAAAAATCGGCCAGAAATTGCTGACATACCGTAAATTTTCTTTCCGGTACTCATCTCCGTAAACGGCAATTGCATCAAGACCTTTTTTCTCCATTTCCATCTGAATACGAACGATCCGCTCCTGGAATTCGCTTTCCGGTATCTGAATCATGGCAATCTCCTTTCTGAATTCTTTTGTATATTCCTGCCTTTTCTAAATATACTCAAAACACAGAAAAAAACAATACGGTAAAAAGAAAAAAACAACGCATCCTCTGCTAAATAATGCGCATTTTCTGCTTGTGCACTTTATTTGGATAATGCCCGATATTGACCGGGGGCAACACCGACAACAGAACGGAACGTCCTGTTGAATTGGGAAACGGAACCGAAACCGCATGCATATGCGGTTTCAGCAATGGAAAGCTTTGTTCCCCGCAGCATTTCTTTTGATTTTTGAAGGCGTTTGAATTTGATATACCGCTGAAAAGAGATATTTACCGTATCTTTGAATTTATGGGCGAGATTACTGGGGCTGATATGAAATTTCTCTGCGACTTGTTCTATGCTCATCGGGGATGCATAATGTTCATCCAGATATCGTTTTACCGATTCTATCTTATCTGACATATTGATCTTATCCATAAAGATCAGATGTTCTCGGATCCCCGTCAAATGTGCTGCAATGATTTTAAGATAGGATATGATCCCTTCGACTTGAACCGGGGTCAGACTGTTGGATCTTTTGTATTCATTATACAATGCAGTCTTGTTCAACCCATAGCTTTCCGCGAGTTGAAAGACATCTTTTTTTGTGAGGACCGGAGCCCCGGAAAGATGAAATTGACCGGAAGTCATACAGCCGATATAATTTTCGTTATCATCATAAACAGGGACCACGATTTCATGAAGCCCTGCATAACATGTATAGCAGATCGGAGATTTCTCATTCGCGGCTGAACGTGCATTGATAATATCACACCGGTGACATGCTTCTTCGCCATGTTTGCAGCTGCGCAGCATTTTGCAGTATGGATTAAAATTCACACCATGTGAAATCCGGAGCGTTTCCCCTTCTGCAGAAATAAAATCGATCACCAACCCGGTCAACTTAAAAATGATTTCAGAATATTCCTGAATCTGTTTCTCTTTTCCGAGTCTTGCAAAGGCTTCTGCTGTAATACGTTCTAATTTCTTACGCTCCATATCATACCCTGAACATATTTGATAGTTCCGCGTTTAATATAAGCATGTTTTCTCAAAATATCAAATGAAAATGATTTCATTTATCCACAATTTGCAAAATATGTTTCCCTTTATGCATTCATAAAGTTATCGCGCAGGAAGGAGGTTACGGAATGAACTGTCGACAGGGAGGATAAAAAATCAGCAACAGTTCATTATCCCGCTGTTATTTCAATATCGGGAGCAGATGTAATTAACTGACCTTTTTTTTTGAGGAAAGAGGTCATAAAATCCGCAATTTCGCACCTCTTACTTTAAAATCAAAGGTCTATGTGGAACGGTCATATACAATCTGCAAAAACGGAGTTGGAAAGGTTGCAAAAACAGGGCAACACGGCGAAAATCCGGTAAAAGTATTCCCCATATAAAAATTCCCCGGCCGATCGCACCCGCAATAAAAAATCCATTTTATCAGAATTTCACTACGCAGCAATATTGAACTAATCCGGGGATTTTTTCATCGCGTTCGATTTGAAAAACAGACGTTACTGAAAATGCCAAATGTTTAGAATCAAATTCAAACAAATTGGAGTTGCCTTGAGCTTCATCAAAAGCTGCCTGCAAAGAACATGCAAACTCTTTTGCAGTTTCAACACTCCCTTTGAAGATATAACTCACCTGATATTCACCTTTAAGAAAATCTCCGGAGATACATTCTGCCCAAAAATCGGGACATTTTTTATCCCGGAAATCTGGCATCCATTTCCAAATGACAAACTTTTGTTCCGAAACAACTTTTTGTTTTACGAGATATTCATGGAGTATTCGCAGGATCATTTTTTCCGGACCGGCGGGCTGTTTCTGCTGTTTGGCAAGAAACAAGCACTCCGGACATAACAAATTATATGCGTAATGTTTCTGCTTTACAACTGTTTGTTCGGTTTCCCTGTGGCAGATATTGCATTTTATCAGCATCATTCACCTTGATATTGCAATGCATAAATTTATAAATTGGAAATCACCAACGTGGAATGTTACTTTTTCACATACGATGTTGTTCTTCCGGAGCCGACTTTGGAGATTTCCCCTTGGTCAAGCATCTCTTTCAAAGTCCGTTCGATCATGGAAATGCTTATATCAGGACAGGTGTTGGCAATGTCCGACTTGCTGATTTTGCCAAGTTTCTGTTCAAATATCAATCTGATGCGATCGGTTTTGTTGAGTTTACCAGTCACAATATGTTTAACTCTGTTTTCAAATTCACGGTACGATTTGAGAATGATGCCCAGCATATAACGCATAAAGGGCATATAATCATTCGTACCATCGTTCCA
>JAZNVL010000015.1:0-3422 GCA_045592785.1 Victivallales bacterium | reverse complement strand
GCTTATCTAATATAGCACAAAGTTTGAATTCTACACTGTACTGACGCTGTTTTTTTTGTTTTTTTTCCATAAAAAAGTACACCTCAAAAGTTGTGTCCAACTTTTGGGGTGCACTTCATTTTGCAACAGCCCCTTTTTTTTCTTTATAAAAAAGATGTCTTTTCACTTGACAAAATGATGTTTTGATGGTATCTTATTGGCATCATGAATATCGTGAATTTCAGAAAGGAGATCATTCAATGAGAGCATCCATCCTTGCCATGGTCCTCGCCGGAGGCGAAGGGACCCGTCTGGCACCGTTGACCGATCAACGCGCGAAACCTGCAGTCCCTTTCGGCGGCAAATACCGTATCATCGACTTTGTATTGAGTAACTTCGTCAATAGCGGGATCGACAGTATCTTTGTTATCACCCAGTTCAAATCCCAAAGTTTGATGGAACACATCATCAACGGCTGGAATATCGCCAGCACACAGGTGCGCGGACAGTTCATCGTGCCCGTTCCCGCACAGATGCAGACGGCAGACCGTACCTGGTACCGCGGAACTGCGGACGCCATTTACCAGAACGTACACCTGATCGAAGACTTCCGTCCGGACCTGGTCTGCGTATTCGGCGGCGACCATATTTACCGTATGGACGTGAGTCAGATGGTGGACTTCCATGTGGAAAACGATGCCATTGCCACGGTTGCGGCGATCCCCGTACCCATCGCGGAAGCCAGTCAGTTCGGGATCATCGAAGTAGATGAAAACTGGCGTATCATCGGATTCCAGGAAAAGCCCCAGAATCCCACGCCCATCCCCGGACAACCCGATATGTGTCTGGCATCCATGGGCAATTACATTTTCGGCGCGCAGGACATCGTTTCTCTGGTGAACAACGACCATGCGGATGCCGCCAGCAGTCACGACTTCGGCAAGAACATCATTCCCTCCCTTGTGGATACCGGAAGACTGTATGCTTACAACTTCTACGATAACAAGATTCCGGGTCAGGCGGACAACGAAAAGCCGTACTGGCGTGATGTGGGTACACTCCGCGCGTATTTCGAAGCCAATATGGATCTCCGGGCAACGCATCCGCAGCTGGATCTTTACAACGAAAAATGGCCCATCTACAACTATCACTTCAGTCTGCCGCCTGCAAAATTCGTGCATAATGAAGAAGTGGACCGCCACGGTTGTCCCCGGATCGGGAAAGCCATCAACTCTCTGGTCTGCGACGGCTGTATCGTTTCCGGTTCCACGGTAACGAACTCCGTTCTCTTCAACGAAGTCTTTGTCCACAGTTACGCCACGGTCCATAACAGTATTCTGCTCAATGACGTGGATGTGGGGGAAAACTGCCGGATCCGCAATGCCATCATCGACAAGCACAATATGATCCCGCCGGGAACCACCATCGGTTACGACCGGGAAGAAGATGCCCGCCGTTACTCCATCGTGGATATGGAACCCGATGCTTACGGCAATCCCCAGTGGCTTACGGTGATCCCCAAAGACCGGCACAACCTCAATCTGGAATTGCCCAAGAGTTTCGAAACCCATGAACGGCATAATTGATCCGGCTCTCTGGGATTCCCTTTACGCACGGACAAAAGCCGAACTGGATCACGGACCCGGGTGTCATGACTTCTCTCATGTCCTCCGGGTCCTCGCCAATGCCTTGCGGATCGCAGAAAAAGAAAATCCCGACGACTTGGATGCGGTCCGGTGCGGCGCGCTTCTCCATGACATCGCCCGTCCCGAAGAACTGGCATCCGGCGGAAAATGCTGTCATGCTGTCATCGGTGCGGGGAAAGCGGCAGAGATCCTCCGGGAATACGGCTGCCGGGATGAAGCGTTCATCCGACACGTTTCCGATATCGTCCGCTCCCACCGCTACCGGGGCAATGATGTACCCGTCACACTGGAAGCGAAGATCGTTTACGATGCGGATAAACTGGACAGTCTGGGTGCGTTCGGTGTCGCCCGTGCATTCCATTTTGCCGGGCGGATCGGTGCCAGACTCCATAATTCCGAAGAAACCGCCGTGGCATCGGAGGCATACAGCCGGGAAGATACTGCCTACCGGGAATACCTGGTGAAGCTGCGCAACCTGCCGGGGCGGATGCTGACAGAGACCGGACGGGAACTTGCCCGTGAACGGGCATTATTCATGGATGCCTTTTTCAAGCAGTTGAATCAGGAATCGGAATTACCCTGATCCTGTGTCCGCTCATCAAGCCAGACGCGAAGGACAGTTATCCGAATCCACACAGCTCAATCTGCGCTGAACTTCTTCCGGGAAACCATCAAGAAAGTTATTGTGCCAGACGACCTGCTCCCAGGAGCCGCGGTAGATCTCTACATGTTCCGCTGTTTTGTGGAAACAGGAATCCGAGACCGTCAATCTGCCGCGGAGATGATCGATGCAGGTGATGTCATCCAGATGGAATCCCGGATTACTGAAATAATGGCAGCCCAAAAGCTGTGTAGATGCATTGATACGGAATCCGGTCTTACCGGTATCGGCATAACAATCCCGCAGGGTATTATTCGCCACATTGATATCGAAACAAATGGAATCCACCAACATTTCAGGCAGTTCCCCTTCCGCCTTCGGTGGCACAGGTCCGCCCCAGACATGACAACGTGTCAGACGGTTTGCCCAGGCATGATTGACCAGACGGAATCCGACCGTATAATCCACCACCACCACATCAGTATAATGACTGTCACCGCCCTCGATGTAAACACCCACATTCCCCGCAAGACCGGGGATGACTGTCTTGCAGTAGAGGTTGTTGACTATGATCTCATAGCCGAATTTTTCATCACCATCCACTTTCAGACCGTAATGTTTTCCGTTGAGACAAGTGGTGTCCGCCAGGGTGAAATGATGATACCGGGTCACAAACAGACAGGAGGCAAGACCGTTCCCATCGAACTGTCCGCCCCGTATAAACAGATTGTAATCTTCGGGTGTTCCGGGTGCCTGCAGTTTTTTATCCCAATGAACAACGCAATCCATGGAGAGAACGAAATCCATTTCGCGGACCGCGCGCAGGATTGCGGACTTGTGAAGAAGCAGAGAGCACGCATTGGTGACTTCCACCATTTCTGCGATCTCGTAAACCCCGGCAGGAAAATATAATACGCCGGATGGACAGTCGGCAATGGCTCGCCGGATGCGCGGGGTATCGTTGTCTTCGTTCTCCCAACGGGGATAGTCTGCCAGAGTTTTATCTGCGGGTAAGATCATGATTTTGATTCCTTATCTTTGCTTTTTTAGTTTTACTATAAAACGTGAATAATTTTCGTTTTATATGATATAATATTTGAAAAACCTGTTGGGGGATAGTATTTTATATTAATCACAAAAAACAAAATCCCAACCACCCAACAGGTGATTCAATGATTAATATAGCACAAGGTAGT
>JAZNVL010000014.1:0-23714 GCA_045592785.1 Victivallales bacterium | reverse complement strand
AATATATGTTAGTTTGTTTTACTGGGAATACTGGGAATACTGGGAATACCGGGAATACTGGGAAGACTGGGAATACTGGGAATACTGGGAAGACTGGGAAGACTGGGAAGACCGGGAATACTGGGAATACTGGGAATACTGGGAATACTGGGAATACTGGGAATACTGGGAATACCGGGAATACCTGGAATACTGGGGTGCAGAGTTAAAAAAAAGTTTTCTGCAGGACTTGCAAACGGTTGTTGTGGATGATATATTACGTTTGAGGAAGAAAACCAGTTGAAAGAGAAAACATCATGTATGAAGATATAATTACATTAATGATCGTTCTTCTGCCTGCTGTTATTGCGTGGGCTGTGCCGAAACTGCGCAAACGCAACGGGAATTGGCTGATTTCTCTGAAAATCGTCCCCCTCGGAATCATTGTACTGTTTATGGTCGACATAATAATAAACAGGATTTATCGCTGGCGTTGTGAATACCATCTGACAAATGTTGCAAACCTCTCCTCCGGTATAAGAACTGCGATCATTCTCGGGAGTGCCTTGCTGACGGTCATTCTTGCCGGATTTCTGATCAACCGGAAATACCGTGCAGAAAAGAAGTTTAATCCGCTGCCGTCGATTTTACTGTTTTTCCCATCGCTTATCGCCGTTTCGATCCTGAATTTTTTTATTTCACTGGCTGTATTATTCAATTTCAACGATCATCAGGACGAATGGCATTGTGTTTATCTGCCGCGGGAAAACGGCGATGGACTCGTGTTTGAGCAGCAATCAATCCATCCGTTTCTTGCCGAATACAATTACCGTCTGCGGTTTGTACGCGACCGGGAATCGACTTATCAGCAGCTTTTTGTCAATTACGGCGGTCGAACGCATTTTAACCTTTACCGTTTGAAGGACGGCAGGATCCTGTTCCGTGATAAAGATTGGGATTATATTGTTGATCGTGTCAAACAGCAGGCTTTCCGATTGGAGCACTTGGACGACCATTTGTATATGGCTCAAGTCCCCGATGAAAATATCGATTCCTGGAGCGGTCCGTATGAGAAAGACGGCAAAATCGTAATGGATATGGGGAAACATACCGTCCCGGCGGAAGATGTCACCGGTATTCTTGACGGCATGGAATATTACGGGTGCATCACAGACCGCTTTTACTCATCATCCGAAAAAGCGGAACACAAAATAACCAAAACCTGGGAGAGACAATGACCATTCCGGACGATTTGAAAATTTTCAGTTTGATCTATGAGTGCCGTTTTTGGTTCCTGATCCCTTTATACATGGCATGGATGCTTGGCGGATTTTATTTTCTTTTCCGGTCGAAGAAAGTGTTTTTTCTCTGGCTTCTGATATTCCCGCTGCTCCTTTCGCCGGTACAGATCGCGTTCGTTTACAGCGGATGGCATTACCGCATGGAGCTTTACGACCGGTTTGCAAAAACGCCCCATGGATGGCATGATATCGATCACATGCCGCCAACGATCCGGGCGGAATACGCGAAACATGATTATCATCCGCGTTTCCGTGACATGAAAGCGATCGCGGTGGGCACGGTCGTATTCACTCCACTTCTGTACGCGCTGGGCGTGTTGGCTTTTGCCCTGGTCGTCCCGATAAAAAACGGGCTGTCCCGGAGGAAAAACGCTTGCAAATCCGGCTTCTGACGTTATATTAAAAGGGAGCAGATGAACGTATCCGTGAATTCAGGAAGGAATATATCATAAAAATAGCCGCTGCGATCGGAGATATGTACGCATATTGTTCTTCCCCCGCAGAAGCTGTCCGTTGTTATGCCGGGACCGGCTTCCGGTATCTGGATTATAACTTTCAAAAGGTGCACCGGGATGGTCCACCGTTATCCCATGGATCAGGATGCGTATTTTGCGTATAACAAAAAATTTCTTGCACCGGTTCTGGAAGTTGCAGAAAAAATACGGTACGTTTCTGTGTGTGGAAAATACCTCTGCCAAAAATATGGGAGAATGTTATTTCCCGCGTACTGCAAAGGAAATGAATGACTTTGTCAAGTTCATCGATCATCCGCTTCCTGCTGCAGCAAATGGGAAAATAGTCCGGCGTATCACGATTTCAGATGCGCCAGTTTCAACCAGGCATTTGACCGGTACCGCCAATAGAATCCGGTGATCCGTATGATCCAGTCGAAGATCATGGCGATCCAAACGGCAAGCACACCGCTGTGGATCCAGGAGGCGATCAGGTAACTGCCGCCGATCCGGACAAGAATCATCGAAGAAACGGAGATCAGCATCGTGCTTCTGACGTCGTTCATGGAACGCAGGATGTTCGGGAAAATGAATGCGCTGGGCCACATGATCATTCCCAATCCGTTGTGGATCAGGATCAGATACCATGCCAGTCGCCTTGTTTCCACATCGATTTTGCTGAAACAAAGCAGGATGAATGGCGTCAGGGCAAAGAGCAGAATATTCCAGAGGATATGGGCGGCAGATGCCAGTTTCATCATTTTCACCACATAATACCGTATCTGGGCTTCGATCCCCGCACCGACGGATTTCCCGATGACCGTGATCACTGCCAGACTGAATACATTTCCGCAGAGACAGCCGAGCATATCAACGGTATTTGCGACGGCATTTGCCGCGATCTCCCGTGTTCCGTAGGTGGCGATCAAACCCAGTACAAACACGCGTCCGAACTGGAACACCCCGTTTTCGATTCCGCTGGGGATCCCGATGCACAGAATTTGTTTCACCAGTTTCCATGACACACGGAACCCTTTCCTGAAATCAACGTAAACCGGCCTGGCATCGTCAGTGAGCATGACGACAATGATCAGCATGGATACTGCGCGTGCCAGCAGGGTCGCATACGCCGCACCGGCAACGCCCATACGGAAACAATAAATGAGCAGCGCATTCCCGATCACATTGATAATGTTGCTGATCATGGAGATGTTCATCGTTATTTTTGTGAAGTTCATCGACCGGAACAGCGCAGAACATCCGCTGTAAATGGCAATAAACGGGATCGAGGCAAACGTGATCCGGGCATAACTCATTACAGCAGTATGGACATCCGGGGCAAGTTCCCCGTAAATGAGGCGAACGACTTCCGGTAAAAATAATTCCAGACTGACACTGATAACGATCCCGCAGAGCAGAAGAACGGTTAAAAGTTGTTTCGCACTCTCTTTGGCACGGGTCAGGTTCTGCGCCCCCAGAAATTGGGAAACAACCACCGCTCCACCCGTAGACAATGCAAAAAGACAACTGCCCACACAGCCATTGAGCATATCGACCAGCGACACCGCGGAAATGCTTGCTTCGCCCAGACCTGCCACCATCAGCGTATCGGCACAGCCGACAAGAAGAAACAGAAGTTGTTCAAAAAACAGGGGGATAACGAGACGGAAGATATCGTGGGTCGAAAAGAGCGTATAACGTCTGTCGTTGGAGAATAATCCGAGTTTCCTCCAGATGATCTTGCTTCTTGACCGGAAATTTGACATGATCATATCGTTCTGCTCCACCCGTCAGAATCATCTGCCGGAAAGGAATCCTTCTCCGGGTTCAGTTGTAATGCGGACACACGGATAAACCATCATACCTGTTCCTTCATTTCATTCCAAAAAAAAATCAGAATATAATATACCACAGAAATCGTTGAATACAAGGAAAAAAATAAAAAAACTCCTCTTTTTCCGGGAAAGAAGCCCGATTTCGTCACAACGGCGCAAACAACGCTGAATAAAAGATTTGCCAAATCGCAAGATCAGTGAAAATCACAGAAGATGAACTGGTCCGGTCGGCGATCGGGAATTATATTGAAGCCGAAGGGACACCGCTTTCCCGTTTCGGCTGGCGGATCCCCATTGCGCATCCCGGCAGACCTCATTTGTTGAAAGTCACTTATCCGGATGACCGGAGACGCTTTATGACGGTTGGGAACGGTACGACGTATGATGCCAGTTTCGGAATCGTGACGGGTTTCCGTTGGCCGCTTTCGCCGGGGATTTGCCGGAAATGATCCGGAATGATCTGGCAGAATCACTGGCAGCGTGCCGTTATTCCAGATTGGGGCACCTTCTGACCAGTTATCCGGTTCACCCGTATACGCTCCCCGATTGATGTGATTTAACACATCTCTCCATTTTTTAAAAAGGCGCGTCGCGTGAATGTCGCGCGTTCGCGTCTTTACGGATTGCCGAACATGCTTTTTTTCGTATGTTCAAAGAGCATGGTCAAAGCGATCGGGGCGTTGGTCCAACCGGTATAAATACTGTTGGCACCACCTTCAAATAAATCACCGCCAACCGTTCAGCGGCACCCCATAATCCATTTTCGGGGACCATCACTCCGGAGGAATAAAACCATTGCAGGTTTTTCTCCACTGCTGCTTTCCATTTCATAAAACGTTACCTGTCGTTATCTTGCGTTTGCGCGGGATTTTCCGGTTAATATACTGCCTGTTTTTTATTTTTCAAGCAGAGGAAATACGGTCACAGTATCACAGGGTCAGTTTTTGGAGATGATCTTCGGAGAGACAGCAGGGATCCCTTTCCGCCGGAACTGGCGTATCTTGCGGATGTAACTCCACCACAACAGGATCGCAGCACCGAGCCACGCCAGAGGCGTGCAGGCGACCGTCCCTCCGTATCCGAACCAGGCGGCAAGGAAAGGCACGCTGACGGAACGGAGGATCATTTCTGTGATCCCGGACATAAAGGAAGTATTGGCTTCGCCGAGTCCCTGGAGTACATTCCGGAATACGAGCAGAACGGCAAGGATCGGGAACAGCGGTGCCGTGATCCGGAAACTCAACGCACCGTAGTCAATGACCGCTTTGGACGTGGATTCAGCCACAAAGAGTTCGATCAGTTGCGGCGCAAAGATCGCCATGGTGCTCCCTACGACAGCACTGAAAATGATCGCGGCAATGTTGATGATCCGTACCCCGTGAAGGATCCGGTCCAGATCTCTTGCACCGTAATTCTGTGCGGTATAAGTCATAGCCGCGACCCCGACGGAAAACAGCGCGCTGATCGCGATCGTGGAAAGCGGTCCGGATGCGGACGCACCTGCCACCGCATCGGTCCCGAATTCATTGACATAATACTGTACGACACACATCCCCAGGGAGGTGACAGTACACTGGAATCCCAGCGGCAAGCCCATTTTCAGATGTTTGACATAGAACTGCCAGTCGAAACGCCAGTCGTACCATTTCAACCGCAGAAGTTTATAGCGTTTCACCGCATAAATGGCACATAATATGGTGGAGACCGTCTGGGAAATGATCGTGGCTTCCGCCACGCCTCCGATCCCGCGCTTGAGAATGAAGACAAAGAAGGCGTTCAAGCCGATATTCAACAGATTGAAGAAGATGCTGAAAAATAATGGAATACGGCTGTCTCCCAATGCACGCAGGATCATCTAAACATACAGGAAAAAAAAGGAAATAAACGTTCCGCCGAACAGAACAAGCAGATAATCTTTGGCATGTTGAAAAGAGTCTTCCGGCGTGTTCAGCAAATGCAGGACATGATCCAGAAAACCGACAGTCAGACCCGTGATGATAACTCCCAGAACCGCTGTAATGATGATCGATGTCCCGATGGATTGCCGGACCCGACGGTAATTTTTTGCCCCGAAAAACTGGGCACTCAATGCCGTCAGACCGCCGATCACGCCGGAGATGAATCCGAAGATCAGGAACAGCAGCGTGGAGGACGAGCCGCCGATCGCTGCCAACGCTTCCTTCCCCAGTTTCTGTCCCACGATCCAGGTATCCGAGATCACATACAGTTGATGAAATATATTCCCGATCAGAAGGGGGACCGTAAAGAAAAACAGCAGTTTTGCGGGGGAACCGCTGGTCATGTCTTTCATAATAAGATGTCACTTGATAATTGCATGGATCGACAGCCTTTGCCGTACACCCGTGCGGTTTCTGTCGGGTGCATAACATATCATAAGTTCTTTATTTTGCAAGAGGAAAATAATCTTTTTTCTCTCTTTTTTCAGGGTGCTTGGATAATGACCACTACAATCACCAATAAGCAACTTGAGTATCTAGGATATGACGATATCTTAAAACGATATATTACACTTCACTCAAATTGTTGAACCGCCGTATGCCGAACGGCACGTACGGTGGTGTGAGAGGACGGTTGCATCAATAAGGTGCAACCTCCTACTCGATTTGTTTGATAAAAATCAGGCGAATAAAACCGGTCAGCCAGCAGCATTCCGATCTGTTCTATTCATACTCCTTATTTTTGCGCTATCGCAACTTTTCGGGAAGTCAAGATATAACACAGTTTTTTTCGATTTTTTTTTTTCTTTTTTCTTGACAAATGCTGGCGCAGGTGCATATTAAACGGTACATATCACCTTTGTTTTGCTAATAAATCGTAAAGGAGTAACAGATAATGAAGAGTGTCAGCAACAGCAGAGATCCGGAGAAATGGGAAAAGAAGATGCGCGACAGATTGACGGGTGGCGATGCTCCCGCCCGTTCCTGGAAACCGCCGCTGTGGCGCGGTGTGAATTTGAAAAACATGTTCCGCATCAATACGCAATTCGCCGATGGTTTCCGGGAGGAACTCTTCTGTTGGCTGCATGATTGGGGTTTCAACTTTGCCCGTCTGCCGTTGGATTACCGTTTTTTCATGGAGGGTGAGACTTTACTGGAAGAGGGATTACGCCGGCTGGATGATGCGGTCATTTACGGACGGAAGCACAAGATCCATATTCAGATCAGTCTGCATCTTGCGCCCGGATTTGTGATCCTGCCTCTGCCGGACGAACCACGGGATCTGCATTGCAATCCGGAAAGTCAGCGGAAGTTCATCCGTTTGTGGCGGACCTTTGCGGAACGGTATGCGGGTATCCCCAATGAAGAGCTTTCCTTCAATCCGTTGAACGAACCCCAGGGATTTAGCACGGAACAGTACGTTCAGGTCTTCGGCGAAACGCTGCTTGCGATCCGGCAGGCTGACCCGGAACGGTTTGTGATGCTGGATGGAAATCATGTGGCATCGACACCGGTCCCGTTTTTCTTCGATATCAAATCAACGGGACAGGCGTTCCGCGGTTATACGCCCCACGCGCTTTCCCATTATGCGGCACCTTACATTTCCCAGCAGCCCAAATGTGTCCCGGGATGGCCCTGTACGCCGGGCGCAGAGGATAATCCGCAGGACTGGATCTGGGAACAGCCGGAGGTGACACTGGAGAAATTTGCCTGGGTGAAAGACCTGGATTACCCCGTGATGATCGGGGAATTCGGCTGTTACAACAAGACACCGCATGATGTCTGTCTTGCCTGGATGGAACATTGTCTGAAGTTGTGGAAAGAGAAAGGACTTTCCTGGGCGATCTGGAACCTGAATGGCGTTTTCGGATTCCTGGATTCCGAACGGGATGATGTGGAATACGAGGATTTTCAGGGACACAAACTGGACCGCAAAATGCTGGACCTTTTACAAAAATATTTCTGAAGGAGAATTAAAATATGGAACCTTATAAAGTTCTCGTCTGGGGCGATTCCATCGCCCGTCAAAATGAAACACCGTGGCCGGAACTCTGCCGTCGTTCTCTTGATGTCTCCTGTTATCCCGGGAGACCGGTGGAGTTCACCAATATTGCACAGTGCGGTCTTGCCGCCGTGATCGGACAACATTTTTTTGAAGAAAAAGTCCGTCCCGTTCAGCCGGATCTCGTGATCATTCAGTTCGGCTTTAATGATTTGCGTCATGAATCGACAAATAACGGAGCCCCCATCGGGACACCGGATGCCTATGAAGAAGCCATCCGCAGTATGATCCGCAATTCCCGCAGTATCGGAGCGGAAGTATTGGTCCTGGGCAATCATAATTTCTCATTCGGTTCGATCAAGATGTACCCCACCGGACTGAATGGCGATGAAACGGTGGAATTATACCGTCAGCGTGCGAAAAAGGCGGCGGAAACCGAAGGTGCATCCTACATCAACATGGCGGAGATCGTTCTTTCGCTGGGCTTGACCATGCGGGACATCACCTATGACGGTTGTCATCTTTCGAATGACGGCATGAGTATTTATTGTGCCACGGTCTGCCACTTCATCCAGAAACGTATTTTCGGCTGGTGACCCGGACAGGGGAGGGGCGGGGGTTGTGCTGTGACATGTTTCCGCGGGAACTTATACCGGCGGCAGACTGTAACGGTGGATGTATTCCTGCGGTGCGATCCCGTAACGCCGTTTGAAAAACTTGGAAAAGTAAAACGGGGAGGAGAAATGCAATCGTTCCGCGGTATTCTGTACCGTGGCGCCGGGTTTCCGTAAAAGAAGAAGTGCTTTCTGCAATAACTCATTTTGCAGAAAGTCCTTTGCCGTACACTCCATGTGAGCGGAAAATTCCCGGGAGAAGGCTCCGGTACTCATCCCTGCTTTCCGGGCAAGCAGCTCCACGTTCCAACGGGCATCGATCTCCTGCCGGACTTCATGCAGCAGAGCGGCAAACCGCCAGGGGGTGTTTCCCGGTTCCGCTGGCAGGATCTCCGCACAGAGCCGGAAGACGAGAGACTCCGCCAGACAATAGGAGCGCAACGGGTCTTTTTCCCGGAAAACAGCCTCAAAATCCGTTTGGTCCGACACGCCGGAAAGCCGTATGATCCGGCGTTCTCCACGGAACAGATCGGCGCCCGGATACTGTTCCAGAGTGAAATGCAGGGAGTATCCGATCGTATTGGGCACGTTCCGGATGAAAATGGGCAATCCGTACGGTATGAAATGGATCTCGTCCGGCTGCATATCGTACCGTTCCCCGGTGGCTTTGTTGAGAATGTATCCCCATTCTTTGTGCCCGGAACAGACATCCGGCTTCTTACGGTACGCAAGCACATTGAAGGGCAGGACGAAATGTCTGCCGTAGTCTGCGACTTCCTCAAACGCGTTGATCAGGTGGAAATCCAGCGGACAGTTCAGGAATTCTTTTATACTGCCTTGATTTATCATAAAATGACATGCCTTTTACTTAAAATCACATTCCAATTTTATTTTCTGATATTACATTATCACCAAATCATGAAATTTCAAATCAGGAGAGAAAAAATGACGATGGAAAAGTATATCGGACTGCGGAATGAAGTACGGGCTTTCACGCCGGATTCCGCACAGGCAGGCCTTTGCAAAGATCCCGAAGTACAGCAGGCGTTCCGTGCCATCGAAGAACGGTATGAGCGCGTGCTGAACGAACATCCGGAACACAATATGCTGTCCACGCGTCGGGAATATTACGGGTTCCTGCCGGAAATGATCCTGCCGAAAATGTTCCGGAATTCTCCGTTTTACTTTTCCGTCGGGATCAACGGCGGCTGGGCGTATTCCCCGGCAAGCAAATGTTTCCTGCAGAACCAATGGCTCAACAAGTTCTATGAAGATAATGTCCCGCAGAAAAATCTGGATTACTTTGCCGCAAGAAGACGGGGGAATTTCATTCTCTGCTGCGGACCGTATGTGGACAAGGTCCATCATATCCCGCCGCTGACCCGTATCTTGAAAACCGGGTTCAAAGGCGTACGGGAAGAAGCCTTTGCGGAACTGGGAAAGACCACGGATCCGTCGGAACGGGAATTTCTGGAAACGGCAGTCGCCGGACTGGATTGTATTCACGCCATTCAGTTGAAATTTGCGGCGGAAGCCCGGAAGATGATGCAGGATCCCGCGCTGACTCCGGAACAGAAAACATTCATGGAAATGGCGTCGGCGGCGGCAGAACGGTGTCCGTGGGAACCGCCCCGGACGTTCTATGAAGGACTGAACACGCTGCTCTTTGTGCGTGAGATCATGTCCATAACCGATGGCCTTTATATCTTTTCCCTGGGCAGACCGGATGCCATGCTGCATGATCTTTATCAGGCGGATCTTGCCGCCGGCCGTATCACGCCGGAGGAGGCATACGATCTTATTTCGCGTTTTCTTGTGATCTGCGATTCCCATTACGATGGCGAAAAAACTGTGATCCATTATTGCGACCATGAACTGGAGATCCCGCTCACCATCGGCGGCTGTGATGAAAACGGGGATCCTGTTTTCAACGATCTGACCCGTTTTATCATCCGGGCGCACCGGGAAAACGATCTGATCTTCCCGAAACTTCATTGCCGTGTCGGGCGCAATTCACCGGACGCATATATCCGGGAACTGGCACAGGATACCTGGAATGGCCGCTGTGTGCATACGCTGTTCAATGATGAAGCTCTGATCCCCGGACTGGTCAAACAGGGGAAAACGCTTTCGGAAGCACGCCGTTATATCTGTTCCGGATGCTGGAACTCCGATGCAGACAGCATTGAGAATATGGACGATGCCAACTATTACAGTCTGGCGCGGGTACTGGAAGCCATGATCTATCAGGATGAAGGTCTGGAGGAACAGGTGGGATTCCATTTCGATCCCATTGATGGCTGTACCTCTTTCGGGGAATTGCGGGAACTGGTGACCACCAATATCATCGGCTTTATGCACCAGATCATGGCAGATTACACGGAATACGGCAAACTGTTTGCCAAAGTGTGTCCCCATCCGGCTTATTCGGCTTGTCTGGAAGGCTGTATTCAGAACCGGAAAGATGAGACAGAAGGCGGCGCACGTTTCAGTTCCCGTCTGATCATTCTGGCGTTCCTGGCCAATGTGGTGGACTCCCTGCTTGCCATCGATCATGTCTGCTTCCGTAAAAAATTGTGTACGGTCCCCGAATTTCTGAATGTGGTCCGGAACAACTGGGAAGGGGCGGAAGAACTCCGTCAGATCGCGATGAAAGCGCCGTACTGGGGCGACAACAAAGAAGAATCCCGTGCGTTGGGGACATATATCCTGACACAGATCCGGGAACGGTCATCTCATTTGCGCAATGAACGCGGCGGTGAATATTTCTATTGTCTCTGGATCTACCGGGAATACCGTTACTGGGGAAAATCCATGCGTGCACTGCCGGATGGACGTCATACGGGAGACCAGCTGGCACAGGCGTTGAACCCCTCCGATTTCCGCAATAAGGAAGACATCACGACCACGTTGAACGCATTGAGCTGTCTGGATTACACCGACTTTGCTTCCAGTAATATCAATATGACGTTTGACAAAACGACATGCACGCCGGATGCGATCTTTGCGTTCTTCCGGACATTTATCAATAACAAAGTGCAGCTGCTTCAGCCCAATGCGTTCGATCGAGCGGAACTGGAAGATGCAAAGATCCACCCGGAAAAACATCATAATCTCATTGTCAAAGTCTGCGGTTTCTCCGCCCGTTTTGTCGCGTTGGAACCCGCATGGCAGGATATTGTGATCTCCCGCCGGCATTATTGAACGTTACATTTATGACAACGGGTGCAGAAACGCTGCCCCAGCCGGAAGCAACTGATCGTTCCAGAGAATGTCTTCCGTTCCCAGATTCGCCGCAAATTGCCAGACCTTTCCCGTCTGGTCGGTGACCGTGACCGCCCGGACGTTTTCCGGTGTCACAAGCCGTTCCATCCTGCAGGGCATCCCGGCAGATGCGGTGATCCCGGAAACGACAGCGAACCCGGTATCCGCCATGATCGTTCCGGGGAGATAACTTTCTGCCGGATCATATACTTCTGCACATATCTCGTTGAGGTATAATGATGTCATTTGCGGATGTATTTTGATTGCCCCCTGTGCTTTTGCCGGGGCATACAGTTTCAGCGTTTCCGCTCCATAGCCCAGAACGACCGTGACTTTATCATCCACATTGATCCACTTTGAGCCGGTATCGATGATACCGTATTCCTTTCTGCCGCGGAGCGTGCGGGAAAAGCCCTGATTCCCCGTGAATGTGCGCGTATATCCGTTGAAAAGATCATTGGGGATTTGCCACACCGCGGAACGGAATGTGGAAAGAGCCTGTTCTTTCCGAGCTGTCAGTTTTTCCAGAACGATCATGGTCTTTCCATCGGGCAGGGCGGCGCAGGCATAACGGCTTTCTGCAACGACCCGGGAGGCTTCGCCTTCTCCCCATGGCTCGTATTCGATCCATTCTGCTTTGCCGCAATGAAGAAATCCGCCGGGAAATGTGCGCAGGAAACCTTTGCTGCCTGCATTGGCGAGGATCTTATGACAAGTGAGATGGGCGAACCCGTTCCCCTCCCATTCCGCAAGATCGCTGTCGGAAACCGGGAGGTTCAGCAACGTCATCCCGTTTCCGCCCTTCCGGACAACGGAGCGGACCGTTTCTGCGGTGCGCACCAGCGCGGCATCGTGATAATCGTCATGCCATTCGACAGCGTGGGGGGGCGCATCTCCGGGGGTATGACAGGTTTGTTTGAAAAAGACACCGGCAGCCAGAATCGCAAAGGGATCGGATTCCAGCCGGACATAATAGAACCGGCTTTGCCGTTTCATTTCCTGTAACCGTGTACCGAAGAAGGAGCCGTCCGGATTGTTCTGCTGTTCGTTCCGGAGCAGTTCCAGCATACCCTGCGCCAAGCGGGGGGCATCCGGATCATGATAAAGTTCCTGCACCATCAGCAGGACAGGGAGCAGGTACATCTGACAGTAACAATATCTTGCTCTTGTATCGCCGCCGATCCGGAGCAGTCTGCCATCGGGGAAGATGAAGTTTTTGACCACATTCCACAGGTCCCGGACATGATGCAACGCCTCCGGGGGCATCTCCCATTTTCTTGTCTTGCAGTAGAAATACAGATAAGCAGCTTGCGAAAGCGTGACAACGCTGTACCCCACGTTCATATAGCCGTGATGATCCAGCGAATATTGCGGCGTAAAGTTTGCGCCCACATGCCAGTGCCGTAATTCTTTTCCATGAAACAGTTCCGTTGATGCGGCATCATCGGGATGACTGATGGCATTGAGCAGCAGGGCCCGGGACTTTTCCAGATACGCTTCCCGGTTCGTTGTGTCGGGATAATCCATTGCGGTACGGAAGAGGAAACTCCCGTTCCAGTAATTGGATTCCGGCTTGTTTTTCCCGGTTTCCGCTTCGATCGCCGCAACGGTTTCATAATGTTCCAGGATCCAGTCGGCCTCATAAATGCGTAATTTCCGGAAAGACTCCCGGTCTTCTGCGGTAAAATACGGTTCCAGTTCCAATTGACCGCAAACCATTCGTTCCAAGCCCAATACTGTGATCCAGGTCCCGCCCCATTTTGATCCGCAGGAACACGCCATGTCTCCTGTTTTATGGGTTGCAAGATTATACCGGAACAGCTTCAATGCCAGGGTGATATATTCTTCTTTCTCCGCATCTGTCACATCTTGTGCGGATGCCAGGACCGCCAATGCGCCTGCAATATTGAAATTGCTCTGGACCGCCCAGCTGGATGCTTCTCCGGTCCCGTAATAAGCCAACCCGTTTTCCGATTCCCGGACCTGTGTTTTTACAAAGCGGAAAAAGGGCTTCATCAACGAAACGAATGATTGTTCAGACAGCATAATAGTATCCTTTCATAAGAACTTCGGTGGAATATACCGCATCCATCGTGAAAAAGCAAATCTTTTTCCGAAAAATCCCTTTTTTTTCTTGACATTATTTGTCTGCATACTATATTATTACAGTATGTTGTGTCAATCCGCAAGTTAAAAATACAGGAGCTGTGCCATGTCGAAAAAGTTGATGTTCGCGGTCATGTTCGGTTTGATCGCCCCGTTTGTCTCTCTGAACGCACAAGCCAAGGCTGCACCGGCTGCAAAAGAAGCCGAAAAAACGGTGGAATATCCCGCGGTTGTGCCGTTTACGGAATGTACGCAGCCCGGACCCCAGATCAAGCCCGGTGCACATCCCGCACTTACGGATGAAAAATCCTGGACCATGGTGATCGTTCCCGATACCCAGACTTATGTCAAGCAGATCGAAAATCAAGGGATCCTGGATATGATGTTTGCCTGGATCGTCCGCCGCCGGGCGGAAATGAATATTCAGCAGGTCCTCTTTACCGGTGACCTGGTGTATTCCAACGATACTGCGGAAGTGAATCAGAAAAAAGGCGTCCGTTTCGCGGACGGCGGCGGTTTGCGTGACCTGGTGGCGGATGAACAATGGAAAGCGTTCTCCCGTCTGGCCGAACGTTTGGATGGAGAAGTCCCCTACATCCTTTGCACGGGGAATCACGATTACGGGTACAACAGTGCGGAAAACCGCAACAGCTTTTTCGGCAAGTATTTCCCGACGGACCGCAATCCGCTGACCCGTCGTCAGCTGGTGAGCAGTTACTACAATTCCTTCGGGGTGAAGACGCTGGAAAATGCGGCGTATGAATTCACCGCACCCGACGGCAGAAAATTTCTGATCATCTCTCTGCAGTTTGCCCCGCGTGACAGTGATCTGAAATGGGCGGGAAACGTGGCAAACATGCCCCGTTTTGCCGATCATATCGGTATCCTTCTGACCCATTCCTATATTCTGGGGAACGGCGAACGTCTGAAGAAAGAAAATTATGCCGTAAACCGTAATGGTGGAAATGCCGGGGAAGGGATCTATCAGAAACTGATCTATCCCTGCAAGAATATCCGTATCGTTTTCAGCGGACACGTCTGCGACATCGACAACTGGGAAAAGTCCGTCGGGTTCTCCATGACGAAGAACAGTGCCGGGAAGAACGTTGCCCAGATGGTGTTCAATACCCAGGCAATCGGTGGCGGATTCAGCGGGAACGGCGGCGACGGCTGGCTGCGTCTGCTGGAATTCATGCCCGATGGAAAAACGATCAAGGCGACGACCTTCTCTCCCTTCTTCTTCGGGTCTCCCTCCACAAAGAAAATGGCGTGGAAAACCGATCAGCGCAACTGCTTCACCTTTACGCTTGACTGATCCGGTTTTCCCGGTCATTCCTCACAGAATATGGTGAGCGTGGAACGCCCGGTGATACAGGTGTTCCGGCAGATATCCGCCTTGTCCTGAAGTGCCTGCAAACCCTTCCGGTTGGTATGCACCTGGAAATGCGGGACACAGGAAGAGGAAACATCCAGTCGCAGCTGATCCTGCGGTTGGATTTCAAACGAATGATCCCCGAAGACGAAAACGAGTTCCCGTTCCGTCCCGGGGATATATTCTTTTCCCCTGTGACACAACGTGGTGATGTCGTCCCGCAGTGCGATGGCTTTGCCATTCCTGACCAAACTCAATCTGACGTAGAAACAAGTATCGGGCGCCGTGGATCTGCAAGCCAGTTTCACTTCCATTTTTCCGTTGCAGATCCTGCGTTCCATAAACGGTTCGGAGAGGAATGAAAGGAGGTCATAACGGTGATTGGGCGGATCCTGGAACTGCATCCCTCCGAAATTGTTGCACACGCCGCCCTTGAACGGGGCAGGGTTATACGGATTGTATGTGTATGTGATTTCGCCGACTTTGGGCTCCTGTGTTTGCAGTGTACGGTCATCGTTCAGATAGAACACCTTTTTCACGGGGGCATTGACCAGTGTTTCCGTGGTATGCCATTTGTTTTCAAAGAGCGTGTAATAGGTCGTCTTTCCTTTTTCGATGAACAGCAGGGGCGTACCCAGACGGACGTGATCGAACCACATGTATTCCAGCGCAGGATTTTGCGGACATGCTTCCGGTATTCTTGCGCCGGGGAAATCGGGGAGTTCCGAAGGTTCCTTCAAGGGCGGCGGATTCCAGCCGTGGCTGAACGGTGTCACCAGGAATGCGCATTGCTTTTTCCGTTCCGGGGTGAGACTGCGCCACATATCGAAAATGCCTTCGGTGTAAATATCATAGAACGCCGTCACGAGCATAATGGGGATATTGCATTGATTGCATGCGTCATGGTAATCGGAACCGCCTGCCGGGGTCTGCCAGAAGGGATCCGCGGGATCCGGGTGGAGCAGTTCCTCCTCAAACTGTTCATCCCGTTCTCCGAAGATATGTTCTGTCACGCCGGAAAGCGGCATGGTGTGCAGCGTTTCTGCGGTGTAATCCTTCCGGATCTTCTGATTCCGCTTATACATACCCAGCGCCCAGTTGCCGTGAAGTCCCACTTTCAGCACGCCGTTCCGGTAAATGATGTTGTATCGTTCGGTATCCTGAACAGTGAGAAACGCCGCCTTGATATCGGGCTGGTTCGTATTGAGATAACTGAAATGCACGGATGCGGTGTAACTCCCTCCGTATAAATAAAGTTCCCCATTGTAAAAAGATTGTTTCCGGATCCAGTCCAGAAGATCCAGCCCGTCATTGCGTTCGTTGATGTAGGGCACGCAGATACCTTCGCTCAATCCGGTACCCCGGCACTGCTGATCCACGATGACGTATCCGTGGGTATCTTCGTTTTTCAGAAAGTCCATATCCGGCGCGCCGGGAATGTAAGGATTCCGCCGGACAACGACGGGGAATTTTCCTTCTTTTGCCGGCATTTGCACGGTGGTGTAAAGTTTGATTCCGTCGCGCATGGCGACCTGATATTCGAAGACAAGATTTTCAGCCATAGTACATTCCTTTCCACAACAGTGATCTGTAACAGCCATCAATATAGAGCTTTCCGCAGGAAATACAAATGAAAAATAAAAAAAAGATAGAAATGTCCCTTGAAAAAATCCTGTTCCGGTGTATTTTCTCCCAATGACGAACCGGAAGGAAAATTGCAATGAAAGACATCGAGCGGCTTAAAAAAAATTGTTTTGCTGTCATGCAGAACATGTTCGCGGATCGTGCAAGAGCGGAAAAAGCTCTCGCGGATGAAATGGAAAACGGATGTTGGAATGACATCGATTATCAGAACCAGAATCATTCCGGGTGGCGCGCCGCGGAACCGCTTTATCGTTTGCGTGCCATGGCTGCCGAATGGAGCGATCCCGCATCCCCGTATTACCATTCCGGTCCGATGGGGGAGGGGATCAAGCGGGGATTGGAATATTGGTGCAAACAGGATTGTCATTGCGGGAACTGGTGGTGGAACGAGATCTTTGTTCCCATGGCACTGGGGAATATCTTCATTCTTGCCGATGATCTGCTCCGGCGCGGGCCCTGGCTGGAAATGGCGATGCCTTTTCTGTTGCAATCCAGATTCGGCATGACCGGACAGAACCGGATCTGGTGTGCGGAGGGCGGACTTCTTCGCGGGATCCTCACGCAGAATGAGGATGAGATCGCGTATGCGCAGAAGGAGATCAGTGCGGAAATCGTGTACGGAAAGATCGAAGGGATCCGGGCGGACGGCGCATATCATCAGCATGGACCCCAGCTGCAATTCGGCAATTACGGAATGGCATATCTGAATACGATCACTTATATGATCGCCTATTTCGCCGGGACCCGGTGGGCTCTTACCCGGATCGCGCCCTTCCGGTATTATGTGTTCAACGGTATCAAGTGGGTGTTGTGGAAAGATGTCATGGATCTGTTGGCACAGGGACGTCAGGTCGGCAAAGACACGCAGAACAGCAAAAATCTCACCTGTCGCAACGCGATCGCCAAACTGGCAAAATGCGATCCCCGTTTTGCCGCTGAATACAAAAAGGAACCTGTGGGCAACCGGATGTTTTTCAATACGGATTACATGGTACACCGGACCCGTCAGTTCTATGCTTCCTGCCGGGCAAATTCCATCCGGACGGCTCTCGTGGAAACGTTTATCAACCGGGATAACCTTCTCGGCAGGTATCTCTCCGACGGCGCAATGCTGGTCATGCGTTCGGGGAATGAGTATCTGAATATCGCAGGATGCTGGTCCTGGACCAGACTCCCCGGCACGACTACACCGGATACCCCCCGTTTCACGCAGGAGGAAAGCCGGAAACATGGATTCCGGACCACGTCAAAAGAGATCCCGCTTGCCACCCATTGTGCTTACCGGCGTGAGATCGGGACCACTGCGTTCACCGGCGGCGTTTCCGACGGCGGCAAGTATGGTGTCATGGTCTATACTATGGATGTGGATGACGTGAAAGCAAAGAAGGCAGTCTTCTTTGCCGGGAATAGCATTGTTGCGCTGGGCAGCGGGATCCGATCCGACTCCCCGTATCCTGTTGCAACGACCGTGGAACAGAGCCTTTTGAACGGAGATGTTGTCTCCGGGGACGGCTGGTTCCATCATAACGGGATCGGGTATTCCGGCAGCGATCTCCGGTTGTGGACGGGGACCCGGATCGGTGACTGGGCGCCCACCAACGGCTGTTATAACGAACCGGTCCCGGATAAAAAAGCGATCTTTCAGCTGACCATCGAACACGGTACCGGATTCCGGGATGCCGGTTATGAATACGCGATCTATCCCACCGTCACGGCGGAAGAAATGCCCCGCGCGATCCAATCGTATCAGGTTCTGGCGAACAATGAATCATTGCAGGCGGTCAAACTGAAAGACCGGACCATTCTGGCGGTATTCCACAAGCCCGGTTCTCTGGGTGATTTCTCCACGGATGCGCCGGGCGTATTCATCCTGCGTAAAAAACAGATCCATGCCGCTGATCCGACACAGAAAAAACGCTTGTTTCATATCAAATGGAAGGGGATCGGACATACTGTAAAACTTCCCCGCGGAGCCCGCGCCGGCAGTACCGTTCTCCTGCAACCCGAAGACAGAAAGGATTGAAGTTATGACAGTGATCATTATTGGCGGCGTTGCCGCCGGAGCCAGTGCCGCCGCCCGTTTGCGCAGACTGGATGAACATTGCCGGATCCTGCTTTTGGAAAAAGGCGAATTTATTTCCTATGCCAATTGCGGACTGCCCTATCATCTGGGCGGTGTCATCCCGGAAAAAGAAGACCTTCTGGTCATGCCGCCTGCGAAATTCGCCGCCTGGTTCAATGTGGAGGTGCGGACAAAATGCGAAGTCATCCGGATCGACCGGGAAAAGAAGTGTGTGGTCTGTCAGACACCCGGCGGAGAATACGAAGAATCCTATGATAAACTCCTGATCGCCACCGGGGCAACTCCCGCAGAAAAGATCGAAGTGGAGAACGTATTCAACCTCTGGACCTTCAAGGATATGGAGTCTGTAAGCCGTCGTCTGGCGGGGGCAAAGAGTGCCATCATTGTGGGCGGCGGGTTCATCGGACTGGAAACTGCGGAAAACCTGAAGGCGAAAGGGCTTTCCGTGACCGTGATCCAGCGCGGCGATCATGTGCTGCCCACCATCGACCGGGAAATGGCAACCCCTCTGGCAGAGGAACTCACCCGCAGTGGGATCCAGGTCCGTTACAATTGCACGGTGAAGAATTATACCGCCACCGGGAACGGCGTGGAAGTGGAAATGGATTGCGGTGACAAGTTATACGCCGATGCCGTCATCGTTTCCACAGGGGTGAAACCCAACTCCCGTCTGGCGCAGGAGTGCGGACTTTCCTGCGGTGCCCGTGGACACATCCTTGTGAATGAATATCTGCAAACATCCGACCCGGCGATCTATGCCGCCGGAGATGTGATCGAACGCCGGGAACACGCCGTCAATTCCTTCGGCGCGGTTCCCCTTGCCGGACCCGCCAACAAACAGGGCAGGGCGGCTGCCGATAATATCGCAGGCGGACATTCCGTTTACCGGGAAAGTTACGGGACCAGTGTGGTCAAGGTCGGACACCTGACCGCGGCGGCTGTGGGGATGACGGAGGCGGCACTGAAACGGGATGGCAAAGAATACCGGAAACTCTATCTGCATCCCAATTCCAACGCTTCGTATTATCCCGGCGGAACGCGTATGACATTGAAACTGCTTTTCGCCCCGGACGGAATGATCTACGGCGGGCAGATCGTGGGCGCGAAGGGCGTGGATAAACGTATCGACACCATTGCAATGGCGATGCGGAACGGATTGACCGCACCCGAACTGGGCGAACTGGAACTCGCTTACGCGCCCCCGTACAGTTCCGCAAAAGATCCCGTCAACTTCGCCGGGTTCGTCGCGGAAAATATCCTCTCCGGCTTGTCCGATGTGGTCTACCCGGATACCATCCCAGCCGATGCCCAGGTCCTGGATGTCCGGGAACCGGAAGAACATGAACTCGGCGCGATCCCCGGCGCGATCAATATCCGCCTGGGCGAATTGCGGAGCCGTTTGCATGAACTTGATAAGGATAAACTGACCGTCTGCTGCTGTCAGGTCGGCTTGCGCGGATATCTGGCGGAACGCATCCTCAAACAGAATGGATTCCGTGCCGCCAATCTTTCCGGCGGGTGGTTGGGCTGGAAACTTTTTTTCCCCGCAAAGAACACGGTGAAAACGCCGACTCCCCCGGTTGACCCGAGCCCCGCACAGCCGGTCGTCGCTGTGGAAGTCATGGATGTACGCTCCCTGCCATGTCCGGGTCCGGTCATGAAGCTGAAAAAGAAGATGGCGGAACTGCCGGAGAATGGAGCGGTCCATCTGCTGGCGGCATCTGCATTTGAAACGGATCTGCTCAACTGGGCAGGGAATAACGGCGCCACGGTCGCCAATTTGAAACAGACCGGGGAACACCTGGAAGCGGATGTGATAAAGTCCGGTGTGACGAAGGCGGCGGAAACCGCAGTCACCCGCGGACACGAAGTCTCCATGGTCCTGTTCAGCAACGACTTTGATAAAGCGATGGCGGCGATGATCCTTGCCAACGGCTTGGCGGCATCGGGAGCGAAGGTTAGTATCTTCTTCACATTCTGGGGACTTTCTGTCTTACGCAAGTCTCCGGCTCCTGCCGTGAAAAAGAATTTCATTTCCCGTATGTTCGGTTTCATGCTGCCCGGCAGTGCGGAAAAACTCGCCCTTTCCAAAATGAATATGCTGGGAATGGGAACGGGTATGATGAAGTCCGTCATGAAGCAGAAAGGGGTTCTTTCCCTGCCGGAATTGATCCAGTCAGCCAGAGAAGCCGGAGTCCGGTTCATTGCCTGTGATATGGCAATGGATGTCATGGGGATCACCCGTGACGAACTGATCGAGGTGGATGAAGTCGCCGGTGTCGCGACCTTTGCCGCCCTGGCTTCCACCAGTAATAATACATTATTTATTTGAAAAACTTTTTCATTTCCGTTTGACTTATGTTTATCCGGGTTGTATAGTACCCGGACAAACAAGGAGTCCCCTTATGAAAAAAAATCGAATGTTCGCTGTGGCCGCAATGATCGTGGCCATCACCTGTGCCGTTGCCGCAACGGTCACTCTTTCTGCTCAACAGACTGAAACTCCGGCAGAACCCGCCGCCGTGGTCCAGACCGTAACAGCCGCTCCTTCGGAAGTTGCTGCCCCTGCGGAAGTTGCTGCTCCTGTGGAAGTCGCCGCGCCTGCGGAAGTTGCCGCGCCGGAAAAAAAGAATCCTTTTCAAGCCACGTTCTGGGCATTGCTGCCGCCACTGCTGGCGATCGTTCTTGCTCTGATCACGAAGGAAGTATTTTCCTCCCTCTTCTTCGGGATCGTTCTCGGGGGATGTTTCGCCGCCAATTTTGCTCCCCTCAAGGTCGTTGATCTGATTATCACCAACGGCTTGATCGAAGCCATCAAAACCACATCCGGGATCTTCCTCTTCCTGGTCCTGCTGGGTGCGATCGTGGGGATCGTCAACCGTTCCGGTGCGTCGGCAGCCTTCGGCAAATGGGCGCAGGAACATGTGAAAAGCCGTGTCGGTGCCATGTTTACGACCTTCCTGCTGGGCGTGATGATCTTTATTGACGACTACTTCAACTGTCTGACGGTGGGCAGCGTGATGTCTCCGGTGACCGATGCGAAGCGTGTTTCCCGTGCGAAACTGGCGTACATCATCGATGCCACGGCGGCTCCGATCTGTATGATCGCGCCCATTTCCTCCTGGGCGGCGGCAGTTTCTCAGTATGTGAAAAGTGATGAATATTCCGGACTGGAATTGTTTGTGAAAGCGATTCCTTACAATTTCTACTCCCTGCTGACTCTGATCTTTATGGTCACGATCATTCTGCTGAAAGTCGACTTCGGGCCCATGGCGAAACATGAGAAAAATGCCATGGAAAACGGTGATCTGTTCTCCGGTAAAATGCAGACCGGACAGGATCAGGGGCCCGCAGTGGTGGAAAAAGCCCGGGTCTTTGACATGTTCATCCCCCTTGTTTTCCTCATTGGATTCTGCGTGTTCGCGCTCCTTTATGTGGGCGGGATCCTGGATGGAAAGGACTTCGTTGCGGCGTTCGGGGATACCGATGCCACGGTCGGTCTTCCCTGGGGCGCACTGGTCGCCATGCTGCTCATGATCGCCTATTTCGGCGCGCGCCGTACCGTTCCTTTCAAGAAAGCATTGGAATGTCTGCCGCAGGGCTTTATTGCCATGGTCCCTGCCATCATGATCCTCACCTTTGCCACCGGTTTGAAGAATATGACGGAACTCCTTCATGCCAAGGACTTCATTGCTGCTGCGATCGGTGATACTGCTCCCGGTCTGACCCGGCTTCTTCCTACGGTGATCTTCCTGATCGCCTGCGGACTTTCCTTCTCCACCGGGACGGCATGGGGTACTTTCGGTTTGTTGATCCCGATTACGATCGCGGTGTTCCCCAGTACGGATCCGCTGTTCTTTGTTGGGATCTCCGCCTGTCTTGCCGGAGCTGTCTGCGGTGACCATTGCTCCCCCATTTCCGATACAACGATCATGTCCGCCGCCGGGGCGCAATGCGATCTGATCACGCACATATCGACACAGTTGCCTTATGTGATCCCGGTGACCGTGTTCTCCTGTCTCGGATTCCTGCTTGCGGGTTTTGTGCAAAACTGGTTCTTCGTGTTTCCGTTTATTACCGTACTGATGATCGCGTTCCTGTGCGTGGTCAAGTTCCTGCAGAAACGGCAAACGGCGTAAGTCGCGAATACGTTACGCAAAAAAATACGGCTGCTGCAAATTGAAGTGACCCCAAAAATTTGGACGGTTAAAATTACGTGGAATGGGTTCGGTATTGTACCGGACTCATTCCTTTTAATGTTAAAGATACTCTCTCATTGTTGAAATAGCAAATGTATTCTTCAAGTTTTTGCTTGAAATCTTCTACTGAAGCAAATGTTTCACCGAAGAACATTTCTGTTTTCAATCTTCCAAAGAAATTCTCCATTACACTATTATCCAGACAATTCCCTTTTCTGGACATGCTCTGAGTAATATTGTGTGCTTTGAGCATTCTACGATACTCATTCATTTGATATTGCCAGCCCTGATCGGAATGCAGCAACGGCTCAACTCCAACCGGTAGTTTTTTGAACAGACGCTCAAGCATTGTTCTTGTTTGAGCAAACGAAGGGGTTGAACTTATGCAATGAGCTACAATTTCATGATTAAACAAATCCATTACTGGTGACAAATAAACTTTTTCATTACAAACACTGAATTCTGTTACATCTGTAACCAGTTTTTCAAAAGGCTTTTGAGCATGGAATTGCCGATTCAGTACATTATCTGCAATCTTTCCCACATCTCCTTTGTAAGAACGATATTTACTTCTTCGTTGCTTGCCATACAAGCCCATCGTATTCATCAATCTTTGCGTTGTTTTATGATTTATAACTGTTCCTTGTTGCAAAAGAGTAATATGCACACGGCGATAACCATAACGCCCTTTATGCTGCTCAAAAATGCTTTTAATTTGTTTCCTTATTTCCTCATACTTATCGGACTTGCAAAGGCGTTTTAACTGATAATAATAAGTACTTCGCGACATCTTGCCAACAGCGAGCAATTCATCTAATGGGTATTTGTGCCTCAGTTCAGAGATTATTTCCGCTTGTTCTTTTTTGCTCGCTCGTTGGCAAGAACCAAGGCACTTAATTTTTTTA
>JAZNVL010000013.1:0-8694 GCA_045592785.1 Victivallales bacterium | reverse complement strand
AAGTTCTTCAAAAAACAAAGGCAAGGATCAAAAGATTTTTCCGCAGGAAAAAATTTTGATCCGATCCTGAAGTTTTTGAGGGAAAGTGGTGGGGTTCGGGGAGGGGGAAGGGAAGCTTCTTTCAAAAAGAACCCTTCCGCCTCCCTGAAAACAGCGCATTTTACCCTCATTGAACTTCTGGTGGTGATCGCCATCATCGCCATTTTGGCATCCATGCTGCTGCCCGCGTTGGGACAGGTGAAAGCAACCGCACGCCAGTCATCCTGTCTCAGCAACTACCGGAACATCGGGTGGGCACTGGGACAATATGCGAGCGATTACAACGACTATTTTCCCCATGCTTCATCCTCCCCGATCGTAAAGGGCATGGGAGTCCGGATCAAAAATGCGGTAAGAACGAAACAGGGAAAGTTTGCCGAGGCCGGCGCCAATTCAGGTAATCCATGGCAGAGTTTTGAAGCGGTCCTCAGTTACCTGTATCTCAACTGCGACGGACTGGTATTTTTCTGTCCGGATGACCTCCGCGATCCGGCGACCTGTGCCGATCATTTCCTCTGGGGACTCAAAGGTGCGGACTATTCTCCGACCAGCAGTTATCAGATGCAGGGGATGAGCTACTACACCCCGGCTATAAGAAAGGGAATGACCTATGCCCGTATTTTCCGACAGTATCCGGCTCTGCGGAGAATGCTGATCGGTGATTTCAATAAAGAAGGAATCCTTTATACCAATCACTATTGGGGCCGCCAGAAAGGTGTCGACTGTGCGTTCATCAATGTAAAACTCGGCAGTAGACCCTGGGCTCCGCTCCAGCACGGGAACAAGTTCAATTACATGGGCGCGGATTTCTCCGCTCATACCGTTCCCAGAATGGCAGCATATCAGGATGATTCCCTCTGGCAGACCCCCAATTTCGGTGATTGATTGGCGGTAAAACACAGCGGGATCAAGGCGCAAGAGCTGAATTTTCAACACAGAAAGGTGATATATGATCTATACAGAAAATCGTACTCGCGAAATATCGTTCCCGCTGGGCGGGATCGGTTCCGGCTCCGTCGGACTTGCCGGGAACGGAAGACTTTGCGATTGGGAAATATTCAACCGTTCCAATAAAAATTCTTTCCTCGGATACACTCATTTCTGTATCCGCACCGGAACGTCATTCCGGCTGCTTCAGGGGGATTGTTTCGAACCCTATACGGGAACTTACCGGTCCGGTGACGGAACCGCCCAGTTTTCTCGCGGATTCGGCTGGGGTGTGGAAGGGGAATTGCTGCCCGGACTGCCCCATTTCCGCGATGTGATCTTTGACGGCCGTTTCCCGACAGCCGAATTGCGTTTTTCCGATGAGACATTCCCCATCCGTGCCGATCTCACCGCATGGAGCCCCTTCATTCCCGGCTGTGACCGTATTTCCTCGCTGCCCTGCGCCGTACTGGAATACACCTTCACCAATACGACCGGGGAACCGCTGGAAGCCACCGCCGTCGGCGTTCTGGCGAATCCCTGGCAGGATGCAGGACATTTCAATCAGGTCATCCGGGAAGACGATCACACGACCCTGAAGCTTTCCGGAGGAACGGAGAATGAATTGTCACTGACACTTCTGGCGGCGGCAGATGACGTTTCATCCCAGGAATACTGGTATCGCGGCGGATGGCAGGATCACCTGGAAATGTATTTGAACGATTTGCAGAAAGGCGGACGTTTCACACCCCGGACGTATCCCGTCGCGCCGGAAAGGACCAGACAGGATCACGGACTTCTCGCAGAGCATTTCACCCTGCCCGCCGGAGGATCCCGTCGCGTAACGTTCCTTCTCACCTGGCACATCCCGGAACGGAGCAATACCTGGAATCATTCCGCAAAGGAATACGCGGAACAACAGAATATCCCTCTCACCTGGCGCAATTACTATGCCACACAATGGAAGGATTCCGGCGCATCCGCAAACGAACTGCGGGAACGGATCGGGGAATTGCGTGCCGGGACCATGCGGTTCCGGGATTCCCTGTTCGCTTCCACGCTGCCGGATGCCGTCCTGGACGGCGCATCGGCGTGTCTCTCCATCTTGCGCAGTCCCACCTGTCTGCGGCTGGAAGACGGCACATTTTACGGTTGGGAAGGAGTCGGGACCACCTGGGGTTCCTGTGAAGGCTCCTGCATCCATGTGTGGAATTACGCGCAGGCGGCGGCATTTCTTTTCCCGGGACTGGAACGTTCCATGCAGGAATCGCATTTGAAATACAGTGTGGATCCTTCCGGCGGTGCCCATTTCCGTCTGTTCCTTCCTCTGGGGATCCGGGCGGATGAAAACTGGTTCCGCCCCTGTGCCGATGGACAATTCGGTATGATCATGCGCTGTTACCGTGACTGGAAACTTTCCGGGGACCGTGCATGGCTTGAAACCTGGTATCCCACCTTGAAAAAGATGATGTGTTATACCTGGAGCGAAGAAAACCGGGACCTCTGGGATCCCGCACAAAGCGGGGTGCTGACCGGAAGACAGCATCACACGCTGGATATGCAACTTTTCGGTCCGAACGCCTGGCTCACCGGATTCTATCTCGGGGCATTGCTGGCGATGAGCAAAATGGCGGATGAACTTGACGATACCACATTCGCCGATCTCTGCCGGGAGATCTTCCGCCGCGGAAAAGAAACCGCAGAAAAAGAACTTTACAACGGGTCCTATTACATGCAGAAGATCGATCTCACGGATAAATCCCTGCTTGCTCCCTGGGACGATGCCATACAGACATACTGGAACGAAGAGGCGGGCGAGATCAAATATCAGATCGCGGAGGGATGCGCCATTGATGCACTGCTGGGACAGCTCTATGCCAATTTCTACGGCATCGGGGATGTGTTCGACCCGGACCGGGTGCAAAGTGCCCTTTCCGCCACCTTCCGGTATAATGTCATACGGAATGTACGGAACAGCATCAATCCCTGGCGGACCTATGCCGTCAATGATGAAGGCGGCAGTTGCATCTGCACCTGGCGGGACGGAAAAAAACCTGCCATCCCCATCCCCTACAATACGGAAATGATGAACGGGTTCGAATGGGCGTTCGCCACCCACCTTCTGCTGACCGGACGAAATGAGGAGGCTGCGGAAGTCGCCGCATTGATCCGGGACCGTTATGACGGCAGAAGACGCAATCCCTGGAATGAATTCGAATGTGGCAGCAATTATGCCCGCAGTATGGCGGCGTTCGGCATGATCCCGTCCTCGGTCCGGTTCCGGTTCGATATGACCCCGTCACAGCGTTATCTCGGGTTCACACTGCCGGAAGGACAAAAGGATTTCTGCTGTTTCTGGAGTATCGGCAGAGCCTGGGGAAGGATCACGCAGGGGACCTTGTATGTGGATCACGGAACGCTTGCGCTGGATCATCTGGAGATCAACGGAAACAACATCCCTCTCGGCAGAGAACTCTCTGCAGGAGAAGAATTCCATTTCTCCAAGAAATAAGAATAACGTCCCGGGTTCGGAGAGGACAACCACCGCCATCCGCCCCTTGATGATACGGCTTGACCCGCTTACGGGCGGGCAGCTTCCCGCATCTGACGAAAAAATGAAAACACTTCGTCTGCTGCAAACAGGAAGTTGCGATAAATCCATATTAAAAGTACGAAAAGTCCATTGCTTTTTGTCTTTTTTTGCGTATAATACTATAGAGTTATATATTTTCGGATAACAAACGGAGACAATTATGAAAAAAATGAAAATGATGGAGAGAATCTTTTTATCATCTGACTCCCGTCAGATGAAGCTGCGCAGCTTCACTCTGATCGAACTGCTGGTCGTTATTGCCATCATCGCCATTCTTGCGGGGATGCTGCTTCCTGCGCTCAGTCAGGCAAAAAGTGCCGGACATTCCATCAGCTGCAAATCCAACCTCAAAACCATTGCCCTCGCATCCATCAACTATAACTCGGATTTCGATGGACATTTCTTTCAGCAGGGATGGTGGGCGGCACCGGAAGTTACCGCAACGCCGAACGATTATTCGATCTATCCGCTGAATAAGCCAATGAAAAAAAATGGGAGCTTTGTTTCTACCGAGGTGTGGTCATATGGGAAACAGGTCCTGCCTGCGTTCGCCTATCTGTATATGGGCAGGGATGCCTCCGCACTGTACTGTCCCGGTGACCGACGCGAAATCATCGCGCCGCAATGGAACCAATCCTCCAGCTATTGCCATTTCCAGAGTTGGAGTCCGAATTACCGTCATCCGCTGGCAGGCGCCAGAGCTTCGGAACCTGAAATCGCAAATTCTCCCTGGGAGAGAGTCCAATACATCCGTCATCCGAGCACCCTGCTGCTGATGATGGATACCCTTACAGGCGAACCTACACCCAGCTTCGGCAAAGAAAATGGATATTATTATCAGAATGGGTTTCCTATCGATATGATGCTTGCCTCCAGAGACTACACCGCAAGCGGTTATACGATCCATTTCCAGCGGAACCATCCGACACTTTACAATATCAACTATGTGGATGGCCATGTTGACAGTCGCAAAGTCAGCGAGCTTCTCTCGACAAAAGGCAGAAACTTCGTCTACTACAAGCGGAATGTCAAGTAAACAGAATATTACGAAAAAGCCATTACTTTTTGCTTATAATGTTCCCACCCGAAGTGATGTTCCCCTCCAAAGTCAGTACCGCAAAAGGGATCACAGTCCATTTCCGGCGGAACCATCCGACTCTTTACAACTTCAACTATGTGGATGGGCATGTCGACGGACGCAAAATCAGCGCGCTTCTGTCGACCCCCGGGAAAAATTTCGTTTTTTACGAGCGGAATAAATAAGAAACGGGAACTCCTGTTTTCCGATCATGTGGAAGGACGTAAGAAAGGAGTTGACTGTGCATTCATCAATGTCACTCTCAAAAACGCCTGGGCACCGCTCCAGTACGGTACAAAGTTCAATTACATGAGCGCGGATTTCTCCGCCCACACCGTAAGCCGGATGGCTGCGTATCGGGATGATTCCCTCTGGCAGATCAAATGGCAGTAAGCAGTTTCCCGTTCCGCCGGACCGCTTCGCCCGGCGCGTATGCCCGGACCCCGTTCACATAAACACTGTGGATCCCTTCCGCCGGAGCGTGGGGCGTGACAAAGTCCGCGCGGTCATGCAGCCGGGCTTCATCCAGCAGAACAAGGTCTGCGTAATACCCTTTTTTCAGCAGTCCGCGGTCTTTCAAACCGAAGATGGCGGCGGGCAGAGACGTTACGCGCCGTACCGCTTCGCTCATGGTGGTGAACGTTTTCATTTCGTTGAGGAAACGGGGGAAAGATCCGAATCCCCGGGGATGGGAACGGCCCAGGGAATGATCCGCCGGACGGGCATTTTCATCGGTTCCGCAGCAGACATATTCCTCCCCGAGGATCCGTCGGAGATTTTCCGGAGAGAGACCGCCGAATGCCCCTTGCGCACGGGCGGCATCGTCCCGCAGGATCTCCGCCGCAATGACCGCCGGGTGCTGTCCCAGCGTATTCCCGATCTCCGTCAGGGTTTTGCCGCAGAACGGCTGATATTTTTCACAGGAGGAAACACTCAGGATCACCAGATCCCAATCCCGGTAACCGGGTTGTGACATCACATCTGTCACCCGGCGGAACTCCGTTTCATCGGAGGAGAGTACATCCTGAATGGCACGGTCCGTCATATCGTCATAAGGTGCAGGCAGGATCACACTGAAACTGGTCTGCGCGAATGTGTAGGGATAGCGGTCCGCCGTGATGCGTACGCCCCGCGCTTTTGCATCGGCAATGCTCCGGAGTACGGAGTCGAGTTTATGCCAGTTCCGTTTTCCCGATGTTTTGAGATGGCTGATATGAAGTGGCACGCCGCACGATCCCGCCAGCCGGACCGCTTCTTCCAATGCCTCTTCCAGGGCATCGCCTTCACTGCGCAAATGAGTGGCGTACACGCCGGAAAATCCGGCGAGTTCCCTGATCACGCATTGGAGTTCCTCTTCCGCGGAAAACCTGCCCGGCACATAAAGAAGTCCGGTGGAAAGCCCCCGGGCTCCCGCGGCAAGGGATTCCCGTAAAAGGCGGCGCATCTCCGTAATATCATCCGGGGTGGCGGGGAGATCCTCATAGCTCAGGACGGCGGCACGGAGCGTATTTTGTCCGCAGAGAAAATTGTAATTGACGGCAGGGACAGCGTGCGCCAGGGTCTCCACGAACGAAGAAAAGGAATCCCAGGCGAGTTCCACGCCGTATCCGGCGGCAAGGTCCCGCAGCCGGGAACGGTTCTTCTCTGTCACGGGGAAGAACGACAAACCGCAGTTGCCGGAGATCTCCGACGTCACGCCCTGGGAGATCTTACTGAACGCCTCCGGTGCCGCCAGAAGGGTCAGATCGGAATGGGCATGAACATCAATGAATCCGGGCGTAATGACAAGTCCCCTGCCCCCGATCACGGTGTGCCCGGTACGGGTGAACTCCCCGGGGGCGCCCACAGCGGTGATCCGGTCATGCTCGAAAAAGACATCGCCGGGGAATGGTGCGTTCCCGGTCCCATCATAAATAAGAACATCCCGGATGACAGTCATATCAACCTTCCTGCGCCAGAGGCATCATAACGGGTTCGGCATCGGGATGCCGGTTCCGGAACCAGGTGCATTGTCTGCGTGCGTACTGCCGTGTGGCGATCACGATCCGTTCTTCCAGTTCATCCCGGGAGAATGTGCCTTTGAGATATTCCCCGATAAGGGAATAGCCCAACGCCTGCCACGCGGTGGGCGTTTGCAGCAGTCCCTGTTTGATCAATGCTTCGGCTTCCCCGATCCATCCGGAGGCAAGCATCTGTTTCGTGCGGATCCGGATCCGTTCACACAGTTCCTGCCGGTCCCAAACGAGAAAGAATTGTTTGTATCCGGGCCGCTGAACACGGTTGCCGGATTGGAGTTCGGAGATCTGTTTACCGGAAAGGAGAAAGACTTCATACGCCCGGATGAGTTTTCTGCGGTGTTCGCCGAATTTCTGAAAATCCAACGGGGCTTTTTCCGCCATGATCCGGCAGAGTTCGGGGAAATGTTCTTCGTTGTCAAACCGGGCATCCAGTTCATCCCGGAGGGATTGTTTCGCAGGAAGCTGATCCAGTCCGTAAAGAAACGCGTGGAGATACAATCCGCTGCCGCCTTCCAGCACAGGACGTTTCCCCCGGCGCAGAATATCGGCGACAGCTTGTTCCGCCATGGTGCAGAACTGGAAAATATCCGACTTCTGTTCGATGGAAAGGGTATTGATGAGGTGATGAGGGACCAGTGCCTGTTCTTCGGGAGAAGCCTTGGCAGTCCCACGGTCCAAGCCACGGTATAACTGCATGGAATCACAGCAGAGGATCTCGCCGGAGGTTGCCAGTGCCGTTTCCAGCGCAAGGGAACTTTTCCCGGAGGCGGTCGCCCCCAGGATCACGGGGATAAAGTCACCGCAAAAACGCTCAATCCGCTTTTTCGGGTTCATCCGCAGGAGCATCCGCGTCTTTTTTCTGTTCCGGACGGAAGAGAGAGGAGATCACAAAAATGGCGACCCCGACGCAGATCGCGCAATCTGCCAGGTTGAACGAAGGCCATTCCCAGTTCTTCCAGTGAAAACGGAGGAAGTCCACCACCGCCCCACGGAAGATACGGTCAATGGAATTACCGATGATCCCGCTCATCACAAGCAGGAGCGCATAATACCGTTCCGTCCAACCCTCGCAGATATAACGCAGAAAACAGGTAATGAGTACAAACACCGCAACGGATATGATCAGAAGCAATCCGCTGTTATTGGAAAGCATTCCCCACGCCGCGCCGGTGTTTGTGACATAAGTAAGATCAAAAATTCCGGGGATCACGGGAATACGGGCGCCAAGATGCTCCAGCATTTCTACCACAAGCACCTTGCTGACAATGTCAAAAAACACCAGAAAACCTGCCAGACTGATGGCACTTTTCATTACTTTGCGTTCCTGTGCGGAACCCGATTCCACATGATAAAAAATCTTCATTTTCTCTTCCCGGATGTTAAAGGATTACCGGTGACGGCGGTGCGGTTCTTCCATCCGTTCGATCGCGCTTTTGCAACGGACACAATAACGGGCATAGGGTTTCGCTTCCAGACGGGAGGCGGGGATCTCGCAGCCACATTCCAGACAGATACCGTACTCGCTGACTTCCAAACGCTGGAACGCTTCTTCGATCATTTCCAGAACGTCCCCTTCGTCCGTCATCTGACCCAGTTCGATGTCATGACGGAAATTATCGCTGCCCAGGTCTGCCATGTGCGTTGCCATTCCGGCACGTTCCCCGGCAGAATCCTTCTTGGAGGAAAGGGCATCTTCCCGATGGAATGCGACCTGTTCGCTGAACTTGCCGAGTTCGCGCATCAGAAGTTCACGGTACTTTTTCTGCTTGGATTTGGAAAGACGGAGCTTTTTATGGCGGACCGGAGCCTTTTCCTTGACTTCTTCCTTCTTTGCAGGTGCGGGAGCCGCTTTCTTTGCAGGAGCGGGAGCCGCTTTCTTTGCAGGAGCGGGAGCCGCTTTCTTCGCGGGTGCGGGAGCCGCTTTCTTCGCGGGTGCGGGAGCCGCTTTCTTCGCGGGTGCGGGAGCCGCTTTCTTCGCGGGTGCGGGAGCCGCTTTCTTCGCGGGTGCGGGAGCCGCTTTCTTCGCAGGTGCGGGAGCC
>JAZNVL010000012.1:0-12943 GCA_045592785.1 Victivallales bacterium | reverse complement strand
CTCTCTGGCCATGACTCCCGCTGTCGCAGGCAAAGCCACCACGCTTACCGTGGCTGTCAACAACAGTTCTCTCATCGGTTATGCTGCTGACGGTACTCCCCGTATCCAGCAGGGGGCGGATGTGAAATCCACGTTCATGATCTCCAATGCCGGTACCAAGCTGGTCATCGGCGGCGTGGAAAAACGTGATGTGGTCAGTGTCTCCGGCGGTATCCCGCTGCTGAAAGACCTCCCCGTTCTCGGATGGATCTTCTCCACCGAAAGCGAATCCACAAAGAAATCCCAGCTCGTGGTCGTGGCAGAAGTCATCCCCGTCAAGGCTGGTGAAACTTACACCGCTGACCAGAAAGCCGCGCTCGACAAGATCAACGGCAAACTGGATAAAGCCGGTGAAAGCAATACCTTCGGCTATCGTCAGTTCCTGATCGATTCCGACCGGTAATCGCTGAATAACCACAGAGGATCAATGGGTAAACATTGGTCCTCTGATTTTTTTTCAAGAAAATTAGGTTAAACGAATTGACATTTCCAAAACATGCGATATATTATTGGTATTATGATGGATTTTATAAAGGAATCGTACATTAGTGCATCCTAATAATGCGTGAAAATCATATTTTAACATAAGGAAAACATTTATGACAGAATCAAAATGCTCCTGCGGATGCGGAAAAGCATCCGGAAAGCCGGAATACAATGTTCCGGTCAATGGCGAACGTACGCTGGCGGAACTGCCCATCGGTACCACTGCCACTATAGTGAAGATCCTGCCGCAGATGCGCGGACGGAAGAAATTTGCGGATGTGGGACTTGTCCCGGGGACAGAACTTCTGATCGAAGCGCACGCCCCCTTCGGCGGTTTGATTCGCGTAAAAGTAATGGAAACCAGTATGGCGATCCACAAAGAGGAAGCCTCGGGGATCGTACTCAAACAGGATAAGGAATAAGACACGATGAGCAGGAAATTCAGAATCGCGCTGGCGGGTAATCCGAACTGCGGCAAAACATGTATCTTCAATGCGCTGACCGGTGCAAGACAGCATGTGGGGAATTATCCCGGTGTGACGGTGGAAAGCAAGACCGGATCTTTCACATTAAACGGGGATGAGATCGAACTGATCGACCTGCCGGGCGTCTATTCTCTTTCCTCCAGTTCTCCGGAAGAAGATGTGGTGTTTCAGGAACTGACGAAGCCGGGGATCGACCTCATCGTCAACGTGATCGACTCCACCATTCCCCAGCGCAGTCTTTATCTGACGACCCAGCTGGCGGAACTGCATATCCCCATGCTGCTTGCGTTCAATATGAGCGACGATGCCAAGAAGAAGGGGCTGAAATACGATCTGCCGAAACTGGAAAAGTATTTCGGTTCTCCCATCGTTCAGACTGTCGGCAATCAGAGCAACGGGGTCCGCACGCTCCTGGAACGTCTGGCGGAAACCCTTGCCAGATTGGAAGATCATGGCGTTCCCATGCTCAATTACGGGGCGGATGTGGATGATGCCATCGGTGTCATCGCGGATAAGATCGATGCGCTCAATATTGCGGAATACAAGCACATCCCCGCCCGTTTCTTTGCCATCAAACTGTTGGAACATGACTCCTCCACCATGAAGATCAAGGCGTTCCAGCCGTTGCAGGAGGAAGTGGAAGCGCAGATCAAACATCTGCACGCAAAACACGCTATCGAAGCCGATACGTTCATGGCGGACCGCCGGTATGCCATGCTTGCCGGCGCGTGCCGCAACACCATTTCCACCACCGTGGAAAAACGCCGCGAGATCTCGGATAAGATCGACCTGGTCCTCACCAACAAGTATGTGGGATTCCCCATCTTCCTGGTGGTGATGTATCTGACGTTCTGGTTCACCTTCACGGTGGCGGATCCGCTGATGGGATACATCGAAGAATTCTTCGGGTTCCTGGGGGATACCGTGGGGAATGTCTGGAATGAAAGCAGTCTGCCGGTCCTCCGCAGTCTGGTGATCGACGGTGTCATCGGCGGTGTGGGCGGTGTGATCGTCTTCCTGCCCAATATTCTGTTCCTGTTCTTTGCCATTGCATTGCTGGAAGATTCCGGTTATATGTCCCGTGCCTCCTTCATCATGGACGGCATCATGCGCAAATTCGGGTTGCAGGGACGTTCCTTTGTGCCGCTGGTCCTGGGCTTCGGTTGTACTGTCCCTGCGATCATGGCGACCCGTACGATCGAATCGGAACGCGACCGCAAAGTGACGATCATGATACTTCCTCTGATGAGTTGCGGCGCCCGTCTTCCGATCTACGCGCTGATCATTCCTGCATTCTTTCCGGAAAAATTCCAGGCGTTGACCATGTGGATCATTTATCTGATCGGTGTCTTTGTGGCATTGATCGCGGCTCTGATCATGAAATCCACGCTGTTCAAAGGGGAGGGCGAAGTTTACCTGATGGAACTGCCTCCCTACCGCGTGCCGACACTGAAAAGTCTGATGCTGCACATGTGGGATCGCGGCTGTATGTATCTGCAGAAAGCCGGTACGATCATTCTGGCGACCAGTATCATTCTTTTCCTCTGCAATACCTATCCGGAAAAGAAAGTGTTCTCCCAGGATTACGATGCGCAGATGGAGCAGGTCAATAAGATCGATGATACCGCAATTTCTGCACTGGAAAAATCCGGTCTGTTTGAAGGTGAAGCTCTGACACAGATCAAGGAAGAAAAGATCGTCCCGCAGGAAGAACTGGACCGTATCGCAGAAGAAGGCGCGGAGATTCCGGAAGCAACGGCTTCTGCACTGGAAGCGGCGCAGGCGTATAACGATGCGATCCTGGATATCGAACACGAGAAAATGAATGAGTCCTTTGCCTACACCATCTCCGGCAGAGTCGGGAAAGCGATGGAAGTCGTATTCCGTCCTCTCGGATTCGACTGGAAGATCGCCACGGCGACCATTGGGGCATTGGCGGCGAAGGAAGTCTTTGTGGCACAGCTGGGTATCCTCCATTCTGCGGGGGAAGCGGATGAAGAATCCGATACACTGCGGGAACGTTTGAGAAAATCCTACACACCGCTGCAGGCGTTCTGTATGATGCTCTTCTGTCTGCTCTCGATTCCCTGTTTTGCCACACTGGCGATCGTGAAACGGGAACTCAATTCCTGGAAGATGATGTTTGCGGAAGGTGCCGGACTCTTTATTCTGGCGTATGTCTGCACGCTGATCGTCTATCAGGTTGGAACTCTGCTGAATATAGGGACGAAATTCCTGGGTTGATATTCCGCTGAAAGAACCATACGCCGCAGATGACTTGATCTGCGGCGTTTTTTTTGTCAAAAGATTTGACAATCATGTATGAGGTGTTATATTAGCGTAACAACATGAAAACAGGAGTTGACTATGAAAATCAAATGTCCTCATTGTGATGCAGAAAATGAGATTACCGCCGCCCATATTGGAAAACTGATTCCTTGCGTGTCATGCAAAAAGGAATTTGAGTGTACGAATCCGAATCTGGCTCCCTGTCCCGACTGCTTTGCTTTGATCTCCCAACGCGCGGAGGTCTGCCCGAAGTGCGGCGCGCCCGTTACCGGGGACAATACAGAGGAAGAAACGGTTGCGGTCTATCATCCGGCAACGATCAATTTTTTCTGGTGGATCCTGCTGGGAATCGTCACGGTCCCGATTATTGCGGGGATCGTGCTTTTGATTTATCTTTGGATTGTTATTCATTTCACGAAATACGAACTGACCACGAAACGGATCATCATGAAGCGGGGACTCATTTCCATCCGGCAGGATGAGATCTGGATCAAAGACATGCGCGGCGTGAATTACAATCAGACATTCTGGCAGCGGATTTTCCACATTGGAGATATTGCCATCGGGACGGCTGCATCCGATGTAATGGAGATCTATATCATGGGGATCGCCGATCCTGCGGATATAGTGAAACAAATCAATTCATTACGCAAAAGTTAAGGTCGAAAGCAAATGACGAAAGACGAACTCAAACGGTATGTGTGTGAATACATCGATTCACGCGCAGAAGAATGGATCCGGTCCGGAGAAGAACTCCTGCGGATCCCTGAACTCGCATATTGCGAAAATGAAACCTCCGCATTTGTCGGAAAACGTTTCGCAAAACTCGGCTTGAATGAAAAAACATCCCTTGCCATCACCGGACGGCGTGCCGATGTGGAAACCGGAAAACCCGGACCCCGTCTGGCGATCCTGGGAGAACTGGACGGCTTGATCGTGCCGAACCATCCCTTTGTGAATCCGGAGACTCACGCGGCGCACGCCTGCGGACATCATGCGGCGTTGAATGCCATGCTGGGTTGTGCGGAAGTCTTGACCCGTCCGGAAGTGTTGGAACACCTTTCCGGCTCGCTGGCATTCATTGCGACGCCCTCGGAAGAATGTCAGAATCAGCCTTATATCGCCAGTTTGATCGAAGAAGGAAAACTCCAATTCTTCGGCGGTAAATCACAGATGATCGCGGAAGGCGTATTCGATGACGTGGATCTCTCCATCATGCTTCATTCCGGTAATGCCAATTTCACCCCTTCCGGGTTCAACGGTTTCGTGATGAAACGTCTGGTGTTTCAGGGAAGATCCGCCCATGCCGGGGCGTTCCCCGAACGGGGCATCAATGCCATTTCCATGATGCGCGGCGCACTTTCTCTGCTGGATTCCCAGCGGGATACCTTCCGTGATGAAGATCATGTGCGTATCCACGGGTATATCCCCGAGGGCGGCGAAGCCGTGAACGTGGTCCCCGATCAGGCTGTCTATACGGTCCAGGTCCGTGCCGCATCACCGGAAGCGATCCAGAACGCCTCCGACAAAGTGGACCGTTGTGTGCAGGGAGCCGCCATCGCTTTCGGCGGCAGTGCGGAAGTGCAGAACCTCTTCGGTTTCATGCCGCTGATCGCATACGATGCACTGGATGATGTCCACCAGAACAATCTGCGTGATTACGTCGCACCGGATGCCCCGTTCGCCCGCAGGATCTACCGTCCGTCCTCCACCGATATGGGCGATGTCAGCATGATCATGCCGTCACTGCATGCCTATTTCCGTGGATTCGGCGGTTCTGCGCACAACGATGATTTTCTGGTGAACGATCCGCAACTGGCGTATGTGGATACGATCAAGATGCTGGCGTTGAACGCCATTGATCTTTTATACGGGGATGCCGCCTGCGGCATTGCGGCTGCATCCGTGAAACCGCCGATGACGAAAGACGAATATCTGCAGAAAATGCGATCATTCTCTTCCAGCAAGCAGTACTCAATGGAATAATATTATCTAATTTGCAGTGACGAATGTTTGAAAATGGATGATTTGAAGTTATATTACTGGTGTCGCGTTGCTGAAATATTGTTTGTGTATAGTAGTAAATAGAGGATCGAGCTTGATATATGGCGAGGACTGTAACGGAAAAAAAAGTGAATGGTAGTTTTTATACCCCTAATTTTATTGTTAAATCAATATTAGATTTGTCAGGGTATAACGGAGATTCCATTTTAAAAAAGCATGTAATAGATAATAGTTGTGGAGATGGAGCTTTTTTAGAGGAAATAGTTCATCGCTATTGTACAGTTGCATTTGCAAAATCTTTATCTGTTGAGGAAATATCCTGTGATTTAGCAAAGTATGTACATGGTATAGAAATTGATCCTATTGAATGCGGTAAATGTCGTGATCGGATCACCAGTATAGCCGCTTCGTATGGCATCTGTCATGTTGAATGGGATGTTATATGTGGAGATGCTCTTAAAATTCATGATTTTGATGGGAAGATGAATTTTGTTCTTGGAAATCCTCCCTACGTTAGAGTTCACAATTTAAGCTCCTCTCTTGATGATATCAAAAAGTTTTCTTTTGCCCAAGGAGGCATGACGGATTTATTTATTGTTTTTTATGAAATAGGTTTACGGATGCTCTGTCAAAATGGTATACTGGGATATATTACTCCAAGTTCATTTTTTAATAGTGTGGCAGGATCATATATGAGAAACTATGTTGTTTCAAATTCGTTATTGAAGAAGGTTGTGGATTTGAAACATTGTCAGGTTTTTTCTGCCACAACTTATACAACGATTATTATAATGCAGCGGGGCAATAAAAAAAATCAAATTGATTATTATCGTTTTAACGAGCATAAATTACTCCCTGAATATGTAGAAAAGCTTTCATCAGATGATTACTTTATTGGTGGTAATTTCTACTTTTCAACGAAAGAAAATTTGCATCTTCTAAAACAAATACATACGAATTATGGAAAAAGTGATATTCTTGTAAAGAACGGATATGCAACATTGTGCGACGAAGTTTTTATTCAAGATGTGAATTTCGAATCTCCCTTTGCTATACCGGTCGTAAAGGCATCAAAAGGTATTATGCAAAAAATTATATTTCCATACGATGAAAACGCGCATTTGTTATCGGAGAAAACGTTGCAGAAGGATCCGTGGCTTTATAGATATTTACTGAATCAGAAAGAGATTTTGATCAAAAGAAGCAATGAAAGAGATGCCAAAATGTATTGGTATGCTTTTGGTAGGAGTCAAGCTTTACTTGATACATTTAAAGATAAGCTGGCAATAAATACCCTGATTCGGAATGATCAAGACTTCAAGTTTGTTAATGCCCCAGCGGGGATTGGTGTTTATGGTGGTTTATATATTATCAGTAACACTGTGCCAATGAGTGAAGTTGTTTCTCAATTGAGATCAAGTGAATTTATTACATATGTTTCGCTTCTCGCAAAGTATAAAAGCGGTGGATATTATACTTTTTCGTCAAAAGATGTAAAAAGTTTTTTGGATTACAAATTTTCTTATGATGGAGGTTTATTTCAATGTTGAACAATGTAGAATTTATGGAAATTATTAAAGAATCCTTCAAGAAATACTTGGAGAAGAATACGTCACGGAGTACTGCAAAATTAAAGATTCTACATGGTAAAATAGCACAAGATTTACAAGAGTTATATGGTAAAGACTTCTCTATTTTATCAAAGGGGTTTGAAGACGATGTAGAGGGTTGTGTAAATGGAAGATATTATCCTAAACACGTTGATATTACTGTACTGAAGCAGGGCGTTCCTGTTGCTGGTTATGCTGTCAAATTCGTGATGCGTAATTATTCACAGAATAGTAATAATTATTTCGAAAATATGTTGGGTGAAACAGCAAATATTCGTTCGAATAGTATCCCCTATTTTCAAATATTTATTATTTTTGATAAAGTTCCATATTATAAAAAAGGTGGAGAATTTAAGAAGTATGATATTATAACAAAACATAATCTTGATAAGTATTTGGTGCTATCGCAAGATTGTCCTGATACATTTTATCATACCCCTGATAAAACGTTGTTCATTCTTTTAGAATTGAAAGAGAAAAAGTCAAACTATGTTTTTAAAAGCTCGGGTGAGTACGCTGAATATTATCGATCTGTTATTGATGATCCGAATCTGATTTCTTATTCGAATAAAATTGAAGATACATTCGGAAATACAGTAGTTTTTAACGATTATGTAAACTTTATTAAGCGGACATGGAATATAGTAATTGGAAGGATGAAATAATATGGCATGGGGTATGCGTAATGTGGTGATCTCGCTTTTCGGGTCTTCCATCATGGAAGGGCGGGTCGATGTGGAAAATGTTGACGATCGGTATTACATGATCTTGCAGAAGATGCTTTCCCATCGGTTCCCGGAAGTTTGTTTTTCCATCATCAACAGCTCGGTGGGCGGTTGGTCCACAAGAGAACTTATGAAACATCTGGATGATTATGTCCTGAAATATTCCCCGGATTATTGCGTGGTCATGTTCGGCGCGAACAATCACGACCATTCTCATCCGGAACGGATCCTGGCAGAGGGTGAATTCGAACGGCTGATGGATGAATTCGAAGCACGTCTGCCGGAACGTTGTCACCGGATCGGTGCGGTGTGCAATCCGATCGTGGATGAAAATCACAAGTATGTGAAGTCAAAAGATCCGGTATGGATCGAAGCGTTGAAACCCTATGGCAACAGTCTGGACCGGCTGATGGAGCCGGAACGGGAAAGTGCCCGGAGATTCTATCGCGAACACGGATATCCGATCGTGGACCTGGGAACGCTGATGCGGCCGGATCCAGCCCGCTATCTTCTGGCAGAAGACGGTATTCATCATGGTCCGGCAGGACACCGGTTGTTTGCGGAAGCGTTGTTCCAGGTGCTGGAACAGATGATCATTGCGAACGGGGACGACACCAACGGAAGATAAGTATTCTTATTCGAATGCAAGGTGACTATGATGGATTTCACCATTGAAAACCTGACACAAATCGCGCTTTTTCATGACATCCCGGACCGGTATCACGATTTTATTTTCGAAGAATGGCGTTCCCACGGTATCACACGGCTGTTCTTTCCCGGTGCGATCTTTCATCGTGCACTCAAGGAACCCGAATACGGCGAAGCATTTATCCGGAAAGCGGAGAAACACGGCATCCAGTTGACAGATGGACACGTTCCCTGGACTCCGGAATGGGCATTGAATACCCCGGAAGACTTCAAGGATGTCATGTTGGAAAACAACCGGCGTGCATTGGAACTTCTCGGGCAGGCGGGAAGTCTCACCGTGACCATACACGTCGGTGACAATATCTGCCGGGACACCAAACTGGGCATTACGAAGCAGCAGGGACGGGATCTTCTGGACTCCACGCTGGAAAAGCTGATCCCCATTGCCGAGAAGAACAAAGTGGTCCTCTGCATCGAAAACATCATATCACCGGCAGACCAGCCCGATGAATTGATCCGCTGTTTCGAAAAATTCCCCTCCGATTACTTCGGATGCTGTTTCGATTCGGGACACGCCAACGTGATGAAGTATGTCCCCGGGAAAGACCCGCAACAGCTTTGTTCCTGGATAAAAGATCATCTCTGGCGCGGGAATCCCCAATTCTACAAGGGTGACGCCCTGCAGGAACTTCTGCCGTACATCGTCACCTGTCATCTGCATGACAACAACGGGCTGGAAGACCAGCATCTGCCCCCGGGTCAGGGAACGATCGACTGGGCAGAGCTTGCTTCTGCCTTGAAGAAAGCGCCGCGGCTCAAATCGATCCAGAGTGAGACATCACTGATCCGGCAGGATAAAGTCTATTCCATTTCCGCTATGACCGACATCTTCCGTGAAGTAGTGTTTTCGCACTGACGGTCAGTCGTTTATCAACTTGTAGTATTTGACAGCATCCGGCGGACGGATATTGGTCAGATCACCACGGTAATGACGCAGTTCCGTGCGGATGTACGGATATTTGAGCAGTTCGGCTTCATTGAGTTCGATCCCCAGTCCCGGACGGTCCGGGATCACCATCGCACCATTGCGCAGCGTGAGATCCTCATCACAGATATCTGCACGGTACGGTACGTCAGTCATCATCATTTCCAGCATGACGAAATTGGGAACACATGCGGCGATCTGCAGAGTGGCAGCATTGGCGACGGGACCCGAGGGGTTATGGGGGCAGAACCCGATATGCCGTGTTTCCGCTTCTGCGCCCAGCATACGCATTTCCATGATCCCGCCGGCATGAGAAATATCCGGTTGGATGTAGTCCGTGCAGTTCAATTCAAAAAGCTGCCGGTATTCGTACCGGTTGTAAAGGCGTTCGCCCGCAGCCAGAGAGACCCGGACCCGGTCCTTGACTTCCCGGAGTCCGCTTTTGTCATCGGGCGGGATGGGTTCTTCGAACCAGAAGATATCAAATTCTTCCAGCCGTTTTCCGATCTTGACAGCAGTGGGAATATCGAATCTGCCGTGTCCTTCGATCAACAGCTGCACATCCTCGCCCACGGCTTCGGAGACCAGTTCGATACATTTCATCGCCCGGTTCAGTTCGGCTTTGGAAAGCTGCAGCCAGGCTTTGCCGAAGGGATCCCATTTGCATCCGGGATACCGGTTCTTGCGGACTTCTGCCGCTTTTTCGGCGAATTCCTCCGGCGTTTTGGCGGGTGAAAACCAGCCGTTGACATAAACCGGAACGGCATCGCGGACTTTCCCGCCCAGGAGCTGGCAGACGGGAACATTGAGGTCTTTGCCTTTGATGTCCCAGAGTGCCATTTCCACGCCGGCGAGGGCACTCATCAGGACGGGCCCGCCCCGCCAATAGGCATCGCGGTAACAATCGTGGCGGAATGCCTCGATATTATGGGGATCCTTCCCGATGAGATAGCTTTCCAGGTCATGGATCGCCGCCTGCACGGTCAGTTCCTTGTATTCCAGAGTGGCTTCGCCCCAGCCGTGGATCCCGGCATCGGTCTCGATCTTCACAAAAACAAAGTTGGTGCGGAACGCGTTACAGATAAATGTTTTGACTGCACTGATCTTCATATCTCATACTCCTTACGGCGCGTAATACATACCGCCGTTGATGTTGATGGTTTCTCCGGTAACATAACCGTTGCGGATGGCAAAAAGAACAGCATCGGCAACTTCTTCACTGGTCCCGGGACGTCCCAGGGGGACCGCCGCTGCTTCCTTGGCATACTGTTCCGGCGAGAGACGTTTTTCCATGTTCTCGGTCATTGTCCAGCCGGGACACACGGTATTTGCCGTGATCCCGTAAGCGGCTCCGTTTTCTGCCATAGCCCGTGTGATCCCGTGCATTCCCAGTTTGGAAACGCCGTATGCGATCATGTGCATTTCAGCCGGGCGGAACGAGCGGACCGATGCGATATTGATGATCCTGCCCCAGTTCCGTTTCTTTGCCTGTTCGAAGAACGCCATGGAACAGAGGAATGTGCCTTTGAGATTAACATCCATGACCATGCTCCACCATTGTCCTTCTGTCATCCCGCCATTGCGCCGCCACGGGTCAAGACGGGCGTTGTTGATCAGGATATCCACCTGTCCCAGATCTTCAAACATTTTATTCACGGCGTTTTCGTCGGAGACATCGCAGCGATAGACTGTTGCATTTCCGCCGGCTGCTGTGATCTCATCGGCGACTTTCTGTGCGTTCTGCGGATTGTTGGCGCAGTTGACGATCACCTTCACTCCATGCTTTGCCAGTTCCAGCGCGATCACTCTGCCGATCCCCTGTGATCCGCCGGTGACGAGCGCGGTTCTTCCCTGTAATTCTTCCATAACGACTCCTTCTGTTGTTTTTTATAAATAATATATCATGTTTCATGGGAAAAACAATGATCTTTCGCTGACAATTATATTGAATTTATGACAAAACAGCAGTATATTACCGGAAATCAAGGAGTATTTCTGTTTTATGGCGACAAAACACATCGAACATCTGATCACGTTACCATCGGCACGGATGTTGCATTTCCCGGTTCAGTTGAGTCAGGCAGGTTTTGTGACGACCTCCGATGATATTTCGTATGCGATCCCGAACCATGCCCACCTGGAATTCTGTCTCCGTTTTTCTTCGGAGGGGGAGGAATATGCCGTTGACGAACTGGACGGCGTGAAACATTACAATACATTCCCCCATCTGTTCATCAAACATCCGAAGGTGTTCCACCGTTATCACATCAAAGGGATCCGGCAGGCACTTTTTATGATCTATCCCACGGACAGCATCCCGCGATTTGCAGAATTGGGTATGGAACTGGATCAGGTCAGTCTGCCCTTTGTTCTGACGGATCAACTCGCCAAACTCTGCGGGGAATATCAGGCATTGTTCCCTCACTCACAGGAGCCCGGGGTGCCGGACCGGTTCGATGTATTGGCATATTACATCCTGCAGGAGATCTTTTTACAGAATATGACATCCCGCGTTGCGGCGGACGGTACGGGGAATGAACTTCACCGGATCAGTTCGTATATCCATCTTCATTTCAACGAACCGGACATTCTGGAAAAAGCAGTGGCACGATTCGGATATTCCTACCGCACATTTTTACGTCATTGGCAGCAGAATTTCAAGGGGCAGCCGGCACAGTATATTGAGAAATTGCGGATGGATGAAGCGCGCCGTCTTTTGAACAATCAGCGGTTGCAGATCCAGGAGATCGCGCTCCGTACCGGATATCCCAATGCGTCCAATTTCACCCAGGCATTCAAACGGTATTTCGGAACAGTTCCCAGAGAATACCGCAAAAAACTCGGATCCCGGATTCAGCAGGAAGCCAACAGAAAAATCACGACAAGCAGAGTCAGACAGCCGCAGCCGTAACAACCATCCTCTTCATTGTTTCCACCGGGGGGCGTAGATCCTTTTTTTGTCAATTCATCCAGCAACCACAGGATACCGCCGAACAACAAAATACCCTTCAGGAATCCCATACCTCCGGAATCATTCGAATCATTCATCGGGTCATATTCCATGTTTCCAACTCCTTTCACTTTGAAAGTTCAAGGATACGATACACTGTGACGGGAGACAATTTGTGTCCACTCTGTGTCAGACAGACAGAAAAAAGCCGTTTTTTCTGTTCACGCTGGGATCAGAAACTGCCGATCCCGGTTATCACAAAGAGCAGAAACTCCGGATATCTTTCCCAGGAGCTGTTGAGCGCGAGAAGAGCTCTGCTGTCGTAGTCTGTGTTCCCGCCGCGCCAGGTATTGGTGAAACTTCCGCCGGGATACCGTGTGATGGGCATATCCAGATCTCTGACACACGCCAGTACATCTTTCCGGAATCCGTTTTTATCGGCGGTGGGATACGCCGCCATACACATTGCGGCCCGCATGTTCCACGAACCCGCCGTAGATCCGGGGCGATACGGTCCCGATGACATCCCGTCCGGACTTCACGGTAAATTTTTTCATGATTTCTTCTCCTGCCACGGGTTGCGTTAATGTCAAAACCATTTGACATTTTTTAGTTAAATAGTTCTAAAAATCAACATTTTATCAAAAAATATTGATTTTTCCTTATATTTTTGTTGAAAAAAGGGTAACAAAAGAGTCTCTTAATTGAAGGTTATCCTGTCC
>JAZNVL010000011.1:0-50800 GCA_045592785.1 Victivallales bacterium | reverse complement strand
GCATTGTTTTCCATAGATATTTTACCTCCTGTTGAACAACATCCGCTTATTCCGAGCAGAACAATTCCACATAATATTGAAAACAGTGTTTTCATCTGCGATCCTTTTCCCGGTTACTTTGCCAAGGGCAATCCGAGCCGTACCCGGGCATCTTTCATTGCGCCCAGATTATGAACATTGGTATACCCCTGCTTCAACAGTTTTTCCGTAGCCATAGTTGCTTCCCGACCGCCCCGGCAATAAACATAAACCGGCGTATCTTTGGAGGGGACAACTGTTGCCGCTTTTTTGTCCACATCCGCCTGCGGCAGATTGATCGCGCCCTGCAGATATCCTTTCTGATACTCTGTCGGTGTCCGGACATCAAGCAGAACAGCATTCTTTTCCATCGTGATTTTGCACTGTCCGAGAGAACAGCATCCACTTACAACGAGCAGCATAACGCCGCACAGCATGACAAGAAGTTTTTTCATAATTCACCTCTATTCGGTTGTATTTTTTTCAATTTACTTATTTACGGTAATCCCGCATAGCCTACTTATAATATAACACAGAATCTGATGTTTGTCAAATGCCGAACTCTGCATACCAGTAAAAGCGCGGCAAACTCCTGCTGTCAAGGATTGGAGTATACTGCATGGCTCGAACCATCGTTTTCAGTTCAGGAATTCCTGTTTCTTCAGCCAGACGGCACCAACGGTGAAATGCCATATCTGCGTGCCAGGAGTCCTGTGCGGTCCGGTATATGCTTCTCAATGTTTTCTTAAACATGTATGCATCAAAAAGTTCTTTGAAATGATCGCGGATATTTTTCATTAACTTTTTATGTCTGCCAATGTTTTCTTTGTGTCATTTGCGGCGGCTCGTTTTTTATATTCTGACATGCAATGATCAAATACTGGCTTTTACTTTGTTCCCGGAAAAAAAGTGAAAGCGGGGCAGGGGCTTAAAGGAAGCAGATGCGGGAAATACTCTGGTCAAAGTTTTCCTGTCCGCTCAAGATGTCGATCTCAATGCGCAGGAACAGAATCGGCAGATCCATTCGCAGAAGACGGGGCATGCGGACCGCATCTTTTTCCGTTGTCATGATGACTTCGGCACCTGCTGCTTTTGCATCATTGATAAAGTCGATCAACTCCTGCTGACGGTACCGGTGATGGTCGGCATAATGACGTTCCAGCACCAATTCGGCGCCGTTCTGCAGCAGAAAAGAGTTGAAACTGGCGGGATTGGCAATGGCGGAGAGGGAGGCTGTGCGTTTCCCTTTCAGCCAGGAAAGATCATACCGGTTCCCGCGCTTGAACACATCTTCCAGATACTGTGGACGGTGACAACATTCGATGATTTCCGCCCGGTGATTGTGTTGCCGCAGGAATGATTTCAAATGACGCAACCGGTTGGAGCCATCGGATTTCGTCAGAAAGATATAGTCGGCACGCCGGATATTGTGTACCGGTTCCCGCATCAGCCCCCGGGGCAGAACATGATGATTGTCAAAGGGCATAGTGGAGTCCACCAGCAGGATATTGATGTGGGACATCAGCTTGAGGTACTGGAAGCCATCATCCAGGATCAGGGTATCGGTCTGGAATTTTTCGATGGCATACAATCCGGATTTCACCCGGTCTTTATCCACAAGCACAGCCACGTTTTTCAGGTTGGAGGCAAGCATGTAAGGCTCATCGCCCGCCGTCTTGGAGTCCAGAAGAAGGTTCTGTCCGTCGGAGACCACACGGGGCGGGACTTCCTTCTTTTTGGAGGAGAACTTTTCTTTGAGTTTGGCGAAGAACGAACGGTGGTCACGACTGCGGTATCCGCGACTCAAAACAGCAACTTTACGTCCTTTCTTGCTCAACGTCTTGGCGAAGATCTCCACCACCGGGGTCTTTCCTGTTCCCCCGCAGGTCAGGTTCCCGATGGAGATCACCAGACACCCGATCGCCCGGTTGCGGATCACCCGGTTGTTATAAAGCCAGAGCCGGAACAGTACTAATCGTCTGTAGACCCGTGAAAAGAGGAACAGCAGACCATTGACCAGCATATCCAGCGTGCCGTGCCGCTGTTCGCGGATGATCTCAATAAAATATTGTTCAATATGTTCACCGACTTCACGGATTGTCATAACATTCTCCTTGTATCTTTGAAATATACATCACGAACCGCAATAAGCAAGTGAAAGAAGTTATTTTTTACGGATTTTTCAGTCAAACGCCGGAGTACCGGAAAACGCTTTTTTTGTAAGTGTTTCAATTTGAAAACAGGAAACCATGTGCTATATTACTCCCATATTAAAATACTTCTACTTTTTTACGGAAAGGCCATACAATGAATTCAGCTGCCGGTGCAGAAAATATGTCTGATAAAAGCCGCCGCCGATCCATCCGTTACGCGATCGGATCCACAATCTTCGGATGTGTCGCCGAACAGATCGTAGACAGCAACACGCTGATTATTCTTTATCTGGTCGCGCTGGGTGGCAATGAATCCTTTTCCATGCTCTCATCCTGTCTGTCTTCCATTTCCGTTTTTCTCCTGATGATCCCCCTTGCCGGATTTGCCACACGGGTCGGACTGCGCCTTTGTTATTCCCTTTCCGTCACGACACAATGTGCGGCATTTCTGCTGATGGCAGGGGCACCGATTTTCGCCGGGGAATACGCCCGTTACGTCGTGATCGTGGGATGTCTGATCTACAACCTGATGCGGTTGCCGTATTCCGTTGCCTGGTATCCCATGCTGGATGTGTTTCTCCGTCCGGAAGACCGTGGTAAATTCTTTGGTATCATGCGTTTCTCTTATAACGGATTGAATATGTGTCTGATCTTCCTCCTGGGACTTCTCATGGGGGAAAATCCGCCCATCTGGGTCATGCAGGTCATCATTGCTGCGATCGCATTCATCAATTTCGGACGGAAGGTCTGTATGGACCAGATGCCGGATAATCCGGAGGTCCGCGGACAGCATTACGACTTGAAAGCGGCGTTGACCATTTCCGTACGCAACGCACCGCTGGTGGGTTTTTCCGTTTACCAGTGTGTCTTTTATATGGCGACTGCCCCCGTGGCTCCGCTTGCCGTTATCTACATGAAAAACGGGCTTGACTTCGGGGTGTCCACCATGATGATCATTACCACGCTGCTCATCGGTGGTCAGATGACATCCTACACTCTGGTGGCTTATCTCATGCGCAAAATGGGGATCAAATGGTATCAGTTCATGATGCACACCTTGTATGTGCTTGTGATCCTCGGATTCTGCATGATCGTACCGGGCAACAGCTGGAATCCTTATTTCGTCGGCGCATTGATCTATTTCGCCGGAATGGGGAACGGGTTCTGTCTCTGTCTGAACTCCACCGAAATGATGGCATTGGCACGCCCCGGAAACAAAGTGATGGCGATGGCGTTCTGTTCCACCTTGACCAGTTTCGGTACGGCATGCGGCCGATTCGGTGTGACATTGATCCTGGCTGCCGGTATCCTTGCTGCTGATTGGAAATTCGGATCGATTCCGCTGACCAGTTACAACTTCCTTTTCATGGTGTCACTGGCGGTAGTCCTTTTTGCATACGTTCTCATGCTGCTCTGTCCTTCGGTCGTGCCGAAGCATGAGGATTATTACAATCCCTGATCGCTGCTATGACGAACGGATTACATCAGGGAAACTTACTCTGGATCGGTGTCGTTGTCTATTTGATCCTTATGATCCTGCTGGGGATCTTCGCCGGACGCCGTGTCCGCTCCCTTGCGGATTTTCTGGTCGCCGGACGCCGTCTTCCTTTCTCCATGGCGACTGCCACGTTGTTAGCGACATGGTTCGGCGCAGGAACGTGTATCGGGATCGCCGCCGCCGTATATCAGGGTGACTTGCGGTCCGTGATCGCGGATCCCTTTGCCGTCAGTTTGAGTCTGGTCCTTGCCGGATTCCTGTTGGTGGGCGTATTGCGCAGGTTGCGCTGTATGACCGTGACGGACATCATTCAGGAGCGGTTCGGGCGCGGAGCGGGGATCTATGCTTCCCTGTGGATGATCCCGGCGTATATCGGTTCTTTGAGTGCCCAGATCCTGGGGATCGGTATGATCCTCAATCTGATCACCGGACTTCACCCTGTCACCGCCCAGCTCATCGCCGCCGCCGTTGTCCTGACCTATACTGTGGCGGGCGGCATGTGGGCGGTCACACTGACCGATGCCGTGCAGATCCTGCTGATCGCTGCGGGACTTCTGCTTGTTGCCCCCTTTGCGATCCGGGAGGCGGGCGGCATGGAGGCGGTATTCTGTAATCCGGCGGTGGATTATTCCCTGCTGCCGGCGGCATGTGACCGGGGCAGTGCATCCGCCTGGGTGAATTATACGGGGAATTGGCTGATCATGGGACTCGGTTGTATGGTGGGACAGGATCTGTTGCAGCGCACGTTATCCTGCCGGACTTCGAAGATCGCGGTCGCCAGTACGTTTTGTACGGCGATCCTTTATTTTCTGCTGGCATTGATCCCGGTTGCGATTGGGCTTACAGCCAAGATCCTTCTGCCGAAATGGGGGGTGGAGTCAGCTGCGTTGGATGGTGCATTGCAGAATCAGGTCATGCCCCGGATCGCGGCTGGTGTTCTGGGTGGGATCAGCCCCTGGCTTCTTCTTCTCTTTTTCGGTGCATTGATCTCTGCTGTGATGAGTACGGCGGACAGCTCTCTTCTTGCGGCTTCCGGTCTGCTTGTCCGGAATGTGATCCAGCCGTTGCTCCCGGAACTTCCGGAAGAAAAACAACTGCTTCTGACCCGGATCGCAACGGTCGTTATTCTGGTGTTATCCACCGTTCTGGCACTTGCGGCGAAAAGCGTTTATTCCCTGATGATCAGTGCGTGGGCATCCCAGCTCGTGATCGTGCTGATCCCCGTTTTTGCAGCGGTGTATCTGCCGCATACAAAAGCATGTACTATCTGGCATACCATGCTCACGGCAACGGCGGTCTGGCTGGGATACATGATTGTCGCGGCAATAAAAATTCCCGGAACCCTGCTTGAGATACTGGATTCCGGGAAATTTCAATACGAATTGACCAACGGGTCTGTTTACGGATTTGCCGCAGGACTGATCGTCTTCGGCATTTCCGCCATATTTACGAGGCGTTAATTCGCTTTCTTGTAATTCTTTTCCGCGTTGTTCTGCACTTCCAACGCCGTCGCCTTGTCGAAGGGACCATCAATGATGATCTCATCGGTCACATCATCATAGATCATCCGGGGGCGGAACGAACGGTAATACATGCCGTCGATCACGAAAGCCAGATTGGTTTTCTGGTTGGGTACGGAAAGCCCGATCCACATCTTGCGGCCGCGGCTGGTCAGTTTCACGCGGAGATCATAGAAATCCGGATCGCTCACGCGGGGGATTGCGGTGATGGACATGATTTCTTTGGAGAAGAGCAGGGGAAGACGGTTGATCGTCACTTCGTTCCCGAAATAACTGGGGATCTTCTGTTCGTGTTCGTTTGCCCGGGGATAACGAACGATCTCATGGACCGAAACGACGGCTTTCTGTGGTTCCGCCATAGAGGGATCCAACAGCATTTCCAGATCCCGTGTGGGATTTTCGGGGTCACATTCTTCCACTGCCATCATCAGACAGGCGGTGCAGATCGCCGCCACCGGCATCATCAATCTTCTCAATTTTGTTTTCATGTTTGAAAAACTCCTTTCATCATCCCGTTACCATAACCCGGAAACGGAAAATTGCAAATCTTATTTTTGTTTTTCTTTTAAAATCAGTGTCCGGTACCAAGATAAATCATATATGCAACATAGCCCAGCAGTAATACCCCGCCCTTGATCCTGCCAATACGCGGTCCGATCAGAAGTATCGGGATCAAAGCAAATGTAAATGCCAGCATGATACCAAGATCCAGTCCGTCGATCCCCTGCGCGTGAACCGGCATCACCAATGGTGTCACACCCATGATCGCCAGAATATTGAATATGTTTGACCCGATTACATTGCCCGCCGCGATTCCGGATTCCCCTTTGATCGCAGCAACAAGACTGGTCGCCAATTCCGGCAAACTGGTCCCCAACGCGATCAACGTCAACCCGATCACGGCTTCCGAAACATGAAGCATCCGTGCCGTTGTTACTGCGCCTTTCACAAAAAGATCCGCCCCGAAGACGAGTGCCCCGAGTCCGCAACCGACAAACAGAATGGCGAAGAGTAGAAGATGTTTTGCCACAATTCCTTTGGCTTCCTCCTTCACTTCATCCGGGAGGTCTTCGGGATCATTTTTCCCGTTTTTGATGCAATAAAACAGATAGAGTGCCAGCAGAAGCAGAAAGAGGATCCCGATGATCCGTTCGATCCCGCCCGTAAAAATACATACTCCGGCAAGCAGAAGAGAGATCACGCAGAGAAACGGAATATCCAGTTTCAGCAGACTGCGGTCCCCGGTCAACGGGCGGATCAATGCACTCAAGCCCAGAATCAAGCCGATGTTGCAAATGTTTGACCCCACAATATTCCCGAGAGAAATATCCGGTTTATCGTTCACTGCTGCATTGAGACTGATCACCATTTCCGGCATACTTGTTCCGAATGCCACCACGGTCAATCCGATGACCAGGGAAGATAGTCCGGCTTTTTTCGAGAGCATGACCGCTCCCCGTACCAGATAATCCGCTCCAAAATACAGCAGGACAGAGCCCGCAAGAATTTGAATGATTGCAATAAAAATTTCCATCGTTCACTCTCAACTTTCCGATGTCGTTTCATTCATATCTACACGGGCTGTCAATGCGATCGCCACGGTCGCCGCATCCGCATAGCTTAAATCAGAACCTGCCGGTAATCCACGCGCCGGACGGGTCAGGCGCACCGGGTATTTCCGGAGCAGATTGGAGAGATAGACGGCGGTTGCCTGTCCCTCCACATCCGGACTCAATGCCAGAATGATTTCCCGCACCGCGCCCGTTTCCAAACGTTGTTCCAGTGCGGGGATCGTCAGATCTTCCGCGAATTTTCCTTCCAACGGCGCGATCCTGCCGCCCAGCACATGGTATACCCCGCGGAATTCACCCGATGATTCGATCACCCGAATCTGCGGCGCTTCCTCCACCACACAAATACAACTGCGGTCACGGACAGGGGAGGCACATACCGGGCACAGTCCTTTTGAGCCATCCGGTTCGCAATCTGCCAGATTCCCACATTCCCGGCAGACACCGACCCGTTCCCGGAGTGTTCGCAGACACTCCGCCATGGCAGCGATCCGGGGGTCGTCCCAATGGAACAGCGTGAGTGCCATCCGTTCGGCAGAACGGCGTCCCACGCCGGGCAGTCCTTTGAAATGCTCCATCAATTCCTGAAGAGCGGCAGGATACGGGAATTCCACAGCGGATCTCCGGCTTTATTTCATCAGGTCGGGGATATTCAATCCGCCGGAGGCAGCAGACAACTTTTCCGCGGCTGCGGCTTTCGCAGTGAGGATTGCCGTATTGACTGCTTCCAGCACAGATTGCTGGATCTGGAACGTATCGCCGCAGTTGGCGAATGCCGGTGTGATCTCCACTTTCTTCACCAGCAGTTCCCCGCTGACAACCACCTTTACCTGACCATTGCAGCTTTCTCCGGTATATTCCGCAGCTGCAAGCTCATTTTTCATCCGTTCCATGTTATCTTTGAGTCCCTGCATATCTTTGAGCATGGACGCCATTTTACCGAGATTACCGAACATCTTACTTCTTCACTTTCTTGCTTTCGATCAGTTGTTTCTTGAGAATGTTTTCCAGTTCAGGAATACGTTTCGCGCCCATACGCAGTGCGCGTTCGTATGTGCGCAGTCCCTGTTCCGGATTGTTGCGCATGGCATGGATCCGGGCTACCGCAATATAGGGTTCGGGTTTATTGACTCCCACATCGGCGGCTGCCCAGTATTGGATGAGTGCATCATCATAATCTTTTTTCGCTTCTGCGGCTTTTCCTTTTTCCATGAGTTCATTGAACCGGGCGAGGTCGCCGGCTGCCGCTTCCGCGGTTTCTTTTGTGCCGTCAGGTGCTTTGGTCAGTGCGATGATTTCCGGGGAAAGTCCCTTTGCCTGGGGTACTTCCGGTGCCGGGGAGGGATCATTGCGGCGATATACAAGCAATTGAGCGCGGAGTTTCCGGGATTCTTCCATGGCTTTCTCCGTAACTGTGCGGGCCTGTTGCAGGTGATACTGATACCGTGCGGCATCGGTTTCTGCTGTTTTCAGTTTTGCTTTGAGAGCGGCACATTCGTCATTGCGTTCTTTCAGATCTTTTGCAATAGCATCCAATGCCTGGGTCTGTTTTTTCATTTCGGCGGCGGAGACAGTATTCTGACCCTTCTTCCAGCTGTCCAGTTCCGTGGTGATGCGCTGCAGTTTCTTTGTCAGATCATCCCGGGTCTTTTCCAATGCCTTGACATTGTCATTGAGTTTCTGTGCGGCTGTCTGCTGTTCTTTGAGTTTTGTTTCCAGAGCAATACGGGATTGTTCCGTTGTTTCCTGTTTCCGTTTCCATTCATCCCGTGCTTTTTCTGCTGCCCGCAGTTCGGTATCATCCATGGCTTCCAGTTTTGCTTTTTCCAACAACGCCTGGGTGTTGAGAAGGTCCTTCTGATTCTTCTTGTTCAATTCTGCCAAACGGTTCTTTTCGTCCGTGACAGTTTGCAGAGAAGTCATCAGTTCCTTCTTTGATTTTTCCAGTTCTGCGATTTTAGCAGTTTGTGCCGGGTCTGCAACGGGAGCGGGTGCAGGTTTTGCTTTTTCCGCCGCAAGTTCTTTTTTGACGGCATCCAGTTCCTTTTTGACGGAATCGAGTTCTTTTTTCATGGATTCCGCAAGGGGTTTGAGAGAAGCGATCTCATTTTTCTGTGCGGCGTTTTCAGCCGTCAGTTTTTTGATTTCCATGGCAGCTTTGAGTTTTTCGGCTTCTCCGGATGCGGTATCAACGGGGAGCTTGTTCACACGATCCGCCAGAAGTTTGAGTTCATTCTGCAGTTTCTGATTTTCGGCGGTGAGAGTTGCCAACTGTTTCCGGGAGTTTTCAGCGGCTGTTGCTTGTTCCGCGAGTTTACTGTTGAGATTTTCCGTCTGTTTGGTGAGATCTTTGTTTTTCTGGTTAAGAGATGCGATCATGCTGTTCTGATTCACTTCCTTGTCGGAAGCAGCGATGAGTTTCGCATCCTTCGCCATCATTTCTTTTTTCAGTTCGGCGATTTCTTTTTTCAGATTATCGCTTTCCTTACGGATCCGGTCTGTTTCTTCTGCCAGTTTCTTTACGGCGGTATCTTTTCCCTGACGGAATGTATCACATTCTTTTGTCTTTGCCGCAAGTTTTTCTTCCGTTTCCTTCAGATTGCGTTTGAGTTCATTGATGGCATCATTCAATTCTTTATCCCGGGCAGCGTATTTTTTCTGCATATCATCCAGGAGTTCGGCGGTTTTTTCAGCGGCGGCGAGTTCTTCCGTATTCTTATCCAGTTTCTTCTGATTTTCAGCCAATGTATCTTTTGCTTCTTCCAATGCCTTCTGGAACTTGCGGTTTTCTTCCCGCAGATCATCCACCACCTTCATCAAGGCTTCGGAACGGCTCTGTTCGGCACGGAGTGATTTTTCCAATGCGGTGGAGCCTTCCGTTGCGGAGTCGGCGGATTTTTTCAATTCGTTATACTGCAGCAGAAGTGCGGCATATTTTGCATCCAGATCTTTTTTATCCCGGAGGAGTCCGGCGACTTGTTGACTTGCCAGTTTACCCTGTTCGGCGGCACGGCGCAAATCGGCATTGATCCGTTCGGATTCGGCAAGACTGGTTTGGAGTTCCGCGATCCGGTCATTGGCGGATTTCTGTTCAGACAATGCTTTTTCGGCATCGATCGCACCCTGCGCCTGCGCGGTCTGATAATCCATACGGCGCAACGCGGTTTTCAGTCTCCGGTCAGCAAGAGAGATACGATAGTTGATGACATTCTTATTCCAGTTCGGGTTGTTCTTGCGGATATTCTGGAATGCCTGCAATGCGCGTTTGTAGTTGTCCGCGGCTTCTTCATTCCGTCCGGCGAGGAGTGCGGTTTCCCCGGCTTCGTATGCTTCCAAACCGGTCCGCCATTCATCCCAGAATTTCTGGGACAGTTTGGTATTGGCTGAATTGCTGCCGGTTGTTTGTGCATCAAGAGCAACGGGCACAGCTGCAATACAGGCACAGGCTGCGGCGATCACTGAGAGTCTACTGCTTTTCATCATACAAATTATCTCCTTTCAGACAGAGAGTGTTGAGTGTTCTGTTCAATCATATACGGTTCCAATTTCTTCCGGTATGTACCCGGGATCCGGACCGCTGCATAAAAATCCCCTTCCGGGGCGTAATGACTTTCCAATATCTTGCCGGATGCGTGAAGAAGGGCGATCAAATCGCCACGTCCCGGCGGGATACGCACACTCGCCTGCATACTCCGTCCGGCAAGTTTGCGCATGAATTTCTGTTTCAGGTCATCAAGACCTTCCCCCGTTTGACAGGAAACAAAGACCGCTTCCGGATCGATGGAACGCAATTTCAGACGGAGCAGGGGATCCGATTCCGTCAGGTCCATCTTGTTGAAGACTACAAGCATATCTTTCTGATCCGCTCCCAGTTCCGAAAGAACGGAAAGCGTCGTTTCCCAGTGTGTCGTCACTGCCGGACTGCTTGCATCCAGGACCAGTACGATGAAGTCCGCAAGCACCGCTTCCTCCAGCGTGGATTTGAATGCCTCCACCAGACTGTGGGGCAGTTTCCGGATGAATCCCACGGTATCCGTGAGAAGCAGTTCCGAACGGTCCGGCAGAGTCAGATGCCGTGTGGTCGGGTCAAGTGTGGCGAACAATTGATTGGCGGCAAAGGCTTCCGATCCTGTCAATGTATTGAGCAGCGTGCTTTTCCCCGCGTTGGTGTACCCGACGATCGCCGCCTGCGGCACATTGCTCCGGATCCGGCTTTTCCGCTGGACCGCACGCTGTTTGCGGACTTCCGCCAGTTCTTCTTCCAGTTCCGCGATTTTCTGTTTCAGCAGACGGCGGTCCGATTCCAATTGCTTTTCACCCGCTCCACGGACAACGGTCCCCCCGCCACCGCGCTGTCTGGATAAGTGACTCCACGCTCCGGTCAGACGGGGCAGGAAATAACGGCTCCGTGCCAGTTCCACCTGCAATACCGCTTCCCGTGTCCAGGCGCGTTGCGCAAAGATGTCAAGAATGACTTCCTGCCGGTCGATGACGTGCCGTCCGCAGAGTTTTTCCAGATTTCTCTGTTGGGAAGGTCCCAGCGGGGAATCGAATATGATCACATCCGCCTGACATTGTGCGGCGGCTTCGCTGATCTCTCCGGCTTTTCCGGAACCCACATAATACCGGGGATGGATCTCGCGAACCGAAACACAAAGTTCGCCGCAGGTCTCCAAGCCCTGCGTGCAAACCAGCTCGCTCAATTCCAGAAGATGCTCCCGGACATCGGCATTGGACTCCTGTCCTTCCGCCAGTCCCACGAGAAACGCCTTCTTTTTTACTTCTCCGGTCTCTTTGGGTTCGTACATATCAGAGGGACTCCATGTAGAGTTTTCTGTACTTGATGAAATAACCCAGTCCGGAGGAAACCGTGATCAATGCCACGATGCCCATGAAGATCCACCAGATGATACGGACACCCGGCGCTTCCACCGAGAATCCGAAAAAGTTGATCCAGCTCAATCCGCCCATGACCAGGAACAGCATCTGCAACGCTGTTTTGAGTTTGCCCCAACGGTCCGCCGCGATCACAACCCCCTTGGCTGATGCCAGCGTGCGCAAGCCGGTGACGATGAATTCCCGTGCCAGAATGATGATGAGGAACCACCCCGGGATCAGGGCGTAGGAGACCATCATGGTGTACGTCGCAAGCACAAAAATTTTGTCCGCTAACGGGTCGATGAGACGTCCGAAGTCGCTTTCCACTTTGAATTTCCGGGCGAGATAACCATCCACCAGGTCGGTGAGCCCTGCAATGACCGCCACGATGAGAGCGATCACATGGCAGATGTATGCGGTATCCGCACTGACATGGATGGCAAAGGGATTTTTATCATCCAATCCGGAAAGAACGACAAAGACGAATACCAGAATGATCCGGCTGACTGTGATTTGATTCGGCAGGTTTTTCATGTATCAATTCTCTTTTGTTGTGATTGTTGCTTCCAGGTCGTAAGCACTGGCTTTGCGGACCACCGCAGACAGTATTTCGCCTGCCGCGCCCTCCGGAACTCCGGTCAGTTGTACCAGACCGTCAATGTCGGGCAGGTCGCAGAGCGTTCTGCCTGCACCGGTTCCATCGCCGTATTCCTCATCGACTATGACTATGATCTCTTTATCCAGAAAACGTTTGTTCTGTTTCAAAGAAATCTTTTTCTGCTCTTTCAGTAAGATCGCCATGCGTTTTTCCGCCACTTCCGCAGGGACCGGATTCCGCATGGAGTAACCCGGCGTGCCTTCTTCCGGCGAGTACGCGAATACACCCAGCCGTTCGAATTCCTGTTCCTTCACCAACGCGTGGAGTTTCGCAAAATCTTCTTCCGTTTCACCGGGAAATCCCGTCATCAGCGTGGTGCGCAGCATGTAACCCCGGTCACGGATATCATCCAGAAGACGGCGCAGTCGGGCTTCTCCGATATGACGGTTCATCCGTTTGAGAACGGGGTCGGAGATATGCTGAATGGGCATTTCCAGACAGGGGATCAGGTGGTCACAGGCATCCATTGTGTCAAGCAGTTCTTTCGTGACATGCGCCGGGTGCAGATACAGAACACGGAAAAGGAAATCTCCGTCAATGGAGTCCAATCGCCGCAACAGTTCCGGCAGCTCACTTCTGCCCGTGAGATCACGTCCGAAAGATGCCGTATCCTGTGCGATCACAAGCAGTTCCCGGGTCCCGTTGGCAATGAGCGATCCGGCTTCCTGTATGACAGAATCCGTACTGCGGCTTTTCAGCGGACCGCGGATGGAGGGAATGAGACAGTAGGTACAGCAGTTACAGCATCCGTCTGCCACCCGGAGCCAGGCATAATGGGGCGGTGTGAGGATCAGGCGCGGAGCATCGGGGGATCCGGCGGGCGCACAGAAGGATTTTCTGCCGACGGTTTTGAGTTTCTGCAAAGTTTCGCCGAGCGCGGAAACATGTTCCGGTGGCAGCCAGGCATCCACATAAGGGAATTCCTTTGCCGCTTCATGATCTTTATCCCAGGCAGGGAGACACCCGCCGACGATCAGAAGACGGTTCGGTTTTTCCGCTTTCCATTTCCCGCCCATGCGGAGTTGTTCCGCGGCTTCCTCCCGTGCGGAACGCAGGAAGGCGCAGGTATTGATAAAGAGAACATCCGCCGACTCGTCATCATGTGCGATGCCGTACCCCTGCATGAGCAGAGACGCCGCTGCCTGTTCGGAATCCACGAAATTTTTCGGGCATCCGAGACTGGTGATCCGGACCAGCGGGATCTTCTTGTTTTTCTGTTGTTTTGCCATGATATCACTTCTATTTATTATAAATCACGCTAATGTAGCACATAAACATGGTTTTCGCAACATGAAAAACAGAAAATTTTTGATTTTTTTCAGAAAAAATGCCGTTTTTGCGTATTTGGAACGCAAAAACAGCATGTCGTCACCCGTTTTCTGCGGAAAGTGTTCATTACGGATCGGTACGGATTTTTACGGATTGGTACGGAGAAGATCGGTATTTTATTCTCCGTTGGGATCCGCACTTTTGGATGTCGCTGTGGGGGTATAGCCCCCTGCGCCGTTTTATTTGTGTCTGCCGTCCCGGTAGAGTCTGCCGCGGCCTTTCAGATTGCCGGTGTAAACCGTTCCGAAATAGGCTTCCGAGAAGAGGATATTTTTGTTGTTATCGTTTGGCTTCACGTCAAACATGCAGGGTGTCTTGACGGAAACGGTATGACCATCGACGTATGTCACGGGGCACGTTTTATAATTTTCGTGCAATGCGGACATGTAGGCGATATGCTGACTGGGGACTGCGTATGTTGCATCCACGTTCATTCCGGCATATCCCTGCACTCCGTCGGAAAAGTATACTTTGAACGCGGGATGTTTTACTTTATCAACGGTCGTAACTCTCTGGTATGACGATACATTGCTGTTGATGGCAGTACCGCGGCCCGTGATCTCATAATTGGTCGGAATATCATGTACAGACTTGAACAATTTTGCCATCTGCACTTTCTTGCGCCAAGCGGTACAGTCGGCGACACCCAGCGGCATGTTGTAAAGTTTTGCCACCTGATAAGTATGACGGTCCTGATACATGGATTGCCGTCCGGTGATGAGATAGTTGGTATCGTTGGTATAAAGGCTGGTGAAGGTGTAAAGCTGTTTTTTGTTGTTGATGCAGTTGTAGGTATTGAACTTGGCTTTTGTTTCCCCCAGGGCAGGGAGAAGCATGGCTGCCAGAATGGCGATGATGGCGATAACTACGAGCAGTTCGATCAGGGTAAATGTCTTTTTCATATATTGACCTTTCAGCTTATCTTATTTTATTACTTTGCGGCAGGATTGTAACGTCCCAGACCGCCCATTTTTGTCGTGTTGTTTTTTCCGAAGTACGCCGTTGTCCAGAACGGGTCTGTATCCTTATTGACGAGTACCGGTTTCTGCAAGGTGACTTTCATGACGTGACCGTCCAGGAATGCAACAACGGTGCTGCGGTATTTATCGTGCCGGAATACGACATCACTGTTATTGCCGCCGTACATGAAATGGCAGGTTCCAGAGTCTCTGTTTGAGCATTTGTCCCAACTGGTATCTGCCAGCAGGAGTTTCCCGGACGGATGAGAGATTCTGTCCGGAGCTTTTAACTTCATCATGGTGTTGATTCCGATTTGAGCAGACAGTCCTTTGTATAATGTGCCGTGACCTTCCTTGATCGAACTTGCGGTTGCTGTTTTTTTCTTCGATTTCGTACAATTCAGCAGTCGCCAGTCAAGGAGTTTGTTCAGGACCATTCCATTGGGGTATGCGCCCATGGGCTGGGTTTTTCTTGCCAGATAGGTATAACTCCCGTTTGTATTGGGCAGGACTTTGTAATCATTGGAATAGGTGTGGAACGACATGGCGATCTGCTTGTGATTGGACATACACTGCACATTATGTGAATGTTCTTTCGTCTTGGAAAGAGCGGGCAGTAACATCGCGGCAAGGATCCCGATGATGGCGATCACGACCAGCAGTTCGATTAAGGTGAAGCTGTACAGCTTCACCTGCTCACGAGCAGGTGAAGAAAACATTCTCTTTCCCTTGCTTTTTTTCAGTCCCAGCAGCCAATCCCAGCAGAAATGTGAAGTAACGACCAGCAGTTCGATCAAGGTGAAGCTGCGCAGCTTCAACTGACCGCGGTCAGGTGATGTAAAATTTTTTCTTCTTTGCATATTTGCTCCTTTCGTTATACAATGTAATTATACTCACAATTTATCAAAATGCAATAGCGTTGTTTAAAAAAATACAAAAAAAATGTTGTTTTTGCGTGCCTGTGATGCAAAAACAGCCTGTTGATCCCCCGTTTTCTGCGGAAAGTGTTCATTACGGATCGGTACGGATTTTTACGGATTGGTACGGAGAAGATCGGTATTTTATTCTCCGTTGGGATCCGTACTTATCCGTATTCATCCGTACTTACTGTACTATCACATAATAATGCGGAGCCGAAGAAAAAACTTGAGTTTTTTATTTGACATTTTTTGTGAAAGGATGTATAGTTCCATAGTATGACAGAGTTTTTTCAGAAAGGATGTGACAATGAAAAAGATTTTTGTATTATTCGCATTGTGCTGTCTTCCCCTTGCAGCGAAGGAGGATGCCAAACTGGTTTATGTGGGTTGGGGATCCCCGAAGCTGCACGAACTGGCGGAAAATGTGGAGTGGTATGAACAGGAAGCTCCCTTTGATGGACTCAATATTCAGATGGGGTTGAACCCGGTTGTCCCCCGTGAAATGAAATATGGTCAGTTCAAGGATAAAGTCCGCATTTACAAGAAAATCAAGTTCAAACGGTTCAAGTATAACTTTTTCCATACACTCATCGACCAGTTCGATCCCCGTTGGCTGGATGATGATGCCTGGGAGATCATTGCGGCGAACTGGGGTGTGGCGGCGAAAGTGGCAAAGGAAGCCGGCGCCGTGGGACTCTGTTTCGACCCGGAATGTTATGGTGTGTACCCGGTCAATTCCTACTGGACCAGTAAGTATTATGCCAAAGGCAACAAGGTGGTGGCGAGTCAATATCTGCGGGCGGCGCGGAAACGTGGACAGCAGATGGGCGCCGCCATGTTCAAGGAATTTCCGAACATCCGGTTCTGGGCGTTTTACCTTTACAGTATGAATGGCGACCTGTTGGCGGAACTGGTCAACGGGATGCTGGATGTGATCCCGCCCACGGCTATGATCATCGACGGCGATGAATGGCGCGGATACTGTGCCCAGTTCCCAGGACGGTATGAGAAAATGCTGGATGCCGTTCAGAATGGCTACGGTATGGCGGATAAGAAACACAAAAAGAAAATGAAAAAACAAGTCCTGCTTGCGCCCGCGTTTTATCTGGATGCCTACATCCGCCCGGAAGCCTCCGGCTGTCTGCTGCCGACGGTCAAACGCAGGGACCCGCTGGCGTTGTTCGAGGATAATCTCAAAGAAGCGCGGAAAGTCGGCGGCGAATTTGTCTGGATCTACGGCGAACAGGGGACCTGGTGGGATAAGACCCGGGATCCGAAATCCGATGAGGCCAGGGCGGCGCGGAAAGCCTCAAAACGGAAAAAACGTGATCGGGATGACGACAAGTCCAAGGGGAAGGAACCGCCGAAGCATTGGGATGAGCAGATGCCCGGACTTCATAAGTTGTTGTTCAAAGATGCCTTGCGTGAGATGGCAAAGGAAAAGAAAGTCCCTTATCATCTGCACTTGAAAGTACGGCAGGAGGAAGAAGCCGAACGGAAACGGCTTGCCATGGAAGCCAAGAAAGAAGCCGAACGGAAAGCCCGGGAGGAAGCCGGTCCCCCGCTGCCCGAAGTCAAGCTCACGGGTACCGATGCTGACTGGGCGATGCCTGCGGATGTGGTGAAAGCCACCAAGAGCCGCGAACAGGAACGGGAAAAGCTGGAAAAAGAAAACCGTAATGAGATGGACGGCGAATAAAGCGAAGCACAAAAAAACGGCACAGGTCGATTGAAACCTGTGCCGTTTTTCTTTTTTTTGATCAGGCTTTTTTGTTCAACTGCACAAACGTGTTCGGTTTGCGTTCGAACGTGAGCGTGTTGCCATTGACGGTGAGGATGTCGGCATCCGTCAGATCGTGAGTTTCATCCACCAGTTTCGCGTGGAAACCTTCGGCGGTTTCGCCTTCGAAACGGACCGTGATCGTTTTTGTGCCAAAAGTCACAAGTCACATACCCCGCGACGACGGGAAATGGTCAAATGAAGCCGGTCTCCTGCACGGGTGTAGAAAAATCCGATCCCTGGCCGGGGCGGCATAACGGGATAGTGCCGTACATCTTCGATCACACTGCGGCAGACGGGAGTACCGGGCAGTGTGCTGCCGTCGATGTAGGAGAACATGAACGTACCGCCCAGCATGTTGCCGTACTTTTTCTCCATTTTCCGCATGATGAAAAAGGGTACGATCCGCGCCCAGAACGAGGCATGACGGAAGACTGCGGGGATCCGTTTGGCGTTCCCTTCGAAAAAGGAACGGCGCAATGCGGCGAGACGTTGGGCTTTTGTGTGCCGGGCGGATTCCGGAATGAAGAGCGGGAGCAGGGACCAGTGATTGAACAGAAGCGTATCCTGCGCCTGATCCTCCTGTCCCCGCTGGTCCACCGTCATGGGCACAACGATCGCCCCGTTTTCCGGCAGGGCAGGGAGCAGTTTTTCCAGCGCATGATTCACCAGATACGGGATGGTCATGAAGGGACCTGCCTCCTGTTCGGCTTCCTGTATGAGTTGTTCCGCCGGAAACGTTTCCGTGATGAATTCCGTTTTTGTTTCCGGGGCGGCACATAACGCCGCCGTATTCTCCCGGGTCCCGGAAAGAAGGATCTCCCGGAATGTCCGCCCGGACTCCATCTGCCGTTTCCAGTCGTTGAGATGCCGGGACGTCAGCAAGCCGTTATCGGCGGGCGGTGGCGCATCGGAGAAAAGCCAGGCAACGAACCGTTCCGCGCCGATGCCGTCGAATACGGTATGAGGGAACCGGAAGATCAGTCGTTTTCCTGCACAAAAAATGGAAATGAGACTTTTGGGGCGGGGCATATTCGCCAGGGACTCCATTGATGTTTCCGGGGCGATCTCCTGAACGGTGAATACGTTCCGTCTGCCCGGTTTCCAATACGGGGCGAGCGTGAAGAACTCCCGTTTCATCCTGCCGGAGAGTTCCGGAAGCAGCGGAATTCGTTTCTGCATGATGACATTGATTTCATCCGCAGAGACGGGTCCGGACGTTATGAGTTCCAGGAAGAAATCATTGGCACCTGCGGGTGCGTTCCGGCAAGTATGCGCCAGATATGCGGCGATGTAATCGAAGGAATTGAGGAATTGTTTCTTCATTCCGTCAGGCATTTTTCTCGGCAGCGATCCGGTCCGCCAGACTTTGGAGCGTGGTCACATCCTTTGCGGAAATGCCCTTGTCGATGAGTGCGACGCCCCACTTGTTTTCCACAGCCAGGAGCAGTTCCATAAAGCCCATGGAATTGATCCCGTTGTAAGCGAGGGACTGTTTCGGATCGACGGTTCCCTTCCGGTTGGCAATGATCTCCACCTGCCGGATCAAATGGTTCAGGATCTCTTCTGTCATTGGACTTCTCCCAGAAGTTGTTTCACAAACGGCATGTAATCCAGCCCTGTCTTTTCGTATGCGATACTGGGATCCCCGGGCGTGATGAACAAGGCAACGGCGGACTCCATGGGGAGTTCCGGGCGGACTTTCCGCAGGGCATCCGCCAGCACGGTGGATTCTTCCCCGGCGGAGAGCAGAACGGAATCGCAGAAATTGCCCCGGAGCAGGGCGAGAGCCAGCCGGAGAGATTCATCAAAGAGATCGGTGGTCCCCGTCACGCTGAAATAGGGTCCGGTCAGCCCGTACGCGACGGAGATGCCGCCGGAGGGCGCGTTATGAACGGAACTGGCGAAAGAGCCTGCCATTGCCTGATCTTCGGGGAAATCCAGAAGGTCGTCCTGAAATTTTGAGATCATGCCCTGGGGTCCGAGCAGAGAACTGTAAATCAGCGCGGTCCGCGGCGTGAGTTTCTCCCGGATCCCGGGGAAACGTTCAAACATATCATCGATCGCCGCCATCGCCAGACGTTGTCCGCGGGGGGAACGCGGGGAGAGATTGTGGCGTTTCCGGACAGCATTGAGAATTGCGAGGGGGACTTTTCCGGTATCATCGCATTGCACGAACCCGGCGGCGTCGAAGCGGAGTGCGGGAAAAATGGTGGTGCACCCGTTTGGCGTTATCTGGTCAGACATCATGCAAAAATCCTTGGTATTATGGTTAATGGATGGTGCTAATATACCTCACAGCGCACAAAAATCAAATATGGAAACGAAAAAAAACGGAAAAATATCCGTATAAAATTGTAAGAAAAGTGCCGATACGCGTGTAATAATAACATAGAATAGTTGAAAAATGCAGTTGTTATGCTAAATTATGGGAAAATAAAAAAATCAGGAAAGGTCCTATTATGTTGCGAAAATTATCTTGTGGTGTGATTCTTGCGTTGCAGTCCGCCGTTCTTTTGTATGCGGCTGAGCCGGAAACAGCAGCGAATCCCGTGGAAGGAAAACAGGCCGTGATCCAGCAGATCCGTAATCTGTTCCGGAGTCAGGCGGCACCCATCGTGCAGACCCGTCAGTTCAAACCGGCACCGCCGTACCTTTCTGTGCAGAAGATCCCGGCAAAGGATGAACTTACCACACCCCGCAGCATCATCGTGTACCGTTTGCGTTTTGTGGATGCAGACAAAGCCAAGAACGCCATCGAAGGGATGGTGGGGGAAGCCGGTACGGTGGAGATCTCCGAAAATCAGAATATGGTGATCCTCAATGTGCAGGAAGATGCCACCGCCGCGATCCAGGCTTCTCTGCTGGCTCTTGACCAGCCCCAGCCCCAGGTGCTGGTGGAAACACAGATCGTGGAAGTCCTGGTGGAACGGGGCGAGGAACGGGATGTGCAGGCAACGTGGAGTCATTACGATGCGAAGACCGGCAACACCTCCTCTTTCGGGTTCAATCAGACCAGTCCGGGACAGCAGAACAATGCCACCAATTTCGGAGGATTCGATCTCTTCCCGGTGGATAAGATGAGTTCCAACGGGAATACAACGAACTTGAATCTTGCCTTGCAGTGGCTGGAAACAAGTACGGATGCCAAGATCCTGGCATCTCCCAATATCATCGCCGACCTGAACAGTGAAGCAACGATGAAGACCGGGGAGGAGATCCCTTACAACGAAGCCGCTGTGACCAATACCGCCGTCACCAACAACTTCAAATTCAAAAAGACGGGGATCAATCTCCGGATCAAGCCGCTTTTGATCAACAAGGATACCGTTCGCCTGGAGATCCAGCCCGAAGTCAATCTGATGGTACGGTATGCACTCTTCCCGCAGTCCGGCAGTTCCTCTAATATCCAGGTCCCCGTGGTCTCCATCCGGAACGTCTCCACGGTCCTCACGGCGGCGGATGGCGAAGTCATCATGCTGGGCGGATTGTATTCCAGTGAAACAACGGAACGTTTGCGCAAAACGCCGTTTTTGAGTGATATTCCCATGCTGGGAGAATTGTTCACGGGGAAAGATGCCACCACTTACGATAAGCAGCTCCTTTTCTTCATGAAGATCCATATCCTGCCATCTCCGTATTCCGTGATGACCGACCCCGAAGCAACGGCGGAAACGCTCCGTCATGCCGGGGAGGCGATCCGGAAATCCAAAGTGATCAATGATCCGGATGTGAAGTCCAAATATAAAACGGACCTCACATTCCTTCCGGACTGGTTCTCCGATGACGGGGAAAAGAATGGCGATATCGCCACACTCGCCACGGAGGAAACGAAGGATAAAGACCCCGGAAAGAAGAAGGAGTAAGTACTCATGGCACGCAGCAAACGCAGTACATTCCGGCGGATCCTGCTGCTGTTGATCGTCCTGATCCTGGGCGGCGGCGCGGCAGTTTATTTCCTTCGTCCGGAATGGATCCCGTTCCTCCGCAAAAATACTGCGGCGAACGAAAAAAAGAAAGCCGATCCGGATGGGATGCCGGACCGCATCTATACGGTCATCCGGTCGGATATGCCCATCGGTGTTATGCTCAAAGGCAGCGTGAATGCCAAGAAGAAACACAAACTTGCGCTGGAAGCACCTTTCCCCACGAAACTGGTCAAGGTGTCGGATGAAAACGCGAAAGTGAAATCGGGCGACATCGTTGCCGAATTCGAAACATCGGATTTGCAGACCAAGATCGATGACCTGAAACTCAGTATCGAGCAGACAAAAAAGGATTTGAGTATCGCACAGGAGGAACGGACCGTCCTTTTGAGTACCAATGCCGCCGAGATCCGGTCCGCAAAGGATAACGTCACAACAGCACAGGATGCTTACAGTCAGTATTTCCGTCTGGAAGGACCCAAGGAGCGGGATACGAAAGACCTGGCAGTTTCCGATGCAAAACTGGCACTGGAAGAAGCCGAGGATGCGTTGAAGACGGCGGAAGATACCTACAATACCACCGTTTATTCATCCGAAGAGGAAGAACGCAAGGCAAAACAGGAGATCGAAAAACTGGAACAGAAACGGGACAGCGCGAAGACGAAACTCAATTCCGCAGAACTGGACCGGAAGCTGTTCAAACGGTATACCCATCCCAACAAGATCCGTGAACTGCGGAACAAACTGGCGCAAGCCAAGCTCAATTACGAGAAAACAAAAGTCTCCACCCAGTCTTCTCTCATGCAGAAAGACAACCGCATCTATACCTACGAGATCAGCATCCGGAACAACGAACGTCAGCTGGAACTCCACCAGTCCTGGCTGCCCATGATGACACTCCGGGCGCCCACCGACGGGATCATCACTTATGGTGACCCGGACCGTGTCTGGGGAAATCCGGAAGTGAAAGTCGGGATGGACGGACGTCGCAGACAGGTGATCATCACCATTCCGGATATGAGTCAGATGATCGTGGATGTGAGCGTGCCGGAACAGTATCGTTCCAAGATCGCCGTGGGGAACCGGGCGATCATTACGCCGGATTCCATCCGCGAGATCAAGCTGGAAGGTGAAGTCTCCAAGATCGCCGTTCTGCCCAATAACATGATCGCCTGGGACCGGGAATCGCCGAAAGTTTATCGTACTGTGATCGAATTCACGAAATCCCATCCCCGGATCGTCAGCGGGATGAGCGTGCAGGTGGAAGTGGTGACGAAAGTCCTCAAAAATGTGTTGTCCCTCCCTGTGGAAGCCGTGTTCGAAGAAGGCGGCGAACTCTTTGTTTACCGCAAAAAATACGGTTCGCCGGAAAAAGTCAAAGTGACCATCGGGGAATCCGGAGATAATGCCGTGCAGATCCTGGACGGGATCAGTGAAGGCGACGAGATCTATCTCTACCGTCCGTATCAGAGTACGGAGAAATAAGTATGGAATCCGATGCGCTTGTACTGGATGACATCCGCAAAAGTTATTTCACCTTTTCAGGGGAGGTCCCTGTCCTGAAGGGCGTATCCTTCCGTGTGAAACGGGGTGAGTTCCTGGGGATCATGGGATCCTCCGGATCCGGAAAATCCACCCTGCTCAATACGCTTGGACTGCTTGATACGCCCACCAGCGGATCCTATTTTCTTGACGGAAAAGAAGTGGGCGTTCTTTCCGACCGGGAACTCACCATCCTGCGAAACAAAAAGATCGGTTTTGTGTTCCAGTCTTTCCACCTGTTCCCTTATCTGACCGTACGCCAGAATATTGAAGTCCCGATGATCTACGCAGGCGTGAGCCGGCTGCGCCGTCATGCAGCCGCGTCGTTGATGGCGGAAAAAGTGGGACTGGGACATCGTCTGGATCATCGTCCCAATCAGCTTTCCGGAGGGGAATGTCAGCGTGTGGCGATCGCCCGTTCTCTGGTGAACCGGCCCACGTTTATTCTTGCGGACGAACCCACGGGGAATCTGGACGAAAAGACGGGGAATGAGATCATGAACCTGTTTCATAATCTGCATAAGAGCGGGACGACCCTTGTGATGGTGACGCATAACCCGCAATATGAATCGGAATATGACCGTGTGATCTATCTGCGGAACGGGAAAGTCTGGCGCGTGATCGATAACCGGACGGGTACGAGAGAGGAGTTCGAAACATGAAACTCTTTGATCTTATTTCACTGGCATTTCAGAACCTGATGCTCCATAAGATCCGGTCGCTGCTCACTTCGCTGGGGATCATCTTCGGGGTCGGCAGCGTGATCGGGATGCTTGCCATTTCCGAAGGCGCAAAACGCGAAGCGTTGTCCCAGATCGAATCCATGGGGATCGATAAGATCATCGTTTCCACCAAAAAGCCCCCGGACTCCGGTAAGAACGTGACCGACAGTTCCTCCCAGAGCCGGATCTCCTTCTACGGACTCACCGAAAGCGATTTGAGACATATACGCTCCATGGATAATGTTCTTTCCGTGGCGACCGCGCGGAATGCAAGAGTGCCGGTCCTGCGCGGGATCACCCGGGTGGACGTTTCTCTTTTCGGAGTGACCCCGGACTTTCTGGAAGAATCCCGGTCCTATATTGTGGATGGGCGTTGGCTGAATCAGGTGGATGGAGACCGGAATACCTGTGTGATCGGCATGGGCGCGCGGCGTACCCTGTTCCCCATTTCCAAACGGGATGTGGTGGGCGAAACGATCTTCATCGGCAATCATGCGCTGGTGATCGTGGGCGTGCTGGAAAACAACAAAGGGACCGTGATCTCCGGTGTGGGATCTCCGAATAACGGGATCTATATCACCCGTTCGGCATCCGACGCCCTGTTCGGGAACTCCGTCATGCTCCGGGAAAGCGGGCATACTTCCGTGGAAAAAGTGGATTACGATACGTTCCTGGTCCATGTGGCGGACGTGGCGTTTATCGATGATACGGCACGGCGTATTTCCGGATTCCTGGAAAAAGCCCACAGTGAGGCGCGGGACTGGGAAGTCTTTGTGCCGTTGGAGATCCTGAAACAGCGTGAGCAGACCCAGAACATTTTCACCATCGTGATGAGTTCCATTGCCGGAATCTCGCTTCTGGTGGGCGGGATCGGCATTATGAATATCATGCTGGCAAACGTGTACGAACGGAAAAAAGAGATCGGGACCCGCCGTGCGCTGGGCGCGTTGAAAAGCGATATCATCCTGCAATTTCTGTTGGAAACGGTCTTTCTGACGACCGTTGGCGGTTTCGCAGGTGTGGGGATCGGGGTCAGTATCGCTCTGGCTGTGACGAAACTGGCAGCCTGGCCTGTGGTCTTTTCTTCCTTCGCCGTCATTTTATCGCTGGCGATCTCCGCCGCAACGGGGATCATTTTCGGAACTTATCCGGCGTGGAAAGCGGCGCAACAGAACCCCATCGACGTCCTGCGTTCCGAATAAACCATTACATGTTCTGATCGATCCACGCGGCTTCGCAGGTATTGTCTGATTTTTTGCGCGGCAGAAGGATGAATACGATCAACATCACAAGCATGATCATCTGGTAATACATCGTGCCGATCAGGGAAAGCGTGGAGAGTTTCAGCCCGGCGGATTGTGTCACGCCCACCGCGATCAGGATCTGCGCACCATACGGGATCAATCCCTGCACGATACAGGATGCCGTATCCAGAATACTGGCGATCCGGCGGGGACTGCATGTGTATTTTTGAGAGAGTTCTTTCGCCACCGGACCCGCGATCACGATGGCAACCGTATTGTTTGCAGTGAAGAGATTGACCGCTGTCACAAAGAGCGCGACCCCACATTCGCATGCACGGGGACTCTTGATGAACTTTTCCACGTTATCCAGCAGGAAACGGATCCCCCCGCTGCTCCGGACCATACTCAAAAGTCCGCCCGCAAGCAACGCCACGATCAGAGTTTCCGACATGCCCAGACAACCATCCCCGGTGAGTTTCAGGACACCCCAGATGTCAAACTTGCCTGTGACGATCCCGAGGATGACTGCCATCACCAAACCGAAGAAGAGGACTGCCATCACATTCAAACCGAGGAGCGCACAAAGCAGAACAGAAAGATAAGGCAGGATCAGCAATACATCCCGCCCGGTGATCGCCGCAGCCTCCGTCACTTCGCCGCTGCTCCGTCCGGTGATCAGATAGATCAGCAGAGTGACGATCGCCGCCGGGAGCGCAATACGCAGATTCATCAGGAATTTATCCCGCATAGCCACTCCCTGGGTCCGGGATGCCGCAATGGTCGTGTCGGAAATAATGGACATATTATCGCCGAACATGGCGCCGCCCACCACGGCACCGATCAGCAGTTCCATGGAAAGTCCGGTGGCAGTGCCCAGTCCAACAGCAATGGGGGTCAGCGTGGCAATGGTTCCGCAACTGGTCCCGATGGCAAGCGAAATAAAACAGGAGACAAGGAAAAGACCGGAAAGCAGCAGGTTATCCGGCATCAGGTTCCGGGCGATGACAACGGCGGAATCCACGGCACCCATCCCTTTTGCAACGGTGGCGAAAGCACCGGCGAGGATGAATACCAGACACATGATCATGATATTGGTATCGCCCATCCCTTTGGCATAAAGTTCCACCTTATCCGCCAGTTTCTTCCTTGTTTCAAGCAGAAAAGCGGCGGCGGAGGCAATAATGAACGCCACGGGCATGGGGACTTTGTAGAAGTCATTGGCGCAGAGAGAAAGTCCGAGATAGAAGATCAGAAAGATCAGAAAGGGGAGCAGGGCGGTAAAACGTCCCTGCGGTTCATCCGTTTTGTGCATATTGCAGTCCTTATGTTATCCAGTTGAAAATCGAAGAGACAATATAGCACGTTCAGGGGAAAAATGCAAGAAAAAAAGACAAAAAAAAGTGCCAACGCTTTTGGCACCGCAAGAGGATATCATACGCAAAAAAACAACCGGAGGATTTTCAGCAGCGGAACAGGCAGTCGAGCAGATAGATCGCTGTGTTGCGGACCGCACGATACATATCACGCAGGAAACAGTAAACGGCTTCCGCGAGAATGAGAACGGCGCAGGCAACGGTGACCGTGATCACGGTCGTGATGGATCGGCCGGTAAGAGAAAAATCTGCTGACTCCAGCGACGCTTTCAGGCTGAAGAAATCCGACCCGCCAGGGCAGATGCCCCGGAATGAGAAAACCGTGGACTGTAACGTTCTGAACTCATGTTCCGGTGTCCACACAGATACCACCACGTTGTCCGTGCGTGCCGAATCCGCAAGGACAAAGACAGGAGAAAGATCTGAATGGCAGGTGAAAAACATGATCAGAGCCGTAAGTTTCCGGTTACAATGTGTTACGCAGAATTACTTCTGTGCGTTTTCGTTTTTCTGAAGAACGCCGGCTTCAACCAGCTTGTCGATCAGCTGCTGCATTGCATTGAAAGCAGAGAGGAAACCCTGGGGAGGCATGATGATGCGGCAGGAGGCTTCCGGAGTGGGAGCTTTGCCTTCTTCCTGGGGCTGAAGAGTGATGAAGTCGTAACGGACCATGCCGCCTGCGAAGTGGATCTGTCCGATACCGTCTGCGAAAATTTCTTTCTTGTCTGCCATGATTCTTTTCTCCTTATGTCTTATTGGTTATGGCATGGAGTGCCGGATCATCCGGAACTCCGCACAGAACATCTTTCCGCCGTTCGGCGGTACAACTTGTACCGGCAGTATTCTGTGCTTATGAGCTACAATAACACAGAAAAAACAAAATGCAAACGTTTTTTTACAATTTTTTTCTTGTTTTTTCGTATTTTTAGGGTATATTGCCTGAAATACAACTGAAAATACAGGAAATTTACTCATGAAATGGAAACTTTTTGCTCTTTTTATCCTCTGCTGTACGCTCGCATATTCCGAAGATAATGTTCCGGAAACAACAGCTCAACCGTGGACCATCAGCCGTTTGGAACGGGAATTCTGCGGGGAGGACCCCATCGCCGGGTGGAACCGTCCCATGTTTTTCTTCAACGATGCTCTTATGCAATACGTTGTCCGCCCGGTCAGTATCGGGTATACGACGGTCATCCCGAAACCCTTGATCGAGATCATTGAAAACATGTGTGCCAATCTGGAATATCCGCGGAAAGTCATCACCTGCCTCGGGACCGCGGAATGGCAGGGCGCGCTGGATGAAACGGTGCGTTTCCTGGTGAACAGCACCATCGGTCTCGGCGGGATGTTCGACCCCGCAAAACACTGGTTCCATTTCTATAATACGGGCAGCGATTGCGGCCGTATGTTTTCCGTATGGGGGATCGACCCCGGGTGTACGCTTGTCATTCCGTTTTACCCTGCCGCTAATAACGTAAGGGATTATGTTGCCGCCATTTTCGATCAGGCGTTGGATGCGCGTACTTACCTGCCGTATTCCTCCTGGACCTGGCTGAACCGGATCGTTCTGGCGGAAGATAAATATTCCGCTGTCATGTCTCATACGTCGTCCCGTTATCACATGTACCGTGTCGTCATGCTCGCCCAGCGCAAGATGTTGAATGAGTTGTTGCCGTACCGTTGCGCCAATGCACAATTTGAGGCTTATAAAAAAATACAGGAGGATCCCGCTCTTATGCCTGTGGATCACGTTTCCTCTGACCCCATTCCCGGCGCGCCCGGTGCCGATATGCTGCAGGGATACTTCTTCCAGGATACCTACGCGGATACCATCCGGTCTCTCCGGTTCCGTCCGGAAGCGGAAAACGATTTCTGGTGGAGCCGCCGTTCCGCATTCAACCGGGATTTCAGTACCAATTGCGAGAAACGCAGTGTCACTCTCTTTGAAGGGGTACAACCTTATGAGTATCTTTACCGTCCGCCCGTTACGGAAGAAGGGGACGAAGTTGTCAATGAAGAAACCTCCCGTCTGCTGATCGTTCTGCCGGGGATCGGGAGCCGGAAAGAAGGGGCATCCGCATTCGCGCTTGCAGAGATGTTCTGGAAGGAAGGATTCCATGTCGTCACAACGGACAGCGCATTTGTACACGAAATGTCGCAGCGTGTCCTCGGCGGACGTTTCCCCGGGTTTGCACCCAGGGATGCAAAATACATGCGTGAACTTTTTCTGCAGATCGTGAAACAGTTGAAAGCTGAAAAAGCCATAGCGGAAAAAACAGATGTTTACCTTGCCGGATGGTCCTTCGGTGCATTGCATACGGTCCATATCGCGGCACTGGAAAAGAAGGATCCGAAACTCAATCCGGTCCGCTTCCTTGCCATCAACCCTCCGGTGAGCATGGAACACACCATCGAACAGGCGGATACTCTTGCCGCGGTTTCCGTTCCCTGGAGCAGAGAGGATGCAGAGAAGAAGATTCTGGACTGCATCGCCGCCGCCCTGATCATGCAGGAAGAACAGGTCCCGGAAAAAGATTCACCAGCCAATCTTACCAATCTTACCCGGGAACACGGACAATATCTTGTGGGGATGGCATTCCGCTCTGCGATCCGTGAGATGCTCTTGCCCCGTCATTTGACGACGCCCATTGCGGGGATCCGCAACGGGGTGGAAAACGAACAGCGCATGGATCTTTTGCATGAACTGGATAATCTGTCATTCCGCGATTATGCGAAGATCGCGTTCTCCGGCGACAAAGAACTGCCCGACAACAGTCTGGAATACCTTATGGCGGAGTCCGGACTCCTGAAAATGGGCGATGTTATCCGGAACGATGCCCGCATCCGTTTCATTCACACCGCCGATGATTTCCTGCTCCGGAAAGAGGATCGGGAATTCCTGACCCGTGCAGCCGGGAAACGCATTATCTGGTTCGGGCGCGGCGGACATCTGGGGAATCTTTACACCGCCCCGGTGAAGGAAGCGATCCGTCGTCAGCTCCTGGATTGATTTTCCATAAAAAAAGTAAGAAAAATTTGATTTTTTTTCTTGCGTATTTGGAAATATGAGGTATAATACCCATTATATTCACGTTTTATCAGGAAAGGTTATATCATGATCCATCGTCTGTCCGGATTTTTTGCCCTCTTTTTTGTGCTTACTTTTGCCCTCCACGGGCAGGATGAAATGATCGTCATTGACAAACAGGCGCGTCATGCCAATCCCACGCTCCGGTTCGATGGCGTTTCCGGCGATGCCAATGCCGCAGCTCTCGTGAAAAACAACATTTTCCTCTGCGGCTGGTTCGATGTGGTTCGGTCCGGAAACGCCGATTATGTGATCTCCGGTGAGACACTCGGTAATACAGTCCGGCTCAACGTTTCCAATTCCGCAGGAAAAATGATCACCAGTGTGACCGGGAGCGATCCCCGTAATGCGGTTGACCGTATGCTTCATGCGTTGTTCCGGATCCCCGGGATCTGCCAGAGTAAACTGGTCTTTACCGTAATGACTTCCGGCGGAAACAAAGAACTTGCCATGTGCAACTTCGACGGGACAGAGATCAAGCAGATCACAAGACACCGTATGATCTCCATGGATCCCGTATGGGCTCCCAATGGAAGAAGTGTTGTGTACTCTCTCATCGGAAAAGGATTCGCGCACCTGATCCAGTATGATATCTACACCAAACTCTTCCGCCGTGTTTCCCGTTATGACGGCATCAATGCAGGCGGTGCGCTTTCCCCCGACGGAAAATACATCGCGCTCATTCTCAATCTGGATAATCAGGTGGATCTTTATGTCCGCGAATTGGAAGGCAAAACACTCCACAGACTCACCCGCAATAAAGCAGTGGAGGCAAGCCCCTGCTGGTCACCCGACGGCTCTATGATCTGTTTCGTTTCCGACGTCTCCGGACGTCCCGTCCTTTATACAGTCAGTCCCGCCGGAGGCACGCCGAAACGGCTTGCCGGGCTCGCCGGCAGTGAACGGGTCGCCCCGGAATGGTCCAGAGAGAATAAACTGACCTACTCTGCGCGGGTCGGACGGAATTATGTAGTAGCGGTCGCGGATATGTCCTCCGGCACTCCTGTGATGGAAAACATGGGCGAAGGCGTGCAGGCAGCAGCCGGGGAAGGGCCCACCTGGGCACCGGACGGACGGCATGTGGCGGTGGAAGAGAACGGCATGGTTTACATTGTGGATACCTGGCTGGGAAAAAAACGTGCCCTGTTCCGCGGCAAAACAAAGATCGGACAACCCGGTTGGTCTCCCATTCTCAAGTAAGTTGTAAGGTCAGGTAATATGCAAGAATTTGATTTCCTTGCCTCGTTGGAATTTTTCGGAGTCAAACTGGGCCTTCATCAGACGGAAGAACTTTTCCGGCGTCTCGGTTCCCCCGAAAAAGAGTTGCAGTTCATTCACGTCGCCGGCAGCAACGGAAAAGGTTCCACCTGCGCGTTCCTGGAAAATGCCTTCCGTGCCGCCGGGGTCAAAACCGGATTTTATTCCTCACCACACCTTATTCAGGTGAACGAACGGTTCCGTATCAACGGGATCCCGGTCGCAGACGAACCGTTGAAAGCGGCCATCCGCCGTCTGGAACAGGTTGCCGCAGGAATGGCGCAGGACGGCATGAAGATCACTTATTTCGAAGCGACAACGGCACTCGCCGCCATGCTGTTCAAGGAGGCACAATGTCAGATCGTTCTCTGGGAAACCGGTATGGGCGGCAGATTGGATGCCACGAATATCATTACCCCGCTGGCATCTGTGATCACCGGGATCTCACTGGAACATACCCAATATCTCGGCGATACGCTGGAAAAGATCGCAGCGGAAAAAGCCGGAATCATCAAACCGGAACGTCCGGTATTCGTCGCATCCCGTACGCCCCGTGCCGCTTTGGATGTGATCCGGCGAACCGCAGAGGATAAACAAGCCGCGTTTCATTGTTCGCCGCAGGTCGATCCGGCTTCGGTGACGTTTACGCCGCATCCCCATTTCAGCCAGTCATTCCGCTTGAATGACGGGGCATGTCTCACGGTTCCGCTGCCCGGTCCTCATCAACGGGAAAATGCGGCATTGGCGTGGTCTGTCATCTGTGCTTTACACAAAGATCTTTCGCTTGATCCGGAAGTCATGCGCCGATCCTTTGCCGATGTTCGCTGGGACGGACGTTTTCAATTTATTCCGGGCAAGCCGCTTGTGGTGGATTCCGGACACAATCCGGAGGGGATCGGAGTTCTTGTTGATACGCTGAAAGAATTATATCCGGGACGGAAATTTCATTTCATTTTCGGTGCATTTTCCGATAAAGACACCATTCAGTCGCTGAAAATGCTCGCCCCGCTGGCAGAGTCTTTTCTCTTCCTGCAAATGGAAACCATGCGGGCAAGTTATTCTCCCGGAGAACTCGCCGCACAGCTGCGGGATGCCGTCGGTGCAGAGATCCCCTGGTGCAGTGTCTCCCTGGAAGAAGCAATAAAAGAACCGCAGGATATGACTGTTCTCTGCGGTTCTCTTCACTTGTGCGGTGATGCGTTGGCGGAACTCGCTCGCATCCGCTGATCGTTTTCTTATTTCGCTGTCGGACCGAAAATACTGCCGTATTTCTTCTGGTTCAAAGCCTCAACGTAGGCACTGACCTTCGTGTAAGTACTGCACGGGTCAATGGTCTGGTCAACGCAGTCACCATCCAGCACCAGCAGCGGCACGCGGGCTTTTGTCAGTTCTTCACGCAGATGTTTCACAAAGGAACTGTCTGCCATGGAACAACGTCCGAAGCCGTGATTGTAAAGGATACAGCCGTTGAGATTGAAGTATTTCGTCTGTTCCAGAATCGCTTTTACGCGCAGATCCGGATCCAGGAATCCGGAATGAAGCACTTTCTTTGCCAGTGAACGGTAGGGGTCATCGGGATCAAGCGGCGCCCAACCGACGTAATTGACTTCTTCAAACACGATCGGGGCACGGCACTGTACTTCGATATAATCCAGCAGTTCGCTGTGGTAGAACGGGGGCAGATGCAGCCAGAGAAGACGATGGGTATTTTCAAAGTTCACCGTAGATTCTTTCGCGGCTTCCTCTTCCAGTTCCCGCACCAGCTGTTTCTGCAGATCGATCAATTCCGGTCTTCCCCACAACTGGGAGAAAATCGTTGCAAAATAAATACTCTGGGATCCACGGATCAGCGGACGGTTCTTCGCACGCAGTTCATTGATGCGCAGAGAGTATTTCTGGGCTTCATTGGAGTAATTGCAGGCGGCGGCAAGTTTCCCCGGATCCATCTTGTAGCCCAGTTTGTCTTCCATGCGGCGTACCGCACGTTCCAGGTCTTCCGCCAGATGTTCCACGGCATTCCCGTCTTCGTTGGGCGGTGTCTGCAGGGAGAAGAAACGGTCTCCTGCATCGTAAGTCCGCACCAGGTCACGGAAAACGCGTTCACCCTGCTGACAGGGTTGTGAGGTGGAAACACCGAACTGTGCCGGGGGAAGCTCGGAACCTTCCAGCACACGGAGGAAGGAACAGGTTTCGCCGGAATATCCTTTGCAAGCCGCATTGTCGAATGCTTTTTTGATGCGTTTGCCGTTACGGGCAAAAAGCGCGGCATAAGTTTCCAGTGTCAGGATACGCGCATCCATCGCGTTCAGGATCTCCGGCGGGAAGAACAGATTGCGCCAGACCATGGGACGATCCTGTTTGCCGAAGAAGTCACGGCGCGTTGCAGTAGAACGCATCCGGATCGATTTCAACGGCTTTTCGGGAAGCGGCGTATTGATTTCGGTAAGAAGTTTGCCTTTGGTCTGATTGTATTCCCGTGCCAGACAGGCTGCGCCCAGCGCACCCATCACCGCATGGAATTCCGGGATCACGATGTTATTCCCCGTGATCTCGCGCAGATAATACGCGACTGCACGGTTATATGCCACACCGCCCTGGAAATAAATCGTTCCTTTGTAGCCCTGGAACAGTTCGCCCACGCCGGACATGATCGTTCTTGCCTGTGCGCGGCATGCACCGCCGATGATCTCACCCAGCGGGAAACGATTCTTGAACTTATTGATGGAGGTCGCGCCAAGAACCGCACAGACACTGGAAAATTCCAGCGTGCTGTCGTAATTCACTTTGTCTGCCATTTCGTTGACGGGGATATTCAGTTTTGCTGCCACACTGTCAAGAAATGCGCCCGTACCGGCAGCGCAGATCCCGCTCATCTTGTAGTTCCACATCGCCATTTCGCGATTGAAAACCATCGCCTTGCTGTCCTGTCCGCCAACGTCCAGGATCGCTTCGCAGTCCGGATGATAGTGGTGTGCACCGGCAACGTGTGCCGTTACTTCACTGACCTGAAAGTCGTAAGGAAGAAAATCATGGGTGTCTTCTACGATCTGACTGCCGGTCACTACCGTGCAGGTAATATCTTTCATGGAACCTGCGCCGCTGTCCTGAAGGAAACGGTCGACTGTTTCACGGAGTTGTCCAAAGTTGCATGCCCCGCAATGAGCGCAGGCTCCCGTACAGCGAACTCTGCCGGAATCCACCGGTTTGGTACGCTGATATATGGTATGGCGGACTTTTCCGGATTCTGTCATCAAAACAGCTTTGAACGTTGTGGATCCGATATCGATCCCTAAAAACAGTTTTTCCATATCATTCTCTCGTTTCTGAAATCATTCTACATTTTATCGCAATGTAATATACACCACAAATCAAATTTTTCACCTTGAAAATACTGCTTTTTTCTTTTTTTTTTACAAAAAAACATAAAAAAAGCCGGAACAGCTCGAACTGTTCCGGCTTTTTCGTAGCATTTTCAGCATTTTTTATTTCGCAGCAGGCGCGGTTTCCTTCTGCGGTTCGTCATCCTGATTTTCCAATTCCGCGTTCAAACGTTTGGCAAAATCCGGATTGTTCTTGATCATGTTTTCCACAATGTTCCGTTTCATCACATTGAACGGGGGCAGGGCAACACGGTCTTCCGAGAAGTTTGCCGTGTAGTTGTCATACGCCCGTTTTGCCAGGATCAGGTGCGATGCTGCTGCTTCATTATCGCCGTACGCCAACAGTTCGCATGCACGGAAGATCAATGCAGTGATTTGCTGATTGCCCTGTTTGTAACCGCCATCACGCAGGTCTTCTTCCCACTGTGCAAGCACAAAGGGGAGAAATTCCTGTTCCGTTGCTTTCTTCTTCGGATATTCTTTACACCATTCCTTGTAGAACTCGAAGGATTCCTTCGGACGCCCGTAACTGTAAAGAATGACCGTGGCATCTTTCAGGAAGTTTTCGTATCCGGCACGGAACGGGATCAGATTTTCCTCGCGGGAGAAAACATCTTTCACGCGTTTGTGGATCGCTTGCGCGATGGAGGGATTCGGCACGAGGATGAAGTTCATCGTTGCCTGGTTTTCCGGCAGAAGCATGCGACCGTTGGTGAAGGAGACGTTCAACGACTGAATGATCATACGGTCACAGTCCAGACTTTCCCGGTTCGGACTGTGTTCCAGTCCCAGGTATGCCCAGTAGATACTGAACGTTTCCGGCATCAGCCAGTCCAGTTCACCGATCTCTTTGTTGATTTCGACCACCTTCTTCGGGTCGATCAGATAACGGTCACGCATCCATTTTGCCCGGAGGAAATGGGAGAATGCAGTCGCATCCTTTTCGGAAAGTTTATCCTTGAACACCTGGGGAAGATCGCTCTTCAACCGGTATTCCTGATAAATGGATTCCATTTCCGGATACGTTTCCTGCAATTCCGTTAGTACCGTCATGAACTTGCTTTCCGGCTTGAATTGTGCGAGGAACTCCTCATCGGTTACCGGGGCATCCGCCAGAGCCTGCCAATCCGGATACCGCGTTCCGTAGAGGAAGAGCAGTTCCTTCGCCATTTCGTACTTGTAATACCGTTGGGCATCGTCAAGCACGTTCCCCATTTTATGCTGATAGATCCAGCCCAGTTCTTTGTAAAGCTGGGGATCATTGGGGCTCATGGCAATGGCACTGCGCAGTGTTTCGATCCCGCGATGGATCCAACGCCAGCGGTCTTCCGGCCGTTTGCAGGTGACAGAGATATTATACGCCATGTTCCACCCCAGGTAGGCGGAAGCACCGGCGAATTTCGGTTGGAGTTTCTGTACCCAGTCAGCCAGCTGCACCATTTCAAAGTATTTACCTTCTTCCTGGAGCGCGATCAAACGGAGCCAGAGCACGTCTGCGATCAAACCGCGGAAACCACCCAGCGCAACGGTCGTGAAGGAAACCAGCGGCGGGGCACCTTTTTCCACAAAGCTTTCGTCAACGAGTTTATCCTCTTTGATGATTCCGGACATTTGCCCGCGGACAAATACACTGACGAACATAAGCAGAACGGTCACGCCCAGTGCAAGAAAAAACAGATGTATACGTTTCATTGTACGTTCTCCTTACCGTTTCATCGCCAGCGCAAGTTCTCTCCGCCAGTAGAGGTAAGTCCCCAACAGGAACAGAGGCAGTCCGCGCAAGACCAGATTGTACAATACCAGTTCGCCGATGGTGGAAAATTCCAGCAGCTGTCCGGTGGCGAGATGACTTGTGAGGAAGAAATCCTGGATCGGGATCAGGATATACTGCATACCCTGACTCAAAACTTTCCCGATCATTTCGCTTGCATCCATGGTGGGACCGGAGGAATCTTTCAGCGTTTTCAGCAGATAGGTCGCGCAAATACAGATCAACCCGTACGATGCGGTCATGAAGATCGCTGTAGGCAGCGTGAGGAATGCCGCCAATGCAGCAGCCACCAGCGTGACTGCAATGATCCCGAGATAGATCACCAGGATCATCCGCACATAGTTGTTGAGAAATCCGGTTTCCCGTACCAGAAGATACGGTCCGTCCGCTTCCTGAAACTTCAACGTCTGATTCGTACGGTCAAAGTTGTAGAATCCGATACGCAAGGTCCCTTCGTGAACCAACGGCAGAGTCAGATCCTGCAGAAGTTCCCGGGGCATGTTTTCCAGAACTTCGATCGGCGCACCGTTGATCCGTGCGACGGTTTCCTGGATCCCGAATTCATTTCGCGCAGCGGTGATGATCTCTTCCGGGGGCAGGGGATACATCTGTTCCAGATAATCTTCCGGTTTCGGTTCCTGTCCGTTCGCTTCCGGTCCGCCTTGTGCGGGCGGGGCTGTTACCAGACGCAGGATCCATGCACCATGTGTGGTGCTTTCATTCAGGTTTGTGGAATCAGAGGGAAAGACCTTGAAACGCATGTAGAAGGGAGTCACGACACCTTCAGGGATGCCTTTGTATTCCCAGAAGATCGCTTCGCCCGGGGCAACTTCGCCCAGTTTTCCGGCGATCTCTTTCTTCATGCCTTCCACAAGTTCACGACGATCTTCGCCGTTGAGCTTGGCTGTAAGTTCGTTCCGTTCGCTTTCGCTGGCACGTTCCATACGCATTTCGATATCCTGCTGGACCAGCAGGTCAAGATCCGGGCGTTCCGGCTTGTAAAGACGGCGTCCGCAGAGGACTTCATTGATGACCCGCTGTTTTTCTTCGGGCGGGAAGTCCTGCTTATTGAATTGGATCTGAACGAAGATATAAACGGCAACAGCAGAAAGGATCAGCAGAAAACCGTGGATCAACAGCACCCCGCAGGTTTTACCGAGCAGAATGGTGATCCGTGAAACGGGTTTGACTGCGATCAGATGGATCTGCCCGGTTTCCACATCGGAGGCGATTTCGGAGCAGGCACACCATGCCGCCGAGATAGATAAGATCACAGCAATGAATCCGAGACTGTATTCCAGAATGAGCTGAATAAAGCCCATCGCCGTCCCGTCGCCCTTGATGGTGTTCGGCACCAGCAGAACGCAGAGCAGCAGCAGGAACAGCAGTGTACGGAACACATTGGACCGTATCGCCGACCGGCAGGTGAGTTTAATGATTGCGAGAAATGAAGTCATCGTTCCTTATTCTCCGTCTTTTTTATTGGAAAGAAGGGACGCGAGTTTGTCATTGACATCTGCCATCTTTTCCCGTTCCTGACGGCGTTGTTCTTCATTGCGTTTTGCCGCTGCTTCCGCTTCGGCATCACGGCTGAGATCCTGCAGTGCAGAGGATTTCTTTTCCGCAACCGGGGCAGCTTCTTCCACGGTTTCTTCCACCTTGCTTTCTTCTTCCAATCCGGCAAGACGGTTCAGCAGTTTCGACGGGTCTTCTTTGGTTTCCGGAGCTGCCAGATATTCGGCGATCTTGCCGCCGGATCTTGCGCCGGAGGTTTCCACATGTTCCACACGGGCTTTGTTGACCACATCCAGGAAGAATTCTTCCAGACTCATCCGCGGATGATCCAACTGGAATTCTTCGCCGTTGAGGTTTTCACGGAGGATCGCAAGCACGCGTTCCATGACTTCCGGAGGAAGACTGGGCACGGTGATGGTATCTTTCTTTTCGATCCGCAGAAGATCGGAAAGCGTACCCTGTGCGCGGATCTTGCCGCCGTAAAGAATGATCACGCGGTCACAGACATCTTCCACATCACTGAGCAGGTGACTGGTCACGATCACGGTTTTACCGCGCTGTTTGAGCGTACGGATCAGGTCTTTGACTTCGCGGCAGCCCAGCGGGTCAAGTCCGGAGGTCGGTTCGTCCAGGATCAGCAGAGACGGGTCATTGATCATAGCCTGTGCCAGCCCGATACGGCGCGCCATCCCCTTGGAGAATTCGCCCACGGGACGGTTTCTTGCGTGGGAAAGGCCGACCATATCCAGCAGCTGATCGCAACGTTTCTGCCGTTCGATTTTGGAAAGATTGAACAGAGACGCAAAGAAATCCAGTGTTTCGAATGCGGTCAGATACTTGTAAAGATAGGTTTCTTCCGGCAAATATCCGATCTCGTTCTTGATGGAGACATCCCGGGGGGATTTCCCGAATACCGTCAAACGTCCGCCGGTGGGATAAAGGAGTCCCAGCAGCATTTTGACCGTGGTGGATTTCCCGGATCCGTTGGGGCCGAGAAGCCCAATGACTTCTCCCTGCCGGACTTCGAAATCCACATCATTTACCGCTTTTGCTTTCGGACGGTTCCAGAAGTCATGGAAGATCTTGAGGAGTCCCACCGCACTGACAACGGGCGGTGTCTCCATAGCTTCTGCACTTGATTCCATTTGTGTCGCTAATTCCGTCATATTGTATTATTCCTCTGTGGTTTCTTCTTCATTATCCCGGGGGAGGGCAGTTGTGAATTCTTCCCCGGTGCGGACCAGACGGGCACTGTTGAAGATCACGATCAGTGTACTGACGGTGTGGAGAACAGCCGCCAAAATGGGGTTCATGCGGCCGAATACGGAAAGCATGATCCCGCAGATCACAAAGATCAAGCCGAATGCCAGGTTCTGATTCATGATGGATCCGGTCTTGCGGGACAGGATGATCAGCAGCGGAATACGGCGCAGGTCATTGGTCATCAATGCAACCGAAGCACTGTTGATGGCAATGTCACTGCCGATGGCTCCCATGGCGATACCCATGTCACCGGCTGCCAGAGCGGGCGCATCGTTCACACCGTCCCCGACCACAGCAACCGCGCTGTTCTTTTTGACTTCTTCCACATATTCCACTTTGGTCTGGGGCAGACAATCACTGCGGATGTCATCGATATCCAGCTGTGCGGCAATGGCGTGTGCAACAGAACCTCTGTCCCCTGTGACCATGGCGCAACGGGTGATACCCAGTTCTTTCAGCTGACGGATGGCTTCCGCGGCTTCCGGACGGATCTTGTCTTTGAACCCGATCCAGCCCATGACTTTGCCGTCTCTTGCCACATAGACCACACTCATGCCTTCGTTTTCTTCCGTTTCGAATCCGGCAAGTTTGATCCCGAAAGATTCCAACCAGGAACCGCGTCCCACATGGATCTCTTTCCCGTCGATCATGGCGGTCACACCTTTCCCGGCAGTTTCCTTGAAGTTGGCAAGTTCCAATGCGGAAATACCCACTTCTTTCGCCAGACGCTGGATCGCCATGGCTGTCGGGTGATTCGAGTTCTTTTCCAGTGAGTAAGCGGTCTGCATGAGTTCCGAGGGATCGATTCCTTCCGCCGGGCTCAACCGGGCAACGGAGAGCTGTCCTTCCGTCAGAGTACCGGTTTTGTCAAAGACAACACTGCGGATCTTGGAGGCAAGTTCCAGGTGACTGACGTTCTTGATGAGGATACCCAGACGTGCGGATGCTGCAACCGCAGCAACGATGGTCGTGGGAGTAGCCAGCACGACTGCGCAGGGACAGGCGATGACCAGCAGCGCGATCACGCGGTCCATATTACCATCGGTGAGCCACCAGGTGATGGTGGCAAGCATGAGGATGGTGGGCGTGTAATATCCGGCATAACGGTCGATGATACGCACGATGGGTGTTTTGTTCCGTTCGGCGGAAAGGATCATATCTTTCACCTTGCCCAGAGTGGTGTCGCCGCCCAGTTTCGTGACTTTGACGTCGATACTTCCGGAAAGGTTCATTGTACCTGCGTAGACTTCATCATCCACATCTTTATCGATCGGAACCGATTCCCCGGTGATGGATGCCTGATTGACGGCACTTTCCCCGCGGACGATCACGCCGTCAACCGGGAAGTTTTCCCCGGGGCGTACGTTGATGATGTCACCCAGAGAAAGTTCGGAGACATCCACATCGCTTTGAGATCCGTCCGCCGCGATCTTGTGTGCGGTGTGCGGAGTCAAACGGATGAGCTGTTCGATGGAACGCTGCGCACCGCTTGCGGTATGGGATTCGATGATGATGGTGACCAGGAGGAAGAACGCGATGATCCCGGCAGTCTGGAAGTCGCCGGAGGTGAACGCGGCGAGGATTGCCAGTGCTACCAGTTCGTTCATGTAAACGCGTCCTTCGATCAGGTCTTTGATCGCGGTAAGGACAATGGGGAATGCCAGACAGATCGCCCCGATCGCCGCAGAAAGACTTGCCGCGAACTTGAAATCCGGGAACAACAGCTGGAGCAGGAAGGAGTTGGCGATCAGAAAACCGCCGATGATGGCGTATGCAGCTCTGCCCATGGCACGGGAATGTCCGCATCCGTCACCCATGGGGGCGCCGCAGGAGATACACCGTGTGGGCTCATCATCGTGGTGGTGATGATGTTCATGATCGTGTCCGCATCCGCAACCGCATCCGCAGGCATCGTGATTATGTTCATGATGATGTTTTTCGGCTTCGCTCATTGCTGACCTCCATTGGCTTCTACATTGTTGCTTTCCCGTTTGATGTCGGGTTCCTGATTGAGTTTCAGCCAGAGCGTCTGTTTGCCGGACTGACCCGCTTTATCCAGAATGAATTTATCTTTCACCTGTGCGGCGGCAGTTGCGATGGTACCGTAATACAGCGAAACGAACGTGGCATCCGGTTTTTCTCTGAACTGTTCCACGATCTGCCGGAAGTAAACGGCATCGGCTTTGACCTGGGAGACTACACGCTGCTGATATGCTTCGGCATCCGCAATGATCTTGGCGGATTGCGTATTCGCCTGATTGATCTGTTCCACAGCGAAGGTACGCGCCTGTTCCAGTACGGCAGAACTTTCGGCTCCGGAAAGGAGCAGGTTCTGGAATGCTTCAAAGGATTTGATGGGCGGAGCCACCAGAAGCAGGTTCAAGCTTTCCACTGCGATCCCCAGTTCCGCTTTCGCAATGTTCTTTTCGAACTGCGCACGGACCAGATCTTCGTAACTGGCTTTGTCGAAGTATGTCTTCTGTACGTCCAAGCCTGCGCTGACCGTGATGACGGCATCATCCAGCAGGTTTTTGAGCATGACAGAGGCGGTGTTGAGGGAGACTTGCTCATCGGTATGTGCGGTATCTGTGGAAACCGTGGTTTCCTTGCTCATACAGTTGAGGAAATACTTTTTGGAATCCACAACGCGGTAAGTCATCTTCCAGTCACTGTGCATGATGGAGTTGTCCCCGAGGAGCGTATAGCCATCCTTGCCCGGAGTCAGGGATTCGGGTGACATCACGTTATCCTGTTTTGCATTGGGGTTGTAAAGTTTCGCCGCATTGGAAGCCATGAAGGACTTGCTGACGACTTCCTGTTTGATGATCGGGATCCGGACGATTTTGTTGACAGGGTAGGGCAGGAACCAGTGCCAGCCGCTTTTGTATACATTTCCGTCCATGAATTTACCGAAACGCAGGACAATGACTTCTTCTTTCGTGGAGTCAACGATAAAAGATCCGCCGCAGGTCAGGAACCATGCGAGCATGAGAATAATAGAGGCAGCCAGGACAACAAAGACTGTTTTAAGAGCCTTTGAGAGCAGTTCAACACCGGGTGCGAACTGTCCGTCCTGCGGCGTGGGAGCCGCTGTGCCGGATGGATTGTGATTGTGTTCGCTCATAAACGGGACCTCTTACTTTTTCGCCGGGGCAGCGGCTGCTTCTTTTTTGAGTTCTTCCGGATTGATATTGAAAATATCGAAAGGACTGGAAGATGTGTCGAGGATCAACGTTGTCTTGGATGCCATGATCTTTTTCATGGAATCCAGTTTCCGGAGGAACGCGGCGAGCTTGGGTGCCTGTGCGAAGACCTGATAGTGCATTGCGGCTTCCGCATCCCCTTTTGCCATCAATTCTTTGGCTTTGCTTTCCGCCTCGGTGATGGTACGCTGCATCTGGAGTTGTGCTTCCGTTTTGATCTTTTCGGCTTCGGTTTTGCCTTCTTCGCGGATCTTGGCTGCGGCTGTCATACGTTCGTTTTTCATACGTTCCGCGATCTTGACCGCTGTTTTTTCCGGTACCCCGATGGAGATGAAGTTCACAGCGGTGACTTCCATCCCGTAACGGGCCATGACATCGGGAGCGATCTCATTGAGCATTTTTTCGCGCATTTCGCCCAATTTCATCTTGGCGGGATCGGTGTTGATGATCTGATCGTAATTGTACTGACCGACAACAGCGGCTTTTGCCGTACGCATACGGCTGCTCAGGTAATCTTCCGCCGCTTCCAGACTGGCGGCTGTCTTGAACTGATTCAGGTTTTTGATCCGGTAGAAAACGTTGATCCCGATCACCAGCTGACGTTTGTCGCGGGTTGTGGATTCTTCGTATTTCCCGATCTTGCCGTCGAATGTCCGCAGGCGGACATCATATTTGATCACTTCCTGGAAGGGAAGCGGCCAACGCATGTGCAGACCCGGTTCCACACCTTCCGGTGCGGATGTGATGCGGCCCATGGTCAGGACCAGTGCGCGTTCGGTCGCAGGTACCTGGTAGGTAAAGATCGCCATCAGGAAGATCCCCGTGACGATAACGCCCAAAATGATGGTGGGAAGGTAAAAACCTTTCTTTTTGCTTTTCTCACTCATGTTGTGTAGACTCCGTTGTTATGTTATTTTTTATTCTTATACTCAAAATCATTTACCCAGAACACTCACGTCGGTATCCAGCAGGTCCAGAGAGGGTTTCGTTTCCAGATTGACCATGTAGTTCCGTGTGTCAATGCCGGAGGATACCACGAACTTACGCATTTCTTTGCAATCATTTTCCAGGAAATCCAAATAAGTGCGCAGCTGGAAAAGACTGGGCTGATTCCGGAACGCAGTAAGCTGACTTACGAAACGGAACGCATCGGTCTTTGCCACTTCCGTGACATTGAACTTGTATGCTTCCGCATCCGCAGTGATCTTCATTGCCAGAGCAGATGCCGCTTGAACGGTCTGCACTGCGGTTTCTTCCGCTTTGTATTTTTCAGAGGTCGCATCTTCCGTGGCGCAGACAACATCCTGGAACGCTTCCGCCACGTTGGGCATGGCACCGGGAGTATCGTCAGGTGAACCGTCTTCTTTCGCTTTGCCCACAGGCGGGTGTGCATCGTGCATCCCGACGGAGATGATATCCACACCCATATTGAGGCGGTCGCATTTTTCCTGGATCAGATTGCGGAGTACGGAAACGACTTCTTCTCTGCCATAGGAGAGGTCTTTCATGAAGTCTGTACTGGCGAAGTATTGAGTTGCTTCCGCTCTGCCGATGGAAAGGATGGCTTCGGAAACATCGGCGAACTGGACCGCGTAGAGATAGGGTTGATCCTTTTTCGCTTTGAAATAGAGCGGCATGGAGACTTCCAGCAAAGAGGCGGGAAGCATGCTGCTGTCACTTTCCCCATCTTTGTTCGCCGCAGGTGCTTTCGGCATTTCGCCTTCCAACCGGGTTGCGACCAGGAACGGGGCTTCTTCCATATAAGAGGAATGGGACCCGGTCCACAGGACAACGGTTGCCGTATTGGCGACTTTATCCTTGTCGATCGTGGCACCGATGGTGATGGCGTTGACTTTGTCCACGGGAACGCGGATGATCTTTTCGCAGGGCCAGGGGAGCTTCAGGTGTACGCCCGGAGCCAGCACACTCTGGTCTTTCGGGAATGCACCGAACCGCTGCCGAATCCCGACTTCGCCCGGATTGACTTCCGCGACACCGGTAAAGATCCAGAACAGGAACGCCCACAGGAGAAGGGCAGGGATCAGGTGTTTCTGTGCGAAAGTGTAGATCCAGGTCTTGGAAACTTTGAATCCGAACTGATAGTCCAGGGATTCCGCGATATTGCGCATGACACCGCCCGGTTCCGTGAAGATGGAGAGCAGACGGCTTTCGTACACGGGTCTCTGTTCGGCATCACGGGATCTGGGACGGTAGAATTCCACCACAAAGTTGATCAGCAGTTCTGCGGTCAGGAGCGCGTAGATAAAGAATACGATCTTTGCAGCAATGACTTCATATCCGGTGGAACCTGCGTGGATCAGAAGAGCGCAGATGGCGGAGATGAACATCACCGTTGCGCCCAGGATCAGCCAGGATCCGACCGGGCGGAGATAACGGAATTCCTTGACATGGCTTTGTCCCACAAAGAAGATACCGCCGATGAAACTGAATAGCGCTGCGATCGCACTCAAAAATGCCAGGTTGATCGGGTTTTTCGGAATCAGCGAACCCAGAGTTTCCGCTGTTGCTCCACCCGTGAGACTGTTGGTCCAGAATGCAATGATCCCGGCAGTGCAGAGAGCAAAGCAGAGAACCGCAACGAAGGGCGGGATGTATTTTTCAAAATTGGCAAGAGAATGTTTTGCCGTGAAACGCACGTCTTCCGAGATATCCAGAATGGATGCCACGGTGGATTTTCTGCGTTCCAAAAGGATTTTTTCTTCCTCCTGTCCGATCATTTTTGTATACAGTGCCGCATAAACGGATGCACTGACCGCGTAGATCAACGCAAGCACAAAGGGTAATAATCCCAATGTAAAAAGCTCCATTCCGCTCCAATGATATATCGGACCGACCAGAAATACGGTCAGCGACAATGCGGCGGACAAGACGATGCCGGCAATCGCAAGGTTTTTTGCCAGACGGCCGCGTTCCAAAGCGGCTGACAATTTGTTTTGTTCTCCTGTCATTCTTTGTTCCTGTTTTAACGTTTTACAACTATTACGAACCTGCCCTTTCCGTGTTACCGGGACACAGGCAGAGAAAAACCTACACAGAATTATACTCTCACTTTTGAAAAACGCAAGTCAAAAATATAAAAAAAATCAAAAAAATTCTTGCTTTCCGCTTTTTATGCGCTATATTTATATCAAATAGACATGCTTATCACCTCTTTCAGGAGTTTTTATGGGAAAAAATAAACAACCGGTCGTGAACAGTCTTTATAATATGAGCGATAAACTTTCTGCCGCGGTTCAGGAAAATGCGGACGGGCAGAACCCCGTTGTTCCCTCGCAGAAAACGACGCTTGATCATGCGCTCTTGCGGCGTTATGATGATCTTCTCCGGACCAAACGGGATCTCTCCGCACGGTTGATCCGGGAAATCGAGAATCTTCGCGCAGGGGAAGAAGCCGCACAGTTCCGTGCAAAACTCCGGAATGAATTTGAAGAGTTTTACAAAAAAGTCGAAGAAACCGATTGCGAATTCGATCCCGCCGATCAGAAACGCCTTGCTGATACCTGCCGCATGATCGAAAATATCCGGATGGAAGTCATCCGGATCCAGGCACGGGGGATCCCCGCCGCCACCACTCCTGTCAACGAATCCACTGTTCCGGAAAAGAAGGAATACTCCATGGCGGAATTGGATTCCCTGACATTCTCTCAACTGTTCCGGTTCGGATGGGCTTTGACCATGCCGCTGTGTATTGCTGTTATTCTTGCGGCGATCCTCATCGGGGCAGCTGTGATCCTTTCTTTTAACGGAGCATTCCTGTGGTAAACAGAAAAAACTTTCAGGAAGAATTGGCGGCAAGACGCGCCATCACCCTTGAACGCCCCGGATCCCTGCGTCTGTATCATCCGACGGAAGCCGTGCGTCGAATTCCCCCGAAATCAGTGATCGTTGTCTTGCGGATCCTTGCCGCACTGGTCGTGATCACCGGATGTCTCTTCTTGTTTATATAATGTATATATAATACATCAAAACGGGACCAGACGTCCGTAAAGACAGGATAGCGCGAATTCCACCCGGAGGATGTGTGCGCCGATTTCCACACTCTGGAATCCGGCATCCACAAACGCATCCACTTCCTCATCCCGGTATCCGCCTTCCGGTCCGATGGCACAAATGACTTTTCCGTGAACTTGTGCGGGGCATGGAGCTGCATTCCGGGGGTGCGCGATCAATTTCAAGCCGTTTTCCGTCAGAGTGCGGAACTCCTCACTCATCATGAAATGCCGGAGCGATTGCCGGAAAATGAGTTCCGGCATGATGGTTGTCCCGCCCTGTTCCAGTCCGAGAATAAGTTCTTCTTCGATCGCCTGCGGTGTCATGGCGGAACTTTTCCAGTAACTTTTTTCCACTTTATCCGCGCCGGTGAAGATGGCCTTGCGGATCCCGGAGGATGCAATAAAATGAAGCGTCTTCTTGAAACTCTGGGGACGGGGCAGGGCAATAATGGGGATGAAGTCCCATCCTGCGGGTGGCGGCTGATCAAGTTCACCCAGTCGGATGACTGCACGATGCCGTGTGGATTCGAGGATCTCGGCATTGCCCAGGTTTCCGTTGAGGAGTCCGGCGCGCAGCATATCGCCCGGTTTTCCGTGAAGAACGCAGAAGATGTGATCCGCCCGTCGTCCGGAGAGTTCGATCACGCGATCCGGAGTGACTTCTCCGGGAGTCAAAAGCAGTAAATTCATAATAAAATCCTGAAAAAAGTTATTCTTACCCTGTAAATTAGCATAAACGGCATATTTTTCCAGTAAAAAAAGAAGAAAAAGAAGAAAAAATATGATTTGCCGCTTGACAGAACGTTTTTTTTGAGTATAATAGTTGATGGATTATTCTATACTTTTTTTAACGAAAGGATTTTTGCAATGGATATGAAGAATCTGCTGCTCGCGGGCGCCGTCTCCCTTGTCGCCGCAGCGGTCTCCACTGTGACGCTGTTTTCCAAAGAGAATACGGAAGTCAATCTGACCAAAGAGTCCCGGATCGCGCTTGTCGGTGAGAATATGATGGAGCATAAGGACTTCGGGCGGTTCTTCGAAACGTATCTTGTGGCTTGTACCGGATTGAAGGGGATCCGCGTGCATCAGTTCGGCGGGGAAAATGAAACGGCGGCGCGTTTTGTCAAACGTATGGAAGAGGATACCGCCTTTTTCAAGCCGGATGTTACGATCACGTTCTTCGGAACGCATGACAGCGGTTTCCGCAAGCATGATAAAAAAAGACAGGATGAATACATCGCGGCATTGACTTCTGTTATCCGTTTTTACCGTGGGCTCGGGTCCCGGGTTATCGTGGCATCTCCATACAGTGTTGACCCCAACCTTTTCCGTCCGCGCCAGAAAGGGGAAGCGGAAGCCGTGAACAACACCTTCCAGCTGTTTTCCCAAGCTGTGTACGAAACGGCGATCGCAGAGAAAGTGGGATTCCTGGATGTGTTCCATCCGTTTGCCGATTATACGCGTAAAGGGAAGGAAAAGTTCGGAGCCAGCTATCATCTTGCGGGGAATACCGGAGCCAATCCCTGGTGGAACGGGCAGATGGTGATCGCGTATCTGTATTTGAAAAAACTGGGGTTCGGGAAAGAACCGGTTGCGGATATCGTATTGGATATGAACGGGAAAGAGTCAGCAGTCTCTGCCGGACACACCATTGTCGAGGCGAAGGAAAAGGCGTTGACGATCAAGAGTGAACGTTATCCCTATTGTTTCCGGTATCATCAGCCGCTGCCCAAGAAAGTGAACCCGGGGGACATCCGTTTTCTGTTCCAGTTTCTCCCGTTCCATCAGGACTTGAATATGTTCCGGCTCCGCGTGACGAATCTGACCACGCCGAAAGCCAAAGTGCAATGGGGAAAAGATACAAAGGAATTCACGAAAGAACAGTTGGAGCAGGGGATCAACCTTGCGGAAATATTTACCAATAATCCATTCAGCGGAGCTTTTGAAAAGGTGCAGGAAGCGGTGCGTAACAAACAGAGTTATGAGTATCGTATGTACCGTTCCTACAAGGCGTTGCAGAATGATGCCATCCGCCTGGGAATCAGCGAAAAAGGAAAAGCCGCCTTTGCCACGGTGATCGAGGAAATGCGTGATCGTTACGAACCCATTGCGAAACGGGTGGACGATGCCGTTGTTCCTGTTACTCACACGATCACTGTCATCCCGGTACAGTAAAAAGCGGCGCAGGCGGACTGGTCAGGTATTCCCCATTACTTTGCGGGGATGACCTTTACGGATTTGATTGTGCCGGGGAACCCGGTGACATTGCATTTGATTACTTTGTAAACGAAATAGTTTTCTGTTTTGAGGATATACTGCGGTGCAATGATAAGATCTGCATTGTTGGTCACACAGGCGTTGTATACCGCACCGTTTTTCGCCACGTTTTCGCCGGAAGGAATGAAACTCAACATATCGGCAGCGGCACCTGTGCCGAATTTTGCGCCGACTGCCTGATCGCTCACGCCCCAGTTGATGAAACCGAGAATGGAGTGCACTGCGGCTGAACCGGTGATCTTCTTTGTGCCGATTTCCACCTGGGGATCAAGGGTCAGAGGCATAGTGATCTGAACATGATCGCCGGGACGGTTGGTTTCTGTGCTTTTGCAAGCGGTACCGATGAATGCCACGCCAAGCGCAGCGAGTGCAAGAGTGATGATTTTTTTCATAGGATTTTCCTTTTTGTTTTTTTGGTTTCTACCATCGGAAATCATGTTCGGGATCCACATGACGTTCCGGATTCTGTTGGTATAATAACAGCAAAAGGAAAGAAAGTCAAATTGAAAAAAGGAAAAAAGGGCAAAAAAAATGGTGCCGACTAAAGGACTTGAACCTTCACCACGGTAAAGTGATACGGACCTGAACCGTACGCGTCTGCCAATTCCGCCAAGTCGGCACTTGAATTATCATTTCTGATAATGGGAGATACTATACACCTGTTTTTGCATATTTCAAGTCCAAAATGAAAAAAAATTAAAAAAAATGTCTTTTGCGGAATGGAAAGCCGGAGACGGGCGCGATTGCCGGCTTGTACGCATCCATCGCCGCATACCACTTGAACGCATCTTTGACTGCATCGGCGTAAAAGATACTGCGTCCGTCGATCCGGATCGTGGCGGTGTATTCTTTCAGCGGAGCTTCCGGAACTGCAAAAAGCTGAAAGTAACAATCCAGAACGCTGTCATGCTCCCGCAGTCCGGTTGCGTACTGGATCGTGCGGGATGCTTCCGAACAGGACAAGGTAAAACGGTTTACGTCATCTTTTCCGATCAGGGTCACGGTGGGCACAAAAAAGGTCAGATTACTGGTGAAACATCCACCCCAGGCGGGACAGATATTCTCGACGCCCGGGAGCGATGTCGTCCACCGGCAGAAAATATCCTTTTGCGGGATCGGGAGGCGGATTACAACAGGAGCCGGTATGGTTTCCGTTTCAGCCGACAGGGAGAACGTTACTTCTTCCACGCCATCGGCAATGACTTTTTTTAGTGAGCGTGCCATTCCAATTTGCATCGTTCTTGATTTGAAGACAAAGGGTACCTGCAATTGTTTCTGTTGTAATCTCTTTTATGTAAAAATCCTTTCCATAAAAAACAGACTGCGCCGGATTATTTGCCCTGCCGCAGTCTGTTCGAATATTTTGTACTGTGATTACAGATCAAGACCCGTTTCCGGAGCCTGTTTCATCACGATATTCATACATTCCACGGCGGCACCGGAAGCACCTTTTCCCAGATTGTCGTAACGGGCGATCAGGAGAATACGGTCTTCGTTGCCTTCGACCATGATCTGCATGGAATCTTTTCCGCTCATGGCATTTCCGGCAAGCAGTCCGCCTTCCGAACCGTTTTCCACATAAAACACCATGTTGTTGTTATAAAGATCACGATAGACCTTGCGGATGTCTTCCACCGTTGCGCCGCCGGAAAGCTGACTTTTGAACACGGGGACTGTGACCAGCATCCCGCTGTAATAATCCGCGACGATGGGGCAGAAAACGGGAGCCGTGGTGCAGCCTGTGATCTTGACCATTTCTTTCAGATGTTTGTGCTGCTGTGTCAAACCGTATTGACGGGGTGCATCGAAGAGTTCCGGACGTTGGGGGTCGGCGTATTCCGCGATCATTTTTTTGCCACCGCCGCTGTACCCGGTCAGCGAATGACAGGTCAGAAGGGTGTCGGCGGAAAGGAGTCCCGCATCGATCAGGGGGCGGACCACTGCGATGAACCCGCTGGCATGACAGCCGGGGACCGCGATCCGTTTGGAGTTTTCCACTTTCTGACGGAACGCCGGGGAGAGTTCCGGGAACCCGTACGCCCAGTCATCCAGAGTCCGGTGCGCCGTTGATGTGTCCAGGACGACGACGTCGGGGTTTTCGATCATAGACACCGCTTCCCGTGAGGCATCATCGGGGAGACACAGGAATGCGATATCGCAAGCGTTGAGCATTTTTTTGCGGCAATCTGGATTTTTGCGTTCATCCTCGGAGAGAGTGAGAAGCTGGATGTCATTCCGGAGCTGAAGCCGCTCATAGATACGAAGTCCGGTGGTACCGGCCTTCCCGTCGATAAATACTTTTGTTGTCATTTTTTTTCCATCTTTGTTGGATTAACTTCGGCACAGTGCCATGGAATCACAGGAGACTTCGATCCTGTCAAGATCAGATAATATACATCCTCTTTTTCTTTTATCAAATGAAAAATCATATTTCTTGACAAAAAACGGGCTTTTGCAGAGAAAAAGAAGAGATGATGGGCAAAAAGGCAAAAAAATGGTGCCCCGGGAGGCCACTCTGGGGTATTAAACTTTCCCCGAAAGAAAATTTTTTCCCGCCCGTAGAAACCTTTCCGGTATCTCCCGCAGCCACATTTTCTCGAACGCCACAAGTATATTCAAATGGCACTCAGTGGTACTTTATTTTTCAAAGTCCAGTTCAGGCAAATCTGTATTGGCAAGCGATTTTGCGTTATCTGGAGAAATGACGGAGTGACCAAGCTCTTTTTCCAGTTGTTCGCGGGCGGTTCTGGCAACATTTCCACCCCGGCGGGCAACATCCATGTGATCTGAAAAAGTTTCCGGATCGGTCTCTTCGGAAATATCTTTAGTGGAAACTTCTGCCAACATGTTCAAAACCAGTTCCCGGTTAGTCATATTATCCCGCAGATTTTCCTTTTTAAGCCCTTTGAATTGTTTGTACTCTTTGGCACTTTTGCCTG
>JAZNVL010000010.1:0-113904 GCA_045592785.1 Victivallales bacterium | reverse complement strand
ATTTGTGTGTTTTTTTGTTTTTCATATTTACTCCTTGTGTTTTTTTATATATTATACCCGTTTTTTACAAAAAAACAATAGCAGTGTTAAAAAAAATACAAAAAAAATGGAAAGTACGGATCGGTACGGATGAGTACGGATTGGTACGGAGGTGTTATACTCTTGTTCGTTCCTGTCCGTTGCCGACCGTTACTCTCCGTAAAAGCGATCAGTAGTAATAATACCCCAGTATGCTGTTGACCTTATATTTGTCACCGTTGGGACCGTTTCTGTGGATTGTCTGATAATGTTTTTCCAGTTTCAGAGAGTCATACGCGGAAACATGACCATCCAGCCAGCCGATATTGACCGTATTCAGATGACGGCCGTTTTTGAAGTCCCAGATGATGGTGTTGTAGGAACTTCTGGGTTGGAAATTAGCAGGATTGGGAAGAGCCCGTGGATTATACCGGTAGCTCCCGCCGGGAATGACACGGTCAAATGTGCCGATGGAATTCAGTTCTGTGATATAACTTTTCCCCGACGGTTTTTTCGCTCTCCGGATATTCAAGATCTGACTGGTCAGAGAATGTTGTTTCTGATCCACACCGCGGACCATCAGACTCCGGACACCGTATTGATGATAGCCGAAGAAATATCCGCCGCCGCCTTTGAATCCCCAGGGATATTCATGGGTCAGGTTCTGATGCCGGAAATAGGGCAGGGCGACCGTGGGACAATAGATGAACTGGGGGTTGCGGAATGTATGCTGGTATGCCGCGGTGTATCCCAGGGAAACGGATTCCATGCCGCCCATGGCGAGAAGCAGTTGGACCCCGCCCTCCACATGGTCCTGTGTTGCTTTATCAATGCTTCCCGAATTCTGCAGTTCCTCGTTTTTGAAATAATAATATTGCAGTCCGTTTGGCACGATAGCCCCGTCAAAGGTTTCCTGATAGGATGCGTGAAGCATGGAGAGTTGTTTCATGTTGGAGGTACAGGTGATCTTGTGCGCGTATTCCTTTGTCCGGGAGAGTGCGGGCAGAAGCATGGCAGCCAGAATGGCGATGATGGCGACGACGACCAGAAGTTCAATGAGTGTAAAACGATTTGTTTTTGCATGTTTCTTCATGTCAAATCCTTTCTTTGTTTTATCTATTTGAGTCAAATTCAGAAATGTTTGTTACAGATCGTATCCGTCAGGAATTATATTTACCAGTGTATCCGTGAGATAAGAGATCCCGCGTTTCGGGTCACGGGAGATCCCCCGGTGGAAATAAATGGCAAGCACCGCTTCGTCCGTCGGGTTCAGCAGTTTGACCACCAGACGCTGTTTCTTCCCTGTTCCGGTAAAACGGAAACGGTTTTTTTCTTCCAGCATCCAGGAATGAAGTTCGCTGCCGCAATCTGTCTCCTGATCGTCCAGCCAGATTTTGAGGTAACCGGTACGCCCCAGGTTCAGGACCACCTGTTCCCCTTCCGGCAGGATGAATTCCCGGACCAGATACCGGCAGCAGGGACCGTGCCAGCCGTCGAATTCATGATCGCGGATAAGGTCATGGGGCGTTTCCAGATAACAGGGCATTTCCTCCGGCAGGTCCGCAGTCCGCAGAGCTTCTTCATCCAGATAAGGATGATCCGGGAAAACATGCGTGCAAAACGCATCACTGTTGAGTCCGGCATACGCCGGATGTATGATCTTCGGATAAAGATAAGGACACTTATCGCCGTATTTATTCCGGTCATACATATCCCAATAGGGACCGTACACCAGCCACTGTCTTGCCCCCGCAAGCCCGAAATGATCCCGGAAAATACGACCGTTATCCGCAGTGAATTCCACGGAAAACAGGTTTTTATCCGGCAGCGGCTGTTTCGGATCGCGACGGCGAATGGTCAGTTCCATGGTACATTCGCTTGCGGCTGCGGCAGAACAGGGAAATTCCGCCGGGGTACAGATCACATTCTCCGGAGGCGTGATCCGGACCGTTCCGGAGACATCGTCCGCCATCGGATTGAAGATTTTCAGTGTGACCGCAGTGGACTTCTGTGCATACAGCACAGGTCCCTGCGGGTATTCCGCCGAGATCCGGACCGCAGGCGGGGCAGGAGAACGGGGGATGACTGCGGGAGCATGAAGGATCGAGATCTTATGATTCCGAGTCAACGCCATTTCCACGCCCAGCAATGCAGTTTCGTGACTCAACTGGAGCAATGGAGTGTTTTTATGTTCGATCTCCACACCGCAGAGCAGATCGGATGGCAGTTTGCTGCGCCATTCTTCCGGAATGCAATCCGGACCTTTCCATGCGCCCAGAATGGCACCCAGTGTTGCTGCGGTACAGTCGGTATCCCATCCGGAATTGGCGCAATGAAGGATCGCGCTTCCGAAATCTCCGTCGCTGCGCAGCAATGCCAGCATGATGATGGCAAGATTGGTGACCGCTTTTGAGGCATCCCGGTCCCCGTATCGACGCATGAGAACGCGCCATGCGGCGGCGAAGTCCGGTACTTCGCCGTGGATCTTCCGGATGGTTGTCACGGTATCCCGTATTGGGGAATCTTCCGGCAGAACAGAAAACCCGCTTGTCAGCAGATCTTCCAGTGTGCCGCCGACGAGTGCCTGTGCCGTCATGGCGGCATAAAACATCTCTGCCTGCACGCTGAACCCGGTATGATCCAGTTCCCCGTCATTCTTTGCCAGAGCGGCGGCGAGTTCCGGGTTCCCGGGTGAGACAAGACCCCAGATGTCGCTGCGGATGGGACAGCCTTCCGATTCCTTGTAGAAATCATTGTCCCATATCCCGCTTAACGGCGGTTTGATCCCCCGCTGTACGTTGTAAAGAAAGAATCCGTATTCGCAGAAATTGTACCAGCACCGATCCTGCCAGTAATGGACCAGATCGTCCTGTGTGAGGTAAGGACCTTTTTCCTGCAAGGCCTCCAACCATACGATCTGGATATCCATGTCATCATTGGGCGGAATGTCTTCCGGCCATAACCGGTCCATGGTAAGATCTTTCCGTTCCTTATGGCTTTCCAGTGCAGCACCGATCGCGCCGCCGATGCTTTTCCCAAGCCATGCGCCGTGGATCTTTTTTTCGTACAGATCAAAAGGGATCTCTGTTTTCATTGCCGTCATCACTTTTCTTGTTTGCAGTGTTTCCTTAAAGTGCTTCGTTCAGGAAGAGTTCCACCACAGGGATGGTGGTGTTCGCCGGCTTGTTCACCGGGAGCATCATCTTTGCATTTCTTTTCTGAACGCCTTCGGGCCCGCAGGAAGCGACTTCATCTTCGCGGATGAAGATCTCGCTGCCGTCGTGCAGCATCTGGGCGTATTTGATCTTGCCGCCGCCGAGACCGGGGAGCGTGATGTGACCGAAAGGCCAGGAATAAAGATGTACATACAGCCGTTTCGTCTTCGGATTGTAAGTGTAACGGCAGTCTCTGGGTTCCGTCAGACCTCTGGCGATGCCGCATCCGTAGATGGAACGGGAGTTATACTTCATCCATTCGGCGTAAACATTCAGGCTGTCCATCGCACGCTGATCCAGATAACCACGGGAAGTGGGGCCCACGTTCATCAGCAGATTGCCGTTACGGGATACATGGTCGATGAGCAGTTTGAGACACTGGTCCGGAGACTTCCAGGTGAGTTCATCCCGGAAATATCCCCAGGATCCGGAGAATGTCTGACAGCCTTCCCAGGCGATGGGCTTGCCGTTTTCATCCACGGATTCCCCGTCGGGCGTAAACTGTTCGGGCGTGTCAATATCAGCAGATCCGGGCAGGTCGAGACGGTTGTCGATGATGATATCGGGCTGGAGACTGCGGACGAGTTTGACCAGTTTTTCGGATTCCCAATGTTTCGCGCCTTTGCCCTTTGTGGGGTCATCCCCGCGATTGTAGGAGAAGTCGAACCAGATGATGTCGATCTTGCCGTAATTGGTCAGGAGTTCCGTGACCTGATCCCGCATGTACTGGGCGTAAATGGACATATCGCGTCCTGCGTTCCGTTTTGCCATTTCCTCTTTGGAGAGATTGCGGTACGGGCCGATGTGATCATCTATGATGAAGTGGGGATGATGCCAGTCGATGAGAGAGTAATAGAACCCGACATGGAGTCCTTCTTCCCGGAAGGCATCCACGATTTCCCGGAGCAGGTCACGTCCTGCGGGCGTATTGGTCGCCTTGTAATCGGTGTATTTACTGTCGAAAAGACAGAATCCCTCGTGATGTTTCGTGGTGATGACGAAATATTTCATTCCGGCGAGGCGGGCGGCTTTCGCCCATTCTTTCGGCTGGAACATATCCGGATTGAAGAGTTCGAAATAGATCTCATATTTTTCATCGGTGATTTCTTCTCTGTGACGGATCCACTCATGCCGTGCAGGCATGGCGTAAAGTCCCCAGTGAATGAACATACCGAACCGTGCTTCCTGGAACCAGGAAAGATCTCCGTGACCGTAATCTGCCATAATAAATGATCCTTTTGTTTATGTTGAATATTGTGGCGTATATTGCATATTATACAATATAACAGGCAATAATGCAAGAGATTATTTATGAATAAAACAATTTATTTTATGAAAAAAATCACGGAATGATATTTTTCACACAGGAAAACAGACGGTGGATCACCGGCTTTCCAGAAGGAGCAGGAGTTTTTTGCCGTCCGGGTCTGTTTCCGGAACCGATGACTTCTGCAGATACATCAATGGCGTTTCCCCTCTGCGGTTGGATTTCCGGCGGTCCGCACGGTAGGAAACAAGCAGAGATGCCAGTTCCGGCGAAAGGGTTTCCACTGCAAGATGCAATGCCGTACAGCCATCTTTGAGCGCGGCATTGACATCGCTGTCACCACGCCGCAGGAACAGCAGAACGTGTTCCGTCCGCCCGGCAGCAGCAGCCGCCAGGAACGGGGTCGCGCCCGTCACGGCTTCCCGGAGATGAACATCCGGGAACATGCCGATGACTTCGGCGAGGATCTGTACGTTTTCACAGATGGCGGCATCATGGAGCGCGGTCCATGCGCCCGGTTTTGCGTTATGATTGGCATCGGCGAATTCCCGTCGTGCGGAATCACTGCGGAGAAGCTGTTTGAGCAGGATGAGATCGCTTTTCCGGATCGCCATGCGGATGAGAGAATCCGGAAGTCCCGGTTCCCCGTTTTCCCAGCGGAACGCTTGCCGTGCCCGGATCAATGATGCGATATTCTTCTCCGAAAGTGTCAGCGAATGAAGCCGTGTCCGGTCTTTGCCGAATTCATATTCCAGCAATGCCGCCGTTTCCCCGCTGACATCACCATAGACTTCCAGTCCGCGGTAATACGCCCGTTCCGGGAAGAATACATTTGCCACCGTTTTTCCGCGGAGCAGGGTGAGCATACGCATCCGGTAATATTCGTTCCCCGTGTTGATCTCGGCGGCGATCGTTCCGCTCCAGGGCGCATCGTCGCGATAACGGCAGTCAAAATGATACACTGTTTCCGCTGCCATCTGCACGGGATGCGTTTTTCTGCGGATCAGCCGTCCATTCCGGTACAGACTTTTTCCGGGCATGGGATGGGTTTCATCATACCACCCGTTCCGCCTGGTCAAACGCAAACATTCGGACCGGTCACCTTCCAGCGTGATCCGTTGGGATGCAATGCGTTTTCCATCGGTATCGAACTGGATCACTTCGGCGGCCATACCGTCCACCAGCCAGAGGATGCGTGTGCCATCCAGTTCGTGAAGATCGGCGCGGAATTTGTGGTAAAGATCACCGCGCTGGAACGGATCCAGTTCTCCGCCGGTCCGGTAATAAATGTACTCGGAGATCCGGTAGAAATGATCGGAGTGAAAGCGGAGCCAGTTCACCGGCTCAAAGAGGACAGGGTGTACTTTCCCCGGGAAAACAACGGGCAGCACACTTGCGGAAACAAGATAGAGTAACAGGATCCCGGCGAGAAGAACGGAGAGACATCCGGGGAGCAGACAGCCGGGCAGGGGCTTGGGTACGGCGCGGTCTGTATTGCCGTCGGATGGAGTTTTTTGAGCTTGTTTTTTCTTATTCTTCTTCTCGGCCATAGACAAAAAAGGCGTTCCTTACGGGAAGGAACGCCTGGAAATCAAGCGATTTCTGGAATCAGTTTGCTTTTGCAATGTTCAGGAGAGCAGCAAGACGGGATTTCTTGCGGTTCGCCTTATTGGTGTGGATGATACCCACTTTTGCCGCCTTATCGAGGGCAGAACACTGTGCGCGGTAGAGTTCCATTGCTGCTGCGGCATCATCGGTGGATGCTGCGGCGCGGAAGCTCTTTTCCATGGTCGCAAGTTTGTTCTTGCAGGATTTGTTGCGGATCCGGGCTTTTTCGCTGTTCCGCTGTGTCTTTACGGCTGATTTTCTTACGTTCAGTTTGGGCATGTCTGCTCCTTTCAAAAAATATTATTATTTTTCAGTAATTTTTCCAACCTATCCTATAATATAGCACGTCACCCCCACCTTTTTCAAGTCCAAATTGAAAAAAAGTAGGAAAAAAATGGTTACCCCGTCAAGATTCGAACTTGAACTAAGTGGACCAAAACCACTTGTGCTACCGTTACACCACGGGGTATCGTTTTTCCGACGACCGTATAATTTAGCACATAAATTCAAAAATTCCAGTGCAAAACGCAAATTTTTCTTCATTTTTCATGTTTTTTACAAAAAAATCATAAAAGACATCCTTTTTGAGTTTGCATATTTCTTTATGCGGGGATATATTACATAGATTTACGCAGAAAAACGAAACCTTATCAGCAGGAGTTACCAATATGTGTGCAGAGGATGAAGTCAAGAAGCCCGCAAATTTTATCCACGAGATCATCGAAGCTGACCTGGCTGCCGGTAAAAACGGCGGTAAAGTCGTGACACGGTTCCCCCCGGAACCCAATGGTTATCTCCATATCGGACATGCCAAAAGTATTTGTCTCAATTACTCCACAGCACAGAAGTTCGGCGGTACGTTCAATCTGCGTATGGATGACACCAATCCCGTGAAGGAAGATACCGAATATGTGCAGTCCATTCTGGAAGACGTCAAATGGCTGGGCGCAGACTGGGAAGACCGTTTCTATTATGCCTCCGACTATTTCGAACAGCTTTTCGAATATGCCGTCGAGCTGATCAAAAAAGGAAAAGCATACGTCTGCGAACTCTCCGAAGAAGAATTCAAACAGTATCGCGGTACACTCACCGAACCCGGTTCCGCAAGTCCCTACCGGGATCGTTCTCCCGAAGAAAACCTGGATCTTTTCCTGCGTATGAAGAACGGCGAATTTGCCGATGGCTCCAAAGTGCTCCGGGCGAAGATCGATATGGCACACCCCAATATGCACATGCGTGACCCCGCCATCTACCGGATCCGTCACACAAGTCATCACAATACCGGCGACAAGTGGTGTGTATATCCCCTGTATGACTTCGCGCATCCGCTGGAAGATGCCATCGAAGGGATCACACACTCCATCTGTACGCTGGAATTCGAGATCCATCGTCCGCTGTATGACTGGTTCATTGAAAATCTGGATACGCCCTGCAAACCCCATCAGTACGAGTTTGCGCGGCTCAATCTCTCCTATACCGTGATGAGTAAACGCAAACTGCTGGAACTGGTCAAGGGGAATTATGTGAACGGCTGGGACGATCCCCGTATGCCCACAGTCTGCGCGTTCCGCCGTCGTGGTGTGCCGGCACAGGCGATCCGGGATTTCTGCGAAACCATCGGCGTGACCAAGTTCAATTCTCTCACCGATATCGCGCTTCTGGAATACTGCATCCGTGACAACCTCAACAAGACTTCCCCCCGTGCCATGGCGGTGATGAAACCCGTGAAACTGGTCATTGATAATTACCCCGATGATCTGGTGGAAGAACTGGATGTCATCAACAATCCGGAAGATCCCGAAGCCGGAACACGGAAGGTCCCGTTCTCCAAAGTCCTCTACATCGAACAGGATGACTTCATGGAAGATCCGCCGAAGAAATATTTCCGTCTTGCTCCGGGCAGGGAAGTGCGTCTCCGTTGTGCCTATTTCGTCACCTGCGTTTCTGTGGAAAAAGATGAAGCCGGCAATGTAATCGCCGTGCATTGTACTTACGATCCCGAAACCCGTGGCGGGAACGCGCCCGACGGACGTAAGGTCAAAGGCACGATCCACTGGGTTTCCGCGGCACACGCGGTCAAAGCGGAAGCACGCTTGTACGATCGTCTTTTCACCGTGGAAGATGTGGGCGCGATCCCGGAAGAAGCCAATTATCTGGATTACCTCAATCCGGAATCCAAGCAGATCACGACCTGCTGGATCGAACCTTCTCTGGCGCAGCTTCCTCCCGGATCACCCGTGCAGTTCGAGCGGATCGGTTACTTCTATTCCGAACCGGTGGATCATATCCCCGGGGAAAAACCGGTGTTCAACCGTACCGTGCCGCTGAAAGATTCCTGGGCAAAAATCCAAGCCAAATAACGTTTTTGTTTCCTGTATTCCCAAAACGGAAAGGATCACGCGATGGGGTTCAGAAAAGAGAAAGTACTGCCGGATCAGACGACAGAGCTCAGACGGGAAAAAACCGCCGAGCTCTCCCGTAATACCCGTACCGGACTTTATACGGTACTGCAGGATACTCTTGATTCTGTCGGTGAGTATCCCGGTGCGCAATCCCGCAGACGGCGTCGCGCGCTGACCGCTTCCCTCGTTGCTCTTTTCCGGAAAAACCGCAGAGATGTGGATTCCCTCGTCGTTTCCCAGCTCGTTACTTCCAATCCGAAACCCGTGGACTGGACCCTGGGGTCCATCAATCCCAGAGTGGCTCCTGTCAATGACGTTTACAACGTGGGGCCCGTCTTTGCCGAGGGCGGACAAGGAGTGCTTCATCTGGCGAAAGACCGGGAACTGTACCGTCAGGTCGCTATCAAGTCCCTGAAGAACAGTCAGGATCCGAAACAGCGTGAGGCGTTTCTGCGGGAAGCCCGGATCACGGCACAACTGGATCATCCTGCGGTGACCCCGATCTACGGCTTGAATACGGATTCCGGTCACGCGCCGCATCTTGTGATGCCTTATATCAAAGGGTACACCCTCAAACAATATCTGGAACGGCTGGATTCCTTTTACCGTATCGACGGGATCCGCTCCTTTGATGAGCGAAGATCCCTCTTTTTCCGCCTGGATCTCTTCCTGCGTGTCTGTGATGCCTTGTCTTATGCGCACAGCCGGAATGTCATGCACTGCGATTTGAAACCGGATAATATCATGATCGGAGAATTCCGTGAGGTACATGTCATGGACTGGGGAATTGCCCGCATGGCGAACGATCCCGATTATGACCCGGCAACCTGGCGTGCCCCGCACAAGATTATGGGTACGCCGCGCTACCTTTCGCCGGAAGCCGTTCGCGGTGCTCATTGCGATGCCCGGTCCGATATTTATGCGCTGGGGCTGATCCTGTTTGAAGTCGTGACGTTGCAGGAAGGGTATACCGGACACGACAGTTCCACGATCCTTCAGAATGTGGCAGCCGGAAAGATCAACCCCTGTGTACACCGTTACGGCGCAAAGATCGATAGCGATTTGGAGTCCGTCATTGCAAAAGCAACAGAGCCGGACCCCGATCAGCGGTATCAGACGGTTGCGGAGCTTGCCGCCGACGTACGCCGTTACATCCGCAATGAAGAACTTTCCGCACGACCTGATGGTATCTTTTCCAAAATTTCCCGCTGGTGTTCCCGCAATCCCAAGTGGGTCACAGCAATCATATTCTGTATTCTGCTCTTTGCCGCGGCTTCTGTCATTTATTCGCTGACAGGCAGAATCCGGATGGAGCAGACTGCATCCCGCCGGGATTTCTCCGTCAATATGGCATTCGGACGTTGTGTCTTCTCTGCCCGGAAACTGGATACGCTGATTACGCAAACCGAAAATCTCCTGCTCAATACCGCACAGTATTTGCAGATCCATCTGCCCAAGAAAACACCGTCCGATGAGACATTTTCTGTGCTGCCCCATACCGCATTCCGGAGAGCGGATGCAGTCCCGCCTTTTGCCGAAGCCTATCAGAGAAATGTCAGTTTCCGCAACGGCGTGTGGCGTACGATGGACGGCGAACTTACTTCAGAACAGAAACATATCCTCACGCATATTCAGGTCATGCAGCCGTTTTTCCTCCAATCGATCACAAAGAGTTCTCTCAATGAACCGGGTAAGGCCCGGAAACGCATCACCGAAAACGAGATCCGTAAACACGGTATGCCGCTCCACCTGATCGTCTTCGGGTTTGAGGACGGACTCTTTTACATGTATCCGGGTGCCGCAGGGCAGGGCGAGTCCTATGACCCCAGAACACGGAAATGGTATATCATCGGCAATGCCATCACAGATGGACAACCCCGTTGGACCATGCCTTATGCCGGCGCACATGCCAAAACCGGGTTGCTCCTCGGTTGTTCTCTGCCCATTTCCGATGCCGGGAAAAAGAATAAAGGTGTTATTGCCGCCGAAATGCAGGTCTCTGCTCTGCTCCGTGAAATGCAGATCCCCGGCGATTTTCTCAAAATCGAACCCGTAAAGCTCCTGCTCAATTCCGGACAGGAACCGTTGCTGATCACGGAGAACAGCAGCGGAGATCATCCCATCCCGCAGAAAATGAGCCGTATGATGCAGAGTATGTCTTACGGAACGTATTTGCAGGAGGAGGAAGATATCTTGTGGTGTTTCTCAAAAATTTCATCGGTGAACTGGTACTACATCGAAAAATACCCGTTCAGTCAGCTTGAGGAGTTTTGTGACACCTTACGTCATGACAGGGTAAAAAAGGAGATCGAACATGCCGAAGATCTATGACGGCAGCCTGCAATGGCCATCCATGAAGATCCTGCTCATCGAATGTGCAAGTTTGCGTAATGCCTGGAAGAATATGCTTCTTTCCGGACACCAGTGGCGGTTGTATCATAATGATGCAGGCGGTGCAGGCGTGTATTTGAATGGAAAAAAGTTCGAGATGAAACCGGATAAGATATATCTCATCTCCCCGCAATGTGAACTGCGTACCTGGGTGGACGGTAATCCCAGGCAGATTTATATTCATTTTGAAATGGATCGGCTTACCGGTCGCAGCGACTTCCTCTGCAATGAGTTGGAACTGACTCCACCTTTTGCCGAAGCCTTCCGCAAAATCGATGATCTCTTGAAATCTCCCGATAAAAGTGTCCCATGGCGTTTGACATTGCAGGCGTTCCAGCTGGCTGCCGGCGTGCTGGAAAGTCTCAGTCCCGAAATGTTGTGCGAACCGGATTTCGATGAACGTATCGCAAGAGTACGCAATCACATGAGCAATGCCCCGGCAGGGGATTTCACCCTCGAAAATATGGCAAAGGAAGCTGGAATGTCTCCCAATGCGTTCCTTATCCGATTCAAAGAAGTTACCGGGGTCACGCCCCATCAATATCTCCTCAGTATACGGTATACCGCCGCCGCCCGTCTTCTGAAAGACGGACTCCACGATATTGACGAAGTGTGCGAGATCGTAGGTGTGAAAGACCGGTTCCATTTTTCCCGTCGGTTTAAACAGCTTTACGGAATGTCACCCGGCGCATATCGTCGTTCGTAATTTGTTTTATAACAATTAATTATGAACGATTTGACGTTTCAATGTGTTCCGGTATGGCGAGAAGCACGGCATTCAGGATCAGCCAGAGCAGTCCGGAAACAAGTGAGATCAGAGTAATATCCAGAAACGCAATGATTTCCAATGAAATAAACATGCCGAAAGATGGCAGCAGATACCAGTCAACAGTCCGGATCCGCTTCCAGAGAACAGGCAGATCCAGAAGTAATATCACTACGAGTAATCCAAGAAAAAACCTCTTCGGCTCCAACGGGATAGTGATAAGTTTCTCCCGGACGGGCAAGGAAAGCAGATAATACACTGCCACCAGATAGATCCGTGCAAGCATAAACTGATGCCGGGTCAGGTCTCCACCTATGGAAAAGAAATAGTAAAAGGGGGAGTATTTCCCTTTTAACACAATGGAGATAAAACGCTTAAAACGGATTGTATTTGTTTCCGCCTGACGGGCAAGTTCCAACCGTTTCCCTGCTGCATGACACCCGCACCGGGGACAGCGTTCTGTTGTTTCAGAAAGTTCCTGTCCGCAATCCGGACACGGTATGTTCATTGTTCGTCCTCCGCATCTGCGGATTCATCATCGTGTGAGGGATGAAGCACGACCACACATTCCCCTTTCCATTTGGTTCCGGCTGTCTTCGCAAGGAGTTCCGCCGCTGTGCCCCGGAGGATCTGTTCGTGGACTTTTGTCGCTTCTCTTACGATCGCTATACGGGTTTCACTGCCAATGACTTCTGCGATCTCCCGGATCAATTTCTCCAGGCGGAAAGGTGACTCGAATATGACACAGGTTTTGTCTTCTGCCGCGATCCGCGCCAGTGCTGCACCGCGCCGTCCGCTTTTTACCGGGAGGAAACCGTAAAATGCAAATCGGTCCGAAGGCAGTGCCGAGCCGGAAATCGCGAATGTCAAAGCAGATACGCCGGGAATGATCCGGGGTTCGATCCCGGCTTCCGCTGCCGCACGGATGAGATAAAAACCCGGGTCTGCAATGCACGGGGTCCCGGCATCACTGACCAGAACCAGTTTTTCCCCTTTCCGGATCCGGTCGATCAAGTCCGGGGTCCTGCCGTGTTCATTGAAGATGTGATATGACTCCAACTTCTTGCGGATGTCATACTTATCAAGCAAAATACGGGTGCGGCGAGTGTCTTCTGCGCAGATGGTGTCGGCTTCCTGCAAAGTGCGGAGTGCACGCAGTGTGATGTCTTCCAGATTTCCGATGGGTGTGGCTACGATCGCAAGCCAACCGCCGGAGTCTTCCTGTATTTCTTGTGCCATGTGGGATTATCCGGGCAGTTGGAAGTACACTGCTTTTTCTTTTTCCAAAAGCAGTCCGACCTGATCCAAGTCAATGGGCGTGAAACCCTTATCTTCCAGAAAAGCGCAAAATTCCAACCAGTCACGGTGGTTCCACTCGCCCTTATGATTTGCAACAAACTCTTTGATCAAAGGTGTTTTTGCTAATCTCGCCAGGTTCATTTCAGCAATCGTGGCCATGTTTTACTCCTTTCCTGTTTGACTTGTTGATATGTTCGCAGTACTTGTTGCATTTTTAGTACTTTCCTATAATATAGCACGCTTTCCGGATAATGCAATCCCGTTTTTTAAAGTTTTTCTTCTTTTTTTATAATATACTGAAATGTAACCTCTTATAACGAATCAACTATTTTTGCAATCTGTTATAAGACTATGAATATAAAAAGCTTAAATAATAAAACAAAAAACGGCTGACAGCGTATCATGCTGTCACCCGTTCCAAACGGTTGTTTATTTTCCGGCAAAACGTTCTTTGCCCAGAGCAAGTTCCATGGTCAGCATGGAGTAGGCTGTCACCAGTTCCGGCATGGATTCCTGATACCGTCCGTCGGTATTGACCCAGGAGCCGTCTCCTTTTTGAACGGTGATAAGTTTACGGATCACATCCAGCCGCCAGTTGTGAATGACACCATCCGGGGTTTTCACACTGTCTGCGCCCAGTGCACTGTGTGCTTTCGCAAAGGTCTGCAAATAGTAATAATGTCCGGAAGTGCCACGCCCCGGGTTTTCATCCAGCGTATAATGTTTTGCCGCCCAGGAGAGAGCCGCGACCACGCGGGGGTCATCCTTCTTCACCTTCGCATAGATCATGCTTTTGAGTCCGGCGTAGGTCATGCTGCCATAAGAACGCAGGCTTTCGCCCTGACCCGTGCGGACATCCACCGGATTCCCTTTCTGTCCGGGTCCGATATCGGAACCATTCCGTCCGTAGGAGGCAGGTCCGCCCTTGCCGCCGCGACCTTTGCCGCCGGGACCACCGGGACCGCCCCGCATTTCTTTTCCGGTCTTGGGCTGGGCATAAATGAATCCGCCGTAACTGGGATCGTTTGGATCGGAGACGACCCATTTGGAGTCGTTGGTATCGGGGAGGTGCTGCATCTTGGTGATGAAGACCGCCAGTTTATCCCAGGCAAGATCAGCTTCTTTTGCTTCTTCTGCTGTGCCGCCATTGCTTTCTTTCACCAGATATTCCGAGGCATACAGGGCTTCCGCGACCCACTGGGAATTGGAAAGGTCAACATGCGATGCACCCTGTTTCCCCGGACCGTAGCCAAACCCGCCGTAACGGGGATCGTCCTTATCCACCGGGACATCCTTGTTATCTTCATCGATCTGGAGTCCGATGAGGTATTTGCGTGCATTGCGCATGATGGTCTCGTCTTCCTTGTTCCGCAGATCGGCAAGGAACGTGAGGATGATCGCCGTACTGTAAACCGGGTACGCTCTCCGGCGGTCTGCAGGGTAAATGGAGCCGTCTTTTTGCACAAACTTCAGGATGTGCTGACGTGCTTTCGCGATCATTTTGTTTTTCTTTGCGGCGGGGATGGCATCACCCGATTCCAGAAGTGCCATCGCACACAATGCCGTGATGGCGGGATCGCCGCCCCATTCACCATCTGCCGTCTGTTTCTTTTCCAGAAATTCACCGGCGCGTTCCAACGATGCCAGGGATTCCCGGATCAAGGTTTCCGGTACCGGGACGGGTGTCTGCAGGATATTTTCTGCACCACAAAGCATTGCAGAAAGCGTCAGACCGATGAGTGTGAACCAGTGTTTCATATTATTCTCCTTTCCTTGATAAAAAACTGCCAAATCTGCCAATATTACCAAAATAGCACGAAAAAATATTTTTTCAAGTATTCTTTCGGAATTTTTTCTGAAAAATATTTCGCTCAAAGCAGTACGCCGGGACGCTTGTCGGTCCGTTTTCCCTCATCAAGTACCGGTTCGCCGTTGACGAATACAAAACGGAGACCGGGGGCAGGGGTGGCAGGGTGAGCGTAATCCTCGTTTGCATTGAACTCATTTTTATGGAACAGCACCAGGTCCGCGTGATACCCGGGAGCAATGATCCCGCGTCGCTCAAGTTGGAAGACCGTGGCGGGGAGAGCTGTCATACGCTGAATGACGGTTTCCACGGGGGCATAACGGGATGCCAACTGGAAGAAACGGGGAGCGGTCCCGAACTTTCTGGGGTGTCCGTTCTGTTTGTTGAAGTCCTGGATCCCGCCATCGGTCCCGGGCATGACATCTTTTCTGGCGAGGATGGTGTTCAGGTTCTGTTCCGACATCAACCCGAATCCACCGAGGGGGTTTTCTTCTTCGGCGAGGAGCTTGAGACATGCTTCCGCAGGAGAGGATAAGCCGCGTTCTGCTGCGATATCGGACATCGTTCTGCCGAAATACGGGGCGTGTTCCGGGGTTCCGGAATCCAGCAGCAGGATCTGTTCCCAGGGGCAATCGGCGGGGCCTGCGGCTTCCGTGAGGGCGAGGGCATGACGGAAGAATTCCGGATCCTCTTTCAGTTGTTTGTGGAGTGTTTCCTTGGGGATGCGGGAGAGTTCCGCGGGGAGAGCCATACGGAGTCCGGTCCCGGAATAAAGGTACGGATAGCGGTCAAGATGGATCTGCAAACCGTTTTGTTTTTCCTGCTCGATGAGTTGGAGCGCGTCGGCAAGTTTATGCCAGTTCCGTGGATACCAGGTCTTGAAATGACTGATTTGCAGGATCCCGTTTCCGGCGCGGGCAATGGCGCACGCTTCCCGGAGGGATTCCAGCAGCGTGTCGCCTTCGCTCCGCAGATGGATGGTGAACGGGAGACGTGTCCCTTTGAGTTCTTCCGCGAGGAATGCGACTTCGTCTGTATCGGCGTAAATCCCCGGGACGTACCACATCCCTGCGGAGAAGCCTTTTGCACCCTGCCGGATGGCATCCCGGAGAAGACGGCGCATTTCCATGGGTTCGGTGTCGGAGGCTTTGCGGTCGTCATTGCCTATGACGATGGTGCGCAGGGAATTATGTCCGGCGAGAACTGCCAGATTGAGAGCAGGGGCTTTTTCCCGGAACCGTTCCCGGTATTGCGCGAAAGAAAGTCCTTTTTCCATAAATTCCGTGAAACCGCAGTTTCCTGCGATTTCGGAGGTGAATCCCTGCGCGATCTTGTTGTCACCGCCGGGTATATCGAGGATATCCAGTTCGGAATGACCGTGGGCATCAATGAATCCGGGGGCAAGGGCATATCCGGCTCCGTCGATAACGCGGCATCCGTTGGGGGTTGCGCTGCCGATACAGGCGATCACGCCGTCTTTCAGACATACATCGGCATGAAAGGGAGAAGTTCCTGTCCCGTTAAAGATCTCTGCATTACGGATCAGATATTCCATGGAGTTTCCGCCTTATTTTCTGACTCTCTCGACCAGTTTCTGTGCGGACTCATTGGCGGCGGCGAGGATTTCCTGTTCGCCCTCGATCACACCGTGTTTCATCAGGAATTTTCCGTCACAGATCACGCTGTCGATGCAGGATGGTTCGGCGGCATAGACCAGATTGGAATGAAGGTGATACGTCGGGATCATGGCGGGAACATCGGTCCGGATGAGGATACCGTCTGCCAGATAACCTTCCGCAATGACCCCGGCATGGAGTCCGAATGCGGCGGCACCGTTGACGGTCGCCATATCATAAACGGTGTGCGCAGGACAACATTCCGGGTTTTCCGTGCCGAGTTTTGCCAGAAGCGCGGCGAGCTTCATTTCTTCGAGCATGGAGAGATTGTTGTTGGAACACGCGCTGTCCGTTCCCAATGCCACGGGACACCCGGCGCGGAGATAACGTTCCATGGGGAACCTTCCGGACGCCAGTTTCATATTGGAAGCGGGAATATGAGCCGGCACGCAGCCGCGTTCTTTGATGAGCTCGATATCCTCATCATTGAGATAAATGGCGTGTGCGAGCAGGGTATTCTTCCGGAGAAGTCCCATGGAATCCAGATACCGTGCCGGGGTCATATTGTGTTCGTTGAGACAATCTTCGAATTCTTTTTTTGTTTCCGCCAGATGAATATGGATCAGCATCCCGTCATCATCCACCTGTTCCGCGATCTGACGCAGATGTTCCGTATCAAGCGTGTAAATGGAGTGCGGTGCATGACAGACCTGGACCCGGTGTGAGAAGTTCTTCCGGTTCTGTTTCAGATAATCGTTATGCACACCGGCGGCATCGGCATTTTTCAGATGAAGCATCCCGATCATGGCGCGGATCCCCATTTCCTCCACGGCACGGACCGCACCTTCCTGAAACCAGTACATGTCATTGAAGAACACCGTCCCGGTCCGGATCATTTCCAGGATCGCCAGTCGTGTTCCCTGATAGACATCATCGGGCTGCAAATGCTGTTCCAGGGGCCAGACATATTCCGTCAGCCATTGAAAGAGCGGGTAATCATCTGCGTAGCCTCGGAGCAGGGACATGGCGGCGTGTGTGTGTGTGTTGTAAAACGCGGGCAGGATCGTCAGACGTCCGCCGCAATCGAATACTTCTTCGCCGTCACAGTGCGTGAGATGGGGGGCGATGGTTTCATAGATCCCGTTCCGGATCCGGATGGAGACAGTGGAACCGTTATGCAGTACATTTTTCAGGAGGAGAGGAGTATTCATCATATACCAGCCTTTCGTATTTCGTTTGCGATCAGATTGGTTTCAAACACCGGTTTGAGCAGCATGTTTTCCAATTCTTCGGGGGGGAGAATGACTCCATTCTGCCGGGGCGTTCCGCCGTTATACAAATATTCAGCGGCGGCGTTATCCAATGCCATTGTCACGTCGATATACCGTAATTCCGTAGGTTCATCCAGCATGAAGTTCAACGGCTGTTTTCCGTAAAGAACCCGTTCCGGCGGCATGGCATCCCCGAATTCATCCAGCGCACCCATGTTGACCAGGAGTGCCTGACTGTTCCGCATCGGTTCGACGTAGGGCGCGAGAACGGCAGGAACACCGGTGACAGCGATGATCCATTGTGTGTTGTCGATGGCACTCCGGACGGCGTCGGTATCCTCCATATCGATCCGCCGGATCCCGGGCATGACGGGGACGGTCTTTTTATCCACCACGGTGACATCAGCTCCGGCATCCCGGAGATACATGGCGATTCCCCTGCCGACTTTCCCGTATCCGAATTGAAGTACAGGGACCCGATCCCATTCACGGTAGCCCAGATGACGGAGTGCACGCAGACAGCTTTCGCCTGTTCCCAGGCAGGTCTCAATCTGTTTGATCCGCCCGGAATCCACGGCAAAAAGCGGGACGTCGCGCCCCTGATACATGTGGATCCCGGACCGCGTGAGTTCCGCATACCCGAACCGGGAGGGGACCCATTGATACAGTCCGGCGCAGTCCAGAACGACGTCATAAGTGCCGCTCTCTCTGCCGGGACTTTTCACGGTAGGCACACCGAAGGATGCAAGCAGAGCCAGTGCTTCGGGGTCATAAGGCAGTTCCGGAGAATACGCAACGGTCAACTCTGCTCCGGCAAGGAGGAGTCCGGTATATTTCCCGAATGTATTGAAAAAGAGAGGAGTCCCATCCAGAACTTTCACGCCCTGTAACGGCTTTGTTCTGCTCCACAACTCCCATTGCGCAGCAAGCGCAGGATACGCCGTTTTCTGCGTGTAACGGGATTGGAAAAAGTTGAGCAGGGACTCCGCCGGATCCATTATCCGATCTTTTCCGCTTTGGGGCCTGCGGGGGTATCCACCACGGTGTAGCCCATGTTTTTCAGCGTGTCGCGGATGGCATCGGCTTTGGCGAAATCCTTTGCCTTCTTTGCTGCGGTACGCTGTTCGAGGAGATCTTTGACTTCCGCGGGCGTATCATCGGCATCGGCGGCAGACTGTGCGGCATTGATGGCCTGATCCACATCCAGGGCGGCAAGGATCCGGTCGAAATCGCGGTATTGATCCAACAGGATCTTCCCGGCATCGGCGGCGAATTTTCCGGCTGCGAGAGCGGAATTGATCTCACGATTGAACATGAACACGGCGGCGAGACCGCGTGCCACGTTCAGGTCATCGGCGAAGGCATCGGCGAATTCCTGTTTGGCTTTTGCTGCGATCTCTTTGGCTTCATCCACGCCGTCGGCACCCGCAGGGAGTGCGGCAAGACGGGTAAAGATCGCGCGGAATTTCCGGAGGGCCGTGCGCGCCTGATCCAGAGAACCCAGGTCGAAATTGAGTTTGGAACGGTAATGTGTCCCGATGAGAGCCCAGCGGATCTCATCGCCGGAATACCCTTTTGCCAACAGGTCGCGCATGGTGTAGAAGTTGCCCAGAGATTTGGACATCTTCTGCCGGTTGACAGTCAGGTGTTCGCAATGGAGCCAGTAGTTGACGAACTTGCATCCGTTGGCGGCTTCGCTCTGGGCGATCTCGTCTTCATGATGCGGGAACATATTGTCGATCCCGCCGGTATGCAGGTCGAAGGTTTCGCCCAGATATTTCCGGCTCATTGCACAACATTCGATATGCCATCCGGGTCTGCCGGGACCCCAGGGACTGTCCCATTTCACGTCGCCGTCTTTATCATCCCATGCCTTCCAGAGTGCGAAATCGCCCACGGAGTCTTTGGAGTATTCATCATTTTTAACACGGTCGCCGATCCGCTGACTTTCCATATCGATGCGGGCGAGTTTCCCGTATGCGGGGAACTTGGCGATGGAGAAATAAACGGATTTGTCTTCGGATTGATAAGCGATGCCCTTATCCATGAGGGTCTGGATCATATCAATCATTTCCGGGATGTGCATCGTTGCTTCCGGGTAAACGGCGGCGCGTTCGATGCGGAGCGTATCCACGTCTTCGAAGAATGCTTTTTTGTATTGCGCGGTAAAATCCGCCAGCTTCATATTGCAGGCGCGGGAGTCGCGGATGGTCTTGTCATCCACGTCTGTCAGATTCATGACCTGGGTGACTTCGTACCCGTGATATTCCAATGCCCGGCGGAGGATATCTTCAAACAGATAACAGCGGAAATTCCCGATATGAGCAAAGTTATACACTGTGGGGCCGCAAGTATACAGTCTTGCCTTGCCCGGTTCCATGGACTGGAATTCTTCCAGCCGTCTTCCCATTGTGTTGAAAAGTTTCATCGTTCCTTACGGTCCTTTCTTGTTTTCCTGTAATATACAATAAACTCCGTTTTTTTCCATGTTTTTTTTGAGTTTTTTTCAAAAAAAATCAGCCTGTCATAATTCCGCAAATAAAAACCGGTCCACCCCGTATTGATCCTGACGGATCTCCGCTTTCCGGAAATGCGCAGCCGCAGTCAGACAGGCTTGTCCCTGATCCTCCCCGATCTCAAAAAAGAGACGCCCACCCGGATACAGATGGTCCGGGGCTTCCGACAACGCCCGCCGGATCAGTGCCATGCCGTGATCCTGTGCGAATAACGCTGTCCCGGGTTCATAACGCCGTACGTTTTCCGGGAGGACCGCATCTTCATCCACATAGGGAAGATTGGCAACGATGACGTGGAAACGTTCTCCGGCGAACGGGGCAAAGAGATCTCCGGATTCCAGCCGGACCCGATCCGTCAGATGCAGATCGGAACGGTTCTTTGCTGCCCAGTACATGGCATCGGGTGAGATCTCGGATGCTGCAACGCGTACATCCTTCCGTTCGTACGCCAGAGAAAGGGAGATCGCACCGCTGCCCGCACCCAGTTCACAGACGGAGGCATTCTCCGGAAGAACAGGCAAAATGAAGTCCAGCAGGTATTCCGTTTCCGGACGGGGAATGAGACAACCGGGTCCGACCGATAAACGCAGTTCCCGGAACTCCGTCCAGCCGAAAATGTATTGGAACGGTTCCTGCCGGAGCCGTCTTTCCAAAAATGCCTCCGCTCGTTTCACGGCATCGGGATCCGGCGTTTTCTCGCAGAAGGGGATGACGGTATGGGAGAGTCCGGAGACTTCGGCAAGGATATACGCGGCTTCCAGATCCGGGGAATCGAAACCTGCCTGACGGAACCGTTCGCGGTAGATGTGATAAAGTTCTTCGTAACGCATAAAAAAAGCGGATATCCGGAGATATCCGCCTCGAATCACAGGGGGTATGATTACGGCTGAACCACGACGTGTTCCGGAGCCGCAGTTTCATCTGCGCCGTCACCGAAACCGTAAACGATGGTGGTGAAGGAACCGTAGATGCCCAACACGTTTTCCACGCGCTGGCTGACCCAGGAGACTTTTGTAATCTTACCGTTTGCGCAAGCCGCATTGATGGAAGCATCACCGGCAGCGAACCAACCGAGGAAGTTCTGGCATTTGGCTTCGCCGATACGGTTGTACTTCATTTCGCCATCACCCATCGCGACGGGGAGAGTCACTTTTGTGTAGAGACAGCCCAGGGGGAAGGGCGTTCCGCAAGCGGAGAGAAGTGCGCAAAGTCCGACAGCAGCGGAAAGCATTGTGAATTTCAGAGATTTTTTCATGTGATAAAACTCCTGTGTTTTTCGGTTGATAATATTACACAATGCTCTTTTCGGTTTCAGGATCGAACATGTGTGCTTTGACCAGAGTGAGGGGAACGCGCAGTTTTTCGCCGACCTTCGTCTGCTTGTGAGCGTTCACGCGGGCGATACAGTGATCACCGCCGCCGATATCCAGGAAGAGGTAGGTTTCTGCACCCATGAATTCGCGGACTTCGATGGTCGCATCGATGTACTGCGCATTCTTATCCAGTTCGGCGACTTCGGAACCCATATCTTCCGGGCGGATACCGAAGATGATCTTTTTGCCGGTATAGGGCTCGATCTTTTCCTTCCAGCTGTCCGGCGTACGGATGCTGACGGATTCCGTCTTGAAGTAGAGACCGCCGTTTTCTGCCACCAGATTACCCTTGAGGGTGTTCATCGGGGGAGTACCGATGAAGCCGGCGACGAAGACGTTTGCGGGGTTGTCATAGATATTGAGGGGAGTATCACACTGCTGGATCACGCCGTCTTTCATCACGCAGATACGGTCGCCCATGGTCATAGCTTCGATCTGGTCGTGTGTAACGTAGATCATGGTCGTTTCCAGCTGATGATGCAGTTTGCTGATTTCGGTACGCATCTGAACGCGCATTTTTGCGTCCAGGTTGGAGAGCGGTTCGTCGAAGAGGAACACCGCGGGCTTACGGACGATGGCACGCCCCACAGCCACACGCTGTCTCTGACCGCCGGAGAGAGCTTTCGGTTTGCGGTCCAGGTAATCGTGAATACCGAGGATGTCGGCAGCTTCTTTCACGCGTTTATCGATATCGGCACGGGGGAAACCGCGGAGTTTCAGCCCGAATGCCAGGTTGTCATACACTGTTTTATGAGGATAGAGAGCGTAGTTCTGGAACACCATGGCGATGTCACGATCTTTCGGCGGAACGTTGTTCACCACGCGGTCACCGATGAGGATTTCGCCGGCGCTGATTTCTTCCAGACCTGCGATCATACGCAGAGTGGTGGATTTACCGCAACCGGAGGGACCGACCAGGACCATGAATTCTTTGTCTTTGATCTCCAGATTGATACTGTGGACGGCTTTCACGCCGCCTTCGTAGATCTTGCTCACGTTGTTGATGCTTACTTTTGCCATTTTACGACCTTTACTTTTTGTTTTTTTACTTGACTTGTTTTGGGACTTTAAACTTGGATTCTGCAAGTTCTTTATCTGATTGACAGTAATATAGCGCAACTTTTCAGAAATTCCAGAAATTTTTTAAAAAAATCCGGAATATAATTGATTTTATTCCAAAAGATGCGAAGAATCCCTGTCTGATACTCCGGAAAACGGGACTTATTCTTTCCAGCAGATGTTCTTTTTCAAAACGTTCTGGGCGGCTCCGCTTCCGCCGATGATCGATGACGATTCCGTAAAGCTCCGGGTCAATATACTGCCGGATGCCACTACACAACCATCCGGGATCGTACAACCTTTGAGCAGAGTTGTACGGCATCCCAGCCACACATGATTGCCGATAACGACCGGGCGTGGTGCATTCAGAAGTTCTCCCTGCTGATCAAATATATCATGATGATCGCTGTCCATGATCAGATTGTCCCAGGATGAAAGAACTTCATCTCCGATGGTGATCGCATGATGACAGATAATGCTTGTACCTGCTGTGATCCTGAATTTTTTTCCCAGGGTGAGCGTGGCATTCTTTCCCACAGACAGCAGCGATCCACTGCCGATCGCTGCTTTTCCGGAAAAATGCAATGTCCCGTCAATAGCGAGCGCTGTCGTTCGTTTTTCCCAGTTCCGGACATCGCAGCGTCCGATTTTGATCATGGCGTGAGTGACCGGACCGGAAATGGTAATACGCCCTTTCAATGACCGGATCAGTGTATGGTTGAAAATGATAACAGGCATCTTGACCGCATCCTTGAACGGAAACGATCTGAAGTTGAAATACAGGGTTCTTATCCAGTTTGTTTGAAAATAATATTTCAGTTTCATCAGCAATTATTTCTCCATGAAAAGATAATATAATCACTCTCCCTTTTTTTCAAGTCTTTCAATCGAAAAACATGACTTTTATTTGGCTTCCAGTACCAGTTCGTAGGAGCCGCAACGCACTGTCATGCCGTCCCATTCCCCGGGGATGTTATTGCAGACGTATTCCGGCGGGATCACGATCTCTGCCGTTGTATTGCAGGGGACCGTGAACTTCCAGAGGATCGTTCCGTCATCCTTTTTCTGCCAGCCGGATTCGATCTTGCCGTAGGGTGTGATGAAGGAACACGCCGCATCGGTGAGTGTTCCGCCGGGCCGGGGCGCAAGCTGGAAATGACGGTATCCTCTGCCGTCCGCCGCGGTTTCTGTCAGGTTGCGGATCCCACACACTGTATTGTAGAACCAGGCGCAGACTGCACCGTAGGCATAATGATTGAAGGAATTCATGCCCGGATCGTGGAATCCGGTCTCATGATTCCAGCCGTTCCAGCGTTCCCAGATGGTCGTTGCACCCTGTGTGACCGGGTACAGCCAGGAGGGATAAGTGGTCTGTTGCAGAAGTTTGTATGCCAGTTCCAGATGTCCGCATTTTGTGAGCGTGCCCAACAGGATGGGCGTACCGACGAACCCGGTGGAGAGATGCAGATCCCGTTCCACCGTGATGTTATCCACCAGGAAGTCAATGGTCTTCTGACGTGCGGTTTCGTCCCGGACGATGTCATAATAAAGCATCAGTGCCGCCGCGGTCTGGGTACGGATCGTAAGATCACCTTCGGGCGTGTAATAGAGTTCCAGCGCACGCTTCCGGACCCGTTCCGCCTCTTCCCGGCAGTATGCCGCATCCGCATCCTTGTGGAGACGGTCCGCGATGATGGCGGTGACACGGAACATTTCGGAGAGCAGGACGATCCCGACGAAGGAGGAGGGCGTTTTTGCATTCAGGCTCAAATGGTCGCCGATGCTTCCGGGCTCATCGGTCAATGCCTGATGTTTGATATAGACCATCATGTTGTAGAAATATTCCCGGAACATACGGGTGTCGCCGTAGGTCGCGTACATGAGCCAGGGACATACGATCCCGGCATCACTCCAGGCGGCAGCCGGTCGCTGCGGGGCGAACATCTGGGAGGGATTGGGGGCGATCAGCGGGAAGGTACCCAGAGTCTGATCCACCGCCGCGTTCAGGTCCAGAAGCCATTTGGAGAAGAATTCCGGACACGCGAAGTTATAGAGCGCGGTTTCCGCAAAAAGCTGGGCGTCCCCGGTCCAACCGAACCGTTCGCAACGCTGGGGACAGTCGGTGGGAACATCCAAAAAGTTCCCTTCCTGACTGCGGATGGTGTTGGCATACAGTTTATTGAGCAGCAGATTGGAACAGGAGAAGTCCCCGGTCCGGTCGTGGACGGAGGAAATGACTTTCGCCTTGACGTTTTCCGCTTTCAGTTCGCCGGGCCAACCGGAGATTTCCAGATAACGGAATCCGTAGTAAGTGAATTTCGGCGAATAAGTGAAGTCGGGCGTTCTGCCGCAAGTCACCGTGGTTGTCTGTTTCGCGAAAAGCAGCGAGGCACGGTAAACGGTACCGTCGGAATCCAGCATTTCCCCGTGACGGATCGTGATACACAGTCCCGGATGAAGACCCGGTACGCAGATCTCTTCCACCCCCGTGATGTTCGCGCCGAAGTCCACGATCCAGGTGCCGGATTCATGTTTTTTGACGGAGACGGGTGAGAGGGTGCGGACCACACGGGCAGGGGCTCCGGTATTCCATACGATACGCACGTTGGGGAATTCCAGTTTTGCGGGACTTCCGCTTGCGTATGTTGTTTTGAAATCCGGCAGTTTCCAGAGTTCGTCTTCGAACATGCCGTCGTATTCTTCTCCGAGGTAGATATCATTGTTCAGCAACGCACCGAAACAGAAGAATGTGGACCAGCTGCGGTCAGTCCCGATGATTTCCTGCGAACCGTCTTCGTAAGTGATGACCATTTCTGCACGGAAGAGCGGGTAGGGACCGAACGCGAATTCATCCTGCGGCACTTCCACATGGGCGATGATGCTGGAATACCATCCATCCCCCAGCAGAGCGGCGGCAACGTTTTCGCCATCCTGCAGAAACGCTGTCACGTCATACGCCTGATACTGCACATGATCGTTGTACTGACTCCATCCGGGCGTATACAGGTCTTCGGAAATATCCTTCCCGTTGATGTAGAAACGGTAAAGTCCCAGTGCCGTACAGTAGACACGCGCCTGTTTCACTTTTTTGCTGACGGTGAACTGCCGTGCCAGACGGGATGCCGGGTGATAATATCCGATCCCGGATCTGCCGGAGATCCATTGACTGTTCCGCCATTGTGTATTGAGAAATCCGGTTTCGAAGGAGGCTTTATCACTGGTGATCCGGTCCCCGTTTTCCAGTTCTGCCTCCACCTGCCAGGTATATGCGGTGAACGGCTTGAGTGTCAGACCTTCGTATTCGATCTGAATAGTCTCGCCGTTTTCCACGAACCCGGAATCCCACACCGTTTTGCCGCAGGAACATGTTACGGTGACCCGGCGTTTCGTCTGAAGTTGTTTCCCGATCCCCGAGAGGGTATATGAAAAACGGGGATTTGCTTCGTCCATGCCGAGGGGATTGGTCTTGTACTCGGTCTGCATGTTTGTGATTTGCTGTGTCATGATACTGTATCCTTAAAATTTGACAAGTGTTTTCTCTTTGAATTCTTCCACGCGGGGGTGGATCATAAGATCGGTCACCGTGCCGTCCGGCGCAATGGCGAACTGATCCAGAACAACGCCGTCGGAGCAGAGTGAGGTGATTTCCAGACGGTCTTCCTTCACATGGGTTATGATGCTGCCCAGCGCATACAGCGTATCGCTTTTCGTTTTGTTGGATCTTGTGGAGAGAGATGCCACCGCCGTGAAATACATTTCGGTATCCAGACGCGTACCGCCGCAGTAATCATCGGGTTGGGGACAGGGCATGGCAAGGAACCGGTCCTCGCCGGGATACGTCCGCAGATACTTGTGGGTGTGTCCCCCGATCCATAAGTGGATCTTGCAGAGCGGATCTTTTCCCCGGAAGAATTTTTCGACGAGCTCTCTGCCGTGGGCATCGAGCGAGGGACGGTCTTTTCCGTGGAGCGTGATGAAATTCCCGGTTTCCGGATCCCGTTCCAGTTTGAACGCGGTGACATGATGAGAGACGACCACGCGGAATTTCGCGGTCTGACATTCTTCGCTCCGGATGACTTCCCGCAGCCAGGCTTCCTGGGCCTGCAGCATGGGTGCGTTCAAGTCACCGAAATCATTGTTGAAGTCATTGCCCATGTTCAGGTTGATCCAGAAGACTTCCCCGTGACGGAACGCGCAGTACGTTTTCTTTTCCGGCAGGAAGTAACGGTGGAGTTCCCCCGCCTGACGTCCGCAATGTTCGTGATTGCCGATGGAGAACACCACGGGGACCGAGACGGCATTGTTCATGACATTGAGCAGTTCCTGATCGATGTTGTCCAGGTTGCAGGTGGTATCCCCCAGATGATTGATGAAAGCATAGTCATCTTTATTGCCGATCACCCGGAAAAGATCCTTACATGCCTGATCCATGGTCACATAGTCCGACTGCGTATCGCCGAAGGACAATGCCTTGTACTCTTTCGGGGCGGAAGTGAACGTGCGGAACGTGTAGAACGGACCTTCTTCCGGGATGAAGACCGTCTGACCCCGGTATGCCGGATACAGCAGCACCCGGTATTCGTAAGCGGTATCTTCTTTCAGACCGTCCAGATGGACCATGTGAGATTCCGCCGTGACGTTGGGAATGGTGTCAATGGTGTCGAGTACACGGGTCCAGGTGTCGCTGCCCGTTTCCCGGTATTCCACGCCCGCCGCCATGAAACCATCGGTCATGAAGGAAACGGCAACTTTATTTTTGCCCATGCCGGAAAGGAAGGGCCCGTAGAGAAGACGGGGGGAGGGCGGCAGAATGAAGTCCATCAGCAGTTTCCGGGGGAACAATCTTGTTTCATGGGGTCCGTTTCCCGGGAAGAAGGGGACGAATCCGAAACATGCGAACCAGGATGCAAGCCCGCTGCGTATCCGGAAGACCATCACGTTTTTCCCGCGTTTGAGTTTTACGGGGAACGGGTGATTGAACTGATTGCATACGGCGCCTTTTGCGCCTTCGGGGAAGGTGTCATCCATCATTTCGCCGTTAACGTGGAAGGAACTCCACCAGTCGGCAAATGTGCCCATGTACGCAATGCCGTCTTCCGAACATTCCAGTTCCCGTACCAGCAGGGCTTCTCTGCCCAGTTTGGGCTGCAAACCCAGGACCTTATTCAGGTCGGTAAGTTCGCCCAGTTCCACGGGGACGGGATGCACCATTTTCCCGTTGTAACAAATGGGATCCGTCGCGGACCGGACTGTTGCCGGGTCGGCGGGCAGTTCTCCGTCACAGTAGAAGAGCTGCCAAATATTCTTACCGGCGGTGAACGCCGGTTTCTGACTTATTGTGTAATAATCCTGCATGATCGACCTTCTTGATTGTTTTGTTGTTTTGGGTTTTGATACGCTCCTGCGCGGGGCAGGGGCGTATCAAAACCCGCCGGAGAAGCCCCCGGCGGGATAAGAGCATCAGAGTACTTTCTTTGCTTTTTCGAGATAATCCAGCCAGTAATCCCGGACGAACGTCACATACTGTCTGTCGATGGGATCATCCGCTTTTTTTACGGCACCTTCGATGAGCGCAGTCAGTTCTTCCGCCAGATTGGCATATTTCGTTCCAGCGGATGCCGGGGTATGGAGCGCAAGATAACCCATTTCCGCCCAGTCTTCAAAGTCCACGTCTCTGTGTTCGCTGTAACGGAGCGCACGGAGTTTCGCGTAGAACGTGTAAACATCCTCTGCCGCTTTACCGTAGACTTTGCTGCTGTAATACGCACGGAGCGCATCCGGATTCCAGGTGGGTTCCCAGATCATACGCTGGGCTGCCCAGGTCTCACCGAAAGAACCGTTCCGGCTTTCCGTTTCCTGACCGAACCACACCACACCGACTTTCCGCATGGCGTTGATGTCATAGGTCTGTACATCTGCCGTCGGACGGAAATGTCCGCCCAGGTAATAGTCGCTGACACCGAAGGTACGGGCGACGTTGCCCCACTGGGTGATGATACGCCAGAATTTATCGTTGACCGGCGCATAGATCGGACGGTCGTAGTCGCAGCGGACGTACGGACAGAAGTGTGCGCGGACGTAACGGGTCACGGGTGTTCTGGGGACCGGGATGGTGAAGAAGTAAATGAGATAATTCACTTCCATGTTCCGGTTGGCATACACGCGGACCATCTGATTATAGGCAGTGGCATTGACGATGTGCCATTCTCCCTGGAAATCCGGGTCGTCCTTTGTGATGAGAGTACCATCGGGGAGACGGAAGGGAGAGAGACATTCTTTGCACTGACAGGTGTTCCAGGTGTCTTCGATCCAGCAGGAAACGGAGTCATCATTGATGTAAAGATATTGTTTGTTGGCGACTCTGCCCACGGAATCCAGGAGCGTTCCTTCCACACCGGTGAGTTTCGATTCGAAGAAAGCTTCCTTGCCGGATTCTATGATATTCACCAGACAGGGGGATCCGGTGTAGCAGCCGGGACGGTATTTTTCGCCCTTGGCATTGGTTCCCCAGTTCTTCTTGTCATTCCTGTGTCCGAATCCGAACCAGTGATTCGCGCTCATGGCACGGTAGGAGGAATACTTAAGTGCAACGGGTTTGTACCAGCAGCCGTGATAACTTGCACGGTTGTTGTAAGGATATTCTTCCACACCGCCATTGCTGAAGCCCCACCATTTCAGTGCGGGGATGTTCATGTAGTCACTGCCCCAGGTCAGACTGAAGTCTGTGAAAACTTCTTTCGGCAGCAACTGTTTGACATGGAGATCATCGGCTTCCCCGTAACGACCTTTTTTGGCATTGATCCAACGGGGGAACATGATACCGAAATTGTATTCCAGGAAATCCAGAACACCGTTCATCACACCTTTGTCACCTTTGACACGGTCAAAATGTCCGCCGCCAATGTAGAAATTCCTGCCATGGTTGATGATGAAATAACCGGGTGTGTTGCCCAGTGCTTTGCGTTGGGCAAGTGCTTTCGCATTGACATCTTTATCCAGCGTACCGGGGAGCCCCAGATAGATCTTGACGTTGTCCTTTTCAGTACCTTTCCCATGATAAATGGGGATCTCGTTCCGGGGATTCAGTGCGCGGGTGATGTAGTCTCTCAACAGTTCCGCCGCGAATTGGCGTGCTTTCCGGTCATAGTTCAGGTCATACGTCCAGATGATTTCCATATCGATGATACGGTCTTTCATGATGGGGATCGGCTTCGCCAGCTTGCCCTTGTCGAAGGGACGTGCCTGGGAAACGGCTTCCTTGTAGGGGAGCGGTTTGTGGTTTTTCTTCCATGCCATGAACTTCTTGTAAAGGTTCATGTCGCCGCCGGCATAAGTGATGCCTTTGGTCACTTTGGGCATGGCGATGGTGAATACCACCTGTTTGCCTTCCGGGATGTACATGTTTTTCAACGTGATCTCGTAACTGGTGATCTTGTCGAAGGTGAACCCTTTGTTACCGGTGGGGTCATCATTATACATATCGAACGCAAAGAACTTCCAGCCTTCGGGCAGTTTCGCGGAAGTGCGTTTCCCTTGACTCAAATGAGAACGGGTCACGCCCCAGACGTTCCAGTTGGCACGGTCGGTTTCCGCGGCGAAAGAGATACCCGGGTTATCCAGATACTTGTCGAAGTAAAAATACTGGGGGATACGGGAGAGCTTCACATTTTCGCAGGAGAGCAGTCCATCGGACATCTCGATTTTGTAAAGGAAGCTCAACGTGTTGTATTCCAGCGCATTGTTTTTGAAGGGAACCAGAACGCGTGCGATACGCTGTTTGTCGCGGGTGGGCTTCGTCCAGGTGATGCGCAAAACATCGTGATCTTTGCCGTTGATCTTTTCCACCGCATTTTCGATCTTGACCCCGGTATCTTTCATGGGGATCGATACCTCTTCGCCGGGATTTTCCTTGGTGGCATTGGCACCGGGAAGGATCTGGCCGCCCTGGGTCTTGAGTGCTTTCACTTTTGATTCGGCGATCTGCCATCCCTTGACGGGGAGTGCTTTGCTGTCCGCATCGGCGGCAGAGATGTATTCATAGATATCTTTGATTTCGGAGCCGTCGGAATCCTTCACGAATTTCCGGGGTTCGATCTGCTTGATATCGCAATGAGCCTTCGCGCGTTTGAAGTGAAAGTCGAAAATCGTGATGTCCTGCACCACATCTTTGCCGTCGCCCGCGATGGGATCCACGGTGATACTCAAACTGTGCAGGATATTTTTGCCTTTGGAAGGTTCAATGGGGAAAGTGTAGACCTTGACTCCGTTTTCCTCTTCCTTCACGTCCTTACATTCCGCCGTTTTGAACCGGGGGATGCCATTTCCATGGATCTCCAGATTGGCGGAAGCGTTCTTCACGTTGGCTTTGACCTTGAAAACCAGTGCTGTAAAGTCATTTTCCACTTTCAGTTTGTCAACGAATACCGTACGGTTTCCTTCCTTCGTTTCGCTTTCCGGATTCCATTGATACATCTTGTCCCCGGGGATCCGGGAGCCGACAAACTTCACTGTCTGTTCCAGACGTTTCCGGGGTATGAGAGAGATCCGCAGTCCGGGACCGTAAGAACCCTGATGCTTCACCCAGACCACTTCCGGTACACGGGTGTGGAGGGTGTAATAAAGAATGGAGTTTGCGGGGACCCAGTCCGGGGGCGGTGCATAATAATCCCTGATATACTTGGGGTCGTCGTACGCCGGGAGTACGGGGTCGCCGTACTTCGGTTCCGGTTCGGCACAGATGCCGGTCGTCATACTGGCAGCCAGCAGGAACGCGGCTGACATCATCCATATTTTTGATTTCATAAACTGTTTCCTCTTTATTTTGAGTCATAAATACCGCCGGAACGTGTCCGGCGGTACGGTAAGTTGATCAGATGGGTTTCTTTGCCTTTTCGAGATACTGTTTCCAGTAATCCCGAACAAAGATCACATACTGTTTGGAAATGGGATCATCCGCTTTTTCCACGGCACCTTCGATAAGCGCGGTCAGTTCTTCCGCAAGATTTGCATATTTCTTGCCGAAGAGTCCGCCTTTGGATGCCGGAGTGTTCAGTGCAAGATGACCAAGTTCCGCCCAGTCTTCAAAGTCCACATCTCTGTTTTCGCCGTAACGGAGCGCACGGAGTTTCGCGTAGAACGTGTAAACATCTTCCGCCGCTTTGCCGTAGACTTTGCTGCTGTAATACGCACGGAGCGCATCCTGATTCCAGGTGGGTTCCCAGATCATACGCTGGGCGACCCAGGTTTCACCGAAAGAGCCGTTGTTGCTTTCCGTTTCCTGTCCGAACCACACCACGCCGACTTTCCGCATGGCGTTGATGTCGAAGGACTGCACGTCCGCCGTCGGACGGAAGTGTCCGCCCAGGTAGTAGTCGCTGACACCGAAGGTGCGTGCGATGTTGCCCCACTGGGTGATGATACGCCAGAATTTATCGTTGACCGGCGCATAGATCGGACGGTCGTAGTCGCAACGGACGTACGGACAGAAGTGTGCGCGGATGTAACGGGTCATCGGCGTTCTGGGAACGGGGATGGTGAAGAAGTAGATGAGGTAATTGAGTTCCATGTTGCGGTTGGCATACACACGGACCATCTGGTTGTATGCGATCGCCTGGACCATGTGCCATTCACCCTGGAAGTCCGGGTCATCCTTCTTGATGAGAGTACCATCGGGGAGACGGAAGGGGGAGAGACATTCTTTGCACTGACAGGTGTCCCAGGTGTCTTCGATCCACAGCGCAACGGAGTCGTCGTTGATATAGAGCTGGTTCTTGTTGGTGATCTCGCCTCTGGAGTTCGTGTTCAGACCGTTCACACCGACAAGTTTACTGGTAAAGAATTCATCCTTGCCGGATTCTATGATATTCACCAGACAGGGAGATCCGGTGTAGCAGCCGGGACGGTATTTTTCGCCTTTGGCATTGGTTCCCCAGAAATCCTTGTTGTTGTTGTGACCGTATCCGAACCAGTGGTTCGCGCTCATGGAGAGATAGGAAGAATACTTGTGTGCGATATCTTTGTACCAGCAGCCGTGATAACTGGCGCGGTTGCGATATGCATATTCTTCGTTGCCGTTGCTGAAGCCCCACCATTTCAGTGCGGGGATGTTGATATAATCATTACCCCAGGTCAGGCTGAAATCTTCCGTGAAGTTTTTCGGCAAGAGGACTTCGATCTGCATATTATCGGCAGGTTTCTTGGTGTTGATCCAGCGGGGGAACATGACCCCGAAGTTGTATTCCAGGAAGTCCAGAACACCGTTCATCACACCTTTGTCACCTTTGACACGGTCCAGATCGCCGCCGCAGATATAGATGTTCTTGCCGCGGTTGATGACGTAATAACCGGGGGTGTTGCCCACCTGTTTCTGTTTTGCCAGTGCTTCTTTTTTCAGGTCTGCATCAAGTTTGCCCGGGAGGCCCAGGAAGATCTTGACGTTATCCTTTGCGGAGGGCTTCGACGCGAGAATGGGGATCTCGTTCAGGGGATTCAACGCGCGGGAGATATACTTTTTCAGTGTTTCCGCGGCGAATGCACGGGAACTGCGATTATACGTCATATCGAACGTATAAATGATTTCCATATCGACGAAACGGTCTTTCATGATCGGGAGCGGCTGTGCCAGCTTGCCTTTGTCGAAAGGACGTTCCATGGAGATCGCTTCTTTGTAGGAGAGCGGTTTGTGGTTTTTCTTCCATGCCATGAACTTCTTGTAAAGGTTCATATCGCCGCCGGCGTACATGAGACCTTTGGTCACTTTGGGCATGGCGATGGTGAATACCACTTTCTTGCCTTCGGGCAGACGACCGTTTTTCAGCGTGATCTCGTAACTCGTGATCTTGTCAAAGGTGAATCCTTTGTTGCCGGTGGGGTCATCGTTATACATGTCGAACGCAAAGAACTTCCAGCCTTCGGGTACTTTCGCGGAGGCGCGTTTGCCCTGGCTCAAATGGGTGCGGGTCACGCCCCAGACGTTCCAGTTGACGCGATCGCCTTCCGAAGCAAAGGAGATCCCGGGGTTATCCAGATACTTGTCGAAGTAGAAGTACTGGGGGATACGGGAGAGCTTCACATTTTCGCAGGAGAGCAATCCATCGGACATCTCGATTTTGTAGAGGAAGCTCAATGTATTGTATTCCAGCGCATTGTTTTTGAAGGGGATCAGCACGCGTGCCACATTCTGTTTCGCACGGGTGGGCTTCGTCCAGGTGATGCGCAAGACATCATGATCCTTGCCGTTGATCTTTTCCACTGCGTTTTCGATCTTGACCCCGGTATCTTCCATGGGGACTTTCACCTGTTCGCCGGGATTATCCTTGGTGGCATTGGCGCCGGGCAGGATCTGTCCGCCCTGGGTCTTGAGCGCGGAAACGACAGTCTTTGCGATCTGCCATCCCTTGACAGGGAGTGCTTTGCTGTCCGCATCGGCGGCAGTGATGTATTCATAGATGTCTTTGACTTCGGAACCATCGGAATCCTTCACGAATTTCCGGGGTTCGATCTGCTTGATATCGCAATGAGCCTTCGCGCGTTTGAAGTGAAAGTCGAAAATCGTGATGTCCTGCACCACATCTTTGCCGTCGCCGCTGATGGGATCCACGGTGATCTGCAGGTTGTTCAGTTTTTGCATTGCTTTGTTCGGCGTGATGGGGAAGGTGTAAACCTTGACACCGTTTTCTTCTGTCCGCACGTTTTTACATTCTGCTGTCTTGAATTGGGGAATACCCTGTCCATGGATCACCAGATTGGCGGAAGCATTCTTCACGTTGGCTTTGACCTTGAAAACCAGTGCCGTGAAGTCATTTTCCACATTCAGTTTGTCAACGATCACGGTACGGGTTCCGATCCGGGCTTCTCTGCCGGCATCCCATTTCCATTGTTCGCCTCGGGGAATACGGGTCCCCACAAACTTGACCGACTGTTTCAGCCGTTCTTCGGAAATGATGGAGATCCGCAGACCGGGGCCGTAAGACCCCTGATGTTTCACCCAGACTACTTCCGGTACACGGGTGTTGCGGGTGTAATGAAGAATGGAGTTCACAGGGACCCAGTCCGGGGGCGGTGCGTAATAGTCTCTGCTGTACTTGGGGTCGTCAAACGCAGGAATGACGGGGTCGCCGTACCGGGGTTCGGCAGGCTGTTCCGCGCAGAATCCTGTGACCATACCTGCGAGGAGCAGCATGGCCGTTGACATCATCATCAGTTTCTGTTTCATGAGATGTGATCCTTTGTTGTTTATGGTTGATCGTGTTGTTATAAAATTTACTTTTTGTCAGGGGCGAATCTGCATTCCCGGGGGAACGCAGCCATTTGATTGTTCCGCTTTACCTTTCCTTTCTGCGCGTTTGGTAATATGAATAGACCACTGTTGCCTGTCGTTCTTTCCGGTTCTTCATCCTTTCCTTACGCGCGGATTGAGTCTTTTGGGGGACCTTTTCTTATTTCATTTACATCAATCTTCGATCATGGATTCCATTTCAGAAAACAGATCATCGCCTGCTGAAATGTTCTTGGGCGGCGGAACTTTTTCCACGCGAACGTCGAAAATATCGAATTCCACATACCCCTTATCCGGTTTGATCCATTGCCGCGGATACATGAATTTGATACCGGTCAGGTCGCCCAGATCCATGTGTTTCCCGTCGGGACAATAGGTGATCTCGTATGTATCCTTGCCGACCTTCTGAATGTCGGTCAGCTTGTTCACTTCTTCGCCGGTGCGACCCCATACCCCGAAGAACGGGATCTTATCCATGGAGACGCCGGGTGTGACCGGGCGGATCTTCATGCGGATCCTGCCGGGGAAGGGGATCCGGACCTTTGACCCCATCCATTTGGCATGGAAAATACTGTATGTGCTGATATTCTGTTTTGATTTCGTCTTGACGTTATTGAAACGGAGCCGCAGGACATCGGGAAAGTCTTTGTTGCGTTCGATGGTCGTTGTTGACTGCGTGGCCTCATCGGTGTTCCGGAGCCGGAACATGATCTCATTGCGGAAGAGTTTCACGGTATCTTGGGGAAGAGAAGTATCTTCTACCACGGGAGCTTTCTTCTTCCCGGTCTTGATAAGCCAGTTGTTGTAGTGAAGCTGATACCGTTTCATGAATCTGCCGTAATTGATACGGGCGAGGGGATTTTTGATCTGATCCAGACCCGCTTCCAACGCCTTCATGTGTTCCGCACCGTTGCCCGCTTCGATGATGTAACGCTGGATCAGGGATTCAAAGGGAAATGCGTGAGCGCCCCAGATGCCCTTGTGATAATTTTCCAGTGCGATCGCATAGATCTTTTCAATGACGGGCGCACCTTCCCGGTACATACGGCGGAAGAAGTATTTCCGCAACTGGGTCACATCCTGTTCGTAATTCCACATCAAACGGTTGGTCACCCAGTAGTCAACGGCGGATGTATCCCATTTGATCCGGGATTCTACTGTACCTTTTTCCCCCGGGATTTCCGAACCGAAGTTCTGGAATCCGACATCCATGTAGTCCGCGATCTCCCAGCGGAGCATATCCGCGATCGGCGGATGGAAGTAATATTCATACAGCCCCATGTGTCCGCCCGCTTTCGTTTGCGCATCACGCAGTCCCCAGACACCGTTATTGGACGGCGCGAAGATCGGGTTGCGCATGTCAGGACGGGAATACAGCGGGGCAAAGACGACCTGCATGTTATCTTCCCGTTTGAACAGCGGGGCAGGTTCCATGAAGAAGTATGCCAGCACCTGAAGCTGTACGTCGGGATAATGTTTCTTGAGATCGCGTGCCAGACGGTTGGCGAAGAGATAGAACTGGTTGCAGCGGAACTTCTTTTCCTCCGCACTCATGGATTCTTTCTTGGAGATACCCGTACTGCTCAGTACGGTCCCGTCAGGCAGCGTGATGGGTGCCACACACCCGTCACAGCAGCAGACATACCAGTTGTCTTCCGTCACCCAGTTGATGGAGCTGACCCGTTTCCCTGCCGCCCGTTCCTTTTTGATACGTTCCAGCATTTTGTTGATGACCAGATCATAGGAATCCGGCTGACTGATACAGACCTGGGAGGAGTAATACCCCATTTTCAGGTATTCCCCGTTCACATAACATTGATACGGCGGCTTGTTGGGGAGATAGTCGGAGAAGTTCCCCAGCAGATTGCCGCGTCCGCCCAGTTCCGTGTTTATACTGTCATTGGCTCCATTCCGGGCACTCCATTTGTCTTCGGCACCGCGCCACCCGCGGAAGGGGACCAGCGGCTTATCCAGCACGTCCGCCCAGAGAATGTTGATGTCCGGTGTTTCGTCATACACGGTGGCGTAATGCCCCACCTGACGTCCCCAGATAAGAGTGGTATTGTTTTCCAGCAGACGATAGAGTGCGTTCCGTGTCCCGGTTGCCACTGCACCACCCAGATAAATGGTATTGCCTTCGGTCCGGATGTAGAACCCGTCTTCCCCGTAATGGGGTTTCAGATCACGCAGAAACGCCAGTTCTTTGGCAAATTTCTTTTCCGCATCGGGCGTATCGAGTACGATCTTGACAGGCATGGCGCCGGGCTTTTCCACCACAGGCAGTTTCGTCCCCGTGATGAGTTCCACATGATGATTGAAGTCTTTGACGGCATTTTCGATGACACCGTAGGGATCTTTTTTCGTCACCACGATTTCCGCATTGGCTTTCCCGCCTTTCACCAGGGACAACGCCTGGGGGATCCGCCCGGTTTCCGGCGGAAGAAGATATTTGGAACTGTCGGAAAGATCGAACTTGTAATTTTTCTGGAATTCCAGCCAGGCGTCCCATTTCTTTTTCTTGTCGGGATACTTTTCTGCCCAGCGCGGATGTTTGACCAGTGTGATGTCACTGATGCGGATGGTACACGTTTTGTCTTTGTCTTCCCACTTATCCAGTCTCAACACGAACGTGAAAGATTTTACACTGGAAAGGTCACGCAGCCGTCCCCAGTTCGGATCCAGCATGGGCTCCCAGTCCAGTTTCCAGACCTTATCCGCATCGTGATAAAAGGGCATACGCCCCGGGGTGCTTTTCCCGTCTGCCGGGAGCATATTCCAGGAGAGAATATCCCCCGGTTTGGTATCGCCATCGAATTGGAAAAAGATCTGAACGAGGTTCCAGTCATCTTTCAGGTTCAGAGGCTCGGCGAATTCGCAAGTGAGCGTCAACGTATTGTTTTTGCTGTATTGAAGAACGTATTCTTTTGCGGAGATGGCTTTTCCGGCGACCTGGATCGTGACATCTTTTTCAGTGACGAGTGCGGCTTTCCCTCCCAGTTTCGCATGGGGCATGACTTTCAGTTTCGATGTGATGTCCTTGACCGGTATCGTGCGTGTTTCATGATCTGCGGCGGCAACAGCGGTCAGTGCGCAAACACCGAGCAGTGCGGCAAGCCATTTCGTGATACGTTTCTTCATTGATGGTACTCCTTATTTCACAGGTTCCAGAAGCTCTGCCTTCAATAACAGTTTCTCCGGAAGGTCTGCATTAAACATAATATGATTTGCAAGCACATTGGCGGCTTTCAGTATGATCGGTTCACGGACACAGGGCGTGAGACACTCCACGTTTTTCTGCCAGGTGCTCCAGTGGATATTGGCGAAGACCGGAATATGTTTCCACCCGGCTTTCCGATAGAGAAGGACGGACGGCACTTTCCCGATAAAAGCGTCGCAATCCCGGTTCTTTTTCATACCCATAAGAACGTCTTCCTCCACATGATGGATCCGGGTATGGATGATCCGGTGTTTTTCCACCGGGATATTATTTTCCTGCAAGACGTTCCGGTATGTTTTCTCCATAAGTTTTGCAGAGTTGACTTCGTTGTCTTCCAGAAGGATCGTGATCTTACGACATCCCTTTTCCAAGAGATTCGCCATGATCTTGCGGAGCATGTCGTCGTAGTCATAATCAATGACCGGAAGTTTTTCCGTCTTGCAATAGTTATTCCCCATACAATAGATCGGAATATCCAGTCCGCGCAGCGCATTGATCCATTCGTCACTGACCCAGTCCGTTACGATCAATCCGGCACAGGAGGAAAAGGCGGAAAATACATTCATCGTGATCTCATTTTCATACCGGGAAACAAACTCCACGCCACGTTCCTTCATTTCATGATGAGGGATGGAATGGAAAAGATGCGTCACAGGAAAACCTTCCAGTTCACGATCTTTTCTGCCGATGGCAAGATAACCCAGAAGAATACGGTCTGTCGCACGCTGCGGTTGTTTCAGCAGAAAATATCCGCTCCGCGGACGACGTTCCAGCCAGCCGTTATCCGCCAGATTGGATAACGCACGCCGGATGGTAATGCGGCTGAATGAAAAAATATCGCACAAAGTCCGCTCGGAAGGGATCTTGCTTCCGGGCAATGCCTGATTCCGCGTCAGGTAATCCAGCACGGCAAGTTGTGTCTTTGTGTATTTGTGAACGATCATCGTTTTTCTCCTGTGGTTATATTAATATATCCATATTTCCAGTTTTGTCAAATTTATTTGACTGCTTTTTCTTTTATTTTTTCAAATTTTCATTCCCTTAACGCATCCTCCAGATACAATGTTGTCCGATTTGCTCCATTTCAATCGGTTGTGGCAGTGCAAAACGCTTCCGGGCGGACTCCATATCTGCCGCCGAGCGTGTCACAAAATAGAGCGGCACGGACTCCGGCAGCGTGGTCAGACGCGGTTCGTTGGGCTTGTCGTAACAGATCACATTGTCACGGTCCGCCCAGAACATCGCCGCAAAGAGCAGGGCAGGGTAATCCGCTTCGAAGGTCAGGAAGAAGATGGCGCCGGGCTGTTCTTTCCGGCAGAGTTCCATTCTCCGGACCGTTTCCGAGGGAAGGAACTGGTCCCGGGTGTAATACGGCGCAAGAAGATCGTCTTCCCATGCGGAACCGAAAAGTGCATCCGAGAGTTTCGGGGAGAACAGCAAAAGCAATGCCGACCAGAAAAAGAACACACAGGCGATCAACATCTTCCGTTGTTCCGTGCCTTTGCGCAAGGCGGGCGCGGCAAAGTACGTCAGCGGGATCACCCACACTGCCAGCAACGGTAGAAAAACCCGGGGGAAGGGCGGTACCGGAAAGATCAGGTAGACTCCCGGCGGCATCAATAGAGTCAGCAGGAATGCGATGGCGTAACGGGGCGCACGGCGTACACGGTCTTTGCGGAGAAATGCCGCCATCGGCAGGAACATCAGGAGTGCGGGCGCGTAAAGATTCCATAATGCCGTCCACCGGGAGTTCCAACCTTCGCCCAGTTTCATGCACGCAAGAAGTTTATCCCATATCGGCAGGTAAAAGAGCAGTCCGGCGGCAAAGGGGATCAGAAAGAGCAGACTCCACCGCATCCGTTTCCCGGGACACCATAATGCGGGCGCGGAGAGAATGGCGATGGCGGTGAACGCGGCAAGATTGGTGGGCGTTGTGCCCATACCGAGAAATGCCCAGAGAAACCAGAGTGCACAATCCCGTTTCCTGCCTTTCCTCATCCAGTTCCGGGCGGCGATATACCCGGCAAGTACGAACAGTACACTCAAACCGTATCCGCGGATCCCCGTCGCGTAAATGAGAAACGGCGGCGCAAGAAGAAAGAGCGCGGTCCCAAGCCAGGCGGAAAATCTCCCCGCTGTCCGGCGGAGGATCCGGTACAACAATATGACCGTAAGGAATCCGGCGATGACCGGGAGGAACCGGAAGAGCAGGACAGGGACATTGTCTATTGTCCCGATCCAGAGATCAGCCCACGTCTGGAACAGAATGGAGAAGATGATATGATTGTTGGGGATGTAATACGAACGGTATACTTCGCCGGGTGACTGACAGAATTGCACCAGTTCGAAGGTGAGACACTCATCGAACCAGAGATCCCGGAACAGATAACGGAAGAACCCGATCCCTGCAAGAAGGAGCAGGAGTACGCTTCCGCGCCGGAGTATGAATTCGTAAAACCGTTTCGTTTCGTTCATGACATTACATACCGGGGATGACACGCTGTTCTGTTTTCGGGGTCCAGAGGATCTTTTCCGGATAGCCGCCGGGGAAGATCCGGACATTCTGATACCGTTTGTTCAGCGCATTGAGATTGTAGGGCGAGAACAGAAAGAGATACGGTGCTTCATCATGAATGAGTTTGTGGAACGCATGGTAGAGTTTCGTACGCGCTTCATCATCGAATTCCACACGGATCGCTTCAATGAGTTTATCCGCCTCCTTGTTCCGGAAGGATATGAAGTTGCTGGATGCCGGCTGTCCTGCCGTGGCGGAATGCCACAACTGGTAGGGATCGGGCCGCATCCCGCTGGTCCAGGCGATCATACAGGCATCGAAATGACGTTTATCCAGACGTTCCAGCACCACCGACCATTCCAGGGAAAGGGCTTCCATCAGGATCCCGGCTTTCGCCATATCTTCTTTGAGAATGGGCAGGATCTTCTGATACGTCGTATTCACATTCGGATTCAGGATCGTGAACCGGAAAGGCTTCCCGTTTTTGTCCAGGATCCCGTCACCATCGGTATCACGCCATCCGGCTTCCGCCAGAAGTTTCGAAGCCTTCTCCACGGAAAATTCGTAAGGCGCAATGGATTTATCACAAGCCGGACTATCCGGGAAGAACGGACCGGATACTGCACGCGCCAGTCCGTAATACACATCTTTCAGGATCCGTTTGCGGTCCACCAGGTGACTCAATGCCTGTCTCACCCGGCGGTCCTGAAAGAGTTCGTTCTCCTGATTCAGCCCGATGTAATTGTATGCCCGGGCGGGATAAGTGATCTTCCGGAGGAATCCGTTTTCCCCGAATGCGGACGATGACGTATTGTTGATCCATTGTTCCGGTGTCAGGTTCAATGTGTCGATCTCTTTGGCTTCCAATGCCTGCAGCCGGGAACCGGGATGTTTGTAAATATCAAAGGAGATCTGCCGGATCGGCGGCATGATCCCCAGCCGTTTGCCGTAATATTTCTCGAACCGTTTGAACAACACCCGTTTGCCCACTTCCCACCGGAGGAACTGATAGGGCCCGCAGCCGATGATCATCCGGTTCCGTTCCGTATCATCATTGAATTTCGCCCCGGAGAATTTTCCGTCCGGATCGTAAAGATGTTTGGCAAGGGGGCTCAACCCCAGGGTGATGTCTTTGGACAGAAAGTATTTCTTTTTCCACACAACGTTGAACTCGTAATCGTTGATAACGTCAATGCGGTCGATGTCGGCGAAGTACCCGCGCAGGGGAACGGCATCCACCGTTTCATCTTTGATCACATCCAGGTAGAACTTGAAATCTTTGGCGGTGACGGGCACGTTTCTCCATTCCTTCTTTGTGACCGGATCTGTGAAATCATGCCACAGGATCCCGCGCCGCAGTTTGATGTTCCACACCAGTTTGTCGTCGGAAAGACTCCAGGATTCCGCCAGCATGGGCTTGTAAAGATTGGGATCGTTCCAGTCCGGTTCTGCCAGCGAATCCATGGCAAAACTCCAGAAGGTACTGACTGCGGCATCGCTGGATGTCACCGGGTTCAGGTTGCCCGCATCCGCGCCCGAAGCAAAAATGATCCGGTCGCCCTCCTGGGCTTTCGGGTCATAATACTGGGCGTTGGCGGCACCGGATTCCCCGGAGACCGCAACCGGGGGGCGGGCAGTTGGAGCGTATGGCGTTGTTGCAATAGTCGCCAGGGTGTCATTGATCTCCTTGAGGGAACCTTTCATTTCTTCCAGATTGCTCCGGACAAGGTCCAATGCGGTGACGACAGCCCAGGCGCAGAAAACGATCGTCAGGAATGCGACGGTCAAAAGGATGTTTTTCAGCAGAGAATTCGATTGCATCCTGTCCTCCTTCAATACGGTTTGTGTTCAAATGATTCCACGGGACATTCCGGGTATTCCGCCGGAACGGGCGTGAGTGCGGCAGGATGTTCCACCGTCACGCGGAGTCCGGAAGCTCCTTTCGCCCAGGTGATACGGATCATGCCTTCCGGTGTGGGGATCTCGCCCGATGCGTGGGTGAGCCCGGCATCGTACGGCTTCACTTCGAACGTGCGGAAGCCCGGTGTCAACGGTTTCACACCAAGCAGAAAACCGCCGCACAGATAAGGCATCACACTGCTCCACGCATGACAGAGACTGCCGGCATTGTCGAAATCGTCTTCCCCGGTCCGTGTTTCCCACAGAGAAGTCGCCCCGCTCAATACGATGGGCTCCATGATGCTCCGGACGTACGGCAGAAGAAGTTTCCGGAATTCCGGTCCGCTCTTCATGCAGGCACTGCACAGATAATACAAGGCACTCAAATCGATATTCCGCAGTTTCTTTTCCTGTATATTCGCCAGGATCGACGGCAGTTTTTCTTCCGTGACCAGTTCATTCGCCAGCATGATCGCCTGGATGTGTTCGTATCCTTCATTCAATGCGCCCGGAAGAAGCGCATCGTAACGCCCTTCCGCTTCGTTGTAGAAGACCCTGCCTGCTACTGCGGCGATCTCTTCCGCCGCACAACGGAATGTCACGATATTTTCGGCGTCTCCCGCAAGCTCATGCAGTTTTACCGCATTCCGCAGCGATTCACACAAATAAACGTTGTACGGTGCCTGGGAGGTCCCTTTCAATCCAGCCAAACGCCCGGTCCATTCGCAGAAACTCCAGATCCCTTCCCGGGTCCCGGGGTGATACAATCCTTTTGTTTCCGTATCGGGTTCCGCAAGAGCGCGTTTCAGGATGACATCGATCGGATCCTTCCATTTCAGATAAAGCGAGAGGTCGCCGCTGTAAAGCGTGTATTCATAGATCTCCGTGATCCAGACCAGCGTGAATACGGGAATGGTGAACCCGCATTTCGCATTGCCGGTCAACGCCAGATACCGTTCCCCGTCGAAAGATTTCCCCAACAGGTCCAGTGCGGCGCGGACAAAATCGTAATTGCCCCACACATAGTATCCGTAAAGGATCTGGTTCCGGCTGTCGTAAGCATAAAGCCCCTGTTCACGCCAGGGACAATCCTCGTAATGTTCGTGCATACACAGGCGCAGGGTGTCAATGGAAACTTCATTGACTTTCTGCAGTAAACGGTCTTCCGTATCGAACTCCGCTTTCTGCGGCAACGGAAGATCCAACGGGAGCATCCCTGCGTAATACACCGTGACCGCACCCCCGTTCGTGTTGGTGATGTGCAACTCCACATAACGTCCCCCCGCGCGACGGTGACAGTAGGTGAACGTATTCATGCCTTCATGACAAATATAACGGTCCGAAAAATTTCTGCCCCCCACTGCGGCACGGACACGTCCATCGGTGAGATGTTCGCCGTGACAGATATCCACCACCGTATTTTCGGGTGCTTCGATCTGAATGGAAAGGAACCCGACCGTTTCTCTGCCCAGATCCGCCACCACATAATATCCGTTTGCCGCACCATCGGGCAGGGGATTCAGGGCAAAACCGAACCCGTTTTCCGCTTTCAGTTTGTGTTTCAGGCGGAAGTAGCCATCCACATTCTGTGACGGATCCATTGCTTTGTAAAACAACGTCGGCGCAAACGGATGAGCGTAATCATGATAACAGGTCAGTGCGGGCGTTTCCCATTCCTTTTCCCGGAACAGATAACCCTGATGGACCAGCGCGGCATCCGGACCCGGTGATTCCAGCAGCCGGGGAACACGCCGCAGGGTGAAATTCCATTGTTTCCAGCCCGGGACTTCCACTGCTTTCTGCCAATCCTCTCCGCCGGATGTAATCCAATCCGGTGACACCCGTCCGTCGCAGACAAACGTGAATCCAAGCTGATTGGAGACCCGTTCGTTACGACCGGAAATCATTTCCCGGCTTTCCCGGCAGGACCAGGTTTCATCGGTGGCGGCAAGAATCGTTTCCCCGGCACACAGCGCGGCACGCAGGAACGGTATCCCACGGAAAATAGTCAGGAAGTCCGCGCCGATAAAATGGACTTCCACCGCGATCCGGTTTGTGCCCTGACGGAGCCATTGTGTGACATCGCAGGTGGAGAACGTATAGTCTCCGGGCCGGTCCGCCAGCTGGGAAATGGGACAGCGTGTTCCGTTGATCCGGACGACATAAGTGGAATCCGCCGCGATGGTGAGTGTGACCTCATCCGATCCCGTGTATGAAAAATCTTTGAAAAAGGAAATGTACCGGTCCGCCCCGGTCTCTCCGGTGCATTGCCAGATACATTTTGCTTCTGATATGAATGTCATGATAAACTCCTTTGTTGATCGGGGTAAGGTAGCACGGAAATACCGAAAATGCAAACGGAAAATATTCTCTTTTTTAAACATTTTAAAACAAAAAAAGGAATTGCTTTTACAGACACCCGTAAAAGCAATTCCGGTAAATGTTTTTGGATGGAAAATCAGATCTTCGGCAGTCTGGCGAAACTGGCTTCCAGTTCGTCATCCGTGGGGACGTAATCCGTGATTCTGCCTTCGTTGTGTTTCTGATACGCCAGCATATCGAAATAACCGGTTCCCGTCAGACCGATCACGATCGTCTTCGCTTCCCCGGTTTCCTTGCAGCGGAGTGCTTCCTTGATGGCGACCGCAATGGCGTGACTGCTTTCCGGCGCAGGGAGTGTCCCTTCGCAACGGGCAAAGCGGACCGCCGCGTTGAAGACTTCGGTCTGGGTGACAGAGGTTGCTTCCAGCAAGCCGTCGTGATAGAGCTGGGAGAGGATCGCGCTCATGCCGTGATAACGCAGTCCGCCCGCATGACTGGCGGAGGGAATGAATTCCGCGCCCAGCGTATACATTTTCTGGAGCGGGCAGATCTTCCCGGTATCACAGAAGTCATAAGCGAATTTGCCGCGGGTGAGACTGGGACAGGATGCCGGTTCCACCGCAATAAGACGGTATTCGTTTTCGCCGCGGAGCATTTCCCCGACGAAGGGAGAGACCAGACCGCCCAGATTGGAACCGCCGCCCGCGCATCCGATGATGATATCCGGCTTGATCCCGTACTTGTTCAATGCAGTCCGGGTTTCCAAACCGATCACACTCTGATGCAGCAGAACGTGAGAGAGCACGGAGCCGGGAAGATAACGGTTGCCCGGGTTCGTCAGCACTTCTTCCACGGCTTCCGAAATCGCGCAGCCGAGACTGCCCGTTGTTTCCGGAAATGCAGCCAGGATCTTCCGCCCGGCTTCCGTCAGCATGGAGGGAGAGGGCGTGACATCGGCACCGTAAGTGCGCATGACTTCCCGGCGGTGGGGCTTCTGTTCGTAGGAAACCTTCACCATATACACATGACAAGCCAGTTTGAAATAAGCGCACGCCATGGAGAGAGCCGTACCCCATTGTCCGGCGCCCGTTTCCGTGATCACACCGGTCAACCCCTGCTGTTTGGCGTAGAACGCCTGTGCGATGGCGGAGTTGAGTTTGTGACTGCCGGAAGTATTTCCGCCTTCGAACTTATAGAAGATCTTTGCCGGAGTGCCCAGTTCCTTTTCCAGAAATTCCGCATGGATCAGGGGAGAGGGACGGTACATCTTATAGAAGTTGCGGATCTCTTCCGGGATCGGGATCTCCGCATCGGTTTCATTGAGTTCCTGACGTACGATCTCATCGCAGAATACGCCGCGCAGATCTTCGAACGTCACCGGCTTCATGGTCGCAGGATTCAGCAACGGCGCGGGCTTGTTCTTCATATCCGCCCGGACGTTGTACCAGCTCTTCGGCATCTCATTTTCATCCAGATAAATCTTGTACGGCATTGTTTTCCGGTCCACCATGTTGCATCTCCTTATGTTATGTTGTGTTGTTCCGGTTCAGTTACATTATGAAAAAACCCCATCCGGTGTTTTCATCGGACAGGGTTTCGAATTCCACAAAAAAGACGGACCGGTCACTTCGACCAACCCGTCGGATAACGCGTAAACAAAATCGCAGCCCGACGGAAATCACCGCCAGCGCCACCAGCAAATCAGTTGTATTTGTGCAGTATTCGTTTTCATAATGGTGTTAATATAACACAGAAAAAAAGTATTGCAAGCGCGTTTTTTCATTTTTTTTACTTTTTTTTCACCATTTTGCAAAAAATTATCGTTTCTCACTTGCATTTTTTGCAAATTGCGCTATGTTACGCCCTTGATGACGTCGATCGGCTCAATAAGAGACGGTCAAAGAAAGCAACTCAATAATTTAATTTAACGCAAGGAGGTTCAAATGCCTGCTAAAGTAGATGATTCCAAGTGCGTCGGATGCGAAAGCTGCGTCGGCGAATGCCCCGTCAGCGCAATTTCCATGAATGACGGTCATGCCGTTGTCAATGCGGATGAATGTGTGGATTGCGGTGCCTGCGTTGGCGCTTGCCCCACAGAAGCGATCACGCAGGAATAAGTTTCCTCCGATTGCTCAAACCTCCGGCGGGTTCCCTCCGGAGGTTTTTCTTTTTCGATCATGATCCGTATCTCTGTCATCGTTGAAAATAATGCCCGCCCCGGGTTCATGCAGGAACACGGACTCGCTCTCCGTATTGAAGCCAACGGCAGAACTCTGCTCTTCGATACCGGAGCAGGCATCGCTTACCCCGGAAACGAACCGCAATTCCCGCACGTCTCTTACGATGGCGTGATCCTTTCCCACGGGCACGGCGACCATACCGGCGGGTTGTGCGCGGTGCCCTCATGCCGTTTATGGCACGGTCCGGAGATCGCAGGACCTCATTACAGTCATCATCCCGGCAAGCCGGTACGGAATATCGCCATGCCCGCAGAATGTGTGGCGGCTCTCGCCCGGTTCCAATGTGAAACGGTATCCGGTTTCCGTGAGATCCTCCCCGGATTTTTCCTGACCGGGCCCATCCCCAGAGAATCCGGAGAGACTGCCGGCGGTCCCTTCTATCATGATGACCGCAAATGTGTGCCCGACTGCATCCCCGAGGAACAGGCATTGCTGTTGTCCGGCGGACTGCTGATCCAGGGGTGCTGTCATGCAGGGATCATCAACACGTTGGAATATTGCCGGAAACATGCGCCGGAGAACCCGGTACGCGCCATCTTCGGAGGACTTCATCTGCTTCATGCGGATGAAGTAAGGCTGAAAGAAACGGCGGATTATTTGCTTGATCACAACATCCGGGATCTTTATCTCATGCACTGCACCGGAGAGAATGCCATTGCTTATTTGCGGGACCGGGGTTTCCGTATCGTTACCCCGTGCGCCGGGGATGTTCTGGAAATCCCGCGTTTTTTTGCGTGAGTCCCTTGACAAATCCCGGGACTGCGGTTATATTGTCATCCATCTCAACAAAGGATCTTTTACTATGAAACATATTGTCTTTCTCTGTCTTTTTGCTGTGATGGTGTGTGCATATTCCGCAGACCTGCTCCCCGCGGTACAGTATCAGCAGTTCTCCGACCGCGCCCAGATCGATTCCGTGCTTGTTTCTGTCAACGGGGAACCCATTACGCTCCTGGATGTGATCCTGGAAACCGCGTCAATGGAACGCCGTCTGGTGGGGATCCTTTCGGGAGAACGTCTGGTCCGGGAAACGCATAAGATCCGCAAGGAAGCCATTGAGTCGATCATCCTTCACCGTCTGCTGTATCTGGAATACAAAAAGAAACCATTCACCATCCCGCCGCAGGAAGTGGAGAATATGTTGGATGCCGTTGCCGCCGATATGGGCGACGGGACCCGCGCGACTTTGGAAAAGCAGTTGAAGAATCTCGGCTTCTCCACCGAAAAACTGAAAGTGAGACTCCGGGAGAAGATCGCAACGGAAGCCCTGTTGGGATATCTTTGTGACCGGAAAGTATACATCACGCCGAAAGAAGTCTATGACGAATACAAAGCACATCCCGAAAAATGGGGTACTCCCGCCCGGATCTCCCTGCAGCTCCTTCAGGTCCTGCGCGGTGAAAATGCCGCCAATGACTTGCAGACCATTCAGAAAAAAATCAAAGCCGGGGAAGACTTCACCGCCCTTGTCAAACAGTTCTCCAATGCGCCCACTGCCGCTTCCGGCGGGTTCATCGGCAGCATGGAACAGAATAAACTCCGTCCTGAATTTGCCGCCGCATTGACCAATACTGCTGTCGGGCAGATCGCAGGGCCTGTGGAAACTCCCGAAGCATGGTATTTTATCCGGGTCGCAGAACGGAGTCCTGCGCGTCTGGTCCCCTTCAAACGGGTGGCAGACCAGATCGAACGCAGTCTGATGGAAGCCGCATGGAAGAAAAACCGCGAAGCATTTTCCAAAGAACTCCGCAGTAAAGCGATCGTCCGTTACTATTTCCAATGAAGGAATACGCAAACCTTTATATCCACGTCCCGTTCTGTCGCAGAAAATGCGGCTACTGTGCCTTCTATTCGCTCCCCTGTGCTGATGACGGACTCTATCAGCTGTGGCTGGAGAAAATCCTGCTGGATCTCCGGAAAAATGCGCCCGCTTTGCAGAAAATACGCACCCTTTATTTCGGCGGCGGAACACCCTCCTCGCTGCCCGTTCCCGTCCTGAAAAAACTCTTCCGGACCATACAGGAGACCTGTCGGTTCGACCCCGGTGCGGAGATCACCATGGAAGCCAATCCGGAAACCGTGACAACGGAATTGTGCGATACCGCCGCCGGATTCATCAATCGGGTCAGCATGGGCGTCCAGAGTTTTCAGCCCGAATTGCGCCGGGCTGTCATGCGGCATACGGGCGGGACGGAACATGTCTGTCATGCGTTGGAGGCGTGGCGGTCCGCCGGCGTGGAGAATCTGGGGTTCGATCTGTTGTATGCGCTGCCCGGTGAAACACTTGTCATGTTCCGGAACGATTTGGAAGAAGCACTCTCATGTGGAGTGAAACATTTGTCCTGTTACTCCATCACACCGGAGGAGGGAACTCCGTTTGCGGCGACCGGGTATGAACCGGATGAAGGGCTTTCCGCCGATATGTGGAATCTGGCAGGGGAATTCCTTGCCCGTCATGATATGCCCCGGTATGAGATATCCAATTACGCTTCCAAACCATTCCGTGCCGCACATAACTGGAACGTGTGGCATGGCGAATCCTATCTGGGATTGGGGCCTTCCGCCGCTTCCTTCGATGGAGTCCGACGCTGGACCGAACGCGACGATCTCCAACAATGGGCGGCGGGTGTCAGCCCGGAATACGATGAGATACCCCGTGCCGAACGGCTGCGGGAGATCCTGCTTATGGGCTTGCGCACGGCGGATGGATGGGGCAGGGGGGAATTCCGTGCTGTGACCGGAGTCGACCCCGATTTCCCGGTCCTTGCCGCGTTGGAACGGGAAAAATTACTGCTCCGGGGGGATGACGGTGTCATCCTGCCCACGGAGCAGGGGTTATTGTTCTGGAATGACCTTGCACTCCGTATTCTGGAGTGATCAGCCGTTACAGTATTCCACCAGGATGTCCGACATGATGTCGATGGAATCCAGGACCACATATTCGTGCGCGGTATGCACACCGGCACCATCCAGTCCCAGAATGACGATGGGAATATTCAGATCGACCAGCGCACGGGCATCGGTCGCACCGTTCATCTGGATCAGGGGAACATCATGGTCCAGCGGCACTTTCTTCGGTTCCTTTGCATAACGGTCCGCTTTTTCATTCCGGAGGATCAAATGTTTCCGTACGATCTCCCGGAGCCGGGTGATCTCTGCATTGTTCATGTCGGATGTGACCGGAGGACAATAGGTGAGCTCGGTTGCTTCCAGTCCGGTGGTTTCCCGGACGAGTGCCAGGATCTTTTCCCGGTCAGCGGCATCGATGAGACGGAAATTCAGCTGTAAAGTTGCTTCATCCGGGATCTGATTGTGTGCCGACCCGCCGCGGATCACGCACGCCGCCATGGTGTTATGCCACTGGTCATCCACGGAGGGATTCTGCCAAGCAGCACGGAATTTCTGATAGCCGTCAAGCAGCATATCGATGGGGTTTGTGAAATTCCAGGGCGCAGAGGAGTGTCCGCCGCCCGTGGGTGAGACCGCACGCAGAAGAATATCCAGGATCCCTTTCTGGGCGTAGGTGATGCTGCCCCAGGCACTGTCGATCACGCACGCGGAAATGGTTGCGGAATAACCCCGTTCGACCATGCCAGCTGTGGTGGATCCGCCGGTTTCTTCATCGGTGGAGAAAATGGCTGCCACGGAAACGTTCCCTTTCAGACGGCAGAGTGCCTGGATCACGGAGACGGCGGACCCGAGGCAGTCGGCGGGACCTCTGCCGAACATCAGTCCGTCTTTGATTTCCGGTTCAAACTGATATTCTTCCGCCGGGACAACGTCCAGGTGTACGTTCAGAAGGTAGTCCGAGACTTTCCCTTCCACGGTGGAGGCGTAAAGACATTTGCGGCCGTCGAAATCTTCCACGGTGCAGTACAAGCCTTCCGCTTTCAGCAGTTCGGTGACTTTCCCGGTTACACGATTGACAGAAGCAACATCTTCTGTCACGGGTCTCATGCGGACAAGTTCCGCAAGCAGTTCGGTTGAGTTCTGGTTCATGTTATTTCTTCTCTTCCCAGTTATCTGTTCTGAACGGGACCATAGGCAGTCCTGCTCCGTTATACATATTGAAGCCGGCAGGGGTGCCGCGATAAGCGAAACGCACCGCAACCGGTTCTTTCACTTCGGGGGAGGAAAGGACCACGGTTTCACCCACAATGACGGCATCCGCCCAGACCCATTTTTTATCGGCTCCGGCGATGGCGAAGTGTTTCGGTTTTTCACCGGGTGTTGCCACCGGCTTGCTGATCCCGTCTTTCTTCGCCGTCATCAATCCTTTGGCATAATCGAAGGAGACGATCGCTTTCCCGTTCTCAAACTTCACAGCCTTGAAGAGCGGACCGGAGACCACGATCTCTTTCTTCCCGTATTCGTTATGCAGTGCCCAGACTGCCAGACGTTCGCCCACGTCAAACTTGTTCTTCGGGTGAATGTCATTCGGCATCCCGATGTCAATGGCGCACGCCATCCCGGACTTGGGAATGACCATGGCTTTCCGCTGTACTTCGCGGATCGGAGCGAATCCGTTGCCGCCTTCCGGATCATCCGTGGGTTTGATCCAGGATGCCAGCTGCACAAAATAGAAGGGCAGTTCCTTGCCCCAGTTTTTCCGCCAGCTTTCCACCAGCGCGTGCATTTTCGTGTAATAGATCATCCCGTCCGCCGCATTGGCGCAACCCTGATACCAGATGATCCCTTTCAGCTGGATCCGTGCCATCGGTGCGATCATGGCATTGTATTGTCCGCCGTATTTGGTGGTCAGACGGACCGGGAGCGGTTTGACCGGACGGTTTTCCTGACAGGCTTTTTCGGTATCTTTACACCATTCCGCCACGGATGCCGTAAACTTCTTGTTTTCATCGACCCATTCGTCCGTGCCGGGCGTACAGCGCATGACAATATCGTACTGTTCCTTCAATCCTTCCCGGTTGAACGAGTCGGGACTCATATAATTTTCAATGGGGCATGCGCTCCATGCGTTGTGGATGAACCCGATGGGGACACCTGTTTCCATGTGGATCCGGCGCGCAAAATAGTAGCCGACAGCGGAGAAATGTTTGAGCATATCCGGCGTGCATACCTTCCAGGTATGGCGGATCGGAATATCCTGCAAAGGCAGACTTTCGATTTTCCGGTTGACCATCATGGCGCGGATCAACGGGTATTTTTCCGCTTCCCGGATCGCTTCTTCCTCATTGGTCACACCCTTCAGCAGCCATTCCATATTGGATTGTCCGGAGCAGAGCCAGACATCGCCCACCAGAATGTTGTTCAGTACGATTTTGTTTTCCCCCTGGATCGTCATTTCCGATCCTTCTTTCTGCATGGCAAGGGGCGCAAGATGTACTTCCCAGTTCCTATCCTTGTCGGAAACGGCTTTCACCGTTTGTCCGGCAAACGAGACGGTCACTTCCTCACCCGCTTTTGTGGTCGTTCCCCAGATGATAACGGGTGCTTCCCGCTGAAGGACCATGTTACTGGCGAAATAACGGGCGACGTTGACTTTTGCAAACGCCGCAGGGATCAGTGCGACGGAGAAGAGCGCAATAGCAAGTATTTTTCCTGTTTTCATTATATGTTCTCCTTATTTCTTTTCATCATCGGTGCGGAAGGGAACCATGGGAAGTCCTGCTTCGTTATACATGTTTACCCCGTCAGGGTAGGCACGGAATGCGTAACGGACGGCAACGGGTTCTTTCACTTCGGGAGAGGAAAGTACCACGGTTTCGCCCTCAATGACGGCATCCGCCCAGACCCATTTTTTATCGGCACCGCAAATGGCGAAATGTTTCGGCTTTTCGCCGGGCGTCGCCACCGGCTTGCTGATCCCGTCTTTCTTCGCGGTCATCAAACCTTTGGCGTAATCAAAGGATACAATGGCTTTTCCGTTCTCAAACTTCACAGCCTTGAAGAGCGGACCGGAGACCACGATATCTTTCTTCCCGTATTCGTTCCGAAGAGCCCAGAGCGCCAGACGTTCGCCCACGTCGATCTTGTTCAGCGGGTGAATGTCGTTCTGCATGCCGATGTCGATGGCACATGCCATCCCGGACTTGGGAATATCCATGGCTTTCCGCTGGGCTTCCCGGATGAATGCGTAACCATTGCCGCCCTGCGGATCATTCGTCGCTTTTGTGAAGGAAGCAAGCTGTACGAAGTAGAAGGGGAAATCAATGCCCCAGGCTTTCCGCCAGCCTTTGACCAGTGCGTGCATCTTGGGATAATACTGCATACGGTCACCGCCATTGGAGCAGCCCTGATACCAGATCACACCTTTGATGGGGAACCGGGTGATGGGAGCCATCATGGCAAAATAGGCGTAACAGAATCTCAATGAGGAAAGCGTGTTCATGCGGGGCAGCGGAGGCAGATTTCCTTTCGCAGCATTGGCTTGTTCCGCTTTTTCCATCCAGCTCTTTGTGTCTGCGATCAATTTCTGCGTGGTTTCCTTCCATTCCGGAGTTCCAACCGTCACTGTTTGAAGTTTTTTGTTCAGTTCTTCCAAACCGGGTTCCGCAAAACTTTCCGGCGACATGAACGGTTCGATCCGGCTCCCGCTCCAGTTGTTATCCAGAATACCCATGGGGATCCCCGATTCAATATGCAGACGGCGTGTGAAAATATATCCGGCGGCAGACCAGTGCAGCGTGTCATGGACCCAGTCTCCCGTGTCGTTGTTCCCGCTTATTGCCCAGGGAGAACACTCAATATCATCCGCAGGGACATCGCTGGCGAGTGTCTGGACTTTCACGCGGCGGATCAGCGGGTAATTCACGCTGTCCTTCAGGATCTCATCGCGCCCGATGACACCCTGTCCCCAGTTGAACGTCATATCCATGTTGGATTGTCCGCCGCAGAGCCAGACATCGCCCACCACCACATTGTTGAGCGTGATGGTGTTCTTCCCCTTGATAACCAGAGCAGAACCCGTTTTCTGGATGTCAAGAGGCGCAAGACGGACTTCCCATTTGCCTTTGTCATCGGCTTTCGCAGTCAGGGTCTGACCCGCGAAGGTGACGGTTACTTCTTCCCCGGGATCCGCTGTACCCCAGACCGGGTGAACGGCTTCCCGCTGCAGGACCATGTTTGTTCGGAAAATATTTGCGACTGCCACATCGGCAAGCGCAACCGGGATCAGCATGAGGGAGAGTGCCGACATGCAAAACAGTTTTTTGTAATTCATACAAAAACCTTTCCTGTAAAAGTTAGATAGGGGACTCGTATCCGGTATTATATCACAGAGCGGAAGAAAAGTCAAGTCCTCTTATCGACTTTTCAGGAAAAATGACAGTGTCAGTACATCCAGAATGGCGGACGGTCCGGAAGATCGTTCTCCCAGCTGTCGCCTTCATAAAATACCTGTTTGAGGAATAACCCCTTGGCAGGGGCTGTATCTTTACAGCAGAGACGGTTCCGCGCTTTCAGCATTTCGGCAATGTCATCGGCTTTCAGTCTGCCGCGTCCCACGAACATCAGCGCACCCGCCATGCTCCGGACCATTTTATACAGAAAACCGGTGCCGAGAAAGTAAAATCCAACCAGCGGACCGAAGGTGACGATCCGCGTATCCAGGATCTCCCGGACCGGATCATCGTATTTGTGAGCTTCCACCGTGAAGGTGGTGAAATCGTGTTTCCCTTTGAATACAGCGATCGCTTTTTCCAGTTCATCCAGACACGTCATGTCGTCCATGTGCCAGCAGTAACGGTTGGTGAATGGATTGTTGTCCCCCGTGTTGACCATATAAACATAAGACTTACCCAATGCGGAAAAACGGGCGTTGAACGTATCCGGCACGATCTCCGCAGAACGGATCCGGATGTCATCCGGCAGAAGCCGGTTCAGTGCCTTCTTCACTTTCCAGTCCGGAATATAAGGCGATTCCGGCGCACGGAAACTTGCACAGAGTCCCAGCGCGTGGACCCCGGCATCCGTACGGCTGCTGCCCTGTACGCGGATCGGTGTATTGCCGAAAAGACGGCACAGTTTGTCTTCCAGCACTTCCTGCACGGTAATGCCGTTGTTCTGCCGCTGCCAGCCGTGATAGAGTGTACCATCGTATGACAGGATCAGTTTGAACGTACGCAGTTCTTTGTTTTCGGGGGGAGTCAACGCCTGGGGCATAGTTGTGTTTCCAAAAAAAAAGGCAGGATCTGTGTGAAACAGATCCTGCCGGATCATTACAGGAAGATCAGAGTCCGCCGCAGAGTTTCAGCAGAACACCTGCTGCCACAGCGGAGCCGATCACGCCGGCAACGTTGGGACCCATGGCGTGCATGAGCAGGAAGTTCTGGCTGTCGCAGGAAAGACCGACTTTGTTCACCACGCGGGCAGCCATCGGAACGGCGGAAACACCCGCGGCACCGATCAGAGGATTGATCGGAGTCTTGGAACATTTGTTCATGATCTTGGCGAAGATCACGCCGGCACCGGTACCCACGCAGAATGCCACGCAGCCCAGAACCAGAATACCCACAGTCTGGGCACTGAGGAACTGTTCCGCAGAGAGCTTGGAGCCCACCGCGATACCCAGGAAGATGGTCACGATGTTGATCAACGCATTCTGGGCGGTATCGCTCAAACGGTCAACAACACCGCATTCTTTCATCAGGTTGCCGAACATCAGCATACCGATCAGCGGAGCCGCATCCGGGAGCAGGAAGGCGCAGATGAGAGTGATGAGGACCGGGAAGCAGATCTTTTCGATCTTGGAGACCGTACGGAGCTGGCTCATGCGGATCTTACGTTCTTTTTCCGTGGTCAATGCCATCATGATGGGCGGCTGAATGATCGGCACAAGTGCCATGTAGGAGTATGCCGCAACCGCGATCGCACCCAGCAGAGAGGGAGAAAGACGGCTGGTCAGGAAGATGGACGTCGGGCCGTCAGCACCGCCGATGATCCCGATGGATGCCGCATCTTTCATATTGAATTCAATACCCACAAAGTTCAGCAGCAGGGCGCCGAACAGTGCAAAGAAGATACCGAACTGGGCAGCACCGCCAAGCAGCGCGGTCTTCGGGTTCGCAAGCAGAGGACCGAAGTCGGTCATCGCACCCACACCCATGAAGATCAGCAGCGGGAATACACCGGATTCAATACCAACGTTGTAGATCATCCACTGGATACCGCCGGGGCTGGCAATACCGGCAAGCGGAATGTTCGCCAGCAGTGCGCCGAACCCGATGGGGAGCAGCAGAAGCGGTTCAAATTCTTTCACAACTGCCAGGTAGATCAGAACCAGTGCCACAAGCATCATGATGACACGGCCGAGACCCAGAAGCCAGGTGTTCTTGAAATCGGTGGTCGTCTGACGGATCAGGTCATAGATCCCGGTGGATTCCCAGAGACCTTTCAGACAGTCGCCGAATCCGGGGAGCGGCGCGGGTTTGGAACCGGCACGCAGAGAATCGTGGTTCAGCAGCTGGGGAACAAATTCCGCGATCACGTCGCCTTTTTCCAGGCGGGATGCCGCAACAAGACCCTTGCGTACTTCTTTCACGCTCATCGCCTGCACGATCTTCACTTTGCCTTTGCTTCTTTCATCCGGCTTGATGTTCATGATCTCGGAGCCGTCATGAAGTTTATTGCCTTTGGCAAAAGATACGTTGTAGACCACAGCCGGTTTTTCCCAGACGTAGACCAGGAACAGTGTCCCTTTGGGACCGACGTACCACTGGAAGACTTCGTCCTGATTCATGTCACCGGTAAATTTCACGGCACCTTTGATGCAGTCGATCTTCGCGGGGAGGGCGGGAGCGCAAGCTTCTTTTGCTGCGCAATCCTTTTTACATTCGGGGGCAGAGATCGCTTTCTCTGCGCAGTCCTTGGGGCAATCCTGCGTTTCCTGCGCCATAAGGGCAAGTCCGCAGAAAAGTGCCGCAAGACTGAATATCATTTTGAACATTTTCATGGTTAACTTACCTCAAATGCTTATTCGATTGTCATGATCGCCTGTCCGGCGGTGACCACATCCTTCGCATTCACGAGGATGCTCTTGACCGTACCCGCTGCCGGAGATTTGATCTCGGTTTCCATCTTCATGGCTTCGATCACTGCAACGACCTGATCGGCTTCCACAGAATCGCCTTCCGCAACTTCCACGCGGATGATGGTTCCGGGCATGGGAGCCGCAACTTCGGTTCCGCCTGCCGCACCTGCCGGAGCTGCGCCGCCGGCTGCTGCAATGGTGATGATCGCCTGTCCGGCAGTGACAACATCTTTCGCACCAACGAGGATGTCTTTCACCACACCGGCTTTTTCCGCCTTGATTTCGGTTTCCATCTTCATGGCTTCGATCACAGCGACGACCTGACCGGCTTCCACCGTATCACCGGCGTTGACTTCCACGCGGATGATGGTACCCGGCATCGGAGCTTTGATTTCTTCGGCTGCGCCGGTGGCTGCTGCCGCTTTTTTCGCGCCGCCTTCCACGACCTGGCTGTTCAGGTCAGCGGTGATCACGCCGCCTTCTTTCACCTGCACGTTGAAGGTCTTGCCTTCCACGGTGACGGTGTAAGCTGCGGGAGTATCGGCTTTCTTGGCTGCGGGAGCATCGGAAGCGTAACGGATACCCATGGGACGGTCGCCCTTGAGGAATGCGATACCTTTATCGCCGCATGTTGCTGCGATGAAGATATTTTCTTCGGTGACTTCCAGACCTTCTTTTTCGAGAAGTTCGGTGTTGTATTTGATGCCCAGTTTCGGATTGGCATCGTTGAGTTCCACCACAGATTTCGTCGTGGGTTCTTTGCCCAGCTGTTCGGATGCCCATTTCACCAGTTCGGGATCGGGAGCGACCGGAGTCTTGCCGAAGTAACCCAGAACCATCAGACCGTAGCCCTTGGGGTCCATCTTCCAGGAACCATCGGGGTTCTTGCCCTGAACCGCGTTACGGAATGCCTGCTGGAAGTAGAACTGGGAGACGGGGGTGACGGACGTACCGAAACCGCCGCGAGCGACGACTTCGCGCATTTCAGCGATACAAGCATCGTATTTATCGAGGCAGTTGTTGTCGCGCATCATCTGTGTATTGGCAGTGAGCGCGCCGCCGGGCATGGGGCTGAACACGATTTCAGGGGAGACCTGCATAGATTCCGGAGGCATGAAGTATTTGCTCATGCACTTCTTGAAGAGGTTTTCCACCTTGAGGATCTTTTCCGGATCGATGTCGAGCGTGTAGTCCGGATCGCCGTCCAGAACATGATACATGGAGAGGATGTCGGCTTCGCAGGTACCGCCGGAAAGGGGTGCCATTGCCAGGTCGATGATGTCCGCACCGCCGCGGATGGCTGCCAGGTTACAGGCGATGGCGCCGCCGGCAGTATCATGGGTGTGGAACTGGATTTCTTTTGCACCGGCACCGAATCTGTCATCCAGAAGTTTGCGTGCCATTTTCACCGTTTCGTAAACCGTGGTGGGGGTGGAGGTTCCGGAAGCATCTTTGAATGCAACGCTGTCAAAGGGGATCCCGCTTTCCACGATTTCGGTCAGACGGTCGATGTAGAACTTGGGAGTGTGCGCGTATGCTTCGTTCAGTCCGGGAGCCAGCCCCATCATGGTGACGGCGACCTGGTGTTTCAGGCCGTGTTTTGCGATGGCTTTCCCGGAGACATCCAGGTTACGCACGTCGTTGAGCGCGTCAAAGTTACGGATCTGGGTGATGCCGTGTTTCTTGAAAAGTTTCGCATGGAGATCGATGATATCGGAAGACTGGGAGGAGAGGCCCACCACGTTGACACCGCGGGAAAGAGTCTGCAGGTTGACATCGGGACCGAGGATCTGACGCCATTTATCCATTTCTTCGAAAGCGTTTTCCTGCGTGTAGAAGAACAGGCTCTGGAAGCGGGCACCGCCCCCGATTTCGATGTGGTTGATACCGGCTTTGGCAGCTGCTTCGAGGGCGGGAGCAAAGTCTTCGGTTTTGGCACGGGCGCCGATGCAGGACTGGAAGCCGTCACGGAAGGAGCAGTCCATGAATTTGATTTTTTTCATTTTGCAGTTTCCTGTATGTTATGTTGTTTTTTTTGTTGATTCCGAATTACTTTTCACCGCGATGCATTTTCACGGCAGCGATGGCAGCCTGTGCCAGGATACGGTCTTCCGCAGAAAGACCCTTTGAAGCGGCAGCGGCAGGTTTCGCTTTTTTCACCGGCTGCTGTTTCACCAGGAAGTTGGAGTACGGCGCCAGTAATTTTGACATGAGGCTCATGAGAAGGATCATGATGACCAGGAAGACATATACCATGCCCATTCCCAGCACCATGGCTTTCACACCATCCAGAAGCAGTTGACCCATTGCAAGGTTTCCTTTACGTTTGTTGGTTTGTATTTGAAATCAAATGTGTATCGATTCTTTCAGGATCCGGACATCTCCGCAGGAAAAACTCTGCACGCCCGTTTCCGTTTCCAAAAGAGCTTCTCCGGTCCGCAGTACATCACGGAACACCGCACGGAACGGTTCTCCTGATGCCGGCTGGAATTCCAGTTCACGGCCGATGAGACGATTTTCTGTCTTCCAGCGTGTGAAAAGTACGTCCGGAGCATAAAGATAAGTAATATAGCACGCAGAGAGCCTTTTTACCAGTGCGGAAATCACATTTTTTACGAAAAAAACGTTTCCGGTCAGACTGGCAAGGGAGGCCGCCGGGGGCAATCCGGCAAAGGTTTCCGCTTTGCTGTTGATATTGATCCCGATCCCGACTGCCGCACCTTTCAGTGTATTCCCCGTGCCCGTAACGCCTTCCGTCAGTATTCCGCAGATCTTCGCATGGTCCGCATATACATCATTGGGCCATTTCAGAAAAAAGGTCACGTCGGGAGCGTATTCCCGTAACGTTTCCAGAACAGCCAGAGAGCCGGCTGCGGTGGCAAGGTAGGGTTCGGTAAGCTGTTTGATCACCCAGGTGGCGTAAATGTTTTCCTCCGGCGGAGAGAGCCATTGACGTCCCAGTCTGCCCCGTCCTGCGGTTTGTGTTTTTGCGGCAACGAGACAGCCATCCGGCAAATCATCGAAGTGATCGCGGACATATTGATTGGTGGAATCCACCTGCTCAAGATAGAGATAATCTTCCGTAGTCATTCTGTATACACCATAGAGTCCATAATATAGCACAAAACCGGGAAATTGCAAGGAAAAAATGAAAAACTTTTGGCATTTCATTTGCAATAATATCACAGAGAATGTATATTAAAAACATACCCCCGAAAATCAAGGAAAGTGTTTACTCATGGAGCCCAATCAGGAATTCCCCTACTGGAAACGGAATCTCGTTCTCGCCTGGATCTCCCAATTCTTCGTCCTCGCAGGTTTCGCCGCCGCTATGACTTTTATCCCGCTGTTCTTCCAGGATCACCTGGGGATCGAATCGGAAAATGAACGGGGGATCTATGTCTCCATGTTCAACTTCTTCGGCGTGCTGGGGTACGCCGTATTCTGTCCCCTGTGGGGCAGTCTCTCCGACCGGTTCGGTGTCAAGATCATGCTCCTGCGCGGGTCTTTTGTCACCGCCATCTTCTTCCCCATGATGGCGTTTGTAACGGCACCCTGGCAGCTGATCACGCTCCGGTTGGTCACGGCTGCTCTGGCGGGGACCACTGCCGCCTGTCACATCCTGCTTGCCAAAGGGACTCCGGATGACAAGCAGGGGTTCGCCCAGGGATCGCTCACGGCGGCGGTATGTGCCGGTTCGCTGGTGGGGAACATGGTGGGCGGATTCTTTGTTGACTTCTACGGGTACACCTTCACGTTTGTTGCCTGCGGTGTTCTTTACGTTCTTTCCGGCATCTTCTGTCTGTTCATGAAAGAAAAGAAGATCGTCCGTGTGCAGGGGGAATCGGCGTATGTGAAAAAGATCCGCAATTACCGGAAATCTCCGATGCCCCAGTTCACCATCGGCGTATGGCTCATGCTGCTGCTGTATTCCCTCTCCAGTCTCGTCGGATATCTTTCCGTTCCTTATGTTGCCATGATGATCGAACTCATTGATACCACCAGCCGTCCGGCATACTGGACGGGGATCATCTGTTCCATTTCTTCGGTGTGTGCATTGTTCTCCGGGCTGATCTTCGGGTATCTGGCGGACCATGTAAAGCCGAAATACCTTATCATTCCTGTACTTTCTGTGATCGGACTTTGTCTGATCATCCGCGGGGTTGCGGACAGTCTGTTTGTCTTCGGTCTTTTCTCTGCGTTTGCCTCACTTGTGGGGAGCGGGCTTGCACCATTGAATCTGAAAACCCTGGCGGCGGCGACTCCGCCCCGGAAACGCGGTGCGGTATTCGGCTGGTCCGCCACGTTTTCCAACAGCGGCAATATGCTGTCCACGGTGATTTCCGGCTGGATCGTGTTCACGTTCGGGACGAAATACACATACATCATTTCGGGGATCTGTATGTTCCTGATGATCCCGATCACCATGTATATCTACTACCGGATCATGCACCAGCCGTACTTCCTTGCACACGCAGAGAAGGTTTTCAATAAGAAAAAATAAGTCCGCCCCGGAACACCCGGAGCGGACTCTGCGTGAAAATCGCCAAATTCACTTACTTGCAACGCGCAAGATATTTCTTTCTGAGTTCAGGATCTGCCATGAGGGGGATGAAGAGTCCGCCCACCACAGAACGTGCCTGGAAGTAGAAGTGTTCGCCATTTCCGTTCGTCTGATACCAGTCGCCCATGGGGACCCGGTCGACGGTTTTTTCCAGCCAATGGTATACCGGCTTGATGAGATCCCGGAAATCGTCTTTGTTGTCCGTGAGGATGGACGTCCAGAGGATCCAGTCGATTTTTGTGTAATCCTTTCTGGAATCCAGGGGCAGACCGAATTCGTTCTGCACTTTCTTGTAGTACGCCATTTCCTTTTCCGCCACGGATGCGGGGAAGATGTTGAGGTCCAGCAGACGGTCCCAGACCAGATTGTATTTCTGGCTCCATGATCCGGGCTGGTCGAAAGCGAGACGGTAATGATCGCCGTCATCGGCATTTTTGAGCCAGAGAGCGGCGAATTCTTTTGCTTTTTCGATGTAAACCTTTTCGTTATCTTTGTCCCCGGTGATACCGCAGAGTTTTCCGTAAGCGGCGATCCCGAGGATGGCTTTGATGGCGAGGTTTGCATTGTGCGCCAGATGTCCGGCGAAGTCATCGGTACACAGCTGATCTGCCGGATCGGCACCGTATTGGAGCAGGTATTCCAGCCATTTTTTGAATGTTGCTTTGTGGCTGGTGAAGAGTTCCGTATTGCCGTTGAGGATCGCCACAGTCGCCGCAATGAGAAGCATGTTTCCACATTCTTCCACGGGCATACGTCTGCCGTCGTCATGCTGGGGACCCATGCAGTAGACCTGTCCGTTGGCGAGAGGATATGTCCCCAGGTCATGGGGCGCGTAGGGGAATTGCCACAGGTGGGATTCCGCGTATGTCATGATGGGCAGCACCATACCCAGTGCCAATGCCGGCTGCATCATGAAGAACAGCGGCAGAGAAGGATAGGTCACGTCCACGGTGCAGATGCAGCCGTTGGAGAAGTTTTCTTTTGAGAAGAAGAGCGGTGTGCCGTCGATATCCGCAACGATCTTGTGTGCGGCGATACACTGACGGTAAGCCGGGGCGAGGATCGCCGCGTATTCTTTGCCGCCGTAATTTTCGGCATCGGTCATGAGCATGGTGTCGAACGCAATACATTTTTCACGGATCGCATCGTATTCCGCATCGGCGCGTTTGAGCATTTCCACAAAGGAGGGACAGTTCAACGTCCAGTATCCGCTCAGACGGCGTCCCAGGAACTCAATACTTTTGATGTCGTTATACGCCACCATGATGCGGACCGTATCCGTTTTGCCGGGTACGACTTTCCGTTCCGCAAGACAGTTTAAGCCGGGTACATATTTCCCATGATATGCTTTGCCCTGGAATACCAGTTCCGTGGGCTGGATATCAAAATCTCTGCTGATGAAACGTTTGACTGCTTCCGCCGTGTTCCCGGCATAGGAGATCATCTTTTCCCGGGTGGGAACGACAAGGCAGAGATAGCCCCAGTCGATCCGCAGGTCGTCACCGGAACCGTTCAGAATATCCTGATCGCAGGAACCGCAGGAATGGATGTCCATCCCGGAGATCCGGGTGGAACTCCATGTGACACGCTGATTGATGTTATCCACGGCGCAATGTGCCATGATGGAGAAAATGATCTTGACGTCATGTTCTTTGCCGTCAATGGATTCGGAATCGAATGTGATATAGGTGAGAGGACGGCTGACCAGATCCAGATCATCCAGCAGGGCAGGGGTGAGGAAGGTCATGGTCAGGCGGACACCACATTCTTCGAACGTGTAGATCGTCCGGGTGGGCAGTACTTCGCGGGAGACCAGATTGGCGACCGATTCCGGATGGCCCCAGTTGCTGCCCAGAAGGACAAGGTGTTTGTCATCGACAAACGCATGGCAGAACATGTGATTGGGTTTCCCGGTCCAGTGGACCGTATCGGTGGTTCCGGGGTGATCCGCGGGAGACCAGATGGAGAAATAGGGGTCGTGAGTGATCAGAGGATAACTCGGATAACGTTCGTTCATGATCATAAATCCTTATTTTGAGTTAAAGACAAACAATGCGGGATCAGCTCTTTGCCGTCACCTGCACCGATAATACAAAGTAAATCATTGTTCCGGAGATCGGCGCAGATCGTTCCCGCCATTTCTTCAAATGTCCCGTGGAGAGAGAGCGCGCCTGCCGCTTCCGCCAGATCGTCGGATGTATACCTGCCTTTTCCCGTCCACGCGGCGAAAACGGGGAGTATGTAACAGCGGTCCGCACCTTTCAATTCCTGTGCAAATTCGTGGAAATACCGTTCCAGCCGTGCGTAACGGTGGGGCTGGAATGCGATCACCAGTCGGCGGCCGGGATTTGTCTTGCGGAACGCCTTGATGGATTCCCGCAATTCCGTGGGATGATGAGCATAATCCTCCATAATGCGCAGTGCCGGGGTGTCATAATGCACCGTCATACGCCGGTCCACGCCGGGGAATTTTTCCAATGCGGCAAGGATCTTCTGCCGGGGATACCCCATCCGTTCCAGCGCGAGGAGTACGGTATACTCATTTTTCAAATGGAAATCGCCGCGGGTTGAGAATTCCTTTTCGGAAAACACGTTCTTATCCCATTCCGCGATCCGGATCACGCCGTTCTGACGTTCACGGTACAACGCATCCGTATTGACATCCGCGCAGTAAACAAGGGTTTCCGCCTGGTCCGCGAAAGTGCGGAAGTTCTGTTGCAGGATATGGAATCCGCCCAGACTCCACACATGATCGTCTTCCATATTGGTCACGATCCCGATGGTGGAGTGGATCAACGTGTGCGTGCCGTCGCTTTCATCCGCTTCCGTGATGAAAATGGAGCCCGCCCCGGCAGTCCCCGAAGCCGGAAAACAGGGGAGTGTGCCGCCAATCAGGAATCCGGGATCTTCGCCCAGTTCCCGGAGCGCAAAAGAAAGCATGGCTGTCACCGAGGTCTTCCCGTGGGAACCGCTGACCGCGATGACCTGCGGGAAAAGTTTCGCTGCTTCCGCCAACGCTTCGCCACGGCGCAGGATCACGGCATTGCGGCGGACTGCTTCCTGTAATTCCGGATTGCTGCTTTCGGCGGCAGAGGTGTGGACCACAAGCAGACGTTCCGCTTCGGGCAGATGCGCGGCATCATGCGCCCCGGTGAATACAGGGATCCCCATATTCCGCAGGGCTTCCGTTTCCCGGTTGTCAATGAGGTCGGACCCCGACACCCGGAACCGGAGCTCGTGAAAGATCCGGAGCAGAGGCGCAGTTCCGGCACCGCCGCACCCGATAAAATGGACGGCGGCATCCGGTGTCTGAAATTGTGCAAGAAGGGTGGACAACATAAGATTATTCAAACCATTCCGGGTTGACACAGAACGCATCGCGGAGTTTCTGCAGGGGTGCTTTCGGCACACGGTCGTAGGTGAGAACGCCGTTCTGTTCCTGTTCCACGTCAGTCAGCTGGGTGTAGCAATACCCGGAGAAATCGGGGAGTTCCGCCATGACAATGGTCTGTTCTTTGATCTTGGCGAGGAATTCATCATCGTTCTTGATCTCCATGCCGTAATAACCCCAGGTGTTTTCCGCGAACCGTCCGGTTTTATCCGGGGGCAGATACATGAACCCGCCGAACTCGTCATTGATGTAGGGCTGTCCCTTGTACGCTTCATATTCGAAGGCCGGAGTCAGCATGAACACGGGATACTTGCTGCCCTGTTCTTCGCCGGTCAACGTCTTTTTCAGCGATTCCGCATCCTTGCGATACGCGTGGACGGTCCACAGGTCTGTCTTCACATGATGATATCCGCTGGTTTCATTACAGGGCCGGGTCGGGTCGATCAGCTTGGTCATGTCATAGATATCGGTCAGCGTGGACTTGTAATAATCGATCCGTTCCATGTGCGCTGTTTCGTTGGCGGGAGACCAGGCAACGATGGAGGGATGATTCGTGCACTGTTCCATGATCTCGCGCCATTCCATCTTGAATCTGCCGTAAGAACACCAATACTGTTCCATGGTGTGCGCGACACCATCACCCCAGCGGGGAGCCAGGAAATAGACGCCCCAGGAAGGCGATTCACCCCAGGTGATGTAACCGAGTTTATCCGCCCAGTAATGGAAACGGTCTTCAAACACTTTCTGATGCAGACGTGCGCCGTTGAACCCGCATGCCATGGAGAGTTCGATATCCTGTTTGAGATCAGCATCGGTGGGCGCGGTCCAGATCCCGGTCCGGTAGAATCCCTGATCCAGCACAAGACGGAAATAGAACTGCTTGTTGTTCAGGAAGACTTTGTTCCCTTCGATATGGATCTTGCGGAGTCCGCAGTAGGAGGAAACCTGATCGATCACAGTGCCGTTATCGGTCAGCGTGTATTCAATATCATACAGGAACGGATTGCCGGGAGCCCAGGCGTTGATGAAAGAGAGCGCAACGCTGCAGGACATTCCGCTGACTGCCGCCATTTCTGCGGAGCCCACTTCCTGACCGCCGGCTTTCACTTTGATCTGCAAACGCATCCCCGGTTTTTCCTGATAAAGTTCCGGCTTGAAATGGAACATGCCGTTGTCCAGGTCCGGCGTGATGAAACAACGTTTCAGTCCGTACATCGCCACCGGTTCCAGCCAGACCGTCTGCCAGATCCCTGTGACACGGGTGTAAAAACAGCCGTGGGATTCGTAACGGGGAGACTGCTTGCCACTCATCTGGTTCCCGCTCCGGACATCATCTTTCACGAACAGAACGAAATCGTATGTATTGCCGGGGAGAGCTTTGCCTGTGAGGTCGAATGTGAATGAACTGCTGCCGCCGGTATGACGTCCCACTTCCACTCCGTTGAGATAACCCACACATTCATAATCCACCGCGCCGAAATGGAGCAGGATCCGTTTCCCTTCCCAGTCCGTCGGGATCTCCAGTTTCCGGTGATAGAACAACTGTTCGATGAAATCGGTGTGCCCGATCCCGGAGAGTGTGCTTTCCGGACAGAACGGGACGTTGATCGCCGTATCGAACCCGGTGGCTTTGTGACAGCCGCGCGCAATGCCGGATTTGCCGAAATCAAATTCAAATGTCCATGCGGTCCCGTTCAGATTGATCCATTCATTACGAACGAATTGCGGACGGGGATACTCCGGTCTGGGAATGTCAGTCATACGATCTTCTCCTTGATCATGTTTTTTTACTTGAAAAGTGAAACATAGTGTAATATATTATCATGTTTTCGTGATTTCAATCCGAATATGAACATTTTTGATGGATAATATGAACATTATGGAAGAAAAAGAAGATATTCAGACTTTTCTCGATCTCAAAGAAGGCGGACCGCTTAATATCGGACTCGCCGGAATGTCTCTCTGCGGACCCCATTACAATATCTCACGTCCGCCCCAGACTGTGACGGTTTTTGAGTATGTGGAGCAGGGACACGGCACGTTGACCGTGGATGGCGTGGAGTATCATCCGGGACCCGGCAGTGTGTATATTGCGCCGGCATGGCGTTCCCATTCCTACCGTTCCAGTGCGGATGATCCCTGGATCAAATACTGGTTCAACCTTTCCGGTCCGCTGCCGGATTCTCTGCGTGAGAGTTACGGGATCGCCGAACACTTTCTTTTCCCGGATGTCAGGGATGCGGGCGAACTCATCAAGAGTGCCGTGCATACGTTGAAAGAACTGCCGCGGGAACACATTCTGCCCTTCATGGAACACCGTCTGATGCAGATCATCCGTCTGCTGGCTGCCTCTGTTCAGAATGACCCGGAAGAACAATATTCCACCATCACGAAACAGGTCTCCGGATTCCTGCGTTCCCGTTTGATGAAACCGATGCCGGAACTGGCGGAGATCGCGGCTGCTGCGGGCCGTTCCCCCGCACAAACCATCCGGGTTTTCCGTAACGAAACGGGGATGACGCCCTATCATTACCTTCTGGTGGAAAAGATGTCAGCCGCCGCCCGATTGCTTTCGGACAGCAACAAAAACATCCGGGAGATCGCCCGGATGCTTGGATTCAGAGATGAATATTATTTTTCCCGGGTATTCCGTCAGATCCATGGGGTCTCGCCGAAACACTACCGGGAAAAATGAGTGTGATTTGATCAGGCAATGATCCGTGCGCCGTTCCCGATGGAGCAGATCACGGTGTCGATCTTTTTGCCTGTGGTGGTTTCGTATGCTGTTTCCAGACGTTTGCAGTATTCTTCGGCAGCTTCTTCCTTCACCAGGTGAATACTGATCCCACCGAATCCGCCGCCGGAAAGACGTGCGCCTGCACAGCCGGGGATGGAATGAGCCAGTTCCACCAGCACATCCAGTTCCGGACAACTGTTTTCGAAATTGTTTTTGGAGCTTTCGTGACTTTCGAAAAGCAGTTTGCCGAAGCCTTCCACGTTGCCCGATTTCAGAAGTTCCACTCCGCGCATGACACGGTCATCTTCGCCCACCACATGCAGGGCACGGGCGTAATCCACCGGGTCCAGATCGGCTTTGCATGCTTCCAGAAGAGCAGGGGAGACATCCCGGAGTGCTTTGACTTCCGGATGTTTCTGTGCAATCGCGTTCCGTGCATTTTCGCAGGAAATACGGCGCAGATTGTAGTCGGACTCCACCAGATTGTGCTTGACAAGCGTATTGGCGACCACCAGTTTCCAGCCCGCAGGCATGGGGACCGTCTGCAACACTTCCACTGTACGGAAGTCGCAATGGATCACCGCATTTTCCTGTCCGTAGAGCGAACTGAACTGGTCCAGAAGACCGGAGTTGAGCCCCAGGAATTTATTTTCCACCGCCTGACCGACACGCGCCCAGTCGGGGAGAGAGAGTTCGATATTATTCACCGTTTTGATGGCGTAAGCGAATGCCATTTCCAGTGCGGCGGAACTGCTCATCCCGGCGGAGAGCGGCACGTTGCTGGTGAGCGCGGCGTTGAAGGCTTTCACCGTGAATCCGCGACGGCGGAGTTCCACCAGAAGACCTTTGAGATAATTGCGCCAGTCGCCCGGGATCTTGACGTCGATCTCATCCAGATTCAGAAAATGATCTTTCCCGTTTTCATGGATGATACATTCTCTGCCTTCGATGGGGGTCATGGCGACATCGGTAGTCTGACCAACCGCCACACTCAACACAAAACCTTCGTTATAGTCCGTGTGGTTCCCCAGGATTTCCAATCTGCCCGGAGCAGATGCCGCGACCGCGGGATCGCTGCCGAAACGGTTGCGGAACATTTCAATGATGTTTGCTTTTTCTTTCATAATCAAATCACTTTCTTTCAATAATTGGAATCGGGGAAATAATATTTTTCAGCATTCTCAATGTTGACGATCTCGGAGGGAACGGTGCGTTCCGCAACCACTTTCGCCGGGTCTTTCAGACCGTCATAAGCTGCCTGGATCCCTTCCTTGATGATGGCGGGGGGGTAGGTCACCGTGGTGTGGACCAGCGGGTTTTTATCCATGATCATTTTGACGACTTTGGAGGATCCGCCGCCGCCGATGATGGTCTTGATGGTCTTGTTATGGCTTTCGGTACATGCTTTGAGTGCGCCGAGAAGGGCATCATCATCGCCCGCCCATACACCGTCGATGGTTTCATCTTTGAACTTCTGCAGGTAATTTTCCATGAGAGCCAACGCCTTTTCCGCGCTGTAATACGCCAGACGGGAATCCAGGATCTTGATATCCGGATATTTTTCCGCAAGCGTCTTCCGGAATGCTTCGATCCGTGTTGTGTTGATGGGAGAGGAATACCCTTCCATCAGCACGATGTTGCCCTTGCCGTTGAGTTCTTTGCCCATGGCTTCCGCGGCCGCGGATCCGAATCCGGCATTGTCGCCGTTCACAAATACATCCTGCACCGGTTCCTTCAACGGATTGGAAACGATCACCAGGAATTTACCTTTCTTCTTCGCGCGCTCACACACCTGTTGCAAAGGTTCGGGTTCCTGCGCCATGACGACCAGTGCATCCACATTCTGCACCAGCAGGTTTTCGATGCGGTTGACCTGATCTGCGGCATCGGTACTGGCTGCGATCAACACTTTCACGTTTTTGTTTTCCGCTTCCAGTTTTTTCTTCATCTGTTCGGCGTGCCAGACCACACCTGCGGACCAGCCGTGGGATGCCGCCGGGATGGAGACCCCGATCCTGATCTGTTTTTCGCCGTTTTGATTGGTTTCAGCCGGTTTGCAGCCTGTGAAAATGACTACTGCCGCCGCCGTCAGAATGAGTAATAATTTTTTCATAAGTAACACCTTTATGGTTGAATGTTTTCCTGCCTTACGGCTGTCCGCCGCGCATCTGTTCACGCGCCTGCCGCAGCCGTTCCATTTCCTGCTCGCTCAAGGCGTTGATCCCTTCCCGGGAGATCTTGTCAAGCAGATAATCCAGTTCACGCTGACTGACCGGGCCGGTACCTGTGCCGGATTTCGGGGGAGGTGGAGCTTCCCCGTTCATGTGCCAGCCGTGGGGCATTTTCCGCTGGGGACCCGATTTGCCTGCAAGGGGATTCCACCGGACATACTGGCGGAAGAAGAGAGTCATCATCAGATATCCGGCGATGAACCCGCCGATATGGGCGAGATACGCCACATTGCTGTGACGGTTGGAAAGCTCACTGAAAATTTCCAGCGCAAGAAACACGATCGCCATGGTCCGCAATTTCACCGGGAACGGGATGAACAGCAGAAACATTTCCACGTCCGGGGCGATCATTGCCGCCGCCATGATGACACCCATGACGGCACCCGATGCGCCCACCAGAGCTGCCGGCGCATTCCAGTTCAGCGCAAGCCAGAGCAGATTCCCGAACAGTCCGGAGACGAAATACAAGGCAAGAAATCGTTTCGGTCCCAGTTCCGGAGCCGCGATCTGCCCGAAGATGTAAAGTGAGAACATATTGAAAAAGATATGCCATAAGCCGCCATGAAGAAACATGGCGGTCAACGGCTGCCAGAATGCCCCGGACTGAAATTCACCCGGGATCAAGGCAAGTGTGTGTCCCCGGAACAGGATCCAGGCGACCACATTGACCACGATCAATGTGAAGAGACAACGCATTCCGGATGCCGGGTCATTCTCTTCCCGTCCACCGCGTCTGCGCCGCATGTAATCTCTGTCTTCCAGCATAATAAAACCTCTTACGCCGGAACGATATCCAGAGAGATGTCGCAGGATTTGACGGAGTGTGTCAGTGCGCCGGAGGAAACAAAATCCACACCGGTCGCGGCGATCTCTTCGATCCTGCCGATGGTGACATTTCCGCTGGCTTCCAGTTTGGCTCTGCCGTCGGTGATCCGGACCGCTTTCGCCATATCGGAACAGCTCATGTTATCCAGCAGGATGTATTCCGCTTTGGATTCCAGTGCTTCATTGAGTTCTTCCAGTGAGTCGATCTCCACTTCCACTTCCAGATCCGGATATTTCGCACGGGCGCGTTCCACCGAACGCAGGATCCCGCCCGCACCTTCCAACCCCGCCAGTTCACGGTGATTGTCTTTCAACATGACACGGTCGAAGAGCCCGATCCGGTGATTGTATGCGCCTCCCGTGGCGACGGCATATTTTTCCAGATTCCGCCAGCCGGGAGTGGTCTTACGGGTATCCAGAACATGCAGTTTATCTCCGGCAAGTGCCTGATAACGGTGGGACATCGTCGCCACGCCGCAGAGACGCTGTAAAAAGTTCAATGCGGTCCGTTCGCCTTCCAGAATGGGGCGTGCGGGACCGCTGATCTCTGCCATGATGGTACCGGGGATACACTCCGCACCTTCCTTGACAAGAGCCTTGAATTCCAGATCGGGACAGAGTTTTTTGAAGACCCGTTCCGCCACCGGCATCCCGGCACAGACAAGCCATTCTTTTGCCAGCAGAACGGCTTTGACTTTCAGTTCGGCAGGAATAACGGATTCTGTGGTGACGTCACCGCGTTCATCCAGGTCTTCGCTCAATGCCAGGTCCACGAGTGTATCGATCCGTTTGAAATCGAGTTCAGGAATCGCCATGATCATATCTCCTTTTCAGGGTCAAAAAGTTCAGAGACCGGGGTCAGAGAAACCGCCCGCCCGGTCATCATTTCATAAGTAAGTACAACGGCATCGTACCGGATATTTTCTTCCACCACTTCCAGTTTCGTCGGCATCCCGGTCCGGAACTTCCGCAGAACACTGTCGCAATCACGTCCCAGAATGGAATCCGCGCCGCCCACCATGCCCACATCAGAAATGTACGCGGTCCCCCCGGGCAGGATCTTGGCATCCGCCGTCTGAACGTGGGTATGCGTGCCGAAAACGGCAGTCACTTTTCCTTTGAGGAAGTGTCCCATGGCGATCTTCTCGCTGGTGGCTTCCGCATGGAAGTCCACGAGGATACATTTGACCGTGATGGGGATCTCTTTGAGGATCTGTTCCACGGTCTCAAACGGACAATATGCACTGTCTTTCATAAATACTTTGCCCATGAGAGAGATGACTGCGACTTCGCCGCCAGCCGGATTCCGGAAATGATCCCATCCTTTCCCCGGCTGCAAACGGGAGAGATTGGCAGGGCGGATCACATTTTTGATCCCGGAAATTTCCTGCTCAAATTCTTTCCGGTCCCACACATGATCACCGGCAGTGAACACATCCACATCGGGCATATCCCCGAGACTGGATCGTGTCAGCCCGGCACCGCACGCGCAGTTTTCGGCGTTGGCGACGACGAACTGACAGTTATATTTTTTCCGGAGTTGCGGGGTCAATGCGGCAACAGCACGCCGTCCGCCTTTGCCCACCACGTCACCGAAAAAGAGAAGATTCAACAATGGTCCGCTCATACAAATCCTTTGTTACGTTTTGAAAATACCTGTTCAATATACTCCATGTGGGGCATAAGTTCAAATAAAAAATCAAAGATTTTCCAACTTTTTCCCGCCGGTATAAAAATTTTTTTCGAAAAAAAACGTTTTTCTACTGGTAAAGTGAAAAAAATGCGCTATATTCTATATAGACTTTATAAATCGTTTTTCAAGGAGCAAGGATGAAAATAATTTATCTCAATGACGCGGATTATCAACAGAATTTGCAGGCACTCTCCCGGAGACCCGCATGTCCCCCGCATATCGAAGAAGCTGTTACCGAAATCGTGCGGCAGGTGCGGGAACGCGGTGATGCCGCAATTTGTGAATTCGTCAAACGGTTTGACGGCGTGGATATGACACCGGAACAGTATCGTGTCACCGATGAAGAAATCAGAGAAGCCCGTTCACTCGTGAGCAGAGACAACCGCCGCGCCATTGATCTTGCGTTGAAACATGTGCAGGAATTCGCCAAACGGACCAAGCCTGCTTCCTGGACGTATCACCCGCGTCGCGGGGTCACTCTCGGCGAAATGTATCAGCCCATGCGCCGGGTCGCCTGTTATGTCCCCGGCGGGACCGCGCCCCTTGTCTCCACTTCCGTTCATACGGTCGGGATCGCTAAAGCTGCCGGAGTGGAATCCATTGCAGCCATGACGCCCCCTATGAAGAACGGCAAGATCAATCCTCATACGCTTTACGCGCTCTCCCAGGCGGGAGCAACCGAGATCTATAAACTGGGCGGTGCCTATGCGGTCGCCGCGCTTGCTTTGGGAACGGAAACCATCGAAAAAGCCGAGCTGGTCGCCGGTCCCGGTAATGCCTACGTCGCAGCCGCAAAACGGCTTATTTACGGTCAGACCGCCGTCGATATGGTCGCAGGGCCCTCCGAGATCATGATCCTGGCGGATGGCAAAGGCAATCCTGCGTTCGCGGCTGCGGATGTACTTTCCCAGGCGGAACACGGCAGCGGATTGGAACACGCTGTTCTTGTTTCCCCCGATGCCGATTTTCTGCGGAAAGTGGAAAAGGAAATGTACCGTCAGGCGGAATCTCTGACCCGTCAGGGACCGTTGCAGAAGGTGTTGGAGAACGGCGTATTCTTTGTGGAAGTTGCGGATATGGATGCGGCTGCCGCGTTTGCCGGTGATTATGCGCCGGAACACCTGGAGATCCATTGCGAAAAACCGGAAGACGTGGCGAAAAAAGTTCGCGCTGCCGGTGCCATCTTCCTGGGCGAATGGACCCCGGAACCTGCCGGCGACTTCACCGCAGGCCCCAGTCATGTTCTGCCCACGGGCGGGACAGCCAAGTTCTTCCACGGTCTGACCTGTTCGGATTTCATGCGCCGGAGCAGTATTCTCAAATACGGCAAGACGGCATTGTTGAAAGAATTGTATGCCATGGAGGCGATCGCCGACATGGAAGGTTTGGATGCACATAAACGCAGCGCATCCATCCGCCGGACCGGAGGAGTGAAAAAATGAACGGATACGTTTCTTATTTCCGTCCGGAGATCGATGAAATGGGCGGGTATACCCCCGGTGAACAGCCCAGGATCCCGGATCTGCTGAAACTCAATACCAACGAAAGCCCCTATCCGCCGTCCCCGGGCGTTACCGAAGTCCTGCGCAATTTCGATACGGAACGGCTCCGTTTGTATCCGGATCCCACCGCCGAAGGCCTGCGGGAATATATCGGCAGCATCTACGGTCTCACGAAAGATCATGTGCTTGCGGGGAACGGCTCCGATGATATCCTGACCATCACGGTCCGCTGTTTTGCTTCTGCGGAACGTCCTGTTGCCTGTCTGTGGCCTTCCTATTCGCTGTATCCGACACTTGCCGGTTTGCAGGGCGCGGAATGTATCAAGATCCCGCTGACGGAAAAATTTGAACTTCCGGTGGACCTTCTGGCGCAGGCACAGCGTGCGAACCTCTTGATGATCGCCCGTCCCAATGCACCGATCGGGAACAGCATACCCAAAGCGATCCTGGCGGAGATCTGCCGGGATTTCCAGGGGATCGTCCTCATTGACGAAGCATACGCCGACTTTGCCGATGATAATTGTGTGGATTTTGTGAACGAATTCCCCAATGTGATCATCAGCCGTACCTTCTCCAAGAGCCGGAACCTTGCCGGACTCCGTTTCGGGTTTGCTCTGGCGAATCCGAAGATCATCGAAGGCATGATGAAGATGAAAGACTCCTATAACGTTTCCATGCTGACCCAGGCGTTGGCTCTGGCTACGTTGAAGGACCCCGCATACTTCGCCGATTGTGTTTCCAAGATCCGGCTGGCAAGAGAAATGCTCATGCTGGGACTCTTCGATTGCGGATTCCGTGTCATTGAATCACAGACCAATTTCCTGTTCGTTTCTCCCCCGGATGGCGATGGCGAACACTATTTCAAAGAGTTGCGTTCCCGCGGGATCATTGTACGGTACTTCCCCGGTCCGGAAACGGGCGCATGGGTCCGGATCACCATCGGCGATACGGCATCGGTTTCCCGGGTATTTCTTGCGACCCGTGAGATCTATCACGAATACGGGCAGGATGTTTACGAAATTTAATGTCAAAAAATTATGTATAATTGAGGAAAGGAGCAATTGTGTTTTATGAGTGATTTTGTGATCGATACAAATAAACTGACAAAACAATATGGTTTCCTGTTTTGGAAAAAAAAGGTGGCGGCTCTGGATCAGTTGACGATCCAGGTCCCCAAGGGTGCTGTGTTCGGATTCCTCGGACCCAACGGCGCAGGAAAAACAACGACGATCAAACTTTTGATGGATCTGATCCAGCCCACCGGCGGGACCGCAACCGTACTGGGCAGTCCCGTGTGGGATGTCAATACCAAAAAACGGGTCGGGTTCCTTCCTGACACACCTTCCTTCAACGGTTTGATGACCGCACAGGAATTTCTGAATGTCTGCGCGAAACTCTTTCACATGTCACGCAAGGAACGGCATGAACGCGTTGCCGAAGTGCTGGATATCGTGCAGATGACTTCCCATGCCAAAGAAAAACTCGCCGGGTTCTCCCGGGGGATGCTTCAGCGTATCGGGGTCGCACAAGCCCTGCTGAACCGTCCGGAACTGTTGATCCTGGACGAACCGCTTCTGGGACTTGACCCTTACGGACGTCAGGATCTCAAAAACATTATTCTGGACCAGAACAAGGCGGGTACCACGGTCTTTTTCAGCAGTCATATTCTTGCTGACGTGCAGGAGATCTGCGATTACGTGGCGATCCTGAACAAAGGACATCTTCTCTGTTCCGGCACGCTGGACTCCCTGCTGGAATCCGACAGCGTGAAAGTCCGTTTGAAACAGGCGGACGATCTGCTGCCCGCATTGATGAGTGATGCAAAGGAATGTCAGAAGAAAGAGAATGGTGTCTGGGAACTCTCCTACGGGAAAATGGATGCTGCACTCAAAGAGAAACTGATGAAACTGGGCGAAGAGCACAAGGAAAAGGTGGAGGTCGTGGAACAGAACGAATCGTTGGAAGACTTCTTCTTCCGTACCGTGGAAGCCAATAACGCACAATGCAAAAACGGAGAAGGACAGGCATGAAAGAAATCCTGACGATCGCAGAAAGTACCTGCAAAGGTATTCTGAAAATGAAAGTCGTATACTTCCTGGTGATCTGTGTATGGATCCTTATCGGAAGTATGTACCGTTATAACGAACTCTCTCTGGACCGGCACCGTGATTTGATGTTGGATATGGCTCTCTTCATGAATCAGATCGCCGGGATCCTCACGGTCCTTTCCCTGACGTTTGACATTCCCCGGGAATTGCGGGAGGGGATCGCCTCCACGTTTCTGACCAAATCTCTGGGACGTACCAAATACCTTCTGGGGAAAACGCTGGGCGTTTACGGCGTTGCGTTTGTGGTCTGTACGCTCATCGCTGCCGGATCCTACTTCATCTACCAGTTCTGCTTTACGGAAGATATCCTGCGGAACTTCATCAAGATCGAATTGCTCATCATGCTCGGCGTGATCCCCATGGCTGCCGTTTGTGTGTTCTGCGCCATCGTTCTTCCGGAAATGGCGGCTCCCATTATTGCTCTGCTGGCAATCTGGTTTTCCTCTCTCACCGGACGGCTGAAGATCCCTGTTCTCAATGGCGGGATCCTGCCGGATATGGAGATCTTCAACCTGAAAGAACACATCATCTATCAGGTTGCGATTCCCTGGTCGTATCTGTTCGGTGCTGCGGTGTGGGGAATTGCATTCGCCCTGTTCCTGTTGATGCTTTCCGGGATCATTTTCCGGTTCAAGGATATTAAATGAGGAATGGAGGCTGACGAATGAAAAAAGAATTATTCTTTCAATTTATTGTGATGATCGTTGCTTTGGTCGTGGCTGCCGCGCTGGCTCCCGTCCTGCAGAAAATGCAACTGCAGATCAATCCGGATAAAAACCGTCTTTCCACCGCTCCCGTCGGCGGAATGCACAAAGTCATTTCCGACTGGGAATGGATGCGTTTTATCAACTATCTGGGAAAATTGCAGGTCGTGGATTCCAGCAATGTGAAGGAAGTCACCGAACGGCTGGAACGTCTGATGGGACTTGACCCCAAGTACGAACGGCTGTATCTGGATGGTATTTCTTCCATTCAGCATGCGGACCCGAAGAAAACAGTGGAGATCCTGGAGGATGCCTGTAAACTGGATTACCTCAAAGATAACTGGAAGATCCCGTTCTATACCGGGTTCATCTATTCCAGAGATACCTACGACATCAACAATCAGAACGGAGCTCCGCTTCTGGCTGCCGATCATGCGAAGGCTGCATATTATTTCAAAATGGCGTTGGAACGCAGCGGTGATGACCCCGTGAACCATCTGGTGAATAACTACATCCGGGAACTTGCCCGCGCGGAAGCAACAGGGACTGCTCCTGACCGGGAATATGTGGCAAAGCTCCGTATTCTTTACCGCGAATGGAAAAAGAAAATGGCAATGGACCCCGGTGTTTTATCGCCGGACGAGTCCGGGAAAGTCCTCATCCCCAACATCGAAATGCGCCTGCTGAAAGCCATGCAGGAAGCACGGAATCCTCTGGATGTTTACGATCAGAGATTTGAGCCCGGCAAGGAGACCATGGCGTTGATCGATCAGATCACGAAAGAAGTCTTCTATGGACAGTCTCTCTGCACAAAATGTTGTCATCCGGCATCCGGCGGTGACCGGTTCTGCGGTCATTGCGGTTCCAAACTGGAATTTGTGCGCGGCATCTGTCAGTATTGCAATGAGAAACTCAAACCCGGTGTTTCCTTCTGTCAGAACTGCGGAAAATCCACGGAACCCGGTGCCGAACCCGAAAACAAAGAGAAGAAATAAGGACATCCCATGAGACGCCCGGAAAAGATTTTGTTGATTCTGCTTTTTGCCGCAGTGCTTGCCGTTTATTTCCTGACGGAAGCCATCCTGCGGCAGGCAACGGTTGCCAGAATCAATCCGGATGCCGTCAATGCGGAAGACATCATTGCCAAACTCCCCGCAAAAATGCAGGATGATATCCGGGAACGGATCACGCTTACTGCACTGCGGGGCGAAGTACGGAAAGCGGAGACTCCCGCCGAAAAGTTGAACGCGAAACTTGTTCTCGCTGCGTTCGTCAGGGAGCAGAATGAAAAGGCGGAACTCTATGAAGAGATCCTGGAAGATCACCGCGAACTGCCGGCTTCTTATCCTGCCTATGTCTATTTCATGTTCAATGGAAATGCGGAATACGATCGCGTGAGTTATGACGATTTTCATAAGTTTCAGAAAGATCTGCCCGTTGTCGAACGATATTATGCCTGGGCTGCCGCATTCGGTAAAATGCAGGAGAATAAACAGCTTTCCCCGCAGGATCGCTGCCGTTTCCTCAAACCTCTGCTGGAATATAAAGATCCGCCTTTCCTGGAATATTATGCATTGTATTCCGCTTTCAAAGATCTTGCTCTCGCAGCCGGAGATGCTGAAACCGCAAATGCCGCCGCCCGGCTCGCCGATCAGGTCACGTTCTGCCGGAGTTTTTCCGAGTACATGATGCAGCTGGAAGAAGATCTGTTGTACCGGAACGAACTGCAAAACCGGAAGACCGGGAAATAAAGGAGTCGCTTCATTATGCTTACCATTGCCGGAATCACACTGAAACGATTGAGAGAACCTGCGTTCTTTCTGCTTCTGCTTATTTCCATCTGCGCCGGATATTTCATGTCCGGTATGGAGTCGGTTGCATCCCAGATCTCGTCGGATTCTTTCCTGATCCATCTGGTGTATGAAAAGTCCCGTTATCAGCCGGTCCTTGCCAGTTCGCTCCTGGCGTTTTTCGTCAGTCTTATGCTTGCCTGTTTTTCCGGTGCCGCCGAGATCCCCCGGGATATTGCCACCGGACAAGTGCAGTTCCTGTTGACGAAGCCGATTTCCCGTACGTCTTACATGTGCGGGAAATATCTGGGGATCCTTGCGACCTGTCTGGTTTTCTTTACACTCATTGAGATCTCCATTGTGGTCTTTTATTATCTTGCGGAAAATACCTGGTATTCGTTCCCCATGATCCTGCGACAGTTCCAGTTGACCATTGCATTCATTCCCTGTGTGGCGGTGATCGTGGCTCTTTCCTGTTTCGTCGGTGACATCGCGGCGATCATCCTGACGGTCCTTTACCTGATGTTTTCCATGCTGTTCAACTTTATCCCGGTGATCATTTCCATGCTTCCACCGGGGGTGGCGGCAGAGGTCTCCAACGGGATCTATGTGTTGTATTATCTCTTCCCCAACCTGATCTATTACTTTATCGATCACAATACATTCGGATTTTACTCCCTGGTATTGTGCATATATTCCGTTTCAGTTGCTGTTATCTTCCTTATGATCGCCGCTTATCGGCTCAATCACATGGACCTTACCCGGAAAGGATAATTTACGATGCGCCGTTTCTGTTATCTCTTTTTCCTGCTTTTTCCTGTTCTTCTGCAGGCGGAAGTCTATTCCATCTGGCCCTTCACCCCGGGCAGCGGGACCTTCGGCGACCCGGCTGAAGTCCTGCCCAACCGTAAATTCTGGCAGGAAAAGATCAGTGTCAATGGTATGGATGTAGTCATGGAGATCTCTCTGGTGGAACTTCCCTTTGCCGATGCAAGCAAGGTGTTGCAGAAGAAATACCCCAATGCCCGTATTGCCTTGAATCCCCAATCCATGCTGATGAGTATTCCTCAAAAAAACGGATCGGTCAAACGTATCTTTCTGACGCAGATCCGCGGAACGAACCCCCTGCTGCAATACTCCATGGATATCCCTGCAAACAGAAAACAGTCACCGCAGAAAGCGTGGCCGGACCATATCCCGCTTCTCCCCGGTGCCACCGATTTGAGTGTGATGGAGTTCCCTGACCGTCGTTCCGTTTATGCTTCCTGTTTTCTCCCCGGGACGACCCGGCCCCAGATGATCCATGAGATGTCGTTGCGTTTGAATGCGGCAGGCTGGAAACCGGCATCGGAAGAGATCGCCAATCCGTTCCGGGCATCCGGCGAAGTGTTTTACCGTGAGAAACCGCTGGAGATCCTGCTCCTGGGTGTTTCCGCCTCCGATGCCAAAGGAACTGCTATCACTGTATATACCCGTCCTGTGGATCCGGCTCCGGCAAAATGAACGTACAGATCGACGAACTGCGCGTCGCAGCGCGTAATGCCTCCCCTGAAATCGACCGGGATCTGCGCGGACACATCGCCCGTTTTCTTGCTGTCAGCCAGGCGGATGTTCTGGACTGGCACATTATCCGCCGCGGGATCGATGCGCGGAAAAAGCCTGATGTGAAACTCCTGTACCGGCTCCGCGTGTCTTTGCGGGATGGTGTCACACCGAAAAACGTTTCCCCGGTTTCTCCCGTTGTCACCCCATGGCAGCCTGTGGAGCCACGCGGAAATGTGGAGCCCATTGTGATCGGCGCAGGGCCCGCCGGGCTGTTTGCGGCGTACGTCTATGCGCTGGCAGGATGCCGTCCTGTTGTCATTGACCGGGGCAGGGATGTGGTCCGGCGGAAAGCGGATATCGATCGTTTCTTCCAAACCCGGGAACTGGATCCGGAAAGCAATCTGCTCTACGGGGAGGGCGGCGCGGGGACCTGGTCCGACGGAAAACTTTACACCCGGATCCGGGATCCCCGTATTGATTTCATCCTGAAAACATTTGTGGAGTGTGGTGCGCCGGAAGAAATCCGGTATTTCAGTCATCCTCATGTGGGATCGGACCGGCTCCCGGATGTGATCCGAAAGTTACGGGAACGTATTTGCGCGTTGGGCGGAACATTTCTCTGGGGCAGACAGGTCACAGCTCCGGTGATCCGCGACGGCAAATGCTGCGGTGTCAAGCTTTCCGATGGCGAAACGATTCCCGGTTCGGTGGTGCTTGCGGCCTGCGGACACAGTGCAAGGGAATTTATTCTGAACCTGACGAAGTCCGGCGCGGCATTTGCCATGAAGGGATTTCAGGTCGGGGTACGCGTGGAACATCCCCAGCGTTTGATCAATGCGGCGCAGTATGGCGCGGCGGATCCCATGCCCTGTCTGGGGGCGGCGGAATACGCCCTTTCGGATCCCGCATCGGAACAGAATCCGGGTGGCATGGTGAGTTTCTGCATGTGTCCGGGGGGAGAAGTCATCCCGGCGGTGGCGGAAACGGATCACCTGCGGACCAACGGAATGAGCTGTTATGCCCGTGCGGGTGCGTTCTCCAATGCCGCACTGGTGACCGGATTTTCTGCGGAGACCTTTGCGGATCCCGCATCCGCGTTCGCGTTTCTGGATTCCATCGAACGCAATATCTTTACTGCCGGCGGCAGCGATTATACGTTCCCCGCACAAACCGCAACGGATTTCCTTGCCGGACGTCATTCTTCCCTGACGAAGCAGGAAACATCCTGCCGGCTGGGGCTTGTTTCTGCCGGACTCCATGAGATCCTGCCAGCACGCTTGACCCATGCCCTGCAACACGCCATGCCCCGGTTCGAAAAACGGATCCCCGGGTTTATACGGGAAGGACTTCTCATCGGCGCGGAGACCAGCGTTTCCAGTCCGGTGCGGTTCCTCCGGGATCCGGAAACATTGGAAAGCAATATCGCCGGACTCTGGATGGCGGGGGAAGGTGCCGGTACCGCAGGCGGGATCACCTCTGCGGCGGTGGATGGTATGCGTGCGGCGGAACAGAGCTTACTCGTCCGTCGGTGACGGCTTGTTTTTCGCGGCTTCTTCCTGTTCCAGCTGTCGTATGATGAGTTCAGCCGGAGTCAAATATTTTTTCTCGGAATTACAGTCTTTACAGCAGGGGACGATGTTGCCTTTCACACTGCGTCCGCCCCGTGCCACAGGAACGATGTGGTCCATGGTCAATTCGCCGGGGGGAAACTTTTCGCCGCAGTAATGACAGACGCCTTTCTGCAGGATCGCCTGCCACCAGGCGGACTTTTTGAGTTCACGCGCTTTCTTGCGTTCCCGTGCCACATGGGCATCGTCTTTGCGGATGTCGATCCAGTCTTCCATCGGTCAGCTCCCGTAAAAATGGACTGCCGTCATCCGTGCCAAACCCCAGAAGATGACCAGCACAATAGCAATGTACCAGCCGCCGGCAGCAGCGGCGGCCGCCGCCTGAAGAAAGATCAAGTTTCCGATCAGCGTGCCGATCCACCCCTGGGCGATCCCCGGGAGCGACGGACGTTGGAATGTGCGGAATCCTTTCCACGCGATGACGATATAGACTGCCGCCGTCAGCGCGGAGAAAATACCGGGAAGCCAGTCCCACCATTCCGTCAAAGGCTCCATACCCATCCGGAGAAAGAGTACGATATACGCCAGCACAGCACCGCCGAAAAAGAGAAGTCCGCCGGGCCGTTTCGCCAGTTTCTTCGTTTCTTCTGCGGCGGCACATGTGACCCCGTAGATATAGAGGAACACGCCGAAGGCGAAGAGCAGTGCGTAAATGAATTTCACCTGCACAAGTTCCGTTACCGCTGCTGTCCCAAGCAGTACATGGAAGAACCGGCATGCACCCATTGCCGCAGGTCCGATGTGTTTATACTTTTTCAATACAAAATTGTAGAGCGTAATGAAGACCAGAAGAAGGACACCGACGATAAGGGTCCGGGTGGAGAATGCCGCCGTAACCAGAGAAAGGATCGCGCACAAGACCATGGCGGTCTTTGCCGGAGCAAGTGCCACCGCGCCCGAGGGCAGGGGACGGTTCGGGCGTTCTTCCCGGTCGATTTCCAGATCGGCGATATCATTGCTGATTAAGCCGTAAAGATATGCAAAAAATCCGGAAAGACATACACTCAACAGGGCGAATGTCTGCTCCGTGATCAAGCCGCCGGCAATGAGAAAGCCTGCCAGCGGGTCACCAGGTACACTGAATAAATTAGGGATCCGCAGGAGTTTTCCCCAGGCGGTAAGTCGTTCTTTCAGGGAAGCAGGAAGTTGCATCATTCATTCTCTCCTATACGGAAAAACGTCAACGCGTTTTCCATGGTGATTCGGGCGATCTCTTCTTCTGTGACACATTGACATTCCGAAAGTGCGCCCGCTATATGTGGCAGCAGCGCCGGATGATTCCGTTTGCCGCGGAAGGGGACCGGTGCAAGATAAGGGGAATCGGTCTCTGTCAGGATCCGGTCAATGGGCATCATCCGCGCAATGGTCCGGATATTCTCCGCCCGTTTGAACGTGATCATGCCGCCGACTCCGAAATACGCATCCAGATCCCGGAATTTTTTCAGCCATTCCGGAGATCCGGCAAAGGAATGGAGTTCGAAACGTCCACCTTTTGCCGCAAAAACGGAAAGATGTTCGTACATGTGTTCATACGCATCTCCGGTATCTTCCTTATCCCGGCAGTGGATCAGTGCCGGTTTCCCCGTCTTCAACGCAAGATCAAGAAAGCCCTGAAAGACCTCCCGCTGCTTTTCCCGGGGGGAGATGTCGTAATAATAATCCAGTCCAATCTCGCCTACAGCAATACACTTGCTGTCTGTGAGAAACGTTTCGTATTCCGCGATCCCGTGTCCGGTTTCCGTTTCCGCTTCATGGGGATGGATCCCTGCGGAATAATAAACCTTGTCGACAGCATGGGCATTTTCTCTGGATTCCAGAGTGTTCGCCCACCCGGAAACAGCAAGCAGGATCCGGGTCACACCGGCTTGAAATGCCCGGTCTGCCCATTGGGGAAAGGGACGGTCCTCTTCCCCGAAATGGGCGTGTGTATCAAAAAATTCCATTGCTCAATCGCTGCCTTCCGGATCGTAAAGAAAACAGGAACAGTTGTCACAGTGGACCAACTGTCCTTTTTTTGCTTCATTGAGTGTCATGGGTGGAACCTGCAGGTTGCAATTGGAACAGAGCCCGGCGGAAATCTTTCCTACAGGAGAACCTTTTCCAGCGGCAAGAAGACGCTTGTATATATCCAATGTCGTTTGTGCGATCCGTTTTTCCTGTTCTTTGGATTGGACCGCCAGTTCCCGGACATTTTCCAGAATGGCTTCTTTCAGAGCATCCAGTTCCCGGACCTCTTTCTGAATAATGCGCCCGGTTGCCCGGTAATTGCGTTCCGCTTTTACCCGTTTTTCCTTTGCCTGATCCAGGGAATCCATCGCGATGAGTTCCTGCTCTTCCAGTTCGGAAATTGCGTTTTCGGTTGTGGTGATCTCACTCATGACGGCATTATAGTCCGTCACTTTCTTAACGGTTCCGGACCGTACCCGGATTTCCTGCAGATGAGCTTTTTTTGTTGCGATTTCTGTTTCACACTGACGGATCTGCAGTTCCAGTTGTTTGACGACGCCTTCGGCTTTAGCCAATGCGGAACGTACGACCTCGAATTCGGCGACGAGTTCTGCCCGTTCGGCGGGAATGGTTTTATATTTTTTCTCCAACTCTCTGAGGCGCAAATCGGTTTCCTGCAAAGCCAGAAGCTCGACGATGGAACGTTTCATAATTTTCTCCGTTTCTCTGTTATTCTATAATTATTACACAGACACAATACTCTGCAAACGGGAAAATGCAAGTCCGGAACCGAAAAAATCAGAACTTTTTTTGAGACTTGCGCAGATTGTATAAATGTTCAGAAAAACCGCCCTGTGCAAGATAAATTTCCATTTTTGCGCGTATTTGACGTTTCAGAAAATACGCAGCGGTATCAATCAGGAGGATCGTCGCATTGGCAACGAGTACGGATTTGTACGGATAAGTACGGATCGGTACGGAGTGTTTGACACTTCTTTCCGCTTCGTTGATAAAAGCCTTGAACTCACCTGCATTGGAAACGCGGGCTTTGATAAACTTTTTATACAAAAACGATTCTTTTGTCCAAATCTCCGTGTTATGCTGTCGTAAATAGTCCTGATAATCCAATTGCAGTTCGATCAACGATGCCCGTGCAACATTATACAAGTTTATTTCCATTTTTATGGATGTCGCGGCATCTACGGAGCCTTCTGCTATGTTTTGGACACCGGAACGGGCCGCTTGCACCATTTGATCGACCGTTCTGGAATTCTGCGGAATATAGAGTTCCGTAAAACGGACAGTGATATCATATATCAGTCGTGCAAGCTGAAAAGATTTCAATTTATGGTATCCGCCGGATGGAAGCAGCAGGTCTATATTTTCTCTGTTCATTCGTGAAACTCATTTTTTATGTTATTTTCAAAAAAATACTCTGCAAACGGGAAAATGCAAGTCCGGAACCGAAAAAATCAGAACTTTTTTTGAGACAGAGAAACTCCGTACCGATCCGTACGGTTCCGTACCGATCCGTAAAAAAGTCGAAAAATTTTTGAATCTGCACTTGACGTGGGCGTATACCTGTGGTATATTACCACTCATACCACGAGCGGGCGTAGCAAAATGGTTATGCTCCAGCTTCCCAAGCTGGCCACGAGAGTTCGATTCTCTTCGCCCGCTCCATTTTTTTGCCCTTATCGACAGACTTTCCCCGGATTCAAGATCCCCGCAGGGTCAAATGCCTGTTTGATCCCGGACATGATATCCAGTAGTTCTTCTCCCAGAGATTCCTGCAGATACGGACGTTTCACATATCCGATCCCGTGTTCGCCGGAGACTTGCCCGCCGAATTCCTTCGCCGTATTGTAGAGATCCGCAAAAACAGCCGTCAGCCGTTCCTTCCATTGCGTTTCATCCAGTTCATCCCGCAGGACATAGATATGCAGGTTGCCGTCTCCGGCGTGTCCGAAACTGCGGATCCGGATCCCGTATTTTTCTTCCAGAGAAGCGGAATACTTGATGAAGTCCGCCACCCGGTTCCGCGGGACGACGACGTCACACTCATCCATTTCGGTGGTGGAACTCTTGATGGCTTCGAGGAACGCGCCACGGGCTTTCCAGATGGATTCATTCCGTTCGGGCGTGTTGGAGATCAGGACGTCAAACGCGCCGTTATCCAGGCAGATCTTTGCCACGGAGTCATACGCCGATTCGATTTCTTCCCGGGAATTGCCGTCAAAGGTCAACAGCAGATAGGCATCCGCACTTTTATCGGGGTAGGGACGCCCCAGGTATTCTTCCGCCGCCAGGATCACGGAGCGTTCCATGAATTCCACTGCTGTAGGAATGGCTTTGGAGCGGATGATCTTCGGCACGGTTTCGATGGCTTTCGCCAGACTGGGGAATGGGATCAGCAGGCTGACCGCTTTCCGGGGCAGGGGAATGAGTTTCAGGATCGCTTTTGTGACCACACAAAGAGTTCCTTCCGAACCCACGATCAACTGCATCAGGTTGTACCCGGAACTGTTCTTGACCACTTTGCCGCCCAGTTCCAGAATACGTCCGTCGGCAAGCACCACTTCCAGCCCCCGGACATAATCCCGGGTGACACCGTACTTCACCGCACGCATCCCGCCTGCATTGGTGTTGATGTTCCCCCCGATGGATGCGCTTTTTTCGCCCGGATCCGGGGGGTAAAACAATCCCAGCGGTTCCACTGCGGGCGCGATTTCCATAAGCAGTACACCCGGTTCCACGGTGATGGTCAGGTTTTCTTCATCGATTTCCAGAATACGGTTCATCTTTGTGACGTCCAGCATGATCCCGCCTTCTTTGCAGACGGATCCGCCCACCAGCCCGGTACCCTGTCCGCGGGGTGTCACGGGGATATGATGTGCGGACGCATATTTGAGGACATCGGAGACTTCCTGCGTGGATGCAGCGCGTACCAGGAGTTCGGGGACATAGCGCTCCCCCGCCAGTTCATCGTGACAGAAATCGTCATGGATCCTGTCCGCGGTGATGACGTCCGAAGCGAGTTGTCTGATCGCGTTGATATCTTCGTTTGTGATCTTATGAAATTCCATGGGACTTATCCTTTTCTGATACGCTTGAGAAGTGACGGGATGACCTCATACAGGTCACCGACGATCCCGATATGAGCCAGATCGAAGATCGAGGCCGCCGGATCCGAATTGATGGCAATGATCTTTTCCGAACCTTTCATTCCGGCGGCGAACTGGACCGAACCGGAGATGCCGCAGCAGATAATGAGTTTTGGCGCAACCGTTCTGCCGGAAAGTCCGATCTGCCGTTTATGATCCAGCCATCCGTTTTCGATGAGACAGCGTGTACCTGCGACCTGGGCGTTCAACGCCTCCGCCAGTTCATAAATGAGAGCCAGATCCTCCGCCTTTTTCACGCCGCGCCCGGCGGCAATGATGACTTCTGCTTCTTCGATCCCACGTTCCTCTTCCTTGTTTTCCAGATGCAGGATCTCGATGACAGACGAAAGTTTGTCCGGGGCGATCGGACAACGCACGATCTCACCGGCAGGCTCTCCGGACCGGGCAGGCATGGGGAAGATCTTATACCGGACCGTGGCGAACTGGGGCCGGTGGTCGGGCGTATTGATATGCGCCATGATATTCCCGCCGAATGCAGGCCGGATCTGATCCAGATCGGTATTTTCCTTGATGTCAAGCACGGTACAGTCTGCGGTCAGACCGGTACGGCACCGTGCCGCGATACGCGGGGCAAGCGTACGCCCGGAAGGTGTCCCGCCGATCAATACCACGGAGGGCTTGACCTGTTCGATGAAATCCTGCAGGACCGCAGTATAAGGTTCGATCCGGAAATATTCCAGTGCGGGGTCGTCATAAACGTGAATGAGATCCGCTCCGTAAAACCGGAGTTCCTCTGCCGCCTGCGCGATCTGATGTCCGGCGATCACGGCATACACTTTCTGACCGGTCTTATCTGCCAGGACACGGGCTTTTCCCAGTAATTCCAGCGAGACGGGGTGGATCTTTCCACCGGAGATCTCGATGAACGCGGTCACGCCGCGCCACTGACTTTTATCCACAGTCTTCCGGACGGTTTCTTCCGGATGAAAAACGGCGGGTTCCTTTTTGACACAGAGACGGCAGAACCGGCAGGCTGCATTGATACCGAGTGTTCCGTCTGCTTCTTCCTGAATGGCATGGAAGGGGCAGATGGAAATGAGTTCCTGTTTGCGTTCCGGGGTAAGCCCGGACTGAATAATGATGATCTGTCCCATAGCTTATCCGATCCTCTGCAAGAATTTATTGTTTTCCAGATAACGGTGGAGGTTTTCCGCAAGTTCTTCGCCGGACCCCTCCCAGCGTTCCTGTTCCGTATCATGTTCCGGGGGGAAGATCCGCACGACTTTTGTGGGGGATCCCGCCTGTCCGTAATGGGATTCATCCTTATCCTCCATATCGTTCAGCGCGAGCGTGACGATGGGACTTCCGGCGGTCGCCAGTTTTTTCCGGTAAGAGGGCAGCCGTGGTTCGCCCACATTCTTTTCCACCGCGATGAGCAGGGGGAACGGGATCCGCACGGACATTCTCTGGAGCGGAAGATCGCAAGTTACTTCCAATGCCTGTTCCGTGACTTTATCAATGGAGATGACGGTTGCGGCATGAGGGATCCCCAGAAATTCCGCGACTTCCGCGCCCACCTGTGCGGTGTCACCATCTGTCGTCTGACGTCCGGTGATAATGAGATCGAACGCGCCCTGACTGCGGATCGCCTGACTGATGGCGTAACTGGTGGCAAGCACATCTGCGCCGCCGAACTTCCGGTCGGAAATGAGAACGGCGTGATCCACGCCCATCATATATGCTTCCCGCAGGATTTCCTGTGCCTGTGGCGGCCCCATGGTGAATGCCGTGATCTCGGCACCGGACGATTCTTTGATGCGAAGTGCGGTTTCCAGTGCGTACAAGTCGTATGGATTGAGTTTGGATTCCACTCCATCCCGTTTCAAAGTCCCGGTGACCGGATCCACCTCCACCTGCGTGGTGCCGGGAACTTGTTTGATACAGACAGCGATCTTCATAAATGCTCCTTTGCGATTTGACAATACAGTGGATACTTTATATGTGTAAAACAGGAAATGCAACCGGAAAAAGAAAAAAATAGCAAAAAAAAATTACTGTAATGATACAAAATGACAATAAAATGCAATATTTTTACACTTGTAAACCTTTGTGTTTTGTGGTATAGTAATGCGAACAGAACAAATACAATAAGGAGTTTTTATATCATGGATCAGGAACAGCCCGTTTTGCGTGTCGGCATCATCAGCGATATGCAGACCCACGCCTGCGAAGGTGACTGGGGTATGTCCAATACCGTCAAGGCATTCCACATGCTCGCAGAAATGAAGATCGATGTCCTCGTCAACGGCGGCGATATTGCCGACCAGGGAGACGACCCGGCACCGTTGTACCGTTATCAGGAACACTTCCACGCCTGTTTCAAAGAGAAACTTCCGGCGCAGATCGCATGTGCGGGGAACCACGATTTCTGGAGTCATCCGGAAGCCGGCAACCGGAGTCAGGCGGAGATCTACGAAGAATTCTGCCGGATCTTCGGTTATCCCCATACGGACCCGGTATCGATCCGTGTTTCCGGATATGATTTTATTGCGTTTTCCACCGATAATGAACGGGATTATTCTCCGGAGGATTGTGAGAAACTGCTCCGTCCGGTACTGGAAAAATCGGCAACGGAAAACCCGGGGAAACCGATCTTTCTCGTAACACATTATCACCCGAAAGAAACCTGCATCGGCGGGTATAACAAATGGAGCGGAAAAGTGGGGCTGCGGCAGGTCCTGAATGATTTCCCCCAGGTCGTCTCCATTTCATCCCATACACACCGTCCGCTGGAAGATGAACGCTGTATCTGGCAGGGCGAGTTCACGGCGGTCAATACCTCCACTTTGAGTTATATCGGGATCGATGAACGCTGTGCGAATCAGGTGGGCGGCATCCCGCCCTACGCCAGAGAAGGGGTGCAGATGATGGTCATGGATATTTACCGGGACCGTCTGGTATTCCGCCGTTATAACGTGGAAGACCGCCGGGAGATCAAACCGGATCGTCCCTGGATCGTTTCCCTGCCGTATTCGCCGGAAAACCCGGTATACAGTTTCGAACGCCGGGCGGCGGTGCGTACTGCTCCCCGGTTCAAACCGGGCACACAACTGTTATTCCGTGTGGATTACGGATTCATCTATCTTCTGTTCGAAGGTGCGGAACACGATGACTTCACGCATTTTTACCGTGTGGCGATCACGGAGATCTTCCCGGATGGTTCCGAAGGCGAGACGAAAAGTTACACTTACATTTCCAACTTCTACCGTCTGGAACGGAATCAGGATCCCCGGCAGTCGTTCCGGCTCCCGCCCAATTCCATGGAAAAAGGGAAGACCTACCGGTTCGATGTGTACCCGGTGGAGACCTTCGGAAAAGAAGGAGCGCCGATCACGGTAACGTGTCCGACGCCCTTCAATTATCCCTTCCGGAACATGGAAGAGATCGGCCCGCAGGAATGATCGTCAGATCATTGCCTCTGACTTGATATTCTTCTGATCATCCGTATAACGGATTGCGATTTTTCCGGGCGACAATACCAATGCCGTCCCGGAATATGTTCTGTTATCCTGCTGACGGACCGGGATCCCGCCCACGATCACCGGGCAGCCCGGATGCAAAAGATCGCCTTCGGAATCCGCAGGGACCACATACTCTTTGTGTTCGTGTCCGTTGAGGATGGCATCGGGTTTGATCTCTTCCCGAATGAGACGGCACCATTCGCCGTAGGTATCGTACTCAATATCAAAGGGCGGATTGTGTTTCTGTGAAAAGTTGATATGGCAGACCACCAGACGGTTGCGGATCCCTTCCGCCGCATATCCGGTTTCTTTTTCCGCAATGATACGGCGGATGTATTCTGTTTCTTCCTGCCGGAATACATGACAGCAGATCGTGCCGCCGTATTCCTCCTGATCGTCCCGCTTGTCCTCACCGCAGTCAAGCACGAGTCCCCAGACTCCACCCAGACGGAACGTGTAGTAAGTGTACCCGTTCCGCGTGGGCGTGTTGTCCCCCAGCTGTTCTGCGTATTCGCCCCGGAGATCGTGATTGCCTCTGGCGTAGACCACGGGGATCCCGCCTTTTGTGATCCGTCCTGCGATACGGTGGATATCCGCGAAGAGTTCCGGCGCCCCGCTGTGCTCATGGATATCCCCGTTGAGGATCAGGAAATCCATGTCATCGCCGAAGAAATTTCCGGCGGCGACGGCTTCCTCTACCATGCAGTGCGCATCGGAAAGCAGATATACGTTCAACGTTTCCTTTTCCCGGGGCACACGGCGGAACGTGTATTCCACTTCCTGCACGTCTTCCAGTTTCGGATAATAAGGCAGCCGTTCGATCATCTTCCGGAAACAGATGGTGTATCTGCCGGCTTTCTCCAATTCTTCCGCCGGGATCGTGACTTTGTGGGTGAAGACTTTGGAACGCAGTACGCCGTTGGAATGATCGTAATAGGTTTTATCGCCGACTTTACACCAGAAAACGGATTCTCCGGCGGTGGAGACCATGATCTGATATTCATTGCCCACTGCATACACAATGGGGTAGGATGCAAAGAGATCCGGAGGAAGCGCAGGGTTGTTCATGACGGACGTCCTTCGTGCTTATGCCGGTTCCACGATCTGCAATGTGGAGGAAACGCGCATATCAGCGACTTTCTTCATGAATACCGCCATGTGCGGGGCTGCCAGATGTTTTTTCAGGTGATCCAGGCTTTCCCAACATTCCACAAAAGTGGTGGCTGTGGGGGAAGACTTCTGCGCGGCGATCCCGGTTGCGGCATCGGTGTTGAGAACGTAGAAGATACAGCCTTCTTCCGCCAGAACATTGGGAATGTTTTCCTTTGCGATGGCGATGTATTCATCCATGAATTCGGGTTTGATTTCGGAACGTGCGATGACGTAGATCATAATGTTTTCTCCTGTTGAATGGTTGTAGTGATTGCGTTAAGATAACACACATTTCCGTATTTTCAAACAGAAGAATGCAGTTTTTATTTCAATCTTTTTCCGAAAGACGTTTCTTCCAGAGCCAGAACGATGCCGGCGAGGAAAAACCAAGATCCGCGGCGATCTCTTTCTGCGTCATGCCCCGTTCCTGCGCAATGGTCATATACTGTACCCGCAGTGCGTTGATGTATTCCCCCACGGATTGTCCCGTGTATTTCCGGAAGGAATGACTCAAATGGGATTTGGAATACCCGAAGATCTTACTCAAATTCTCCAGCGTGCAATCCACCCCGTTACATTCGGAAATACGGGACCGCATCTGCCGGACCACCATTTCCATCCGGTCGTCATCCTTCTGCTCGTTCAGCGTGAGATCCTCCACATATTCCTGCAGGAGCAGAGCGAAGAGCGCGGCAAGTGTACCGGAATCCCGGTCCGGACACCGTTTTTCCCATTTCCGCAGTACGGCATACAGTTCCGGTGAAGTCGCAGAGAAATGATGTACAATATAATCATTTTCCCGCAGTTCGCAAACTCTGCCGTAGAAAAAGTTTTTCGCCAGAGAAAACCAGATGTGAAGTCCCGGCGTGTTCTTCGCCAGATAGCCACCCTGATGCAGGATCCACGGCCGGATGATCAAGCCGTCACCCTGTTTCAGCGTGACAAGTGTCCCGTTGAACGCGTACTCCGATTCCCCCCGGAGAATGTAGAGAAATTCATAATGGGGATGCCGTTCCACGCGGCGGTCATTGAACTGCGTGATATCGCCGTGCAGATCCCGATCGGTGAAAATCCGGTTCAATTTCACACCGGATCCGGTTAAAATCTCTTGAAAATCCATAAAATTGCCCGATTTATATATTTTGTGCAGGTTTGATAGGTTGATTTTTTCGTTCATTTGTTGTATAATATACACAGGATATCCCGAAATGTCAAACGGATACAGGAAAAATTATTATGAAAGATTTATTCTTTTACGATGCAGGATGCCGGATCGGTACCGATATCTGCAGTTCGGGTAAAACCCCGGAGGACCTGCTCGCGCACATGGATTATTCCGGCGTGGATAAGGCGCTCGTTGTCCATACGGGTGCGCAGGCGGATGTGATCAACTCCAACAAACGCATTGCGGAAATGGTGGCGACTGCCCCGGACCGTCTTACGGGCACATGGTGTTTTCTCACGGATCAGTGTCCGGAACACCCCCATCCGGACCGTTTCTTTGATGACATGCGCGAGAACAACATCCGTGCGCTCATCTTCTTCCCCGGTGCACACCGGTATGTTCCTTCTCCGCTGACCATCGGCAGGATCATGGGGGAAGCCGCGGAACGGAAGATCCCGATCTTTCTGGATGAGTATACGGGAAACGGCAATACCTGGAACGAACTTTACAATTTCCTGGAAAAATTCCCCAACAATACGTTCATCTTCCGTGCCGCCACGGGAAAATGGGGACATGACCGTCAGGTCCGGCCTCTGCTGGAGCATTATCCCAATTTCTATTTCGGGCTCGGCGGATACTGGGTCCCGGAAGGGATCTGTGAACTGGCGAAGCTTTACGGTGCGGAACGGCTGCTGTTCTCCAGCAACTATCCCAAATACAGCATGGGCACTCAAATGCTGCAGTTGAAACACTCCCGTCTTTCCGATGATGAGATCGCATTGATCGCCGGAAAGAATCTGGACCGTCTGCTGAAAGGAGCGCAATTATGAGTTGTTCGATTTGGGAAAAAGAAGGTACGCTCGCTTACGAGTTCTGGAAAAACGGAAAACTTGCCGATTGTCCCATTTACGATATGCACGGTCACATGGGACACAGCAACGGGATCTATTTCAAGCGGTCATCCCCCGAAGACGTGGCGGAACATATCCGTCGCATCGGCGTGCGCCGCCTGGTCTACTGTCAGCACGGCGCCCTGTGGGGCATGACCCGGAGCGAAGAAATGGTCCGCGAATGTGAAAGTCAGAGCGATGTCCTGCGTATGTATGTGGCGATCAACCCCCATTTTCCGGATAACATCAAGGAAGACCTGGCGAACTTCGACAAGTGGAAGCCCTGGACGTTCGGACTGAAACTGCTGCCGGATTATCACGGTACACCGGTTACTTCCCCGGCGTTTCAGTACGCGTTGGATTTCGCGGAAGAACGCGGTCTGCCCGTCCTCATCCACACCTGGGGCGGCTCCCGTTGTGACGGCGGCGATGTGATATACGAATCAGTGCAGAAATATTCCCGGATCAAATTCCTGCTGGGACACAGTATTTACGGCGATTGGGAGAATGCCCGCCGTTGTGTGCAGGAAAGTGCGGGCAATGTATATCTGGAACTGACATCCATTCCCGGCGAATTGAACACATTGGAAATGCTGACGGAACTGGTCGGATCCGAAAAACTCATTTTCGGCACCGATATGCCCTGGTTCGATGAATATCAGGCAGTGGGCGGCGTGCTTGCCGCCGATATTACAGAGGATGACAAGAGAAATATTCTTTATCGAAACGTAGAACAAATCTTTGGAAAGGATTGGTAACAATGTTTGAAATCGGAGAAGAAGAAATTCAGGCCGTAACCGATACCCTGCGTCGCGGCGTACTGACTCGTTTTCAGGGGAAAACAGAAGGCTATCTGGCACAGGCGGAACGCGACCTGGCGGAAAAAACCGGGTGCAAACATGCACTCATGGTGAACTCCGGGACCAGCGCACTCATCAGTTCTCTGGTCGCACTCGGCATCGGGAAGGGCGATGAAGTCCTGGTCTCTGCCTACACCTGGATCTCCACCCCGCTGGCTGCCATGCTGCTGCAGGCGGTCCCCGTGCTTGTGGAAGTGGATGAAACACTCACCATGGATCCCGATGACCTGGCACGCAAGATCACGCCCCGCACGAAAGCGATCATGGTCATCCACATGGGTAATCGTCCCTGCGATATGGACCGGATCATGGCGATCGCCAATGCCCACAACATCCCTGTGGTGGAAGATGCCTGTCAGGCTGTCTGCGGCATGTATAAAGGCAAACGTCTCGGCTCCATCGGCGCCCTCGGCTGTTTCAGCTTCAACAACTACAAGAACATCACCAGCGGCGAAGGCGGTGCCATCATCTGTAACGATCAGGAACTCTTCGACCGCGCCAGACTCTGGCACGATGCCGGTACGTTCGTCCAGTCTTACGATGCTCCCATCCAGATCCCCTATTTCGCCGGACAGGACTACCGTGCTTCCGAGATCCAGGGCGCACTGATCTGGGCGCAGCTGAAGAAAGTGGACTTCTGGCTGGATGAACTGCGCAAGCGCGTAAAGTTCTGTACGGAAGTGATCAACGCCCAGGGCAAATACCGTGTCACGCCTCATAACGATCCGGATTCCTCCGTTATCCTCGGGTATACCTTCGAAACCCAGGAAGAATGTACGGAGTTCTGCGAAAGAAACGGGTTCGGCAACATCTTCCAGACTGCCGGCAGACACATCTACACCAACTGGATCCCCCTGGTGGAACGCAGAGCGTACCGCGACGACATCAATCCCTATCTCACGCCCGAAGGCAAAGATGCAAGATACGATGAAAACGCAGCTCCGCGTACGCTTGACATCCTGAAACGTACGGTCATTCACGGCATCGGCTGGAAGACCGATTATGCGGAACTGGAACGGATATTCAAATCCCTCTGATCCGATTCGCACAAGAAAACGAACGGGGACTGCGTCAGAAAAAACGCAGTCCCGTTTTTTTTGCCTGTTTTCCGGAGTGTGAAAACGCTTTTTTCAATCCGTCAGGATCCCATCGAAGGCGCGTACGGAACTCACCTTGAAAAGTCCGTTCCGGTCCAGTTTGCTTTTATCGATGAGTAAATATTTCTTCCGGGCGATCTCCATGACTTTCATGAGCAGACTGGCGTGATGTTCGTGATTGGTGGTCACCTTGTCTTCATCGGCACCGAACGCGGAAACAAACGCCTTGGAGATCTCCAGATATTCCAGTTCACGGAGCGTGGATTGTCCCAGAAAGGAATTCAGCTGCATGTCATAACTGCCGCCCAGCCCGATGCGGACGTAATGAGACGGAAATTTGTGGAAATCCTGAATGATCATGATGGAGTTCGTGACAATGGTCAGACTGGAAAAACTGGTATTCTCCAGCAGTTTCGCCAGATGATATACCGTGGTGGAGGAATCCAGAAAAAGAATATCATTTTCGCTGATATGTTTCAATGCTTCTTCCGCGATCCGCTGCTTCTTTTCACAGTTCCGGTCGATCCGCTCCTGAAACGGAGAACTGTTGAGGGGCATCTTCCCTGCCACCGTTTGGGTTCGCAGTGCAATCCCCCCGTGTACCTTCCGGATCACATCCCGTTTGGAGAGTTCCGCAATGTCACGGTAAATCGTTGCCGGTGAAACATGAAAGACTTCTGTCAGTTCTTCGATGGAACAATATTTCTTCTGTTTCAGATAATCAATGATCGCATAGGAACGGATTTTTTTCATCATGACTCCTGTCTGTTGTTTCAGTATGCGAATATAGCTCATTTTTTGCAAAAATCAAGCCTTGTTTTGAGAAAAAAGTGCAAAGAATGAGAAATTCTCATCTCTTCTCATATAATTGTCAGATTTTCTCATGATATTTCCTTGAAATTCATTCGTGTGCAGATATATTAGTCACAGAAACGAACGGAGCTTGCAAATGAATAGAGCAGATTTTATCGGATTGGGATTTTGCAGTAATGATTATCTGGCAGTTCTGCCGGAGATCCCCATCGATCATAAACTTCAAATGCTGGAACATCTGGTGCAGGGCGGAGGCCCGGCGGCGACTGCCGCTGTTGCTGCCGCCCGTCTCGGCGTGACCGCATCCTTTGTCGGCGTTGTGGGGGATGATGACCCGGGAAAACGCATCATCCGTGACTTTGAAGCGGAGCATGTCGCAACGGACGGCATCGTGATCCGCCGCGGGTCGGAATCTGCCATTGCTTATTGCTGGATCGAGCAATCCACGGGGAAACGCAGTGTTGCGTGGACCCGGGGAACACTGCAGGAATTACAAGCGGAGGAAGTGGATCTTGAAGCGGTCCGGAACGCAAAAGTCCTGCATATCGACGGACACAATCCCCGTGCGGCACTTGCCGCCGTGAAGGAAGCCCGGAAGCATGGTGTGATCGTGAATTTCGATGCCGGGACTTTGCGGGACGGTGTGCCGGAACTACTGCCTTATGTGACGATCCTCATCGCTTCGGAAAAATTTGCCGTGCAATATGCCAATGACTCCGATATGGAACGCGCTCTGCTCAAACTCGGGGAGATCGGCGCTCCGGTCACCGGTTTGACCATGGGGGACCGGGGTTCGCTCATCCTGGATAACGGGCAGATCCGGCACTGTCCGGCGTTCCCGATCACACCGGTGGATACCACGGGGGCGGGGGATGTCTTCCACGCAGCCTTTGCGGTTCGTTATCTGGAAACACAGGACTTGATGGAATGTCTCCGTTTTGCCTCGGCTGTTTCCGCTTTGAAATGCTTGAAACTGGGCGGCAGAGCCGGGATCCCCTCACGGAATGAAGTCGGTGAATTTTTGAAATCTCACTGAAAACAGGAAAGGAACGACGATGAACGACAAAGATCTTTTGATCCGCATGAAACCCGTACAGGGGTACAATAAAGTGTTTGATGTGGGCGAATACAATATGAAACTCACCACCTTCGGTCTGATCAAACTGGCGCAGGGAACTTCTTACAGCAGTTCCACCGGAGAAATGGAAGTCGCACTCGTCCTCATGGGCGGAAACTTCAAAGCCGCCGGCGACGGATGGTCGTTCGCTGTCACCGACGGCAGAACAAGTCCCTTCACCGGGAAACCCCATTGTCTTTACCTGCCGCGGCATACCGATTATACCATCGAAGCGTTGTCCGATGTGGAACTGGCGTTCAACGGTTCTCCTGTGACCCGTGACACCGCCGCGCCGACCCTGATCCGTCCGGAAGGCACCCGTCATATCGAGATCGGGACACGGAACTTCTTCCGTACGTCCGAGATCATTCTGGATGAAACATTTGATTCCGAACACTTTTACATCGGGGAAGGCATGATCCCCTCCGGCAACTGGTCCGGCTATCCGCCGCACCGTCATGATGTCACGAATCCGCCGGAGGAACTGGATATGGAGGAAACCTATTTTTACCGTTTTGCCCCCGAAGAGGGATTCGGGATCCAGCGGGTTTATCAGCCGGATGGCTCCATTGACGAAACGTACACCGTCAAGCACAACGATACTGTGGCGATCGCGGAAGGGTATCACCCCTTATGCGGCGCACCGGGTTATCAGATGTATTACCTCTGGACCATGGCAGGGGAAAACGGACGAGGTCTTGTTTCCTCCAAAGATCCGGTACACGCGGGGATCAAATGATGAAAGATCTGCTTTTGGGTATCGACTTCGGGACAGGCGGGTGCAAAGTGACGGCTCTCCATGTCTCCGGTTCCTTCGCCGGGGAAGCCTCCGAAGAATACCCCACGGAACATGCACAGCCCGGCTGGTCCGAACAGGATCCGGCGGACTGGTATGATGCCATGTGCCGGGCATTGAAAAAACTCCGGCAGAACGGGATCGACCTTGACCGTGTGCTGTCGATCAGTTTTGACGGGTCCACCCATAATGCGGTCCTGCTGGATTCACACATGCGTCCGGTCCGGAAGACGATCATGTGGACCGATCAGCGCAGCGTGGAGGAATGTAAATATCTCCGGGAAAATTACGGGGAGCTCATCTTTCAGACTGCTTATCAGCAGCCCACGCCCACCTGGACTCTCCCCCAGATGCTCTGGCTCCGGAAACATGAGCCGGAGGCTCTGGCGAAAACAGAAAAGATCCTCTTCGTCAAGGATTATGTCCGCTATCTTGTCACCGGGGTCGCGGTCACGGACTGCATCGAAGCGCAGGGTACGCTCTTCTTTGATATGAAACGCATGACCTGGTCGGAGGAATTGGCTGCGCTGGCAGGGATCCGCCCGGAACAGCTGCCCGCGCTGGTGAACCCGGCGGACCCCGTCGGCTCCGTGACTGCGGATGCCGCAGCCGTCACCGGACTCCCGGAAGGGACCGTTGTGATCTGCGGGACCTCGGATTCCGCGGTGGAAGATTACGGGGCAGGGGCGATCGAACCCGGGGACTGCATCGTCAAGCTCGCCACGGCGGGGAATGTGAACGTCATGACGGCGGAACCGCATCCCTTTGCCACGACTTTGACTTATTCTCATGTGATCGAAGGCATGTGGTACACGGTCTCGGCGACCAATGCGGCGGCTTTGTGTCAGCGTTGGATGCGCGATACGCTCTGTCAGGAGGAAGTGGAACACGCCCGGTTGAACGGAGAAAATCCTTTCGCACGGATGGACCGCCTGGCGGAGTCATCCCCGCCCGGTTCCGGCGGCGTGATGTTCCACCCCTATCTGCAGGGAGAACGTTCCCCCTATTGGGATGCCGATCTGCGGGCAAGTTTTACGGGTGTCTCCATCCGTACGGGAAAGGGAGACATGATCCGGGCGGTATTGGAAGGCGTGGCATATTCCCTGCGGGATTGTTACGGGACCATCGAAGAAATGGGACTTCCGGTGAACCGGATCTTTCTGATCGGCGGCGGCGCACGGGGAACACTCTGGAGTGAGATCATCTGCAATGTGTTCGGTGTCCCGGTGCAGATCCCGGTCCCCGGGGATGCTTCTTTCGGGGCGGCACTGCTTGCGGGTACGGGTGCGGGTGTTTTTGCCGACCGCAAAGCGGCGGTGAAACAATGTTTGAATGTGGAGCGTGCGCTGACGCCGGATGCGGCATTGACGGCGTTTTACCGGGAAGGATTCCGGAAATACCGTGCCATTCACGATGCGCTGGCTCCGGTTTATGCTGAAAAATAATCAAAACAATATGGAGAATACTATGTTACCGGGAAAAAACAGTTACATGTATGAGATGATCCACACGGAACTGCTGGATGTACTCGGGAAAGAATTCGTAGGCGTACGCGACGTCGACCGGTTCGGTCATTCCGTGGATTATTACTGGATCCCGGAAATGTGGCACGATCGCGGTATGGAAACACCGAAACCGGATTTCGTCTGTCATCCGTCCACTGCCGAAGAAGTCGCAAAGATCATGAAGATCGCCAATCAGTACCGGATCCCTGTGGTCCCCTGGGGCGGCGGTTCCGGTTCCCAGGGCGGTGCGCTTCCCGTTTTCGGCGGGATCATTCTGGATATGAAACGCATGAACAAATATTACGGCGTGGATAAGGAATCCATGACCGTACGGTGTCAGACCGGGATCATCGCCCAGCATCTGGAATGGAACTGCAACAAGGAAGGTTTCTCCACCATGCACCTGCCGGCATCCATTTCCTGCGCCACCATCGGCGGATTCCTGGCACACCGCGGGACCGGTGTCCTTTCCACGAAATACGGCAAGATCGAAGATATGGTCATGTCGCTGGAAGTGGTGACACCCACCGGCGAGATCATCCGGACCCTTCCGGTTCCCCGTCATGCTTCCGGGCCCGATCTCACCATGCTTTATGTGGGGAGCGAAGGTACACTCGGCGTGATCACGGAAGTGACACTGAAAGTTCATCCCCAGCCGGAAAAACGGGAATTCCGTGCGTATATCTTCAAAGATTTCCATACGGCGATGCGTGCAGGCGCGGAATTGATGCGGAGCCGTTTGCAGCCCTGCGCCATCCGGTTGTATGATGAAACGGAGACCAAGACCCATGTCCGCAAAGTGTTCGGGATGGATCTGGAACAGGGCGCGTATCTGGTTTTCGGGTTCGACGGATATGCCGATATCGTGGATTGTCAGATGCGGTATGCCCGTGAGATCATGGAAAACAAGTATCACGGACAGGATCTTGGCAGCAAGGGCGGCGATCTCTGGTGGGAAAACAAATATAAGTTCTTCTATCCGCCGTATATCTTCCATGTGCCCCAGGCGTACGGGACCCTTGACACCGTGGCGACCTTCGCCAACATTGAAAACGTGTATTACGCCATGAAGAAGGTGGTGAACGAAAACTTCCCGCAGGCCAGATTCATCGGCCATTTCTCCCACTGGTACGAATGGGGGTGTATGCTGTACGCCCGGTTCATCTTTGAGGAAGATGCCGTTCCGAAAGATCCCCGGGAAGCAGTTGCCCTTTACAACCGGGTCTGGGATATGGCGATCAAAGCTGCGATCGATAACGGCGGCGTGATCAACGAACATCACGGTGTCGGCTTGAAACTGGGCCGTTTCATGAAATACCTGTACGGTCCCGCCATGCCGGTTCTCGAAGGGATCAAAAAGCAGTTGGACCCCAATCACATCATGAATCCCGGGAAAATGGGACTTTGAAAGGAGCTTGAACGATGAATATTGAACATTTCAGTGATGCGATCAAATATTGCCGGTTCTGTTTCATGTGCCGTCATCTCTCCGGAATCGGTAACGTGACGTTCACCGAAGCCGATACGCCCCGGGTACGCGCCTCCATGATCTACGGCGCAACACTCCACCCGGAAACATTCACCAATGAAGACCTGATCCGGACCATGTACCGTTCCGATTTGAGCGGAGTATGTCGCCGGAACTGTGTTCATCACTTCGATGAAGTCGGGCTGACTCTGGCGTACCGTGCGGATATCGTGGAGATGGGCGCCGCCCCTGATACGATCAAAGCCATCGCCGCCGAACTGGAAAACTGGAACGACTGGACCGTTTCCGGGGATGGTGCTGTGGCGTATGTCGCCGACGGGTATTCCGTGGAGTCCGGTGCTGCCGCCGCATTCGCTAAACTGGCAGAGGGATTCCAAACGGTGTCCGGCGGTTCCTGCGGGAAAGGATTGTACGTCCTCGGGTTCCGTGCTGCCGCAAAACGTGTCGCAGAAAAATTCGTCCGTGTCCTGACGGAAACGAAAGCGGAAACGATCGTTGTCAGCAATCCGGCGGTCTACGATATGCTGGTGAATACCTGTCCGGAACTGGGGATCACGGTTCCCGGGAAGGTCATGCACACCACGGAATACCTTGCCGGGGTTACCGGGAAAAATCTGGGTGATGTGTATTATCTGGAAAGCGATTTCCTGCGGAATTACAATAACGATTACGCATTCCCGAAAGCCCTGCTGAAAGCCAACGGGGCAAACCTGAAACCCTTCGGGACCAACGACGAAGAATCCTGCACCTGCGCAGAGGGCGCAGTCGTTCTGGATAAAATCGAGCCGGAACTCATCGGAAAACTGGCAGCCTATATCGAAGCCCGTGCGGATCATCCGGAATCGGATGTGATCGTCACGGCTTCCCCCTGCACAAAAGTGCAGTTGAAGAAGTATACCTCTTTGAACGTCAAGACGGTGGAAGAACTGCTGGCAGGTATTTGACCGCCGGGAAAGGAGACAATATGAACGTTATTAAAGTCCCTGATTATCAGACCATGAGTCAGCGCGGCGCGGATATCATTTACGATGCCCTTGTCAACGCGCTTTCCAGCGGAAAACATTTCAATCTGGGTTTGGCGACCGGAAACACCATGATCGAACTCTACCGGATCCTTGCGGAAAAACTGAACCGGGCGCAGATCGATCTCACCCGTCTTCAAACCTGGAATCTGGATGAATACGCTTCGGATGAATCCCATGCCATTCCCCACGATCACCCGTTGAGTTACTGGAAATACATGCACGAAAACCTGTTCAACCGTTTCGCGCCGGAACGCAATTTCACAGAGGAACAGGCGCATTTTCCCGATCCCGCCGATCCTGCAAAGTTCGACCGGGAACTGGAAGCCGCCGGCGGACTTGATCTTCAGCTCCTGGGGATCGGGTTCAACGGCCATATCGCATTCAATGAGCCGGAAAAGGAAACGGATATTTCGGTGGCGGATTTCGGAAACCTGCCCACCCGCGTTCTCCCGCTGACAAAGGAGACCATCGACCAGAATACTGCACTTACGGCGGGCGGCAACCGTTCTCTCATGCCCCGGTTCGCCGCGACCACCGGGATGAAGCCCATTCTGGCATCGAAACAGGAACTTCTGCTGGCATGTTTCGCCCAGCAGGAAGCCCCGTTGCGCACCATGATCGGCGGCGGAAAAGCCACGCCTGAACTGCCCGCATCCTACCTGTTGGAACATCCCGATTTCACTCTCGTATATACAACCGATAAGATCGATCTGGATCCCCTCGTATGAAAACGCTGATCAAGAATTGCCGTATCATCTCGCCCGGCGTGGATATCCCCCGGGGCTGGATCATGATGGAAAATGACCGGATCGCCGCGATCGGTACGCAGGCAGAACCGGACGTTCCGGATGCGGTCATCGACGGTGCCGGTCTCATTGCCGCGCCCGGGTTCATCGACATTCATTCCCACGGCAGATCGGATCATGATTTCTGTGACGGCACCGCAAATGCTTTTGAGGTGATCGGGAAGGGAAAATTGCAGGATGGCGTCACCGGATTCCTGGCGACTTCTTTGAGTGTCTCCTATGACGATCTGCGTTCCCTGTGTCATCTGGCGGAAGATTACAAGCGGAACGTCACCGATGGTGCGACTCTGTTGGGGATCCACCTGGAAGGTCCGTTCTTCAATCCGCCCTGTGCGGGTGCGCAGAACCCCGCCTTTCTGAAAGATCCGGAAATCGGCATCGTGGATGAATTGAATGGCATCTCACCCGTGAAAAAAGTCTCTTTCTCCCCGGAACTGCCCGGCGCGTTGGAATTCACCAAAGCCCTGACTGCGCGGGGGATCATGCCCTCCGGCGGTCATTCCGAGGCGGATTACGATTGCTTTGAACAGCATCGTGCCGCCGGGATGAAACATCTGACCCACTTCTGCAATGTCATGACACCCGTCCACCACTTGCGGTTCGGGATGGTCGGCGGCGGTTTGATGGCGGATGATGTCTATGTGGAAATGATCTGCGACGGTGTCCATCTCTGTGACCCGATGATTGCGCTCATTGCCAAACTCAAAGGACCGGAACGCATGATGCTCATTACCGATTCCATGCGTGCCGCAGCCATGCCCGATGGAAATTATTCCCTGGGCGGTCTGCCTGTGGTCGTGAAAGATGGATGCGCAAGGCTCACCACCGGACCCGTGGCGGGCAGTACGCTCCGTTATCATAACGGGCTGAAACGGCTCCTGCGTGTGACCGGACTCCCGTTATGCGAAGCGATCCGAGCGACAAGCTGGAATCAGGTGGAAAGCCTCGGGCTTGGCGAACGCGGGAAACTGGAAAACGGGTTTATCGCGGATATCGTCATGCTGGATGAAAATCTGGATGTCAGAAAAACAATTTGCAGCGGTTGTCTCAAATGGCAATGCTGAACAGAATATAAGGAACTGTAAAAAATGAATAACATGGTCGGTGTATTGGATCGGTGCGGCGGCATTGATGAACGCAGGGCTGCTTTCTTCGCGGAAATCGGACTGGATTGTATTCAGCTTGCCGGGGTCTTTGAAGACTGGCTCGCGCCCACGGCGGATGCCATGAAAAATACGGAACAGCTGCACGCGCTCCTGCAGAAATATCATCTCTCTGTCCCCACCATCTTTTTCTCTTATCCCGGACAATGGGAGAACGAATTGGGGCTCGTTCCGCTCCGGTATCGCGGGGAACGCATCGCGCTTTCCTGCCGTCAGATGGAGTGGGGACGCCGTTTCGGTGCCAAATATTTCGCCTGTCATGTGGGCGAAGTCCCGAAAACACAGGACGAAACCTACGAACAATTTATTCTCGATCTGCGGATGCTGGCACGGTTCGCCGCGATCCATGATCAGTATTTCATGTTCGAGACCGGACCGGAAACCGTTGCGTGTCTGAAGAAAATGATCGCGGACATCGACGAGAAAAATGTGGGCATCAATTTCGATCCCGCAAACTTCCTCTATTATGACAACGATGACCCCGCACTTCTGGTGGATCAGCTGGCGGATAAGATCCTGACCGTTCATTGCAAGGATGCCGTCCGGCCCGTCGATGGTGCCGCTCATGGCAGGGAAACGGTTTTGGGGCAGGGCGGGACCAACTTTAAAGTCCTGTTGAAACGGGTCCTTGACAACGGGTTCAGCGGACCATTGATCATCGAACGGGAATTGAAGCCCGGCCCGGAACAGGAAGAAGATTTCAAGAATGCAGTTCAATTGATAAGATCAATCATGAAAGGAGAATAAAACATGTTGAAGATCGGAATCATCGGGGCAGGGCGCATGGCAACTGCGCATGCCGGAAATCTTTTGAAACTCAAAGATGTGGAAATCGCCGCCGCTTACGACATCAACCCGGAAAAAAGCCGCGCGTTCGTGGAGAAATTCCCCGGGGTCAGAGTCATGAACAGTGCGGAGGAAGTGGCGAACAGTGCCGATGTGGATCTCATCGTGATCACATCTCCCACGCATTGCCACATTGAAGGTCTGCGCGCTGCCATGTCCGCAGGGAAACCCATCTTCTGCGAAAAACCCCTGTGCCGTACCCGGGCGCAGTTCGAGGAACTTGTCCCGCTGCTCCGGAGTTATAAAAACGTCTTTGCCATCGGATTCTGCCGCAGATATTCTGCCGGGTTCATGACGTTGAAAAAACGGATCGACGAAGGCAAGATCGGCAATCTCATCTGCGCATCGGTCACCTGTCTTTTCGGCGGTTATGCCCGGGAATGGGGCGACTGGTTCGCCGATTATCAGAAGTCCGGCGGTGTGATCCTGGATATGCTGGCACATCATTGCGACCTGCTCAATGGCTTGTTCGGAAAACCGGAAAGCGTCTATGCGCAAGCCTTTATGCTGGATGAAAAGGTCGAGAAACCCCGTGACTATGTCAGCGCAACGGTCCGCTTCCCCAAAAACATCATCTGTAACATGGAATGTTCCTGGCTCCGCGGCGGTCCCAATCAGACGGATATGGTCGTCTATGGGGATAAAGGTGCATTGAAGTTGTCTGACAACGGGCTCACGTTCTTCGATATCGGCAGTGCAGCCACCGAGATCGAAGTGGATGACGGGATCCTCGGACCTCTGCAGGATGTCATTTCCGGCGGCATGTATGCCACTGAAATGGCGAAGATCGTGGATTGCGCACGGAACGGCGACAAGCCTTATGCCGGGGTGGAAGAAGCGATCGCCGCTATGGAATTCGGTCTGGCGATGATGGAGTCCTCCGAAACAGGAAACGTCTCCAAACTCTGATCATCCGTCATAACAACGGAAAAGCGGGACTGCGTTTTTTGCCGCAGTCCCGTTTTGTTTTTTCTTGCTGTTTGATCAGGCGATCAACGTTGTCATTGCCTGACGGTTCCAGTCATCGGAGATGGAGTCGATCGCGGCGGCACAGGACGTTTCCGCGGAATAACCATCCTGCCACTTTGTGATCGTTAACACAAGAATTTTCCACATAATTCCAACGATATATTTCGCGAGAGGAAAAATGCAAGAAAAAAAGAGAAAAATTTTTTGTTTTGTCTCTGGCGCGGGGGGAAATAACGTTGTTTTTTTAAAATTTTCTTGCAATTTATGTTTGTGTGATATATATTTTCCGGAAATGAATCCAACAGGAGTTACGATCATGATGATTCAACCGGATAAAACACCACTGGCGCCGGGCGGCGCATCGTTTACAACGTCACGACTCAAAGATTGCGGAAACGGACGTTATGAATTCCGTTCCACTTTGGGATACCGTCTGGTACTTCTCCCGTTTTTTGTTGTCGGGCTGGCAGCAGTGATCGCGGGGATCACCAAGCTGGCAGATGAACTTCATACCGGTATTGGGATAATCGTTGTCGGCTGTTTCTTCCTGGCGATCGTTTACGCCCTCGGTTTTCAGATGTTCCGGCGGGGAAAATTCGATTTCCAGAAAAAATGTTACTGGAAGGACCGCAGGGAACCCAATTACCGTCTGCCGGCGGAAGACCTGCGGGATCATATCCCGTTCCGGGAGATCGCGGCATTGCAGATCCTCCGGGAGACCTGTCGCGGTTCCAAAGGATCCACCTGGTTCAGTTATGAACTCAATATTGTGTGTCAGGATGGAAGCCGGAAGAACGTGGTCGATCACGGGGGCGCCGCTGCTGTCCGTGAGGATGCTGCGTTTCTTGCGGAAAAACTGGGTGTCCCGGTGCTCAACTGTACGGAAGATAATAGCGCAAAAGAGATCCGCCGGAAAAAGAACAACCGTGTCGCTCTGCGGATCGTCGGTGGTGTTTTCGGGTTCATCGGCGCGATCATGTGTTGGCAGATGATCGTGAAGCCGGTCGTCAAGACCATCGAAATGGGGGACTGGGAGAAGGTTCCTGCCGTGATCACGTTTTCGGATATGACGACCCGGCAGGTCCGCAACAAGAAGAAGGGCGGGTATTCGACCTATTACAATCTCATCCTGAAATACTCTTACCATTATCAGGGTGTTGCCCGTGAAGGAACCGAATACGATGTGGTGCGGTCTGGAAATATGACCCAGAACCGGAGTTCGGTCCGTAAGATCACGAAACGGTATCCTGTGGGTACAAAGACCCATTGCTTTGTGAATCCTGCGGATCCGACGGAAGCGTTGCTGGTCCGGGAACTGGGCTGGACGTTCTATTGGCAGACGTTCTTTTCTTTGTGTTTCTTCGGTGCCGGACTGGTTACGTGTTGCTTCGGGTTCCGTTCTTCTGAACCTTCGGCAGCCGGAGATGGTAATGCATCGCCAGAAGGCGGAGCGTCGTAACAACGAGTGCCGTTGTAAAGAAATTGAATCCCCACTGTAAATCCATGGCGTTGAGCGTATAAAAAAGGAATCCGCCGATCACCGCCGCTGTTGCATAAAAGTCACTGCGCAGCACCACGGGGACTTCCCGCACCAGAATGTCACGGATCATCCCGCCGCCGATGGCGGTGAACGTTCCGCAGAGAACGATCCCGATGATACTGACCTCATAGGTCAGCCCTTTGGCTGCACCCAGCGCGGTGAATACGCCCAGCCCGATGGCATCGAAATGCTGAATGATATTGCGGATCTTCATCCAGTAGCGGGCGGTGAAGAAAATGATGAACGCAATGGCAATACATACCAGCAGATACCATCCGTTTTTCAATGCGGCTGCGGGTACTGCGCCCAGGATCATATCCCGGATGATCCCGCCGCCCACACCGACACAGCACGCCAGCACAATGATCCCGAAGAGGTCCAGCCGGTGCCGGACTCCTTTGATCGCGCCGGTGGCGGCAAAGACAGCGGTCCCTGCCAGGTCAAGCCATAAGATCACATCTGAATTCATCCCAAAAGTTCCTTTCGTCTGTAATTTAACCTCTATTTCAAGAAAAATCAAATCAAAATGCGGTCTTTCCCTTGCATTTATCCAAAAACGGGCTATATTTTAAGATATTAACTAACGGAGTTTGAGATTATGAAGAAATCACAGGTCAAAGTTCTGATCATTACAGGCGTCGGACTCAATTGCGAAAAAGAAACGTCCGCCGCGTTCAGCTGCTGTGGTGCCACCCCGGAACGGGTACACCTCAACGATCTTCTTTCCGGCAAATGCCCGGTGGAAGATTATCACATCCTCGCGTTCATCGGCGGATTCTCCTTCGGGGACCATCTGGGATCCGGGGCTGTCTTTGCCAACCGCATCAAGTTCCGTATGGCGGATGAACTCAACAAGTTCATTGCGGACGGAAAACTGGTGATCGGGATCTGTAACGGTTTCCAGACTCTGACCCGTCTGGGACTTGCTCCTGCGCTGAAAGGACAGTATCTTACGCAGCAGGCTGCGCTGACCAACAACGATTGCGGCGTGTTCCGTGATGACTGGATCACACTGAAAGCGGATCCCGCATCTCCCTGTGTCTTCACGAAAAATATCGATACGATCCGTCTCCCCATCCGTCACGGGGAAGGGAAATTCATTGCGGAACCGGAGGTGATCGCAGAGATCGAACGTCAGCATCTGGCGGCGGTCCGTTACTGTGCGCCGGATGGCTCCGCGCCCAACGGATTCCCGGAAAATCCCAACGGTTCCATCAATGACATCGCCGGGATCTGTGATGAAACGGGTCGTGTATTCGGTCTGATGCCGCACCCGGAAGCATTCCTCTCGCCCTTCAATGCACCCGATTGGCAGGCAGCGAAACATCGCGGCGACCTTCCGGAATGGGGCGAAGGCAGAATCATTTTTGATAATGCGGTGACATACGCTTCGGAAACGCTCTGATCGTTCAGAGAAACGTTTCTTAAATAGAGATCTCCGTCACGCCGTCTTCGATGAGATAAGGCATTTCCTCGTGGACATTGGCACCGACGGAGATTTTTTGTGTATCCATTTTCAGATAATTCAGCGTGGCGTTGGCAAGAAGGGTCCCCGTTTCGTCAAAAAGTTCCGCTTCCACCACGGCAAGACGACGGTTCTCTTTCACCAGCATCCCGCGGGTGAGAAGGGGGACATCATAGAGGACCGGTTTGCGGAAATCGGTGGTGAGACTCATGGTCACGCCGAAATCATCTTCGGAGAAGTGTTTGGACCACATAGCGCGCAAACCCAGTTCATCCAGAACAGCGGTAATGATCCCCCCGTGTACGCGCCCGGGATAACTCTGGAAATTCTCGGAAAACGTGAAACGGCTGATCACACTGCCGTCTTCCATGGTGTAAAAAGGGGCTTTCAGTCCGATGGGGTTATCCAGTCCGCAGATGACACACATGCGGCTGTTGCGTTGTTTGCAGATGACTTTCATATTCTCACTCGCAGTTGGTTGTTTTTTTTGCTCCATTTACTTTACACCGGATTCCTTTTTTTTCAAGATTTTTCTCCGAAAAATTATTTTCCGCCTTGAAAACCGTATCAGATGTGATAGGTTATGCCAATGAACCATTACTGTGAGGTGCATTATGAAGAAAACAAAGATCATCGCAACCATCTCCGGCAAAAAATGTACGCCGGAATTTATCGACTCCCTCTACCGGAACGGTATGAACATCGTCCGGCTCAATACCGCCCACATGTCCGTGGACGATCTGGAAAAAATGGTCCCGGTGATCCGTTCCGTTTCCGATAAGATCGGGATCATGCTGGATACGAAAGGTCCCAATATCCGCACTTGTGATCTTGCGGAACCCCGTGCCGTTTCGCCGGGGGATATTCTGCGTCTGACCGGGGGAGGGGAGACCGGTGATGACGTCCTTCACATCAACTATTTCCGTTTTGTGCAGGATGTTGCGCCGGGACAGCGTGTGCTGATCGATGACGGGGAAACAGAGCTTGTCATTCTGCGGAAGGAAGGGGCGTTTGCGGTGTGCGAAGTCCGGCGGGGGACCCTGATCCGTGACCGGAAATCCGTCAACGTGCCCGATGCCGAAATGAAAATGCCTGCACTCACCGAAAAGGACCGTTTGTTCATTCTCAAAGCGGCGGAACTCAAAATCGATTTCATCGCCCATTCCTTCGTCCGCACAAGGGATGATGTCCTGGCGGTCCGCAGTATGCTGGAAACCCTGAACAGTCCCATTCAGATCATAGCCAAGATCGAAAACCGGCAGGGGGTGGCAAATGCGGAATCCATTCTGGATGCGGCGGATGGCATCATGGTTGCCCGCGGCGATCTGGGGATCGAGATCCCGATGGAGGAAGTCCCGCTGATCCAGAAACAGTTGATCTTCCAATGTATGAACCGTGCGAAAAGTGTGATCACCGCCACCCAGATGCTCCAAAGCATGGAGGAAAATCCCATGCCCACCCGCGCCGAAGTCAGCGATGTCGCCAACGCCGTCTTTGACGGGTCCGATGCCGTGATGTTGAGCGGGGAGACCGCCCAGGGAAAATATCCGGCGGAGGCAGTCGCCGCCATGAGCCGTATCGTGCAGTCGGCGGAAACTTCTGCGCCGGGACTTGTCAAACGGGTACAGGCTCTTTCTTTCGAACATGAGGCATCGGGATATATGATCCACGCCGCAGTGAAGGCATACGAATCCCTTCCGGTGAAAGCCATCATCTGCAACACGGCAAGCGGAAAGACCGCCCGGATCTGTGCAGCATACCGTCCGGACATCCCCATTTTTGCATTGAGCCATGACCCGGCAGTGGTGAGTCAGCTTTCCATTTGCAGCGGCGTGATCGCGGAACACAGCACATACATCGAAAATCCTCTGGAACTCGCCCGTGCATCCGCCCGGATCCTGTTGGAGAAAGGGGATCTGAACGGTTCCGATCTTGTGGTTCTGCTTTCCTCTTCGGCGTTCCGTGACAACAATCTGTGCTGTATCGCCACGCTGGATGAACTGCTTCAAATACGGAAATAATCCGTGTTTGTCATTTGCTTTTCCCGGGGAATGTGATATATTATCACATCAACGCAAGGAGAACGCATTATGACGTTTATGGAAATGCTCGCCGGGGCATGGAAATCCGGCAATTCACTGGTGTGTGTCGGGCTGGATCCCGATGTCGCAAAGATTCCCCAATTCCTTCGTGAAAAAGAACATCCGCTGTTCCAATTCAACAAAGGAATCATCGATGCAACGAAAGATCAGGTCTGTGCCTACAAGCCCCAGGCGGCATATTACGCCGGACTGGATGCCGATGAAGATCTGCTTCTCACCATCCGTTACATCAAAGAAGTCGCGCCCCAGGTCCCCGTGATCCTGGATGCGAAACGGGCGGATATCGGTGCCACCAGTCAGATGTATGCGAAAGAAGCCTTCGAACGGTACGGTGCAGATGCTGTCACTGTGAATCCCTATATGGGCATGGATGCGCTGAAACCGTTTCTGGATCATGCGGATAAAGGCGTGATCGTGCTTTGCCGTACCTCCAATCCGGGTGCGAAAGAGATCCAGGAACTGGATGTGGGCGGTGAAATGCTGTATCAGCGCGTGGCACGTCTGGTTTCCGGTCCCTGGAATTACAACAAGAACACCATGCTGGTCGCGGGCGCCACATTCCCGGCTGAACTGGGCGAGATCCGCAAGATCGTGGGTGATACACCGCTTCTGGTCCCCGGCGTGGGCGCACAGGGCGGCGATGTCCGCGCGGTGTTGGAAAACGGTATGACTGCCGATGGTACCGGACTGGTGATCAATTCTTCCCGCGGGATCATTTATGCTTCCAACGGGGAAGACTTTGCGGAAGCGGCAGGGAAAGCCTGTCAGGAACTCAATACGCTGATCAATTCCTTCCGGAAATAAGCACGATCAGCGGCGGCTGGAAAGCAGATCCCGGAGACGGGACGGTAATTCCGGGCCGGGTTCGTCGAAGTCCTCCCGCCGGTCTTCCGGGCTGGCGGAGAGGATGTTTTCCGCAATAAGACGGTAGACGATCTCCCCGATATCGCTTCCTGTGCGAAGACCCCAGTATTCAAAGACCTGTGGTGCCAGAAACGCGTATTCCCGGATCGCATAATCCAGCGAGCCTTCGATGAGTTCCTGTCCGGAGATATGCCGGGAGACTGTGCCGTTCCTGCCGATCTTTTCCACGGTGTACGTCACGGCTTCATTGACAAAGAAATAGGCATGACAATCGTAGTCATTGAAGGCAGCGGCAACGTGCCGGACTTGTTTTTTGATGTTTTCGTCTTCCATTTCGGCAAAATCTCCAAATATTTTTCATAATAATGTAGTTTATGATTTGATTTTTTCAAGTCGGAATGGTATAATAATAGGAAATTTTTAACGGGGTCTTTCCCCTGGTTCAATTTAAGGAGTACAACTATGAAAATTGTCGTCGCCTATTCCGGAGGTCTTGATACCTCGGTCATCGTAAAATGGGCAAAAGAAACCTTCAATGCCGAAATCATTGCATACTGCGCAGATGTCGGTCAGGCGGAAGAAACTGCCGGGTTGGAAGAAAAAGCATGCAAAACCGGTGCTTCCAAGTGTTATGTGGAAGACCTCACCGAAGAATTTGCACGGGATTTCATCTTCCCCATGCTTCAGGCGAATGCGATCTATGAAGGCAATTATCTGCTGGGTACTTCCATCGCACGTCCTCTCATCGGAAAACGCCTGGTGGAAATCGCCAAACAGGAAGGCGCAGATGCCATCTGTCACGGCGCGACCGGCAAAGGCAATGACCAGGTCCGTTTCGAACTGGCTGCTTATGCTCTTGACCCCGCCATCAAAGTTATCGCTGCATGGCGCGATCCCAACTGGAAATTCCAGTCCCGTTCCGAAATGATCGAATACGCACGGGCAAACAATATCCCCGTCAGCTCCACGCTGAAAAAGCCCTATTCCATGGACCGCAACCTGCTTCACATTTCCTTTGAAGGCGGTATCCTGGAAGATCCCTGGACCGAATGTCCCGAAGAGATCCATGTGATGACCCGTCCGCTCTCCCAGGCGGAAGATGCTCCCGAAGATGTGGAAATCCACTTCGAACAGGGTATCCCCACCCATGTGAACGGCGAAGCACTTTCTCCCGCCAATCTCATGCGCAAACTCAATGAACTGGGTTCCAAACATGCCGTGGGCAGAGTCGATATCGTGGAAAACCGTTTTGTCGGTATGAAGTCCCGCGGCGTGTACGAAACGCCTGCCGGCACCATCCTGTTCCAGGCTCATCGCGGTCTGGAAGAAATCACCATGGACCGTGAAGTCATGTTCCTGCGTGACTCCTTCATCCCCACCTACGCCCGCCTCGTTTACAACGGGTTCTGGTTTGCTCCCGAACGGGAAATGCTCCAGGCTGCCATCACGGAAAGCCAGAAGTTTGTCACCGGCGATGTCCGCGTGAAACTCTTCAAAGGTGCATGTCACGTCACCGGCCGTAAATCTCCCTACAGCCTTTACGACGATCTGCTTTCCACCTTCGAAAAGGATGATGTGTACGATCAGACGGATGCCACCGGTTTTATCCGCCTGAACTCTCTCCGTCTCCGTACCCTGGCGAAGAGCAAACAGCATCGTTATTGATCTTACGGATCGATACAAAAAAGCGCACGCTCTGCTTTCCCGCAGAAGCGTGCGTTTTTTTAGTATGCGCGGCACGCGCATTGACTCGTCGGTGAAAGTCCGATACAGGCTTGTCAGTAGGAACTGTTAGCGAAAGCCAAGGGTGTCCATCGTGAGGTGGAATCTGAAAGAAGGCAATAGCAAAATCCCGGTCTG
>JAZNVL010000009.1:0-9586 GCA_045592785.1 Victivallales bacterium | reverse complement strand
GTCACAGCCTAAAACGGAATAAAAGGGAGCATTAATGCGACCGATTATGCCGATTTTCGGCTTGACTGCGGACGGGTTCGGATGTACTTCCCGTTCGCACTCTTTAGTTTTCAATTTTTCATATTTCCTTTGACATTACCGTTGATTTTTTATCTTTAACGCTATATATTATACAGCATAACATACAGAAATGCAATAGATGATGCAGTAAAAACATATACGATACAGCAAAAGGAGATCTTTTTATGGAGCATACGGAAAGACAGGGGTTCTTTTTCTCCGATTTCGCAGAAAAACCACGACCCGCCGCGGCTTGCGTTTGGACACATTCATCCGATACAGTCCGTACGGCAAATGGTTTCGTGAAAGATCTCTGGGTGCTGGATTACAGTCTCGTCGGGGGCAGCGAGGGGCGGACCGGGACATTGGACTGGATCTCCCGTCCGGCGTGGACAGCCCATCTTTATCCGCCGGGCACGTCGTATATGGAACGGAATCCGGCGGGCAGAATGGGCGGCGCATATTTTCTGTTTTCGGGGGAGAACCGCTGCATCCGGGATCTTGTTTCCAACAGCCAGGGATTCGCCCGGATCCACGACCCGGGCAGACGTCTGCTTGCCTGTATCCGCAAGGGTGCCGACGCCGCCAGCCTGGGGAATCAGGGATATTGGAAATTCTGCGGGGCATTTCAGGAGGCGATGGAATTACTGGAAACGATTTCCGCGCCTGCGGGCCCGGACTGGAATTATGTGCTTGCGGAAAGCGTGACTGACGTAAAACCGCTGGCACTTCGGCTCCTGGAGTTTCTCGAACAGCATTACATGGCGCATTTCACCATGAAACAGCTGGCAGAGAAGTTCGGGTGCAGTCAGTCCACGCTCACTCATAAATTCCGGGCGACATATCATGAAAGCATCTGGGATCGCCTGCAGCGGATCCGGATCGAACAGTCGATCCCCTTGTTGAACAACGGCAAACCGTTGAAAGAGATCGCAGCAGGCACCGGATTCGTCAATGAGTTCTACTATTCCCGTGTTTTCCGGAAAATCATCGGCATGTCGCCCCGTCAATACCGGAACCAATATCCGCATTAACCCGAAAAACAGGATAACGATGATTTGCATTTTTCTGTTGATGAGGACGACTCCGTCATGATCATGGCATTGGTAAGTGATGAATTTAAATTGATCGCAGCTTCATTTTGCCTGAATGAGGAAGAAATCAAAAAAGCCGCAATGGAACTGGATACTCTTATCGCAGGGAAAAAGAATTTCGTGGAAGATGTGTTTTCGAAAAAGAAAAACCGCCGTCCTTACGTCGCCCGTTTGCTGCGACCCATTTTTATCCGGATTTGTATGGCACGTCCCATCCTCTATGAGAAAGACATTACTGCTGATGCAATTGAGTCTGCCGTGATGGATGCTTGATCTTCCGATCACCGTTTTTACTGCAATTCTCCTTCGAAACAGTAGAGGTTTCCGTAACTCCAATTGTAATTGCTGCCTTTGTGACGGTCAAACGTCAGCCAGTAATAATGACAACGACTTCCCTGTTTGACCGGGAGAATGGTGCCCCAGCCGCGGAATCCGCCATCCGGAAAATCAAAGGCGGGCGTTTCCATGCCGTCCTTCCGGTAGATCCGGTAATCGGAGCGTTTCTCAAAGTCATTGCCGCAGATGAAACAGCGTTCGCCGTTGATGGTGACGAAGGAACCGCCCGTTTCTGCGCCCGGTTCGCCGCGCCCGATATAATGATATCCTGTGAACGGGGAGTCCGATTCATAAAAATAATACCGGTATGATGTGGTTTCCGGCGCGATCCGGCAGATCGCCATGTGCCATTTGCCCGTGACGGGATCGTATACGAAATCCGGGTCTTCATCCCCGGCTTTTCCCAGAAATGCCGTCGTCGGATCATCGGCGGACATGGGCGGCATGAGCGTGATGTCGATCACATTGACCCCGTACCGCGGATCCCCGGTGAACGCACTGTGCCCCGGAATATGTCCATGGCTGAACGAGCAGACCCAGAGAAGCCATTGTTTTTCCGTCCGGTGATACAGAATGGATGCCGCAACATCATTTGCCCGGATCCCGTCCCCGGCATCGTAAAACAAAACGCCCGTGAGTGTGAAGTCCGCAGTGCCTGGAACCCAGGCATAGATCCCTTGATATTGCTGTTCCTCCATCCGCAGGGAAACGGTGAAAAAAATCCGTCCGTTCTCCACCATGGGCGTCCCGTCTTCATAACGGATGGCACGGATATCGGCGGTGGAGACACCGTTATCCACGCCTGCGGAAACCTGATGTATCGTGACACCGTTACCGCCCAGCGCGGTGACAAAGCCGTCGGAATATACTTCATACGCCTGGATGTTCTCTGCCGATTCCGAATGGAACGTGCCGAGAAACTCCGCCTTGCCGTTTTTGCGTAAATAAACATCGAATGCACCGGGCCGACAGGTGACAAGCCATTGTTTCACAGTGTCGGTGCCGGAGGGCAGGGGGATCCGTTGTTCTTCTTCCCCCTCTGCGTGAAAAAGAATGTCCGCTGCCGTGATCATGATCCGGATCGCAGTCCCGTTGAAATGATAACCGAATCCGGCAAATGCGTTTTCCCCGGTCTCCGCACGCATTTCGCAGGTGAGATACGGGATGAACCGGCAGAACATGCGTTCGGTTTCCCCGGAAATGATCTGCCACATATTCTCCCGGATCATCTCCTGACAGTCCGGGGATGCCGTGATAATGGGGTAGAGATCCCCCCGTGTATCGTGGATGAAATCTTTGGCAAAATCCATTTTGCCGGTGAGGATCATCTGATCTTTATAAAGCGTACGGGAGAATACCCGTTTGAATTTCCGGAACAGCATTGCAATATAACACGATCAATTGAAACAGAAGTCTTTCGGGTTTGTTTCCGCCGGATCCCAGTTTCCGTTCCACCGGACCCGGTTCTGATCATATCCTTTGCCATCCCGCACCGTTTTGAGTGTGCTGACGTGGCCGTCAAAGAACGTGGCGACGATCTTGCCGTCATGGCGTCCATTCATAATATCCCGACGGGCGAAACCCGTGGCATTGGGGTACGAGCCCAGATTCCGGCTGCCGGGAAGAGTCTGATATCCGGGCATCCCGTCGTAAATATTGACTTTGATGGAAGGACGGTACATCCGGGTGATCTGTCTGTAATGAGCCATCCATAAGGGCAATTGAGTGGCATTGTCTGCCAGATTGGCAGACTGCATCCCGTATGCCCAGCATTCATGATGTCTGCTGGTGGATCGATTGCATTTTGTGCCGTTGGGACAGCTCAGCCATTTCACGTTCCACATATCTTTGCAATACCAGAATCCCTTGGCTGCACGACTGTCGGCGGAAAGTATGATAAGGTCCTTCCACCAGTGAGAAAGGCCTTTGTGTGCATCATGCATATACGCTCCATTGGTCCCGGTGAGCCGGTGATCGTCTCTGCGCAATTGACTCCTGGGGACCATCCAGTTGTTGTTCTGGTCGTTATACATGGAACAGAGAAGAGCCATCCCTTTGCAGTTGGAAACACACAATACCTGTTTGCCCAGGTTTTTGGTCTGCGCCAGAGCGGGCAGAAGCATGGATGCCAGAATGGCGATGATGGCAATTACAACAAGCAGTTCGATCAGCGTGAAACGGTGTGTGGCTTTTCCGGTTTTCATAATGTACTCCTTTGGATTGTATTTTGTTGTACCATATAATTATACTCATTTTTTACAAAAAAGCAATAGAATATTCTGCCAATCTATTGTGATTTTCTGCCAAAATGCAGGTTTTTTGCAAATTATTTGAAAAAAACTGAAAAAAAGATGGAACGTACAGAGGAAGATACACATCTCCGTACCCATCCGTACTTATCCGTACCCGGCGGAGAATAAACGTTTCAACTTATGACGCGCCCCTCATTGGGTAGAAAGTTGATCGCAAAGCCATTGTTCCGCACCTTCCCGGTTGGAGAAAACACCATCCAGCCGGGCATCGAACGCCTTCTGAAGAAGTGCGCCCATCTCTTTCCCCGGTTACTTTACCCGGCTTGCCCCGGCGATCCAGGATAACGTCATTGCCCGTACCAGTCACAAGATCTGAAACGGCGGAGGGCGGTCATCTGCCGAGACTGTGCCGTAACTCGCCGGGCGTCATGCCGCAATGTGTCCGGATGAATTTATGCAGGTGTGTGACGTTCTTCATTCCGGCGAGATCGGCGATCTCTTTCATGTTCAGCTTGTGATCCAGCATCCATGTCTTGATCATTTTCAGGCGGTACCCGGCACGGTATTCCGCAATGCCGATCCGGTAATGCTCCCGGAATAAACGGCGGAGGTGTCCTGCACTGCCGGGGATCTCTTCCATCAGTTCCGCAATGTCGGATTGAAAACCACTGTCCGCATCGATCTTCTGTTTTAAGAGGAGCAGAGGTTCCGGGATCCTGGGCGTGACCGTTTCGGAAAGCTTGACGAATTCCGCCAGGATTCCGCAGAGAAGCAGTTCCGCCGCCTTCCGGTTCCGCTGGATCGAGGAATTCGCCAGTTTTTCCGCCCGTTCGAATTGATCGTGTATGAGGTTCAAACGTTTGCCGTTGAGTTTCACATAATAAGCCAGTTCGAGCCCGTTACAAAACGCAAGACGGTTCCCCGACATCCCTTCGATATCACATAATGCAAAGTAATTGCACCGGCTGGAATTGAAACGGAAATCCAGAACGGTCCCCGGGGGAAACAATACCAGCGTGCCGTCCGTGACATCGAACGCGGCTCCGTCCGGTGTTCTGACGTGCATGTATTCGATCCCGGCGACGAACAGCCCGAAATAGGTGATGGGCAGAGTCTGAACGAACGTCTGCGCGATGCTGTAATACATGAGTTCTTTGATTTGGATGTTCATTATTTATAATCCTATTTGTTTTTTATAAAACTTCTTTACAATATCACACATTTCCGGATTTGCAAATTATAATTCCGGATATTATATTAGTCCCGTACCACAAATAAAACAAACAACAGAAAGGAATTATCATGGGTAAGTTTTTTGACACTGAAAGAAAGATCCGTCTGGGTATCTGGGGACTGGGCAGAGGCGGCACGTTCATGAATGCTGCGAATGCATTGAACTATGAGATCGTTGCCGGGTGTGATTACAATCCGATCATCCGGGACCAGTTCAAAGAGAAATGTCCGGATGCATTCATCACGGACGATGAAGAAGAGTTTCTCAATACTCCCATGGACGCGGTCCTGATCGCCACGTTCTTCATTTCCCATGCCGATCATACCATCCGGGCATTGGAAAAAGGACTGCACGTCATGTGCGAAGTCACTTCATTCTTCACGCCGGCGGAAGGTGTGAAACTGGTGGAAGCGGTGGAACGCTCCGGCAAAGTCTACAATCTTCTGGAAAATTACCCGTTCACCAAGGAAAACATGTATCTTGCCAAGTTGTACCGGGAAGGCTTCTTCGGCGAATTTCAGTATGCGGAATTTGAATATCTCCATGACTGCCGCGATCTCTCCTACTGTTATAATTCCAAGGGCTGGCCTCCGGTGGAACCGGGATATACCGCTCATTCCTGGCGTTCCATTCTGGACTTCCATTATTACAACACCCATTCTCTGGGACCGCTGATGCAGATCACCGGACTCCGCCCCGTCTCCATTACAGGCGCGATGCCGGAGCCCTCCCTTGCCGGAGCGTTGCCGGAAACCAACTGGGGCAAGCCCTGTCCTTCCATGATCAAGATGAGCAACGGCGGCGTGATGCGCAATCTCTGCGGTTCTTCCGCCGGAAACTATCATAACGGCAAACGGTTCTGGGGGACCCGTGCTTCCGCGGAATCCCTGCTTCATGATCTGTCTCTTTGTCTCGGCGCACACGGCAGCGGACCCCGGTTCCATGTTACGCCCGAATGGGAAAGCATGGGCGAAGAAGCGGAAAAGAACGGGCACGGCGGCGGCGATTTCTGGGAACTGTATTACTTTGCCCGTGAAATCCTCTACGGAACGCCGTCCCCCTGGGATGTGTATGCGGCGTGCGATGTCACCCTTGCCGGGATCATGGCGGTGAAGAGTCATGAGGCGGGCGGCGAAGTCATGGAGATCCCGGATTTCCGTGATAAAGCCATCCGGGAAAAATACCGGAACGACCACTTCAAGATGTCCTGTCCCGTGGATCCGCAGCACATTTTCCCGGAAGGACACGATCCGGCGATCAGTTCCAAGTTCACCGGCATCATGCGCAAACTCTTCCCGGCAGTGACCGCGATCCGGTCCGCCATCGACGGGGAAAAGATCTATTCCAACATCAACAATGAAACGAATAAACTTGCGCTGTTGAAGATTTACCGGAGCGCCATCGAACAGGTGGATGCGGTGGAAGAGATCTACGGGGATGCCCAGGCGATCCTGGCACATTATCCGGATTCTCCTGCGGGGAAAGCACTGGAAACTCTGCTTGGTGATATTTCCGGGGAGCTTGCAGACGGCTTTGCCGCGCTGAAAGCCAGACTGGAAAAGATCCAGTCCGATTGTCTGGCGAAGTAAAAAATATCATACAGAAAAAAAGGGTGGATATTTTTTACGGTATTCCGGACTTTTCTTTGGCGTATCGCGGGAATTCCTGTTGCATTTTTTCAAAAGTGTGCTACATTGCGTCTGAATAAAGTGCGAAGGATATTTTTTATGTTGACATCTCTTATTCTCAAATACGCCGTGCCGGGCATGACAGATACGCCCACTCCGGCTCAACGGACACGGTGCGGCGTTGTCAGCGGCATCACCGGGATCATCTGCAATCTTCTGCTTGCCGTTGTCAAAGTGACTCTTGCTGTGATCTCCGGAAGTATCGCCATGGCTGCCGATGCCGTGAACAATCTTTCCGATGCCGGATCGGGTATCATCACCATCGTCGGGTTCCGTCTTTCCAGTCAGCCGCCGGATGCGGAACATCCTTTCGGACACGGCAGAACGGAATATGTGGCGGGACTGGTGGTCGCGCTGCTGGTCATGGGACTGGGGATCAGTTTTCTGAAAGATTCCGTGATGGCACTCTTCCGTCCGTCGACGGTGGAATGCAGCAATACGGGACTGTTGATCTTTTCCGCCGCCATCGTGGTGAAATGCTGGCTTTTCTTCTTCTACCGCAAAATCGGCAAACGGATCCGGTCCGACGTGATCCGGGCGGCGGCGTATGACAGTTTGAGCGATTGCATCGGGACCATCCTTGTCATCCTCTCTCTCATCGCTTCCCGGTATACCGATTTCCCCGTGGATGGCTGTGCCGGGATCGTGGTCGCCGGAATGATCCTCTGGGCAGGGGGGAGTGTCCTCAAAGATACGGTCAGCAAACTTCTGGGCGAACCGCCGGACTCCGAACTGGTGGAAAAGATCCGTCAGCAGATCCTGGCATCTCCCGGGATCGATGGCGTGCATGACATCATGATCCACAATTACGGAGAGAATTCGTATTATGTCACGGCGCACGCGGAGATCTCCAGTGACGGCGACCGTTTTTCCGCTCATGATATTTTGGAAAATGCGGAAGTCGCTGTCGCGAAAGCACTCCCCGTACACCTTCTTCTCCACGGCGATCCCTACAACAAGAAGCATCCGGAGATCATTCTCTGGCGCGGCCGCATGGAAAATGTGATCGCGCAATTCGACAGCGAGTTCAAACTCTATGACTTCCGTCTGGAGAAAGATGAGACGGATGAAGTCAATAAACTGGTCTTCCACCTGCTCATCCCCCATCGGTACGGCATGAGTCAGGAGGAGATCCATCACGAATTGCAACAGAAGATGGCAGTGTACCGGTCAGATATCCAGCTGGATATCCTCTTCCTGAAAAGCTATATCTGACTTATTGTCACAGTGAAAAACAATGTTCCCCGGCGGCGTATGATTCTCCCCGGAATACCGCTTCCGTTCCTTCCGGGACCGTCAGACGCGCCACGCCGTTTTCGTACATGACCTCGATCGTTCCGGCGCAGGTCGGGTGTTTCAAATAGAACCGTTTCAAACCCGCAGGCTGCGGATCAAAGACGAACCGTTTGAACCCGTATGCGATGGGGCGGATCCCCGCGATCCGGCGCGGGATGATGTTGGCGGGCGCGGCACCCCAGGCGTGATTCCAGTCCTGATTGGGCTTGAAGGAATCGTCCCAGGCTTCCATGGTGATCGTGGCACCTTTGGCGATCATGTTGTTCCAGCTGCGGATCTCTCTGGAAAGAAGCAGATCCATGGCGTGCTGCGCCATTCCGTTATTGAAACAGCAATCCAGCAGGAACTGGGATCCGTACACCGAACACGCCATGCCTTTGTTTGCGATGCCGGGACATTCCGCCGCGTTGCCCAGTCCGAAGTGGAGCGCGAACAGGGAGGAATGGAGTGCGGTGTGGGTACTCGATTCCGAATCCACAAAGACTCCGTTTTTCAGGAATTTGCTGCGGATCATGGACTTGACCTGTTCTGCACGGTGCGCGTATTCCGCTTTGCCGGAGAGTTCCGCCATGATGCAGAGCGCGGCATAATAATAACAGTTGGAGACCAGGTTCACATTGCCCATTTCATACCCGTCCCGTTCGGTGTGCGGCCAGTCCACGATGGTACGGCAGGTCATGGGATTTTCCTTTTCCGCAAGCAGTCCATCTTCATTGAGAAATTCCGGCAGCAGACATTCTTCCAGTTTTGTTTCCACCTGCCGGAAAATGGCGGTGTCCCCGGTATAAAGCATATAATCCTTCACGATCTGCGGCATCAGGAGGAACCATTCGAAGGGCCAGGTATGATGTTCAAAAAGAAATTCCAGTGACCGGCGGGGGATCGCGGGATCCGTACAGCAGCAGAACCAGCCCAACTGATTGATATAGGTGTCACCTTCGTAAGGCAGACGTTCCCGTTCGCCGTCGATGAATACGCCGAAGGGAGCGGTTGCCTTCATGGTGTACTTGCACATTTCCCAGATCCGGTTCAGATCGTCGTTGTCCGATTCAAAATGCGCCGCATCGTCATCGAAACATTCGGGGAAGACCGGGGTGCGTTTGACTTCGATCACTCGACAGTTTCCATTGACTTCCGCGTAACGGAACGGGATGATCTCGTAAGGAAAGGGGGACTTCATGGCGATCTTCTGGATCCCGCCCGGTTTCGGCACAAAACGGAAATGATCCGTACCGCCGGAAAGCGTAACGGTATTGGACTGGAAGATCCGTGATCCCCCCGGTTCCCGGTTCAGACGGTTCCCGGTCAAACATTCGCCCACGGCGAGTTCCACGGTTTCTCCGGCGGGACCTTCCAATGTAAATTCAATGGTGCTCCAGGCTTCCCGTTCAAAGTCATAAAAACTGTTCATAATGATTCCTTTCCGTTGTTCCACGCATAATGTAATCGCACTTCCGTGAAATGCAAACGCAGGGAATGTGGTTTTTGGTGAATTGCAAAATTAAATGCACTTTTGTGAATTTTGAAGAGAGACAAAGTGCGTTTAGTCTTACAAAGGTTTTTTCATGGATCATAATGGCTTCTTTTTGTGCGTTTACTATTACAAAAGGATTGTAAAATCTTATA
>JAZNVL010000008.1:0-37238 GCA_045592785.1 Victivallales bacterium | reverse complement strand
TCATTGGCACAGCTCACGGAAGGTTTGCCGGACAGTTGGCAGGAACAATGCAAAAAACTTGGATTTTCTTTCCGTCAAATGAAAATTTGAGGAAGGTATCCACCCTTTTCAGAAATTACAACTTGTTATGCGAGGCAAATTTGCGTATAGAACCAAATTCTGAAAACGAAAAAGGAACAGTTTGAGGTTTTTTGCAAACTGTTCCTAATCAATAGAATATACAAGTGTAATTAAAAACCTACACAAGTTTTATTTTAATAAAATGGCGGAGAAAGTGGGATTCGAACCCACGGTAGACTTGCGCCTACACAGCATTTCCAATGCTGCGCCTTCGACCACTCGGCCATCTCTCCGCTTGAAAGTATGGTTAATATATCATGGTATTTGAAAAATGCAAGCGGAATTTAAAAAGTTTTTCAAAAAAAACTTGCAGAAAGCCGTTTTGAATGATATAGTATAGGATAGTTGAAAATCCCGGGCGGGGGTCCTGTTTGATTTTCAGACAGGGTTTCGGGTGAACAAAACAGAGAGAAAGGATGTTTGACATATATGGAAGTGAAGTTCGACTCTGTGGAAAGCGTGATCGAAGATATACGCGCGGGGAAACTCGTGATCGTTACGGACGACGAAAACCGGGAAAATGAAGGGGATCTCGTTTGTGCGGCAGAATGTGTTACTCCGGAGATCATCAATTTTATGATTACACATGCACGCGGACTCGTTTGTGCTCCCATTACGGAAGAACGGGCGAAACAGTTGAAGATCCTGCGTCCGCCTTCCACTGACCATTTTCAGACCGCATTCACGGAAAGTCTGGATGCGTTGAAGGGCGGTACCACCGGGATCAGCGCGTTTGACCGTGCCAATACCATCAAACAACTTCTGGATCCCTCCGTTACCCGTGAATGTTTCGGGATCCCGGGGCATATTTTCCCCATTGCGGCACGTCCGGGCGGGGTATTGCAGCGTACCGGTCACACGGAAGCCTCCACAGACCTGGCGCGCCTTGCCGGATACAAGCCTGCCGGTGTGATTTGTGAGATCACCAATGAAGACGGCACGATGGCGCGGATGGATGATCTGTTGAAATTCCGTGAAAAATTCGGGATCAAGCTGTGTTCGATCGCGGACATTGTGGCGTATCGGCGCCGTACGGAAAAACTGGTCGTGAAGGAATCGGAAGCGGCATTGCCGACTTGTTACGGCGACTTCCGTTTGCGCGTATACCGTTCGGAAGTGGATGGCGCGGCGCATCTTGCCCTTGTGATGGGGGATGTGACGACATCGGAACCGGTGTTGGTCCGTGTCCACAGTGAATGTCTGACGGGCGATGTGTTCGGTTCCGCCCGTTGTGATTGCGGGGACCAGCTTCATGAAGCGATGCGTCAAATTGCCAGAGAGGGCAGGGGCGTGATCGTTTACATGCGGCAGGAAGGACGCGGGATCGGACTGGAAAACAAGATCCGTGCGTATGAATTGCAGGAACAGGGCTATGACACTGTGGAAGCGAATCTGAAACTCGGGTTCCCGGCGGACTTGCGGGAATATGGTCTCGGCGCACAGATCCTGTTGGATCTCGGTGTGCAGAAAGTCCGGCTTCTTACGAACAATCCGAAGAAACTCATCGGGATCGACGGATACGGTCTGGAGATCGTCTGCCGTGAGCCGATTGAGATCCCGCCCCACGAACATGACCGTCATTATCTGGAAACGAAGAAGGAAAAGATGGGTCATCTTTTGAATCTGACAGAAAACAGTAAAGAATAAAACATACCAAAAGAGAAGAAAGGATAAGAAACAATGGACAAGACAGTGAAGAACGTATACGAAGGCGAATTGAACGCCTCCGGATTGAAACTCGCGGTGGTCTGCGCCCGGTTCAACGAATTTTTTGTGAGCAAACTCCTGGGCGGCGCAGTGGATGCGTTTGTCCGTCACGGCGGGAATGCAGATGACGTTTCCGTGGCATGGGTCCCCGGTTCTTATGAATTGCCCTTTGCCGTGAAAAAGATGTTGGCGAAGGGAGAATATGATGCCGTGATCGCCATTGGTGTTGTGATCAAGGGCGCGACCGCACATGCGGACTACATCAACAGTCAGGTCTCCAAGAGTCTGGCGCAGATCGGTATGGATACGGGCGTGCCTGTGATCTATTCTCTGCTGACCACGGAAAATATCGAACAGGCGATCGAACGCAGCGGCACGAAAGCGGGGAACCGTGGAGCGGATGCTGCCGTTTCTGCGATCGAGATGGCGAATTTGACGAAAGCCATAGACCGGGGGCTTTGATTACATGGATCAGGAAAAAGCAGCACCCCGTCGTAGAGCAAGTGTCGGGGAAAAAGATCAGCAGCTTGCCCGTATGAATTACAAACGCATGGGACGTGAACTTGCCATGCAGTTTTTGTATCAGTGTGATGTGACCGGCGGCGAATGTACCGATGCGATGCGGGAACAGTTTTTTCTTCAGGCGGAAGAGTCCGGCGAGTTTCCTGCGAACCGGATTTTCCGCAAGGCGCGTAATTATGCGGAAAAACTGATCGCCGGTGTGAACGAAAACGAAAATGAGATCATGGATATCATTACCGGTTTCGCTCATGCCTGGGATTCCGACCGTATGTCTGTGGTCGACCGTAACATCATGAAGATCGCGATCTATGAAATGAAATTCACGGAAGGGATCCCGCCGCTGGTGAGCATCAATGAAGCCATTGAGATCGCCAAGCAATTCAGTTCGGAAAACTCCGGCACGTTCATCAACGGGATCCTGAACAGCGTAAAGAATACGCTGAAAGGATCTCCGGCAAAGCAAGAGGAAGAATAAGGTATCGATCATGTCTTTTTTCTCCAAGTTGAAAGAAGGATTGCAGAAGACTGCGACAGCCATCGGACGTACGTTTACCAGTGTGTTCACGGATGTCAAGAACTGGGATGATTCCACGTTTACGGAAATGGAGCGCACGCTCCTGGCATCCGATTTCGGACCTGCGGCATCGCAGAAGATCGTGGCAGATATCCGGAACCGGTATAAACTGGGCGAGATCAAGAGTTCCGAGGATGCCCGGGAAGTTGCAGCAGCCGCGATCGCGACCATGCTGACGCCGGGGGCAAGACCGCTCCGCACGGCGGAGAATGGTCCCACTGTGATCCTTTTTCTGGGGGTGAATGGCAGCGGGAAGACCACCAGTATCGGGAAACTTGCCTGTCAATGGACGAAACAGGGAAAAAAAGTCATGCTTGCCGCCTGTGATACGTTCCGTGCGGCGGCGGTGGAACAGTTGAAATTGTGGGGCGAGCGTTCCGGTGCCACTGTGATCGCATCCAAACAGGGGGCGGACCCGGCGGCGGTTGCCTATGATGCCGTGCAGTCGGCGATGGCAAAGAATGTGGATTACCTTCTGATCGATACCGCGGGCCGTCAGCAGAATAAGAAAAGTCTGATGGATGAGTTGACGAAACTCCGTCGTATCGTGCAGAAACTGATGCCGGAAGCACCCCATGAAACGATCCTGACCATGGATGCCTCTCTGGGCTTGAATGCGTTGTCCCAGGCGCGGGAATTTGCTGCCGCCGCCGGTGCAAGTGCATTGATCATTACAAAACTGGATGGGACCGGCAAGGGCGGCGGTGCGTGTGCCGTGGAACAGGAATTCCATTTGCCGATCCTGTATATCGGGGTAGGGGAAGCACCGGACGACCTGCAGGAATTCTCTCCGGAGTCTTACGGGAAAGCCGTGTTTTCCATTGCGGAATAAATCATGACGGAGCAGCAGGCAGATATTCAATTCATGCAGCAGGCGATCCGCCTGGCACGACGGGGTATCGGACACGTCAGTCCGAATCCTGCGGTCGGTGCGGTGATCGTCCGTGACGGTGTTGTGATCGGAAAAGGCTATCATCACCGTGCAGGGATGCCTCATGCGGAAGTGGAAGCGATCCGGAGTCTGAACGATCCGGCTCTGGCACGGGGCGCAACGATCTATGTAACGCTGGAACCCTGCTGCACATTCGGAAGAACGCCGCCCTGCTGCGATGCCATCATTCAGCACGGGTTCGCCCGTGTGGTGGTCGGCTGCCCGGACCCGAATCCGGCTCATGCGGGACGCGGATTCTGTGTCTTGCGGGATGCCGGGATCACGGTAACAGAAGACGTATGCCGTCCTGCCTGTGAAAAGCTGAACGAAGTCTTTTTTCATTGGATCCGGACACGGACTCCGTTTGTGGTATTGAAGATGGCGGAGACGCTTGACGGCAGGATCGCAACGGCGGGTGGATCCTCACAATGGATCACAGGACCGGAAGCACGGAAACATGTGATGGCTTTGCGTATGCAGGCGGATGCCGTGATGGTGGGCAGCGGAACGTACCGCATCGATCGTCCGTCATTGACGGTTCGGCGGGCGGACGGCAAAGTATTGAAAACGCCCCGTCGTTTTGTGGCATCTCATCGTGCGCTGGAACTGCCGGAAGGCTGGGAATGTGCGGATGTTTCCGACAAAGAAAAATGGAACGCGTTTCTCGCCCGGATCGGCGGGGAACAGGTGACGATGTTATTGCTGGAAGGCGGGGGTGAACTTGCGGCATCGGCACTCCATGCGGGTGTCGTCAACAAGATGGAAATGCACATCGCTCCGAAGATCCTGGGGGGACGGGGGAGTCGTCCTGTTGTGGGCGGCGCGGACCCGGAGCGGATCGCGGACGGGTGGCGTTTGCGTTCAGCGGAACTGCGGAAAGCGGGCGAAGATTGGATCATATCGGGATATCCGGAAAGGAATTGAAGTCATGTTTACAGGGATCATACAGAAACTGGGTCGGATCGCGGACCGTCAATTATCCGGGGAAGCGGGAAAACTTGTCATTGAGATGGATGAACCGTTTGCGGATCCGGAACACGGGGAAAGCATTGCGGTGAACGGGACGTGTCTCACACTGGAAAAATGGAGCGGGAAACAATTTACATTTCATGTGCTTGCGGAAACATTCCGGCGTACGAATCTGGGTGAACTGCCCAAAGGCGGCGTGGTGAATCTGGAACGCGCACTTTCTGCCAACGGCAGATTCGGCGGACATATCGTGACGGGTCATGTGGATGGCACGGGTGAGATCCTGAGATGCGAACGGCGCGGTTCGGATCTGGAAGTTACGGTCTCTCTGCCGGAAAATATCGCACCTTATCTGGCACCGAAGGGCAGTATTGCCATCGACGGGATCTCACTGACTCTGGCATCGCTGCAGGAAACGGGTTTCACGGTCTGTATCATCCCGACGACCTGGGAGCACACTGCATTGCGTGACCGTAAACCGGGTGCGCGGGTGAATCTGGAAGGCGATCTCATCGGGAAATATGTGCAGCATCAGCTTGCCGTCATGTTGGGCAGGGATGATGGCAAGTCGCCGAAAAAAGAGATCACCATGGATGATCTTCTCAACGCGGGATTCGGCGAATGAAACGGGCGGCGGAACGGCATTTCGGGATGGCATTGGGGCGGATGAACATTCCCTCCGCAGAGATCCGGGACTTTGCCGCGATCGGGCATTTTTCCGGGGCGGAACTGCCGATGGATTCCTGGCTCGGCGAGAAAAAATATGCCGCATCCCACGAGAAAAAGAAATATCCCGTTCTGCATTGCGGTTCGATCATGGATCCGCAGGTATGCCGTGCCATTGTGACGGCTCCCGAAAAACACCGCAGGGAATTTGCCTGTGAATGTGGCGCATTGTGTGAAAAATTGTGGCAGAACGGCGTGAATACGGTCTCCCTGGATTTCGGCATGGAAGAGATCCTGACCGACCCGGCTGCAGAGGATGCAGTACGGGGGATCCTGTTACTGCTGGCACCGGTACTTTACCGGACGAAACAGACCCTGCTGCTTCCGTACCGTGTCCCGTCCCGTTTTTCTCCATCGGAAATGAACCGTTTTCTGCGCCGTACCCTGATCGGACAGGTGAAACTGCGTCTGGATGTGCATCCTTACGAACTGGAAGAACCGGAACGTGTGATCACGCAGACGGCGGACCTGCTCGTGTTTGAGGTCCGGTCCGTGACGTTCATATACGATGCCGACAGCGGCTGCCGGATCCGGAAAGAACATCTGGAACCCTGGCTGCGGCGTCTGGAACGGCGCGGTTTCTGCGGCCCGTATCTGCTGGCACCGATCTCGCGACGTCAGATGGCGTTACCGGAAGCAGGCGCATGGGATAAGATCGCTGAAATCTTTTTGAATGAATAAGGGGAGGGGACAATGAACGAAGAACTTATTACATCTCATTTTGTGAAACAATTCGATCTGGGATCCAACAAAAATCTGTACGGCGGACGTATGCTTGACTGGCTGGATGAAGCGGGTGCGCTGTATGTTTTCAACACCTACAAAGAGTGTTTCGTCACCTGGAAGATCGGGGAGACCATCTTTCACAAGCCGGCAAAACTGAATTCCGTGGTCAAATTTTATGTGCGGAACCCGGAAGTCCGGGAGTCCTCCGTCGGGTTCGAGGTAGTCGTCCGGGTGAATGATGAAGAGATCCTGACCACTTCCATGGTGTTCGTATGTATCGATCCTGCGACGGGCAGAAAGAAAAAGATCGGCGTTCCGGCTTGAAAAACGGCAAAATTTTTTCAATTTTGATGATGTTATGACTTGAAAAGCCCGTTTTTTGCGGTTAAATTATTTCCAATTCAATGATAAACAACATAAGGAATTGTATCATGAGTAATTGGAAGAAAGGTTCACTGCATTGTCATACACTGTGGTCAGACGGCAGAAGTCTGCCGGAAATGGCAATCAAGTCTTATCTGGATGACGGGTATGACTTTGTCTGTCTCACCGATCACAACACACTGCAGAATTACGATGACCTCTGGATCGAGGCCCGGTTTAATCCCGATGTCTGGCCCCAGATGCTGACTTATGAAGAATGGGATCGTACACAGGAAGCTGTGCCCGGTCTTTCCCCGATGCGCCATGTGGGATTCCATCACTATGTCCGGCTTCGTACTATGGAGGAACTCCGGAAACATTTTCAGCGGGAAAATGAATTTCTGCTTATCGGCGGGGAAGAAATCACGCTGACTGCCCCCAATGAAGAATACGGCGGAAGAGAGATCCAGTGTCACATGAACTGCTTCAACCTGGAAGAACATTTCTCCTTCCCGAAGTATCCCAACGTCAACGAGCTTTTTGATGCCATGGTCAATGCGTACGAAAAAGCCGCGGAAAAAGCAACCGGAACAACCTATCTCATGCTGAACCATCCCTTCTGGCTGTATTGGGATGTTGACCCGCAACTGCTGCTGGATCATACCACGATCCGCGTGATGGAGGTTTGCAACAGTGACCGGGATCGGAATGCGCCCGCCGCGCCTATCATGACACCCCGGCAGTATTGGGACTTTGTCCTTGCCCACCGGATCGACCGTGGACAGGATATCGTTTATGCCACCGCGACGGACGATGCGCATTTTTACAGTGACGATTTCAAGCGGAAGAATGGATATTATGGAACCGGCTTCGTCATGGTGAACTGTCCGGATAAATTTACGCCGGATGCCATCGGTGATGCGATTCTCCGCGGCGATTTCTATGCCAGCTGCGGCGTGCTGATGGATTCCATCGAGTTTGACAAGGCGACCCGTACGCTTACCGTGAAGGCACAGACGGAACCCGGTTTGAAGTATCATATTGAGTTCATTACGACGAAACGTGACTTCGACCGTACGATCCGGAAAGAGGAATATATCGACCCGGAAGGAAAATTCTCCCGCAGATTGACCGTGATCCCGGAAGGCATCGGTCAGACCGTGAAAACCGTGGAAGGTGCCGAAGGCTCCTACACCATGGCGGAAGACGATCTGTATGTCCGTGCCGTCGTTTATTCGGATCGTCCGGGCAGGATCGATAATCCCCTGTTCTATCCGGCGAACGAGTGTGCCTGGATCCAGCCGTTTCTTCCCTGATCCGGCATGAAAACGGAGGGGGAAAGAATAAAAAATCGAAAAATTTTTCAATTCTGACTTGCAATTTTGAAAAAGTATAGTACATTATAGCAAGTCAAAGATGATAAGCGGGCGTAGCTCAGTGGTAGAGCATCACGTTGCCAACGTGATTGTCGAGGGTTCGACCCCCTTCGCCCGCTCCATTTATTTTAAATCCCCCTCTAAAATCCCCAAAAACATTTTTTTCATGTTGCAAAAGTGCAAAACTTGTGCTATATTACCGGAATGTATACTTTTAGAGTATGAACCTTGTTTTTCAGGGTGTCCGGAACACAGGATGATGGCAGTGAACGATCGTTCCCGATCCCGCAGGAAAAACTGGTGACCACTTTATAGAATGGAGAACAGAGAGTATGATTATTTTACCGGCAATTGATTTGCGCGGCGGACGCTGCGTCCGGTTGTTCCAGGGCGATTATGCCCGGGAAACAGTGTACAGTGACAGTCCTGCGGATCAGGCAGCGCAATGGGAAGCCCAAGGCGGGAAATTCCTGCATCTGGTGGACCTGGATGGCGCAAAAGAAGGAAAAGTCGTGAACGGAGAAGCGATCCGTTCCATCTGCGGACGGGTGTCGATCCCCTGCGAATTGGGCGGCGGGATCCGTACTCTTGCGGATGCCGAAGCCGCATTTGAGCTGGGTGTCAGCCGGGTGATCCTGGGAACAGCCGCCTGTGAATCCCCGAAGATCGTGGAAGACTTCATCCGTGAATTCGGGGCGGACCGCGTGGTTGCCGGAATCGATGCAAAGAACGGGAAAGTCGCGCTCCGCGGCTGGCTGGAGACCAGTGAAGTTTCTGCCCAGGTCCTGGCAAAAAACATGTATCTTCTGGGTGTGAACCGGATCATTTTCACGGACATCGCCACCGATGGTACGCTGACCGGTCCCAATTTCAACGCGATCAGGGAACTCTGTGAAATGCTGCCTGACTGCTCCATTGTGGCATCCGGCGGGATCTCCACGGTGGAAGATGTGGCAAAGTTTGCCTCGTTCGGTTTGAACAATCTGGAAGGTGTCATTGTGGGGAAAGCCCTTTACGATGGACGCGTGACACTTGCCGAACTCAATAAAGCAGCGGAAGGAGCTTGTCATGCCTGAAGATATTCCTGATTTCAATCCGTTTCCCGGAGATTCCTACGATACCCCGGAAAATACAAGACGCAGTATCTGGGAATACGTTTTCCTGGGAACCAGACTTTCCTTCTACCTGCGGAATTTCTTCGTCTTCTGCCGGTCCGGATGGCTGGCAAAGCATACCTCGTTCAATGGCGAGCCCCAGACACGGAACTCTCTTGACAACCTGCGGATCGTGGAAAGCTGCGGCGGACGGGTCCATCTGCGCGGATTGAACAACGCTAATAAGACCAACGGTCCTGCGGTGGTGATCGGCAATCACATGAGTCTGCTGGAAACGGCAGTGCTGCACGCATTCCTGCGTCCCCGGATGCCCTTCTGTTTCGTGATCAAAGAATCTCTGTTCCATGTGCCGTTCTTCGGTAATATCATGCGCCGTCTCGGCTGTATTGCAGTGGGCAGAGCCAATCCCAGAGATGACTTCAAACATGTGATGCAGGAAGGCAAAAAACGTCTGAAAGACGGTGTGAGCGTGATCATTTTCCCCCAGTCAAGCCGGTCTGCTGTGTTCGATGAGGAACATTTCAATACCATCGGGGTGAAACTTGCCAAACATGCCGGTGTTCCTGTACTCCCGCTGGCACTCCGGACGGACTTCCTGGAAAACGGGAAATGGCTGAAAGACCTGGGGCCGGTCCGTCGGAATCGGCCTGTATGGTTTGAGTTCGGCGAACCCTTCCGTGTGGAAGGATCCGGCAAGGAAGAACAGCAGAAGGTGGTGGATTTCATCGCCGGACGTCTGACGGAATGGGGCTGTGAAGTCCGCCGTACTTCCCCGGGAGAAAAAGAATGATGATCGAACGTGCGGAACAGGTGCAGGTCAATCTCGGCACCCGCACTTATACGGTTTACATCGCACCCGGTCTGCTTACGGAGACAGAGTCGCCCGCCGGAACATTGCTCAGCCGTCATGTGCAGGACCGCAAGGTGTTGCTGGTGGCGGACTCCCATCTGGCATCTCTGTATGGGGAACGGATCCTTGCCCAGCTGAAAGCGGCGGGCGCGGTCTCTGCGGATATTTACACGTTCCCCGCCGGTGAAGAAGCCAAGACGTTCGGCACGGTGGAAGCCATTTGCCGGAAAGCTGCCCAATGCGGATTGGACCGTCATTCCATGATCTTTTCTCTGGGCGGCGGCGTGACCAGTGACATGGCGGGATTTGCCGCCTCCATTTATATGCGCGGGATCGATTTTATTTCGCTGCCCACTTCTCTGCTGGCGATGATCGATGCCGGGATCGGCGGGAAAACCGGAGCCGATCTGCCCGAAGGGAAGAATCTGATCGGCACATTCTGGCAGCCGAAAGCCGTGCTGATGGATGTCGCCATGCTGAAAACACTCCCCCTTTCTGAAATGCGGTGCGGCTGTGCGGAACTCATCAAGCACGCCATCCTTTTTGATCCCGATCTCTTCCAGCTGCTCACGGAAACCGTGGATTCCCTGCTGGGACTTACGGACCTGCCCCAGACCGCACATCAGGTCGCCCGGTCATGCCGTTTGAAAGCCGCGGTGGTTTCCGACGACGAACGGGAAAGCGGACGGCGTGCGCTGTTGAATTTCGGTCATTCCTTCGGTCATGCCATGGAGAAACTGCGGAACTTCACCATGTCGCACGGCGATGCCGTTTCCATTGGAATGGTCATGGCGTGTACCCTTTCCGTCAATCTGCATATCATGAAGGCGGAGGAAGCCGCGAAATGCAAAGAACTTCTGAACGCGTTCGGACTGCCCGTTTCCTGTCAGGGACTTTCCCCCGCGGACATTCTGGAAGCCATGCGCGGTGACAAGAAAAACCGGAACGGAAAACTCCGTCTGGTCCTCCCCCGGAGCATCGGACGTGCGGATGTGATGGAAGATATTCCGGAAGACTTCATCCTGACAGCCATCGGAGCGAATTGTGACTGACCGTGAAGCGTATATCATATTGAATATGCTGAACGGGATCGGCCCGGCGCGTACGGCTGCCCTGATCGAATTCTGCGGATCGCCCGCCGGGATCTTTGAACAATCCGCAGAGGAACTCTCCCGGATCCGCGGGATCAGCGAAAGTCTTGCAGAACGGATCGCGCAATGGGAGAAACATGTTCCGTTTGAACACGAAATGGAAATGGCGGAAACGGCAGGCGTGCAGCTCCTCACGCTCGCCGATGAAGAATATCCCGCTGCCTTGCGGGAGATCCATGATCCGCCGTTATGCCTTTACATCCGGGGTAAACTGCCCGCAGAACTCAATACCCACGCCATTGCCATGGTGGGAACACGCAATACTTCCATCTACGGCGCAAAAATGGCGCGTCATCTGGCGGAATCGGCGGCGTATGCCAACTGGGTGACGGTCAGTGGTCTGGCGGTCGGGGTCGATACCATCGTCCATCGTGCCACGGTGGATGCCGGCGGAAAGACCATCGGCGTACTGGGCGGCGGACTTGCCCGGTTCCATCCCCAGGAAAATATTCCGCTTGCCCGTGACATCATTGCGGCGGGCGGAGCTGTTATCACGGAATTCCCCATGACTTTCGCACCGACCCGTCATTCGTTTCCCATGCGGAACCGGATCATATCCGGCTTGACACTGGGTACGATCGTGGTGGAAGCGGGGATCAACAGCGGTTCGCTCATCACGGCGGCGCAGGCACTGGAACAGGGCAAACATCTCTTTGCGGTTCCGGGGGAAGCGGATGCCGCCGGTTCCAACGGGTGTAACGAACTGATCCGGAAGGGAGCCGTTCTTGTGGAAAACTTTGATCATGTACTGGAGGAATTTGAATTTCTGCCGGGTATGAGCAGTCATGCCGCCACGTTCCGGGAAGAGGAGGGCGAATACCAGACGGATGACCTGCTGTTTGATCCGGTTTCCGAAAACGAACAGAAGATCCTGGATGTGCTGCGCAAAGAGGATTCTCTTTCGGTGGAGCAGATATCCATACAGACGGACCTTCCGCCTGCGGATGTGATGGCATCTGCGATCGCGCTTGAGATCCTGTGCCGGATCAAAAAATTACCCAACGGAAATTACCAGCGTATCCGTTAAACGGTTACTTTTGCCGTATTTTTCCCGTTTCCGTCTTGCTTTTTTCAGAAAAAACGCTATATTTCCATATTTGATACGTCTGGAGAATTTATGACTGCAAAACAGAAAGAAAAAATACGCTCGGTACAGAAGATCCTGTTGTCCGTTTACGGACCGCAGAAGTGTTTTCTTGATCACGGGACCCCGTTTCAGCTGTTGTGTGCCGTGATCCTTTCTGCACAATGCACAGACAAAAAAGTGAATATGGTAACACCGGCATTATTTCAGCGTTATCCCGATGCCGTCGCAATGTCCCGGGCGGATATGACGGAACTGGAAAGACTGCTTCATCCTTGCGGTTTTTATCATGCAAAGGCGAAGTACCTCCGGGATATGGCGCTCATGCTGGTCACGGAATTCAATGGGGAGGTCCCTCTTACCATGGAAGAACTGACCCGGCTTCCAGGCGTGGGGCGCAAGACGGCCAATGTGGTTCTGGGGGATGCACTGGGAATACCGGGGTTGCCTGTGGATACGCATGTTCTGCGTCTTTCTGCCCGTACCGGCATGAGCCGCCATACCGATCCCGTGAAAGTGGAAGCGGATCTGTGCAGTGCGTTGGCGCCGGAACTCTGGGCGGATTTTTCTCATCTGCTTATCGTACACGGGCGGACAAGGTGTCCGGCGCGTCGTCCGGACTGTGAAAACTGTGAAATCTCCGGATTGTGTTCCGGAAAGGAGAAGAATAAAAAATGACACTGAAAGAACGATTCCGTCAAATCAAGAAATTTCCCACCTGGATCTATTGGCTCCCCTGTAAGATCCTGCTGACTTTGCGCCATGTGATGCGCCACGAAGATATCGACCCCGATGGGCTGGTCGATAAGTATACTTACAGCGACGAAGCCCCGGTGGCTGTCACCGTCCTGTGGCATAACCGGCTCCTGTTTTTCCCCGCCATGTTCCCGAAAAAAGTCCGGAAGCGTACCGTGGCAGTGATCAGTGCTTCCCGTGACGGACAATACATTGCGGACCTGGTGTCGCTGTTCGGGGTGCGCTCCGTGCGCGGTTCCAGTTCACGGAAAGCCGTACAAGTCCTTCACGGTGCCATGAAGAACCTGAAAAACGGTTGCCTGATCAGTTTCACGCCGGATGGTCCCCGGGGACCCAAGTATCACATGAGCAAAGGTCCGATCCATGTGGCGAGTTCTCTGGGCGCACCCATTATCCCGATCGCAGTAAATTATTCCAGTTATTGGTCCTTGAAGAGCTGGGACGGCTTCCAGATCCCGAAACCCTGGGCAAAGATCACCCTTGTCATGGGCAAAGAGATCCACATTCCGCAGAACCTTACCGATGAGGAAATGGAAACATGGCGTCAGCGTGTGGAAACGGCTTTGACGGAGATCAGCCACGATCAGGAGGAAAAGAAACCATGAGAGTTGCCATCCTTTGTATCGGCGATGAGATCCTGAAGGGTTCCACCATCAATACCAATCTGGCGTATATGGGAAGCCGTCTGACCGAAGCCGGGATCATCCCCCGGCTGGCGTTGGAGATCGCAGACAAGCCCGAAGATATTCTTGCCGCGTTGGAACAGGCTCTGCTCCATGCCGATGTGGTGATCACCAGTGGCGGACTGGGGCCTACGGCGGATGACCTCACAAAAGAAACCATTGCCCGTCATCTGGGATACCGTCTGGAAGAAGATGGCGCGACCACATCGAATATCCTCCGTTTCTGGAAGATGCGCCATTCCGGACAGGAAATACCCTCCCGCGTTTTGAATCAGGCTCTTGTCCCTGCCGGTGCCGAAGTCGTGGAAAATGAAAATGGGACCGCTCCCGGGATCATCATGGAAACAAAGGACCGCAAAGCAAAAGTCATTCTGCTGCCGGGTCCTCCGGGCGAACTGGAACCCATGTTCGAGCAGGACATCCTGCCCCGGCTCCGGGAGATGCAGAAAGATCCCGTTCATACCAAGATGTTCCGTATCACCGACTTGGGCGAATCGGAAGTGGAAGACCGTATGCTGCCTGTCATCGCCCGCCGTCATCCCCTGCAGGTGGCGTACTGTGCCTCCCCGGGGATCGTCCGGCTGTTTCTGACGTCCGCCGATCCCGTGACACTGGGGGATGCGATCCATGATGTGCGTGCTGAATTCGGCACGGCGATCCTGCATGATTCCTCGCCCTCTCTTGCCGCGGATGTGGTCCGGCTGCTCCGCCGGAAAAAGGCACGTCTTGCCACTGCGGAGTCCTGTACCGGTGGACTTGTTTCCAAACTTGTCACCGATGTTTCCGGGTCCTCCGAGATCTTTCTGGGCGGGATCGTTTCCTACGCCAATGCGATCAAGGAACAGATGTTGGGCGTCAAAACGGAAACGCTGGAAGATTACGGTGCAGTCAGCCGGGAAACTGCGGAAGAAATGGTCAACGGTATTGTGGAACGGTTCCAGTGTGATGCCGGGATCTCTCTGACCGGGATCGCCGGGCCGGGCGGCGGAACACCGGAAAAGCCTGTGGGATTGGTCTATGCCGGGATCCATTGGCGCGGAGTGACCACGGTCCATGAGCTGCGTTTGCGTCGGAGCCGGGAACAGATCCGTGACCGTGCGGCGGCATCTGCGCTTCAACTGTTACGGAAGGCGATCCTCGCCGATGACGTTGAAAAAGCATAACTTTTATCCCGGAGATATTCCGACAAAACCGGGCTGTTACATCTATCGTGACCTGTTCGGGACCGTGATCTATGTGGGGAAAGCCTCCAATCTGCGGCGACGTATGTCCCAGTATTTTCAGCCGTCCCGGGAGACACGGGCGGATCCCAAACTGCGTTCGCTGATCAATTCCATTGAGAGCTGGGAGTTCATCGTTGTCCGCTCGGAAGAAGAATCGCTTCTGCTGGAATCCCGTCTGATCAAAGAGTTCGCCCCCCGTTATAACATCCTCATGCGGGATGATAAACGGATGCCCATGATCAAGATCGATCTCGCGGAGAAATTTCCCAGGATCCGGTTCGCGCGGATCCGAAAGGATGATTCCTGTCTTTATTTCGGACCCTTCCCGAAGAGCGGCGATATGTATCGGACTGCGGAATATCTGGTGGCAAAATTCAAGCTCCGGACCTGCAAATGCGCCAATCCGGGCGCGGAGGAACGGGCGCATTGTCTTGCCGGGGCGGTACGGGATTGCTGTTGTCCCTGTGTTGGCAAAGTGACGGAAGAGGAATACGGGGCAAAGATCCGTCGTCTGATCGAGATCCTGAATGGCGATACGAAAGAATGTGAGGAGGAGATCCGGGAGAAAATGCTTGCTGCTGCCACCGCAAAAGATTTCGAAAAAGCGGCGAAGTACCGGGACATGATTGAAAGTCTGCGGTCCATTTGCCTGGAAAAACGCCGTTCCTTCCTGATGACTGCCAAGTCTTACGGGACCAATCCGGGCCCCGGAGCCGTGGCGGATCTGCAGAACGCATTGCACCTGGATTCCCCGCCGGACTCCATCGAATGTTTTGATATCTCCAATATTTCCGGCACACTTGCCGTGGCTTCCATGGTCCATTTTACCGACGGGAAACCGGATCGTGGCAAATACCGCCGGTTCCGGATCCGGACCGTGGAAGGCCCCAACGATTTCGCCATGATGAAAGAAGCCGTGGGACGCCGTTTCCGTCGTGTCATTGCGGGTGAGGCGGAACCGCCTTCGCTCCTGATGGTGGACGGCGGCAAAGGACAATTGAGTTCTGCCATTGAAGTTCTTGCGGAATTGGGCGTGCCTGCATTCCCTGTCATCGGGCTGGCGGAAAAGAACGAGGAGATCTATATCCCCGGTTATTCGAAACCCATCCGTCTGGACCGGGAACGTCCTGCCCTGAAACTGTTGCAGGCGGTCCGCGACGAAGCCCACCGTTTCGCCATCACTTATCACCGTGCCTTGCGTCTGGCGGCGATCCAAAATTCCCTGCTGGATGAGATCGAAGGGATCGGCGAAGCACGGAAAAATGCCATCCTGAAAGAGTTCGGGTCTGTACGCCGTCTGCGGCTTGCCCCGCCGGAAGAGATCGCCCGCCGTGTCCCCGGGATCGGGATGGAGTTTGCCCGTCAGATCGCGGATTATCTGGCGGCGCACCAGCCGGATGGAACCGTGGATACGCTGTAATTCCGGACGAAAAAAAAGCTGCTGCAAGAACGGCTTTGCGGGGAATACACCTTTTTGAAAAAAGGTTATCTTCCCCGCACCCCATCTTCCAAAAACTTTTTGTTGGAATTGTCAGGAGCCGAATCGACAATAGAAACGGGCTGCTGCTCACCTTTTTGAGGTTATGCAGCAACCCGTTATTGTTTCAACAGAGGATCAAACTCAGTCGATCAGCCCCAGGAATCTCTGGATCGCGGGAGAAAGTTTGATGAAGAGCGGAGTAAATACCACCGCAACCATGCTCATCAGTTTCACCAGGATGTTCAGAGAAGGTCCGGAAGTATCTTTGCAGGGGTCACCGACAGTATCGCCGATCACCGCGGCACCGTGAACCGGATTCTTGGTCCCATCGGGCAGTTTCTTGCCACCGAAGTTGCCTTTTTCGATATGCTTTTTCGCGTTATCCCAGGCACCACCGGCATTGTTCAGCATACAGGCCAGAGAGAACCCGCAGGTCAGACCGCCGGCGAGCAGACCCATGATGCCCGGAACACCCAGGATCAGACCGGTCGCGACCGGGGTGATGATCGCCAGCAGGGCAGGGATCATCATTTCGCGCTGTGCACCCTTTGTGGAAATGGCAACGCACCGGGCATAATCCGGGGTGGCTTTTCCTTCCATGATCCCGGCGATTTCTTTGAACTGACGGCGGACTTCCTCCACCATGCTTCCGGCAGCGCGTCCCACCGCTTTCATGGTGAGTGCGCAGAAGACGAATGCCATCATGGCACCGATGAACATCCCGCAGAGGAAGAGCGGATTCATGATATTGATGTGGAAGTAATCCACGAGGACAGTGAAGTTATCCACTTTGGGCGTATTGAGTTTTGCCATGGTTTCCGCACCGAAGGCATTGAACTTTCTGCCCCAGATTTCAATTTCCTGGATTTCTGCCGCAAGAAGTGCCATCGCAGTCAGAGCAGCCGAACCGATGGCAAAGCCTTTCCCGGTCGCTGCCGTGGTGTTGCCCAGCATGTCAAGCGCATCCGTACGTTCACGGACATGGGGCGGGAGCCCGGACATTTCCGCGTTGCCGCCGGCGTTGTCGGCGATGGGACCGTAAGCATCGGTAGCCAGAGTGATGCCCAGCGTTGCCAGCATACCCACAGCGGCGAACCCGATTCCGTAAAGACCGGAGATCGTGCCCTGGGTGAACCCGCCGGCGAAGGCGTAGGAGCAGATGATCGCCAGCACGGTGGCGATCACGGGAACTGCGGAGGACAGCATCCCCACAGCCAGCCCGTCGATGATGGTGGTGGCAGGACCCATCTGGGCCTGTGCCGCCAGTTCCTTGGTGGGCTTGTATTCGTCAGAGGTGTAATATTCCGTGGAGTAACCGATGATCACACCGGCGATCAGCCCGGCGATTACGGAACCGAAGATCCCCCAGGAAATGATGCCACAGACAGCCAGAACGGCACAGGCAACGAGGATCAGAACAGAGCTGCCCCAGGTACCCACGCGGAGTGCTTTGAGCAGAGTCATCATGCTGGCACCCTCTTTGCAACGGACGGCAAAGATACCCAGGATGGAGAGGATGATTCCGATCCCGGCGACGATCATGGGCGCGTTCACCAGTTTCACGGAATCGGAAAGAGCCACCGGGATCGCAGCACCCAATGCCGCTGTGGCAAGAATGGAGCCGCAATAAGATTCGTAAAGGTCCGCACCCATACCGGCAACGTCACCCACGTTATCGCCCACGTTATCGGCGATGGTCGCAGGATTGCGCGGGTCGTCTTCCGGAATACCGGCTTCCACTTTACCCACCAGGTCGGCACCGACGTCCGCGGCTTTGGTATAGATACCGCCGCCCACACGGGCAAAGAGAGCCTGTGTGGAAGCACCCATTCCGAAGGTGAGCATGGTGGTGGTGATTTCCATGAATTTATGAGACATATCGAATCCCGCAGGAATGAGTTTCAATCCGCAGAATGTCAAACCGTTGACCATGTTGTCGGCAGTGTAAACCACCTGATCCAGAATGAAGTACCAGAGCGTGATGTCAAGCAGTCCGAAACCGACCACGACCAACCCCATCACAGCACCGGAACGGAACGCGACCTGCAAGCCGCGGTTCAAGCTTTCGCTGGCACCCTGTGCGGTACGGCTGGATGCGCTGGTGGCGGTCTTCATGCCGATGAACCCGCAAAGACCGGAGAAGAACCCGCCGGTGAGGAACGCAACGGGAACGAAAGGATTCTGAAGACCCATGAAAGCCAGGACCAGGAAGATCACAAAAAGAATAGCAAAGACGATCCCCACTTTGGAATACTGTTGTTTCAGATACGCCATAGCACCGTCACGCACATATCCGGCGATCTCTTCCATACGGGAATTTCCTGTGGGAGCTTTCACCATCAGTTTGTAACAGACCAGCGCCATCACGAGAGCGACAATGGCACACACCGGGGCGATCCACCAGATGCCCTGGACACCATCCTGGGCGACTCCGGTTTTTTCCGCAGCATCCGCGATCAATCCACCGAGGGAAAGAACATCATCTGCGAAAGCAGAGATTGACATCATGGAACAAAGCCCCATGACAGCCGTTTTTGAGAGTTTCACGGTTTTCACCTGAATCCTTTCTAATGTTGTTTTTTGAAACAAATTTGTTTACTATGCACACATTATAAGTGCATTCGATCTAATATAGCATACGTTTTGGCGAAAAGCAAACCTTTTTGAAGAAAAAAATGTTCGGTTTTTAAAATTGATTTGTATTTTACAAAAAATGTGCTAAAGTGTACCCTGAAATTTCAACAGATCAAGGAGTTTTTATTATGCGGCTTATTATCAGTTGCGGCGGGACCGGCGGACATTTCAACCCCGGATTGGGCATTGCCCGGTATGTGAACAGTCATGACGGGGAATCTCTGTTGATCCTGGGGGGACCTCATGCACCGAAACAGCTTGTTACCGCATCGGAATCGGGCGTGAAAGCCCAGTCGTTCCGTTATGAACGGCCGGGCAAAAATCCGGTTCAGATGCTGAAATTCTTTTTTGCCGTGATCCGCGGATATCGTTTTGCAAAGAAAATGATCCGGGAATTCAAGCCGGATGCCATGCTCATCATGGGCAGTTCCGTTTCTCTGCCTGCGGCACTCGCCGCGAGAAGGATGAAACTGCCCATTTTTCTGCATGACGGCAATGCCCGGGTCGGGAAAGCAAACCGTTTTCTCTCCCGCTGGGCGAAAGCCATCGCGCTTTCTTTCCCTGCCGCCAATGAGGAAACACTGCGCTGCAAATCCGTTCTCACCGGTCTGCCTCTGCGGGAACCTCTGTTGGCTCCCCCCATTTCGAAAGCGGAAGCCGTTGCCCGTTTCAATGAAATGTACGGAACGGATTTTGATGCCGCCAAGCCGCTTATGCTTGTGTTCGGCGGTTCCCTGGGCGCGCAGAAGATCAACGAATGTTTCGATGCAGATCCCTCTGATCCGGCAGTCAAAGATCTGCAAGTCATTATGTTGACCGGACCGGGCAAGCTGGAAGAAATGCAGAAACTCCATGCCGGGTTCCCGGGGAAGATCTGTCTCCGGGAAGCATCGCCGGAAATGCACACGATCTATTCCGCCTGTGATGTCGTCATCAGCCGTTCCGGCGGAAGTACGGTCTCCGAATTGGCATACTTCGGGAAGTACGCGCTCCTGATCCCGTATCCTTTTGCCGCAGAACTGCATCAGAACGACAATGCGGCATATCTGGCATCCGGCGGCGGCGCGGAGATCCTTATGAATGAAGATGTCACCCGGGAACGGATGCGGGAATTTGTTTCCCGTTTTCTGGCGGATCGCGGGGGCTGCATTGCGAAAGGGGAACAGTCCAAACGTCTGGCGTTTCCGGATGCGGCGGGAGCGGTATTGCAGTTGATCCGCGACAATCTTTGAGCATGGTCATATTTTTTTTATAAAATATGAAAACGGACTTGCAATTTAAGGAAAGCGGATGTATTGTAAGATTCAGGAAGCAGGAGTTTCATTCCTCTGAACACTGAATACATCAAACCCGCCCGGCTTTATCGTACCAATTATATGTTGGAGCGATTTTGATTCCCTGCTTCTGTTTTTTTTATAATACTCAATGAGGTGATATTATGGTATTGTTTCTTGTAGGGATCGCAATTTTGATCGGCGGGTATTTCACTTACGGCAGATTTATTGAAAAAATCGTGGGACCCGACGACCGGGAAACTCCCGCAGTACATAATCCCGACGGTGTCGATTTTGTCGTCCTGCCTCATTGGAAGAATATGCTCATCCAACTGTTGAATATCGCCGGAGTCGGCCCGGTGGTCGGCGTGATCCTGGGGATCAAGTTCGGTGCGATCGTATTTCTGATCCTGCCCATCGGGAACCTCATTGCCGGCGCAACTCACGACTTCCTGGGCGGGATGATGTCCCTGCGTGATAACGGGGCGAATCTGCCGAAACTGATCCGTGACAACTTGGGTGCGGTCTACGCAAAGATCTTCTCCTGGTTCATGATCCTTCTGCTGATCCTGGTGGTGGCAGTGTTCATCAATATCCCGGCGGGCCTTGCGGACGGGTTGATCATCCCCAACGAGAAACAGTTCTGGCTCCTGGCGGTCATCGTGTTTGCGTATTATGTTATCGCCACCTTGTTCCCGGTGGATAAGATCATCGGGAAGGTGTATCCCATCTTCGGACTTCTGTTCCTGATCGGTACCTTTGCCGTGTTCGCAGCTTTGATGGTTGCTGTGATCAAGGATCCTTCTCTCCTGCAGGAATCCGAAGCGTTCCGGGAAAATATGTTTACGGAAAAACATGCCCCGATCATCCCTCTGCTGTTCGTGACCATTGCCTGCGGGATCATTTCCGGATTCCATGCGACCCAGTCGCCCATTGTCAGCCGCACCATGAAAACGGAACGGCAGGCGCGTTCCACATTTTACGGTATGATGGTGATGGAAGGGATCATCGGCATGGTGTGGGCGGGTGCCGGACTTGCCATTTACAACAAGTTTCCGGAACTGATGGCGGGCAATCCCACCAATGCCTTGATCAAGATCACCACGGAGTTTCTGGGATACTGGATGGGGCTTGTCACGGTCATTGCCGTTGTGATCCTGGCGATCACTTCGGGCGATACGGCATTGCGCAGTACCCGGTTGAGTTTGGCGGAAATGCTCCATATTGACCAGAAACCGATCAAAAACCGTCTTCTGCTGTGTCTTCCGCTGATCGTTGCGATCTCGTTTTTTCTGTGGTGGTCCAATGTCAGCGCGGCGAGTTTCAATTATGTGTGGAATTATTTCTCCTGGGGGAATCAGGTACTGGCGGCATCCACGCTGATGTCGGCGGCGGTGTGGCTCTTCCGTCAGAAGAAGAACGGTTTTGTGGCATTGATCCCGGGTATGTTCATGACCTTCATCATTGCAACGTATATCCTCTGGACCTCAACGGCTCACAAGCAGGCGTACGGACTGGGACTGCCGGTGAACGTTGCCCGGGTGATCGGGATCCTGGTGGCATGTCTTTTTGCATTTTATGTGTGGCGCAGAGTGAAAGCTGCGAACGGAGAAAGTCAGATCATAAAAGGGGAGTGACCTGTGAAATTTGAACCGGCAGGAAGGCGGATCGGAGATTATCAACTGGGACAAGTCATCGGCGGGGGTGGCATGGGGAAGGTGTACCTTGCCCGTCAGATCTCCATGAACCGGATCGTTGCGTTGAAAGTACTTCATCAGGAATTGAGTGCGAACCAGAACAGCCTGGACCGTTTCTTTCAGGAAATGCGTTTTCTGGCAAAACTGAGTCATTCCGGGATCGTGCAAGTCTATGAAGCCGGTATGGATGGTATCTTTGCCTTTTTCTCCATGGATTATGTGGATGGTTCGGACTTGAGAACCGTTTTGACGATGAAAGGTCCCTTTGAAGAAAAAGAAGCGTTGCGTATTGCTGCCGGGATCTGTCAGGTGATGGAATACGCATGGGACAAACATCATTTGATCCATCGGGATATCAAGCCGGGGAACATCATGCTGACAAAAAATGGTGACGTCCGTTTGCTTGACCTGGGTATTTCCAAGATGCTGACCTCGGATAATGCAGCACAAAGCAATTTGACTTCCGTCCGGTTCATGGTGGGTTCCCCCACATACATGAGTCCGGAACAGGCTTATGATCCCCAAACAGTGGACTGCCGGTCCGATATTTATTCGTTGGGTGTCACGTTGTATCATTTGCTGGCAGGGGATGTGCCTTATCATGCCGAAAGCCAGATGGAAGTCCTGTCACAACATTGTCATTCCGCCGTGCCGGATATCCGCAAGAAACGTCCGGAAATTTCCGTTGAGACCCGCAACCTGATCCGGGATATGATGGCAAAACGCGTGAAAGACCGCCCGGAAAGCTGGGGAATATTGCATAAGCGTATTCTTGAAATCATGCAGAAACCCGTTGCGCCGAAAAAAGAACGCTCTCCCCGGAAGCGTGTCCCGTGGATGCGTGTCGGCATCATCAGTGCCGCAGTCATCGCAGGGGTATCTCTCCTGACCATCGCTTTGTTATTGTTTTTCCGCTCACCGGATAACAAAGAACTGCCCCGTTCCGTGAATACTGCGGGCGGCGGGAGAATCGAGCAGGTTGTTGGTGATCCGGAACAACTCCGCGAACAGGAACTGGATCAGCTGATGCGCAGTTCCTCTGCGCTGGAAGAACGGAAAGAATACAAAAGGGCACTGTCTCTGTGGCAGAATTACAATCCGCCGTCTGTATTGAAAGAAGATACGGAAATGCAGCGTGCGATCCAGACCCAGATCAAGTATTTGCAGGATAAGATCCGGAATCAGGAAATGCAACCGGAATAACCGATCAAAGAAGCATGTAATCGGCTGCCAGCAATGACGCAGCCAGCATGGTGATCTCGGCGATCTCTCCGCATGCCGCCGCCCCGGTACGGGTCATCCCCCCGATCCATGTCCGTGACTCTCCGCTGACATACATCTTTGCCAGGATCCCGCCTGCCGTAAAGATAAAGATGTTGCGGAGTCCCACCATAAGGCAGAGCTGGAATACAGCCGGATTGGAAGAACGGAGCGAGAAAAACCGCATGACAGTCCGGAATGTTTTTGCCGGATCATGGAACGTAATGAAATTGCCGGAACTGTAACATATCGCAAGTATGAGCCCGCCGATAAGAAATACTGCCGCCGTCAGAAGATACAGCGGAAGACTGCGGACTTTGCCGGCCGGTGTGCTGCCGGATTCCCATTCTGCCGGCGCGCTGTTCAATGCAAAGAGTTGTGTGATACGGGCTGCAAAGGGGATCGTCACCAGGGTGAACACCAGAAGCGTTGTGTGTTCGAAAAGTGCCAGTCGTGTAAACAGCAGATAGACCAGCAGGACTTTCGTCGCCGCGAGGATGGAACATGCTGCCAGACCTGCCGCCCCCGGGTGCGCATTATCACCGGCATTGAGCAAACGGCACCGTTCTTCATTTGAAATATGTTTCCGCGCCAGAACATCGGTGAAGATACATACGTTCCGGAATCCGGAGAAGCCGGAAAGCCAGGCACAGAGAAAAACGTAAAGACAGCCGGAGAACAATACAAATGCTTGAAGTGCAGAAAAATATATCGCAAAAAAGATTGGAAGCGCCGCAGCCGCGATCCCGATATAGAGTCCAGCCAGCGGATAAAAATAAAGACTTTTTCTCACCGTATTCTCATCGGGCGTGACCACAGGCAAACGCCAATTCGTCAGTTCGGAAAACGCCAGCGTGAATGCCGGATGTTTTTCTGCAAAGCGGTTTGTCGGCATAAACGGTTATTCTCCTTCCATCGCAGAGCGCAGATCCTGCTGTACCACTTCCCCCGGACGCGTACTGATACCGCCCCAGATCTTTCTGCCTGGGTAGATCGCCGTATGGATCCCGGTGTGGACGTCTTTCCCCACGACCATCCCGAATTTACGCCGTCCGGTATCCACCAGTCTGCCATTGACCACGGAGCGATGATTTTTGCCGTCATGCCGCAGGTTGGAGCAAATCGTTCCGGCACCGAAATTGACCCCGGTACAGATCACGGAGTCACCGATGTAAGAGAGATGTCCGGCTTTTACATCGTGCATGAGAATGGAGTTCTTTACTTCCACCGCCTGTCCGATATGACAGTTGTCACCGATATAATTGAACCCGCGCAAATAACAGTTCGGTCCGATCTTGCAGTTTTTGCCGATCACAGCAACACCTTCCACATAAACACCGGGCAGGATCTCCGAACCGGTCCCCAGGATCACTTTCCCGTCCAGTACGGCATATTCCCGTACCGTACCCTCAAGCTGATGTTCCGTGATCTCCGCAAGCGTTTCCTCCTGCACCCGGAGAAGGTCCCAGGGGTAACGCAGCATCAGAGACTTTTCATCCATTTGGAACATAACAGGCGTTTCATGGGATCCGCGGTTTGCCAACAGTAAACCGTCGGGTGCAACGACTGCGAATGCGGTTTTACATTCTTTCAGGACTGCAAGAAGTTCTTTCGAGGGCCAGAATTTCGCACACACACGGATCGTTTCATCGGAAAACAGCGGAGCCCAGCGGCGGGTCAGCGTTTCCGAAAACGTGCCGACTCCCAGTTCCAGGTTCAGCATGGTTTCCATGCAGTCGACCGGTGCCATGGTGTCGGGGATGTACTTGTCAATAAATGCGATCGGTGTCCGGTTCATGATAATTCCTCACGGATCAGATCACAAATGGCGTTATTCCACTTCTCGACCATTTCAACGGTCCGGGCTTCCGTCAATACGCGCAACTTATTTTCGGTGCCGGAATACCGGACAAATACCCTGCCGAGTTCGCCCATATCCGCTTTTGCCGCCGCCAGCAGGCGGTTCATCCCGTCATGATTTTCCAACGGGATCCGCTCTTTCACAGGCAGACTGACCAGTTTCTGCGGGTATTCGTACATGAAATCAGCCAACTGCTGCAAGGTGGCATTTTTCTTTTTCATCAGTTTCAATACATGAAGTGCGGAAACGATCCCGTCTCCGGTTGTCACATAATCCCGGAAAATCAGATGTCCGCTCTGTTCGCCGCCCAGATTCAGGTCTTTTTCCCGCATCCGTTCGATCACATACCGATCCCCCACCGGTGCGATCTCTGTGCGGATATCCGCATTTTTCATGGCTTCCAGAAGTCCCAGATTGCTCATCCCTGTGGCAACAACTGTGTTCCCGGCAAGACGGTTCCGCTGTTTATAGTCCAGCGCACAAAGTCCCAGGATCCGGTCCCCGTTGACAATGTTTCCCTTATGATCGCAGAAGATCACGCGGTCCGCATCGCCATCGAAAGAGATCCCGATATCGGCATTATGCTCCCGGACCAGACGTGCCATATTCTGCGGATACATCGCGCCGCATTTGTCATTGATATTGAATCCGTCGGGCGAGGTTGCGGTGCGTATGACTTCCACCCCCAGTTCTTTGAAAATGATAGGGGCGATGTAGTAGGCGGCACCGTTGGCACAGTCAAGCACCGCTTTGATGCCCTTGAGGGATTGATTGCGAATCGTGCCCTTGGCGAATTCGATATAACGTCCCCTTGCATCCTCGATACGGAATGCTTTCCCGATCTGTTCAGACCCATTGGCGCGGGCTGTACGTTCCAGTTGATTGATCTCTGCTTCGATCCGGGCTTCCAACTCATCCGGCAGTTTATATCCGTCGGAATTGAAGATCTTGATCCCGTTGTCGGTGGAGGGATTATGAGATGCCGTGATCATGATGCCGCAATCGGCACACATGGATTGTGTCAGGTGGGCGACAGCGGGAGTGGGCAGGGGGCCGATACCGAAGACATCCATGCCCATACTGACCAGACCGCTGGTAAGTGCGCTTTCCAGCATATAACCGGAGAGTCTGGTGTCTTTGCCGATGACGGCGCGGGTATTCTTTTTCCCTTCGGCGGTAAAGATCGTTGCGATCGCTTTTCCGACCCGGAGAGCCATTTCCGGTGTGATGGGATATTCATTCGCCTTCCCGCGAATGCCGTCAGTTCCAAATATTTTAGACACTGTATCGTTTCTCCATTTATTCGTTACATTATGAACGGCGGCGGACTTGCGGTCAATGGATCTCATGATCCGTTGCAGGGGCAAATCTCATCCGCAAAGGGGAATCACAGATTCACGTCCCCGGGTCACCGGCGCAGTTTCTTTCTGCATCGCTGTCCGAAGCTGACATCATGACTCAAACGGAACCGCCGTTCGTTTTGAGTTCCGCGGCGTGCATGACATCCGATTCTATTGTGTGTCTCAAACTTGAAACGAAATTACTATTTCAGGATTAAAAACTATGTAGCAAAGCGTGAAAATTCACAATTGCATAAAAACGAAAAAGCGGTGGAGGCAACTTTACAGATGTCTCCGCCGATTTTTCCGACTGCATCAATCTCAAACAGATTACTTCTGTCCGCGGATACCCAGAGTGCTGGAAATTTCCAGATACTTCGCGTGATCTTCTTTTGCCAGGTAGGTCAGAAGTTTTTTGCGGCGATTGACCATAGCCATCAGTCCACGGCGGGCACTGTAATCTTTCTTGTGAGCGCGCATGTGGTCGGTCAGTTCGCTGATTTTGGTTGTGAGAAGAGCGAGCTGCACTTCGGGAGATCCGACATCACCCGGTTTCCGTGCAAACTTTTCCATAATTTCTGTTTTCTTAACTTTGTCCATGTTCCTCAATATCCTGAAAGGGTTGATAAAACTTAAATTATCCCCTAAATATACTCCAGTTTCCCGTTTTTTCAAATCATTTTTCGTTTTTTTTTCAAAATTTTTTCATTTTTCCCTTTTTTTCTGGATATTTTCCCCTTTTTGATCTGCCGTCAGTTGATTTTTTCTCCCCTGCATGTATATTACTTGGATAAAACAGTAACTTATAGATAAGGAACTACGATTATGAGCAAAACTTTCCTCGGGATCGGTGCCGGTCCCATTCAGACCGGGATCTATGTCGCCGGTGCCGCAAAGGGCGGATTCGACCGCATTGTTCTGGCGGATGTTGACAAGGCTCTTGTTGCCGCCATCCGTGCGTCCGGAACCGTTACCGTCAATACCGCATGTGCCGATTCCATCCGCACAGACGTGTATAACAATGTTGAGATCTACGATTCCTCGGTCCCCGAAGATCTGGAAAAACTCAAAGAGATCGCAGAAGATGCACTGGCGATCAATACCGCGCTCCCCGCTGTCAAGTTCTACCAGTATTGCACCTGGCTCAAAGAGGCTTTTGACCGCAATCCCGATGGCGTGCGTTATGTTTATACTTCCGAAAACTGCACCACCGCTGCCGAAGAACTTCGCAAAGTTCTGGGAGAATATCCCAATACCTATTACCTCGATACCGTTATCGGTAAGATGAGCAAGATCTTCCTCGCCGAAGAATCCGAACTGCCCCCGCTGGCCCCCGGGTATGTCAAAGGACACCTGGTGGAAGAGTTCTGCACGATTTATACCACCGATGCGCCCGGAATCGAAAATGTGGGGATCGTCGGACTCTATCCAAAGAAGGATATTTACCCCTTCGAAGAAGCGAAACTTTACGGTCACAATGCCTCCCACTTCCTGCTGGGAGTCATGGCGGCACAGAAAGGTTGCCGTTATATGAGCGATACGGTCAATCACCCCGAAATCGTGGAAATGACCCGTCAGACCCTGTTGAAAGAATGTGGTCCTGCTCTTTGCAAAAAGTTCAAAGGTGTGGATTCCTATTTCGAACCGGAAGAATACAACGAATGGGCGTTGGAGCTGGTGCGGCGTATGACATCTCCGCTGCTCAGTGACAGTGTGGATCGTGTGATCCGCGACCTGGACCGCAAACTTGCGTGGGAAGACCGTATCATCGGTGCCATGCGGTTGTGTATTTCCCAGGATATCCGCCCGGAACTTCTGGCGCAGGGTGCGGCACTTGCCGCCCGGTATTATGCCGTTGAAATCCTTTGCAATTCCTGGGAAGAAGGAGAAGAACGCGACAAGGTCGCAGACTTGATCCGGTCTGTTTGATTCCGGTCACAAGGTAAAAAAATCCGGTCGCGGGATAAACCGTTGACCGGATTTTTTGTGTTTTGGGAGTGTAGATCAATCGACAACGATATCTTCATCGGCGGCATTGTCTGCCGGTTCTTTGAGGATCTCGTTGGCACTCTTGAGCTGTTCTGTAAATTCTTTGAAGACCTGCGAGAACGAACTGGTGATTCCGGTTTCCGCCCCATTGACGGCGGAAAGTTCGGTCAGTTTGAGCCAACTGACGATAAACTTGCGTTCTGCGGCATCCTGCTTCGTCAGATCTTTGATATTTTTCGTACGGAGATCGTTCAGGTTTTTCTGGAGATCCGCCACGCCGGAATAAAATTCCGCATTGAGCATCTTGTCCATTTCTTCTTTGGCTTTTGCCGCAGTGCGGGTCGCGATGGCTTTTCCCAATGCCTCACCATCTTTGGTATCCTGATTATCCAGGACCGTGGTGATGGTATCACTGATTGCTGTTTCGATCACGGGCATATTCTTCTTTTCGAACTGATCCAGTGCTTTCTGCACCTGAATATCGATCTGGTTCTGGAAATACTGGTTTGCGCCGGGCAGCATCGTTTTTGCAACGGTGAACGATCTCGCGACAACGGTTGCTGCCATGGGCTGCATCTGTTCCCGGATCGCCTGACGCATTGCCGGCATTTTTTCCCGTGCGGAAACGGAGAGCAGTGCGGCAATATTTTCCGGAGTCACATTTTCCCGGATCTGACTGTATAACGCAGAGGTATACAGCAAGACAAAGAGAGCCAGGAGAGCGTAGATCAAAGTGTTGCGGACCGATGCTTTCTGTGCTTTTTTGTATTGCAGCTCAATCGCTTGTTCCAGTTCTGCGATCTTGGCCTGTAATTTCTTTTCATCCATGGTCAGATCCCTCCTGCTGCGCCCGGATACGGCTTTTCACCGCGTGCCGGATTGATATTATAGATCCAGAGTTCAAGCAATGTTTCCAGAAGCTGACTTTCGATCATACTCTGCTTTTCGTTTTCCAGACTTTTGTATTCCGGCAGTTCTTTGAACTGTTCCACGGAATGATTCAACTGGGAAAGAGACTGTCCGGCATCCGCCAGGTGTGCATCCAGAACATCTGTCATATCAACGACCAGCTGCTGTTCCAAGACTTTCAGTGCTTTTTCCAGTTCTTCCGCTGTCACACCGGCTTCCTTGCCGTGTTTTGCGATTAAACGTTTTTCCATTTCTTCGAATGATTTCCGGATATGCTCAGTCACCTGATTCCGGGTGTCCACCTTGATATGGTTCAGCAACCGTTCATTTTCTGCTTTGATGTCTGCATTCAGATCCGGCAGACGCTCTTTCAACTGCTTTTGGAATTCACTTTGGAGTGCAGGCAGGAAAATTTCCTGCATATCCTGCTGCAGGAGTACGACTTCTCTGTCTTTCACGAGTTCCGCACTCTGTTTCAGCAGTTGCTTTTGAAGTTCCGCCTGATCAAATTTTTCTCCGAAATTCTTCAGATTGAGAACAAAGAACAGAAGAAAAACAAGGATCAGCAACACGCCTGCGATGGAAACAGCAGATTGTTTTCTGCGGATCTTTTGAATTTCCGCATTCCGCTCCATGATTCGTTCCAATACCGCTTCCGGTGATGTCACACCGGTGCCCGACTGTTGTTCTGTCATGCTTGCTCCTTTCGTTTTTTGTGTTGCTTATGTATTTTTTCCTGCGGCTGCATCAAAGGATGCTGTTACACCACAGAAGCTTTCTTGATTGTGATCGTATCCACCGGAACATCATCATGATACCCGTGACTTGTGGTATCTACTTCTTCGATCTTGCGGACCACTTCCATGCCTTCAATAACTTTCCCGAAGACACAGTAACCGAATCCGCGGGCCGTTTCATCTTTGTGATCCAGGAAGGTGTTGTCCGCCACATTGATGAAGAACTGCGCCGTTGCGCTGTCCACCACACTGGTCCGGGCCATGGCAATGGTCCCTGTGAGATTGGAGAGACCGTTGCCGGCTTCATTTTTGATGGGCTCATGGGTTGGCATTTGGAACAGGTCGAAATCCATACCGCCACCTTGGATCATGAATCCGCGGATGACGCGATGGAAGATCGTGCCGTCGTAATGCTTTTCGTTGACATAACGGAGAAAGTTTTCGACGGTGATGGGTGCTTCTTTTTCGAAGAGTTCCAGCTTGATATTGCCTTCAGATGTTTCCAGAAGAACTTGTGTTGCCATAATGTACTTGCTTTCCTGTATTATGTTGCTTTACAGAATCGTGCCGGTTCAGCCCAGGGAGGCCAGCCAGTCTGCCACTGCTTGTGTGGACCCGGTGCCGCCTTTTGCTTTGATTTCGCTTTCATAAACTTCACAGACCATAGCGGTGAGTTCTTCCGCTTCGATCTTTTTGCCCATGATTTCGCCGATGACTTTCCGCAGGTCGCTCTGGGAAAAATCATATTGTTCTGCTTTGACCAGTGTGGCGATCGCATCCGCGGTGGGGGCGGAGCCGATTTGATCACGGAACTGATCATCGCTCATCATTCTTACACAAAATGCTTTTGCACTTTCAACTGACATCGTTGGTTTCCTTTCTGATTGTAGGGTTGTATCTTTCATAAATTAGCATACGGAAATCAAATTGCAAACCCGCACGGTGAAAAAAATGGAGATTTTTTTCATTATTTACTTGATTTTATCCCTTCTTGTGCCTATATTAAACTCAAAACAACCAATGTATGAGGTGAAAAATGCCGATTAAACTCAATCCGGATAAGAATACCGTGGAAAGACTCCGCAATGTCATGAAGCAGAACGGCGGATATTGTCCTTGCCGTCTGCAGAAGACGCCCGAAAATAAATGTATGTGCAAAGAATTCCGTGATCAGATCGCTGACCCTGATTTTACCGGATACTGTCATTGTCAACTTTACTACAAGGAAAAATAAATGAAGATCGAACCGATGGTCCTGCAGGACTTCTGCAAAGAATTTGGTTATGAAAAGGATGTGGAAGAGCAGATCGGATCTGTTTGGGATATGACCCTTACCGAAGGTGTCGGGAAGGATATCACGTTCCTCAATATGGACTTCTGCCGTAAATATTATCCTTTGACACAGGGCGATCCTGCCGTCATGGACCGTTTGGAAGAAGTCTGCCGGATCGCAGCAGAAAATCCCGCTGTTGTCCTCTGGGCGTGGCTGGTCCATTACAATACCTTTCTGCGGAAGCCTTCCTGCAAATACATAAATCTTCCTCTGCCGGAAAAGATCCTGGGCGAAAATGCCGGCATCCTTCAGCTCATTTGCGCTATGAGTTGTCTGCCGCTGATCGAGGAGACACATCAGAAACGCAATATCCCACGGACCTATTTCGAACAGAGCGCGCAATGGCTCAAAGGAACCATGCAGATCTATGCCGCCGCGCATAACGGTGTCCCCGGGTTCACGTTGGAACAGATCCCCTGGATGCGGTTCAGTGTGGATGGTACGCTGTTCCGCATCGGAAGACTGGAATATTTCCTGCATCCTTATCCCAACTGGCTCCCTCTGATCTACCGCAACCGGAAGGACGGCTCCATCAAGGTCCTCTGCCGGAAGGATGCCCAGTATAAAAAGGCGGATGGTACGTCTCTTGATCCCGATATGAAAGAGGAAGACATCTTTACGGCAAAACTCATCCAACTGGATCACAAAGTCACGGGTACGCCCATCGCGCCGGATGGTTACGCGCTGGTCAATGAAACCGTCACACTGGATCTGGACGAATGGGAATGTGCCGCTTCCCCCTGGGATCTGGTCCCGTCTCTGCATATTCCCGGCGGTGGCGGCATGACACCGGACTCCATCAAGGCTTCGCTTACGGATGCGTATGAATTTTTCAAAACGTATTTCCAGACGGAAATCAAGATTTTTCCCTGTATTTCATGGATCCTCAATCCTCTCTGGAAAACGGAAATGCCTGACTCCAATATGACGAAATTCATGCTGGAAGGATTCCAGGCTCCGGTCCCCGGAAATGGCTGCGGCAATCACGGTCTGTTCTTCCTTTTCGGGAGAGCGGATGGCGATCCCCAGACTTATCCGGCGACCACTTCCATGCAGAAAACGGTCCAGCGGATCCTGCGGGAAGGCAAATATCTCCGTTGCGGGATCGTGTTCTTCTGTACCGACAAACTGGAACATTACGGGACGCAGTATTACCGTAATCACTGTTGAACGGAAAGAATACAGACTTTCTCCGTACTCATCCGTACCTATCCGTACTTCCAGTAAGGAACAAACGGTTATTTTTTCTTCGCCGCTTTGTTCCGGGCTTTCAGATCCTGCATGATCCGGGTGTTGATGTGAACCCAGGAAGGCTCACTCACCGTGGCATGGGAACAGGTGGGGAAGGAATAGCAGCGTACCTGTTTGTTGCCGTGGAGCCGTTCCAGAACGGATGCCATAAGGAAGTTTTCTTCCACACGGGCAGGCCAATCCACTTTTGCATCGCCCACCAGAAGAATGAGTTCCGGTGCACCGGGACGGGCGGCAACGATGGGCGCGTATTCATCCAGTTCCAGAGTCTGTACCGGGCGGTCCGGGTTTTTCTTCTTCCGTTCCGCGATCACCGTGAAGTGCGTGGACATCTGACCGGAAATGGAGTACCATGCTTTCACGTCATGGGGTTTCGCTCCGTAGGTTTCCAGGTATTTGGGATCCATGGCGATCATGGTGGCGAGGTAGCCCCCCGCAGAACCGCCGGAAACATAGATCATGGAGGGATCCCCGCCGTAATCACGGATGTGTTTCACCACCCAGGCGACAGCTGCCGCCGCATCGTGGATGTAATCCGGACACTGTGCCCGGTCGCCGGAAAGACGGTAGTTCACCGCCACGATCCCGATTTCCTTCCGGTTGATATGGGACGGCGCACCTTTTTTGCCGAAAAGCAGACTTCCGCCGTGGAACCAGACCAGGACCGGGAAATTTTTCCGGTCATCGGGCAGATACAGATCCAGCTTGCAGCGTTCTTTCAAGTATTCCAGATTGCCGGTTTTGGGTGTGTCGGAACTGTAATACGGAATGTCTTTGAGTTCTTTTGCGGAGAGAGTGAGCGCGGAAAGAGCGAGCGCGGCGAGTACAGCAAATGCAGAAAATTTTGTTTTCATGGGGTAGATCCTTTATTGGTTACATATTGAGACGGCCGCCCGCAAGAATGATCTTACGGTCTTCCGCAGAAAGTTTCACGGCAAGAAGTACATCGAACGCGGTACCGTCGGCTTTCGTCACCTGCGCGGTCACGGTATCCGCCATCACGGCATCACGGAGTCCGGCAACGGTGATCTTGTCGCCCTGTTCGATCTTATCATAATCTTCCCGGTTCACGAACGTGAGGGGCACGATCCCGAAGTTCACCAGGTTCGCCGCGTGGATACGTTCGATCGCCATGGCGATCACCATCTTCACACCCAGATACATGGGGCAGATCGCCGCATGTTCGCGGGAGGAACCCTGACCGTAACTGTCCCGACCCAGAATGACACCGTGGCGTCCGGCATCGCGGACCGCGGCGGCGCGTTCGGCAAAGGTGGGTTTGCCGGCTTCGTTGAACCGTTCGAAGACCACTTTCGCGTATTCCGGAATATTGCTGCGGTGCTTCAAATGCACACCGGCAGGCATGATGTCGTCCGTGCTGGTCTTGTCCTGTGTCTTGATGACGATTTCGCCGTCGAGAGCATCGGGCAGAGGATTATTCAGCGGCGGATTGCCGATGGTGGGCTTGCGGATGATCTCCACAGCGGACCCGTCGGCGGGCGGCTGGATCATCATGGAGTCATCGATCTGGAATGCATCGGGATCGTTGATGCAGGGGAATTCCATATTGAGTTCGGCAGCGGATCCGAAACGGCCCAGGATCGCCGCGGCCGCCGCGGTTTCCGGACTCACCAGATACGCCTGGTCTCCCTTGGTCCCGGTTCTGCCCGGGAAGTTGCGGTTGAAGGTACGGACCGTTACTGTATCCTGCGCCGGACTCTGTCCCTGGCCGATACAGGGTCCGCACCCGCATTCCAGAATACGGGCACCGGCTGCGATGATGTCGGCAAGTGCGCCGGAATCGGCGAGCATTTTGAGGACCTGACGGCTGCCCGGGGCGATGGCGAGAGTGACATCGGGATGTGTCTGTCTGCCTTTGAGCATGGCGGCAACCATGGAGAGGTCACGGAAACTGCTGTTGGTGCAGGACCCGATGATCACCTGTCCCACCTTCATGCCGTTGAGTTCGGCGATGGTTTTGATGTTGTCGGGACTGGAAGGACATGCTGCCATGGGTTCCAGTGTTGCCAGGTCGATGGGGATCACGCGGTCATATTCGGCATCGGGTCCGGCGGTGAGTTCACACCAGTCGTCGCCGCGCCCTTGGGCTTCCAGGAACTTCTTTGTCACTTCGTCAGAGGGAAACACGCTGCAGGTTACGCCCAGTTCCGCACCCATATTGGTGATGGTGGCACGCTGGGGGACGGAAAGGGTTTTCACGCCGGGGCCGAAAAATTCCACCATGCAGCCCACATTCCCTTTGGTGGTGAGGATGCTCAACAGTTTCAGGATCACATCCTTTGCCGCCACCCACGGGGGAAGACTGTTGGTCAGTTCCACACCGATGATCTTCGGGTACGCCATACGGAAGGATTTGCCCGCCATTGCCAGAGCCACGTCCATACCGCCGGCACCGATCGCCATCATCCCGATCCCGCCGCCGGTGGGCGTATGGGAGTCAGAACCCAGCAGTGTCTTGCCCGGTTTCCCGAAACGTTCCAGATGGACCTGATGACAGATCCCGTTCCCCGGACGGGAGAACACGACGCCTTTGGAGGCGGCAACACTTTGAAGATAAAGATGATCGTTTCTGTTTTCGGGACCGTTTTGCATCATGTTGTGGTCCACATAGGAGACGGAAAGCTCCGTTGCAACGCGGGGGACTTTCATTGCTTCCAATTCCAGATACGCCATCGTCCCGGTGGCATCCTGGGTCAGTGTTTGATCGATTTTGATGGCAATGGGTGTACCCGTTACAGACTCACCATCGGTAATATGAGCGGCAAGGATTTTCTGGATCACAGTATTGGCAGCCATGATAATTTACTCCTGAAAAAACTGTAAAAAAAAGGGTATCCGCTTTGATAGACGGATACCCGGCATAAGTAGACACAAAGTCCCGCTTGGAAATCAGTCCATCGGTTTGGTCTTGGGCAGTGCGCTGAGAACCTTCTGTCCTTCTTTCCAACGGCCGTCCGCCTTGAGAAGATTGATGCGTTCGAAACGTTTCAGAACGTTGCGGCTCTGACGGATGGTGCTTGCCCCTTTCAGGCTGGGATGTTTTGACATGTTCAGTCTCCAATATTTTATTTGTTATATTTTTGTTTTACGTTTCAAGTCTTATAATATACCCCGATTTTCCCGAAATGCAAGTCCGTTCCGAAAAAAATCTCGTTTTTTTCATCCGGACCGCGATCAATCGTGATAATAATCGTAAAGATGAGCGGCTTTATTCGAGCTGCTGCAGTTGTTGTAAGCCTGTTGCAAGGTCTTGCTTTTCCAGGTCTGGGTGTGCCCATCCAGATACCCCACATTCTGTTTGCCGTTATGACGTCCATTCAGTACATCGCGCATCAGCCCCTGATGGTCCCCCATCGAAGGTTTGATCCAATTGATCCAGGTCGATATTGCAAATCCGGGAAGTCCCAGATGCACATCCTCACCGGCACCGGTCCCTTCCGTGAGATAGATCTTCCTGCCCGGATGTTTGACTTTGGAGAAAAATCCGGCAGCATCTGCGCCCCAGGGATTCACCATCACATGTCCATGGACTCCGCTGTAGAAACTGAATGCCCGGTTGTAGGAACCATGTATCCCGTTCTGGTCAAAAAAATGCCAATTGTCGAATTTACGATATTTTTGTGCGGCATTCGGACAACGCAGGATGCCCCAGTTCGTTGTTTTTGTCGGCTTGATATGTGATCCGAAAATGAGTCCGGAAAGTTCCTGGACCGTTGTGTAACTGCCGGTACTTTTCCGTATACGGATACGGGCACCGGGAATGTATTGTCCGTTGTCATTGGAATACATCTGAACGTACTGCATGTTCTGCTTCATATTGCTCACGCATACTGCGGTGCGCCCGGTCTCTTTGACCTGTCCCAGTGCCGGCAGCAGCATGGCAGCCAGAATGGCGATGATGGCAATTACAACGAGGAGTTCAATTAAGGTGAAGCTGTACAGCTTCACCTGCTTCACCTGCTTCACGAGCAGGTGAAGAAAACATTCTCTTTCCCTTGCTTTTTTTCAGTCCCGGCAGCCAATCCCAGCAGAAATGTGAAGTAACGACCGGAAGTTCGATCAGGGTGAAACGATTTGTCTTCTCTTTTTGATCCGATTTTTTCAACATAAGCCTGTTCCTTTTGTTAGTAGTTTCGTTTTGCTTAACAATAATTATACGCAAAAAAGGGAAAAATGCAATACCCTGTCTGAAAAAAAAACGTTTTTTTTGGGAAAAAAGTCTCCTGTCGCGCTGAAAACGGCAGAAGACGATGAACGATCCCGGTCGATCAATGGATCTTGAACATGTTGTCGGGGTGTTTGGTGTTGTAATAATGTTCCGCCATGAGGGAGCTTTTCATGACTTCGACGTGCATATCCAGGTAGAGGGTCACATTGGACTGAGCATGTCTGCCATCCATGAATTCCCGTTTCACCCAGGGTAAATAAGCGGCTTTCTGGGCTTGCTTCCGACCTTTCTCCTGACCTTGAAATGGGATGATATAAAACTTGAAAAGAAGGGCAACCTTATCGGCAAGGTTGAGCCGTATATACTTATGCCCAGCAAAATTCAGAATGAACCCCGTAAATTTTACTT
>JAZNVL010000007.1:0-28588 GCA_045592785.1 Victivallales bacterium | reverse complement strand
CAATTTATAAGATTTTACAATCCTTTTGTAATAGTAAACGCACAAAAAGAAGCCATTATGATCCATGAAAAAACCTTTGTAAGACTAAACGCACTTTGTCTCTCTTCAAAATTCACAAAAGTGCATTTAATTTTGCAATTCACCTTTTTTATCAAAAAAAACAGTACCCCCAGTCTTCCCAGCACTCTCAGTCTTCCCAGCACCCCCAGTTTTCCCAGTCTCTCAATCCGCCTCAAAAAGGATGTACATTTTCCCGGGAATGCTCCCGGCTCCGGATCAACAGCGGCGAGGACTTTTGCCTTCATCTCATCGGCTTTCTGCTGAAAATCGGCAAGCACCTCATCTGTGATTTTTTCATATCTGCCGGACATGTGTGATTTTCTCCTGTATTTGGAATTTGCGGCAATATATCACAACAAGAAGAGTTTGCAAGTATATATTCTGTTTTTTTTACTTTTTTTCAGATGTCTTTCGAAAATCAGGTTGAAAAGCGGTAAATACGTGCTATTGTAATAAAATATAAGGATTTTTGATCATGACAGATAATACAAACTCATTTCCTGCGCAGGATGATAACACATTCTGGCAGATCATTGACGATGGAAAAGCCATCCGCTGGACTGTCTCCCCCGATACAACGCCCCATGCCGATCATGTGGAAACGGCAGGGAAAGAAACGGCGATGGTCATTTATTACGGCGTGAAGCAAGATGGTTCCTACACACAGGAATTGCACTGCATTTTCCCCATGCTGCGCCTGATTCCCAACGATACCTACGCTTCCCTCTCGGTCCATTGGAAGGAGCGGGGACAGTCGGAATCGAAGAATGAAGCAACCGATTTCACCAAACCGGACAGGATCCCTGCTGGTGAACTGCCCCATTTTCAGGTCAATAACACAACACTCGTGGAGTATCCGGAAGAATTCACCTTCGATGGTGTCTTGAAAGTCAGCAACCGGACGAATATCATTGGTCTGCGCGTGATCCGGGAAGTTTATCCTGCGGACAACGTCCCCGCAAGTTTTGTGCGCTTTACTTTCATCAATGAGAGTGAGGAAACATGCTTCATTCACGCCGCAGACAATCACAAACAACTCTGCTGTCGCGGCGCACGCGGTGTCTATCTGGCGGATTGCGATATTCTCACAGAAACGCTGACTGTGCCTTCCCATGCGACCGCAGTGACTGCTCTGGTGATTCAGGCGCGCACTGCAGATGATGGGAAACGCACGCTGGATGCCGATCACGAACTCGCCGAACGGCGGAAGCGTGTCGCGGAACTCACCGGTCCCTTACAACTCAAAACCGGGATCGATGTCCTGGATACCGCGTTCTATTTCTGTAAGATCCGTGCCGGGGAAAGTATATTCCGTACCCGCAGCGGCTATATGCACGGACCCGGCGGAGAAAGTTATTATGCCGCCACCTGGTGTAACGATCAGGTGGAATACGCCGGCCCCTGGTTCGCCTGGACGGGTGACGCGTTGTCGTTGGATGCCTCCTTTACTGCATGCCGTCATTACATGCCCTTCATGGGACCGGATTATCACCGGATCCCCAGTTCCGTGATCGCGGAAGGCTTTGACATCTGGGAAGGTGCCGGGGATCGGGGCGATGCCGCCATGTGGGCGTATGGTGCATCACGTTTCGCCCTGACCTGCGGTGACAGGAATATGGCGCAACAGTTGTGGCGCGGGATCGAATGGTGTCTGGAATACTGTCGCAGAATGAAGAACGAAGCCGGGGTTGTGAAGTCGGACAGCGATGAATTGGAAGGCAGATTCCCGTCCGGCAGTGCAAATCTCTGTACTTCATCCCTGTACTACGGCGCACTTCTTTCCGCCTCCGCTCTGGCAGCAGAATTCGACTTACCCCGGAAAGCAGAACAGTATCAGGTGCAGGCAGAACAACTTGCGTTGGATATCAATGCTTATTTCGGCGCGGAACTCCATGGATTCAAGACTTATCGTTATTATGACGGAAACACCACGCTCCGTTCATGGATCGGGATCCCGCTCTGTATGGGGATCCTGGACCGGGCGGAAGATACTGTCCGGGCGCTCTATTCAGACTATCTCTGGTTCCACGACGGCATGTTGTGTGAAGAAGGGGATACCACCTATTGGGACCGCAGTCTCCTTTACGGCTTGCGCGGTGCATTTTTCGCCGGAGAAGTGGAACAGACGTTCCGTAAACTGTTGACTTATTCCGGACACAGACTGCTTGGTGATCATGTGCCCTACCCCATTGAAGCCTGGCCGGAAGGCGGAAAACGACATCTTTCTGCGGAAAGTGCCCTTTATTGCCGTGTGATCACGGAAGGCTTGCTTGGATTGGTTCCCATGTCCTTCCATTCGTTCCGGATCACCCCCCGGATCCCGGAAATGTGCAGTGAAATCAAACTTTCCAATATCCGTGCATTCGGCAGATCCTTTGATGTGATCGCCACAAGGGAACATACCACGATACGCTGTAATGACAGGGAAAAGGTATTCGCCCCGGGCTGCACACTGGTCGATCTGGATCAGATTTGACCATTGCACAAAGAAAAAACAGACGGCAACGGACTGTTACGGATAGGTGCGGAGCTGTCCGTTCCAGTCCGTACAAGTCCGTATCAGTCTGTTTATTTCAAAAATGCCGTTTCGCGAAGGAGTGCGTGTTGTATCAAACGGATCGGTTTTCACATTTAAGCGAAGCGCAATAAAAAGAAACACCAACCTTACTCCCGGCTTGTCCTCCGAAGCTTCAGCGAAGGAGGAAGGGAGCAAACTTCATCCGACTTCACGAGCAAGGCGTTGGGATTTGGTGAAGATGTGAAGAAAAACTTCGTTTTTGAATGAAGAGCTTTTGCGATTGCCGCTTTGCGGCAAGGCGCAAAAAGCGTGAAGAGAAGCCTTGCGGCTTCGTTCACCATTTTTGCGAAGCAAAAATGGTGGGCGTTCAGGGACTCGAACCCCGGACATTCACGGTGTAAACGTGACGCTCTAACCAACTGAGCTAAACGCCCTTCTTTTGAGAGTATTGTAATGTACTCTGTTTTTTTCGATTTTCAAGTCGAAATCGAAAGTTTTTTCCCTTTTTTTCGTAAATCTTATTCAATTACGCAAACTTTGCAACGGTGCAGGAACACGTCCGCCACGGTGGATCATTTGCGCCGGAGAATAAGTGGAAACCGGAATCACCGGAGCTTCACCCAGCAGTCCGCCAAAGGTGATCATGTCACCCGCGTTGCCGTGGGGGATCAGTCGGACCGCGGTGGTCTTGTTGTTCACAACACCAATGGAGATCTCGTCCGCAATAATGCCGGAAATGACTTCCGCTGTGGTATTGCCGGGGATCGCGATCATATCCAGACCGACGGAACAGACCGCGGTCATGGCTTCCAGTTTTTCCAGACAGAGTGCGCCGCATTTCGCCGCTTCGATCATACCCGCATCTTCGGAGACCGGGATGAATGCACCGGAAAGTCCGCCGACGTGGGAGGATGCCATGACACCGCCCTTCTTGACGGCATCGTTCAGCATGGCAAGGGCAGCGGTCGTACCGGGACATCCGCATTTTTCCAAGCCGATGGATTCCAGGATGTATGCAACGGAGTCACCGATGGCAGGCGTGGGAGCCAGAGAGAGGTCCACGATCCCGAAGGGGACATTCAGACGGTCGGAAGCGAGACGGGCAACAAGCTGTCCCATACGGGTGATCTTGAATGCCGTTTTCTTAATGACTTCTGCGATCTCGGTCAGGTCACAATCGGGTCCGGCACGACGGATGGCGGAAGCAACGACGCCGGGACCGGAGACGCCGACATTGATAACGGTTTCCGGTTCGCCGGTACCGTGGAATGCACCAGCCATGAAGGGATTATCTTCCGGGACGTTGGCAAAGACGACCAGTTTTGCGCATCCGATGGCAGCCCGGTCTTCGGTGAGAGCGGCTGTTTTCTTGATGATCCCGCCCATTTCAGCGACGGCATCCATATTGATCCCGGCTTTGGTGGAGGCGACATTGACGGAGGAACAGACGCGTTCGGTGGATGCCAGGATCTCGGGAATGGCGCCGATGAGGGTACGGCTTCCATCGGTGAACCCCTTCTGGACCAGTGCGCTGCAGCCGCCGATGAAGTTGATCCCCAGTTCGCCGGCGGCTTTATCGAGAGACTGCGCCAGACGGATCGCCTGGGCGTGATCGAGTTTTCCGCAAAGGGCAGCCAGCGGGGTGACGGAGACACGTTTATTGATGATGGGGATCCCGTATTCCTTTTCGATGGACTCCACGGTACGGACGAGATTTGCTGCGCGTGACATGATTTTATCGTAGACATTGGCGCAGAGTTTCCCGGGGGATTCGGAAATGCAGTCGAGGAGTGAGATACCCATGGTAACGGTACGGATATCGAGACATTCCTCGCGGATCATGTTCAGTGTTTCGAAGATATCGGCTCTATCCAGCATGATGACTCACCACCTTTCTGTCAAATGCGGTGCATGGCACGGAAGATATCTTCGTGCATGGCGTGGATCTCCAAATTGATCTCGCGTCCGAGTTCCGCCATACGGTCCACGAACTCGGTGAAGGGGATATTGATCTTGTCGATATCGGTCAACATGATCATCGTGAAATAATCCTGAAGAACTGTCTGGGAGATGTCCAGAATGTTGACGTCATACTCTGCACACACGGCACTGACTTTGGCGATAATGCCAACGGAGTCGCGCCCGATCACACTGATAACAGCTTGCATGATACACTTACCTTCCTGCCTGATATAATAAGTTGTTATTTACGTCTTTTCTTTTTGGGCGGAGTGTAATTGCTTCCGCGGGTGCGTCCACCGAATCCGCCGAAGCCACCGAAACCGCCGGGCATTTTGGGCGGGACCATACTGCCGCCGCCCCCGCCGAGGAGCTGATTGAGCAGACCGGTATTTTTCATCATCTTCTTCATCATGAGGAATTGTTTGATGAGCTGGGAGACTTCATCCAGCGGTCTGCCGGAACCTTTTGCGATACGCCGTCTTCTGGGCATGTCGATGAGATCGGCATTTTCCCGTTCTTTTTTATTCATGGAGCAGATGATGGCTTCCATGTATTTGAATTTCTGTGCATCGAAGTCGGGGAGATCGGCAAGTTTATCGCCGCCGGGGAGGAATTTGAGGATGGATTCCACGCCGCCGAGTTTGGACATCTGCCGGAGCTGGGAAAGGAAGTCATCGAAGTCAAAGGAATTCTTTTTGAATTTCTCTTCCAACTTCGCGGCTTCTTCCTGATCAAATTTTTCCGCCGCTTTCTCCACCAGAGATACAACGTCACCCATCCCCAGAATACGGGATGCCATACGGTCCGGATAGAAAATATCCAGTTCGTCCATTTTTTCGCCGAGCCCGGAGAATTTGATGGGGCAACCGGTGACTTTACGGATGGAAAGCGCGGCCCCGCCGCGTGCATCACCATCGAGTTTGGTCAGGACGACCCCGGTGATGGTCAGTGCTTTGTGGAAGTGTTCCGCAACAGAAACCGCCTGTTGTCCCAAAGCGGCATCGGCGACCAGAAGGATTTCTCCGGCGTTTGTCAGCGCCTTGACCCGGACGAGTTCCTGAACCATGGGTTCATCGATCTGGAGACGTCCGGCGGTGTCGATGATGAGGTAATCATCCTGTGCGGCTTTTGCCTGTTCCAGAGCGCGGAGAGCGATTCCTGGGACATCGGTGATGCCGCGTTCGGTATAGATCTCCACGCCGACTTCACCGGCAAGGACTTCCAGCTGATCGATCGCGGCGGGACGGTATACGTCGCAAGCGGCGAGGCGTACTTTTTTGCCTTTATTCTTGAGAAAGAGAGCGAGTTTCGCGCTTGTGGTTGTTTTCCCGCTGCCGTGGAGCCCGGTCATCATAATGACATTGGGTTTGGCTCCGTCGATTAAGGGTGCTTCGGATTCGCCCATCAACTCCACGAGTTTATCATGAACGATCTTCACCGCCTGTTGTCCGGGGGAGACACTCCGCACGACTTTTTCGCCCAGACATTCGGTCCGGACGGATGCGACGAACTCTTCTGCGACATCCACATTGACATCGGCATCGAGGAGTGCGGTCCGGATATCCTCCATGGATTGTGCGATATTGGATTCCGAAATGACTGCCTGCCCCCGTAAATGGCGCAGAGCATCATGCAGTTTGTCTGTCAGATTCTGAAACATAATTTTCTCCAGTTCTCTTGAATATATAATCTATCGTGCTATATTATAGCAACAAACCGGAAAAAATCAAATATAAATTGAAAGATTTTTTTAAATTCATCATGAGTTTTGAGTCAGAACGCGTCATAAAGTCCACTGTCCCACCGGAGATCCATGCGTTCCGGCTTGACCGCTACCTGACGGAACGGTTCACCTATTTCTCTCGTACGCAATGGGAACGCAATATCCGCGATGGTCTGATCCTGCTCAATGGTAAACGTGTCAGACCCTCCAAACTGCTCAATGGCGGTGAAGTTATCGAATTCCGCCCTCCCCCGGAAGCCACCGAACCGGATGTCCGGACCGATTACACGATCCTCATGGAGACGGCGGAGTTTCTTGCCGTCAACAAGCCACCGGACCTGCCCGTACACCCGGCAGGATGTTATTTCCGGAATACGTTATCCATGCTGCTGCGTGAGGAATACGGTGTTGTTCACCCGGTGAACCGTCTTGACCGTGAGACTTCGGGCGTGACATTATTCGCACGGACTCCGGAAGCGGCGGGCGTGCTTTCCCGTTCCTTCCTTTTGCACAACCCGGAAAAGATTTACACGGCATTTGTTTTCGGTACGTTCCCGGAGGAAATGACGGCGGAGGGCTTTCTCTCGCCGGATGAAGAAAGTCCGGTACGCAAGAAACGGAAGTTCACCCGTGAGTCGGTACCGGATGGAGAATCCTGTAAAACATTCTTCCGGCTGTTGTCGGCGGAAGATGATTTCAGTGTGGTGGAATGCCGGTTGGAAACGGGACGGCTGCATCAGATCCGGGCGACATTGTGTTCTCTGGGCTACCCTCTGTTGGGAGACAAGATGTATGGACCGGATCCGGAGATATTTATCCGTTACACGGAGGACCGTATGACCGCGGAGGACCGGGTGTTGCTCCGACTGGATCATCAGGCACTTCACGCGGGAAGTCTACGATTTATGTCCCCGTTTGACGGGGAGGAGATCGTTCTTCACGCGGAAATGCCGTCCGACATGCAGAAAATGCGAAAAAATAAATTGTAAACGGGATTAGATGTGCTATATTACCGGATTACACAAAATACAGGAAAGAACGTTGTCATGGACGAACGAACGATATATCGCAGAAAACAGATCATGCTCATTGCCGGGGGTGTACTGTTTTTCTTCACCAGCATGAGCAAGATGCTGATCCCCGGGGTATTATTTGGGGAACTGCAAGTTTCTCTGGGGTATTCCGCTGCGACTCTGGGAACGCTTGGCGCAGTATTCATGTATTCCTACGCCATAAGCCAGCTTGCCATCGGGATCTTTTCCGACCGGTACGGCGGCTCCCGTCTTCTTGTGGGTGGCGGTTCTGTTTTTGCCGCGGGTATGATCCTGACCGCGTTGAGTTCGTCCGCCTGGCTGATGGGATTCAGCCGCGGGCTCACCGCATTGGGTGCCGGGGTGGTGTTCCTGGGGTTGGCAAAACTGCTGAATGACTTGTTCCCTAAATACTTTACGATGTCACTGGGGATAGCGCTTCTGGTTGGGTATCTTGGACCTGCGGCGGGTGGAGTGCCGATCACGTTGATGGCGGAACATGCCAACTGGCGTGTGGCACTTGGTGTTCCTGCGGCGATCTCCTTCCTTACGGTCTGTGTGATCGTGATCAGTTCCCGTGGCACATTCAAAGCGGTGCGGAAAGGTTTTTCACTTGCGCCGTTGTTTTCCATTTTGAAGTCCCGGCAGATGTGGTGTCTTTTCGGATGCAGTTCGGTGATCTTCGGCGGATATTATGCCATGCTGACCACCTTCGGCATGAAATGTCTGACGGATATTGTCGGGTTCAGTACGGCGACAGCTTCCACGCAGATCACGGTGCAGGCGACATTGATCGCGATAAACTGTGTATTGTTCAATTTTGTGCTGATGCTGGTGAAAAACCGTCGGAAAGTGATGGTGTACGGTGGTTCGATCTGTGCATTGGCAGGTGGTTTACTGGCATATCTGACCTTGAAAATGGAACTGCCCCGGATTTTGATCTCGGCAAGTTTCATTCTTATCACGCTCCCCGCCGGATTCTTTGCCATTTACAGTACGATTGCCAAGGAATTGACATCGGATGAAAATGTGGGGATCGCGGTGGCAGTCTTGAATTTCTTTGCATTTGTCGCCATTGCGTTTTCCGGTCAAATCGCAGCCCTGTTGCTGCAAAAATGGGAGTCTGTTTCGCTGAAAGGGGAAACCGGATACCTTTACCCGGCGGCGGCGTATGAAGAAATATTTCTGTTCCTGGTGTTTCTCGGAGCATTCAGTCTGGTTTGTGCGTTCGGATTCCCTGAAACAAAAGATGCAAAAACGCAAAAAGAGGAAGTCCAATCATGAAGATACTGTGTTATTTTATATTCATACTGCTGTTGTTACCGGGTGTGTTTTCGGCAGAAGAGCGGAAGAAACTGACAAAAGAGGAGTTGGCGGAAGCGGAAAAAGCACCGGTTGAAAAAGAAAAGGAGAAGGATCTGATCCGGGGAAAAGTGATGCTTGGCGGGGAAAATCTTGCGGTGTTGGATAGAAGTACGGAACTGGCATTCTCGGATAAACTGGAACCCGCAGCCATTGAACAACATGAAGCCTTGGAACGTTTCCGGCTCCAACAGATCAGCCCTTATACCGGAACTGCTGCCGCCCGTCTTTTTCCGGAGACGGGAATGTATATTCTGCTTCACCCCGGGACGGCATCCTCCGTTTCTTATTACGATACCCGATCCGGTGCGCGGCTCCATTTCAGTCGTGGGGGAGACTTCCTGACAGAAGCAGAAAAAGCATTTGCGAAACTTGCGGATATGGAGTCTTTACGCCATATCGTTGCGGAAGACAGAGTCCCGTATCTGTTGCGGGAACGCATTGCACGCACTGATGGCGTTTGTATGTTCCCTGCTGATACAGAGAAGAAGAATGTATACCGTTTGATATATACCGCAGAAGGATTTTCTCTGAAAGGTCCCGGAGGAATGGTTCTGTGTACCGGAAAAAAACCTGCGGAGATCTATGGAGCCGTATGTGAAGCATTGCAGCTGAACGCGATTCCGCCGCTGAATACGGAAGATGAAGTCCGGATCCTCATTGAGGAATATGAAATGTTATGCCGGAATTACCCGTCAGATAATCCGGATCAATGGAACAATGCGCCGTTGGTGAAACGGATCAACGATCTTTCCGGATTACAGCCCGCCAATCCACGTTGGGAACAGGAAACGATCTATCTCGGATTGTGTCGTTTGTTGTGGAACGAAACAGTCCCGGAGGAACGCGCGGCGATCCTGCGGGATTCCTTGAAAAAAATGAAGGATTTTGTGCAGAAATACCCGTCATATCGGTATCCCGCAGACCGTTGGGGAAAGGTGCATGTCTTCAGTACTCATACCTTTCTCCCTTTTGAACCCATGCAAACCAGCGGCGGTGACCGTACACAGAAACTGTTGGAGGAATGTGCAGCACTGGAAAATGTCTTGCGCAATCCGGTATCGCAAAACGGGATGAACGGGGCGAAGCAAACCGTTCCCCGGGTCGTAACGCTTTCCGATCGTTTGTGGAAAAAGATGGATTCGGACATGAATGAAATGAAAAAATCGAACAAAAAAAACATTTCATTCCGCAATCAATTCCCCTACCCTTTCATGGAGGAGGAAACGGCTGACGTCAAGTCCAAAGATGCCTGGGAGTCAATTACCGAACTCTTCCGTAAAAACGGGAAGGCTTTTCTGGATCTTCATAAAACCTTATCCGGCGAAGAAAACTACATCCGTTATCTGGATCTCCGTGCACTGCATGATTTCCTGCTTTCCAAACGGACAAAAGCGGATATGAAAAATGTTTACCGCCGTTACCTCAAAGAACGATTTAGCGACCCCATTCAGATCTTCCGCTCGGGGAAGTATAACGGTTATCTGAAAACAGCAGTAAAGCGGATGTATGATTACGGCGATCCGCGTCAGACCGAACTCCTGACTGTTCTGGATGTTTACCCGTATCAATATCTCTTCACGGAAGGAAATCTTTCTGCTGTCAATAAATGGCATTGTCTCCGGCTCTCCGGCGCAGAGGATCCGCAATGGCTGATTGCCAATGCAGATGCGATCCGGGAACTGGCAGATCTGCGTACGCTCGATAAAAACAGAACAGAGATCCTTTCTTTGCTCGTCCGGGATCTCTGTGCAAATATGAAAGATAACGTCTTTGAATCCGCATTACGGACTTTGAATAAAGATGTTACACTCGGCATCATTCCTCTGCCGGAAAAACATTCTTGTATTGCATCCTGTGAAACTGCGGGGAACGTTTACCTGCTTCTGGAATCGCCGGAAGGGCTCCTCTCCGTTTATTCCTTTGATCCGGGAAAGAACACCCTTTCGGATTGCTCCATGCCCCCGGTCATACGCCGGGATTTTCAGCCGCAGACCATCACCGGAGACAACCCGGTCCCGATTCCGCTCATGCCTGTCGGTAAACAAATCCTTGTCGGTGGTAAAGGGGTGATCGCGCAATATGATACCGAAAGCGGTAAGTGGAATATGATCCGATACCCGGGTGAGAATCCGGTTTGTGCCGCAGTTTCCGGGGGGCGTTGTTACATTCTTTGCGGCGGGACACCCGGCGATAACGGTGCGGATCTTATTGTGCAGCTGTATTCATTCAAAACAGACGGCAGTGATTTGCAGATGATCACCGGATATTATCCTCTCAACGGCGCAGTTCCCGCCCGTGTCAGCGGGTTGACTGCCACGGAGGATGGCAGACTTCGATTTATATTGAACAGCACCAACCGTTTCACGGATATGTACGAATACGCAATTTCCCAAAATCAGTTGAGAAAAGTATACAGTTTCCCCTCCAAGATCCGGGATTTTATGGCCCGTTCCATGCAGGATGGCACATTGTTTGGATATGCCGGACTGGCTCATAATATCCCCGGCGCATATTTTACGTTCGCACACCGTGACGGAACCCCGCGGTGGCTTATGGGTACGCCCATACAAAGTGACCATACGGTTGCGTATCCCTTCTCCGGGACCGCAGTATTCCGTATGCCGGCAGTCAAACGCGGTGATTATCTTCACACGGCTGGGGGAAATATCCCGGCTGTGATCCACATGCGCCATCCGGAGCAATCCCCGAAACTCTTTCTGCCCCGTGCAGAAAATGTATACTGTTTTCCTGTAAAGAAGTTATCCGTTTACACGGCGGCAGAGGAAGGTTATATCTTTACAGTTAAAATAAATATGGAATTATAACACGATCAGGAGACAACGATGAGCAAGAAACTGAAAATGGGCATTCTCGGTGCCGGCGTTCTGGGAAAGTATCACACAAAATTGACAAAAGCCAATCCGAAAGCGGAACTGGTCGGGATCTATGACGTCATCCCTGCGGCTGCGCAAGCTCTTGCCCGGGAATTCGAAACAAAGGCATTCGACTCCATCGAAGCTCTCGCCGCGGAGTGCGATGCCATCACCATCGCTGTCCCCGCCACGAAACACGCGGAGGCTGCACTCCCCCTGATCGCCCAGGGCAAACATCTTCTTGTGGAAAAACCCATCGCCGCCACCGTGGAAGAAGCGCGCGCCATGGTGGATGCCGCAGAAAAACAGGGCGTTGTCCTGGCGGTCGGTCATGTGGAACGGTTCAATCCTGCCATGGATTATCTGGAAGAACACCGTACAAAGACTCTCTTTATCGAAGCTCATCGTCTGGCAAAATATCCCCCGCCCCGTCCCGGTCAGATCCGTCGCGGGACAGAAGTCAGTGTGGTACTTGACCTGATGATCCATGACCTGGACCTCATCCTTACCATGGTGGGGGACGAAGTGGAAAAATTCGATGCGGTGGGTGTGCCGATCCTCAGCAATACGGAAGATATCGCCAATGTCCGTATCAAATTCAAAAACGGTGCCGTCGCCAACGTGACTGCCAGCCGGGTCAGTGCGGATCCCATGCGGAAGTTCCGTGTCTTCCAGACCGACTCCTACACATCCATGGATTACGCCACCAGTACCGGGTATATCTACAAAAAAGGATTTCTCGGTGTCGGCAAGAAGAACCTCAATCTCAATGAGAAAAATGCCCTCGCCGATGAGATCGATAACTTCATCAATGCGGTTAACGACACCCTCAAAGAAGGGAAAGTCGTACAGCCCCGCGTGCCCGGAACACAGGGGCTCCGCGCATTGGAACTGGCGGTCGCCATTTGTGATGAGATCAAAGCGTATAACGATAAATACGGGGTATACAAGTTCCGCAAATGATCGCCTGTGCAAAGATCAACCTCATCCTGAACGTCAAACAACGGAGACCCGACGGGTATCACGAACTTGATACCATCTTCTATCCGTTGCGGAATGTCGCTGATACACTCTCCTGGTCCGATAACGAACCGGGAAGCGGGATCCGGATCTCTTGCGCACATCCCGGCGTACCCCTGGATCCGGAGAAAAATCTCTGCGGGAAAGCCGTGACCGCATACGCAAAGGCGGCGGGTCTCCCCCTGCCCGATTGCAATATCACGCTCACAAAAGTCATTCCCTGTGCAGGCGGGATGGGCGGCGGATCCTCTGACTGTGCCGCAGTCTTGCGTTTCTTGCAGGAAAAATATCACGCACTGACCGATGTTCAACTTGCACAACTTGCGCTCACGCTCGGCGCGGATGTCCCGTTCTTTCTCCACTCCGTCCCCGCACGGGCGAAGGGTGTGGGCGAGAAACTTTCTCCCCTTTCCGGCATCCCGGAAGATCTCCCCATTCTTCTGGCGGCTCCCGATTTCCCCGTTTCCGCACGTTGGGCGTATCGTCAATGGAAACCTGCCGCCGCATTGCCGGAGGAAAATACGGAAAAACTCATTACTGCGTTGCAGTCCGGTGACCTTGTGACTGCCGCGCAATACATCGGGAACAGCCTGGCTGCTCCTGCCTTCCGGAAGTTCCCTTTGCTCGCATTGATCCGGCAGAGCATGATGGAGTCCGGTGCGTTATGTGCGGAACTCTCCGGCAGCGGACCGAGTGTATTTGCAATGTATCAGAATGCGGAAGCTCTTCAAAAAGGAAGCGCGTTTCTTTCCGGACGGATTCCCGGAATACGCATACTTTCCAATCTGTCAATATAAGGTGTTTGAATATGAAAAAAATAGCGATTATCGGACTCGGTCTTCTCGGTGCATCTTTCGGTATGTCTCTCCGGGGCGCAGGATATCACAGGATCGGATGGGCACGCCGGAAAGAGATCCGGGAGAAAGCGGTCGCCCTTGACGTCGTGGATGAATCCGTCGACACATTCGAAGAAGCCGCCGCTATGGCGGATATCACTGTATTCGCGCTCCCGATTCCACAGATCATGGAATACTTGCAGAAAGGCGTCGGATACTGGCGGCAGGATGCTCTCGTGACCGATATGGGCAGTGTGAAAGACATCATCCACAGAACGGCGGAACGAGTTCTCACTCCGGCTGGCGTAGTCTTTACCGGCAGTCATCCCATGGCGGGAACGGAAAAATCCGGGTTCGAAAACGCGTTCCCCACTCTCTACAACAATGCCGACGTCTTCCTGTCGTCCGGGTCTCTCACCAAAGAAGAACACCTTGCCGCATTGGATGAAATGTGGAGAAAATCCGGTGCCAGGCAAACGGTCCGGGTGAATCCGGAAGAACACGATGACCTTGTCGCCCACACCAGTCATGTTCTGCATGTGGTGGCATCGGCGTTATCCCTGACGATCCTGGGGGATGAAGACCCGGTGAAGACGGCATTGCGATTTGCGGGTTGCGCCACCGGGTTCCGTGATACCTCCCGGATCGCATCCAGCAATCCAGCCATGTGGCGTGAGATCATTGAGAACAATACGGAAGCGAATCTGCGTGCGCTGGATAATTTCGAAAAGGCATTGCAGAAGTATCGCGCCATGATCGCCAACGGTGATTTCGACGGGTTCGAACGGGAATTTGCGAAAGGGAAAAATCTCCGTGATTCCTGGATGGAATACAAAAACAACGATAAAAAATCGTAAGATTTCCACTTTCCGGTCTTGTTTTTTTTGAAAAAAAGGGTATAATAGAAATAATGATGCCGAATAAAGGAGAAAAATATGACAAGAATTCAAAAAAGTTTTACACTGATCCAACTGTTGGTCGTGATCGCGATCATTTCCATTTTGATGTGTTTGCAGCTTCCCGCATTGCAGAACGGTGGGGAATCCGACAGAAACAGCGATCAATACGTTGAAAAGTGTGAATTCTGCGGCTGCCAGAAGTGCCATGACTTCACTGATCCGCGGACGGCACGGCAAGCGTTTGAAGTATGTGTTTTATGATGGTCATGTGGAGACGGTCATCCCCGCCAGAGCCGGTACTTACAAGACCGAATTTTATTGATTGATTTTGAATTTTTCCAATCCGCGTTTCAGAGAGATTTTGAAACGCGGATTTTTTTTGTATTTATCACATATTCCGTTTGAAATTTCCACATTTTACTGCTATATTACCCGTATTATTAATAATCTTAACTTTACAAAGAGAAAGCAGGTCTTATGGACTATCGTATTGAAATCGCCGGAAAGCCCCAGTGGCGCGATGCACGCGCAGAGGCTGTCAGCCGTGACATCCAGAACATCCTCGGTATTCAGACCGTGGAATCCATCCGCACACGGGATGTGTTCACCATTTGCGCAGACATTACCGCGCAGCAGGCGGAAGATATCGCCCGGGAACTGGCTAACCCTGTCACCCAGACCGGGATCGTCGGACAGAGTCCTGTGGATGCCGTCGCTTTCGATTACATCATCGCCGTGGGATACCGTCCCGGCGTGACCGATAACGTTGCCCGTACCGCTCACGAAGCGGTGGGGGATATCATCGGCAGAAAACTCTCCAAGGCGGAACAGGTTTACAGTTCCGTGGAATATCTGGTAAAGGGTACTCTTTCAGATGAACAGCTCAAGCAGATCGGGTTTGACCTGCTGGCAAACGAACTCATCGAAACGATCCGCGTTTATACCCGTGCCGAACTGGAAAACGCGCCCATCCCGCTGAACAAGCCGGAGATCGGCACCACTGCCGAAGGCGAAGTCCGGGAATTCGATCTTGAGATTTCCGACGAAGAACTGGTGAAACTCTCTCATAAGGCGACCTGGGCGTTGAGCCTGGAAGAAATGAAGTCCATTCAGAATTACTTCCGTAACCGGACTGACCGTGCCGAATACGGTCTGGGTAAGAACCCCACCGACGTGGAAATGGAAGTCCTGGCACAGACCTGGTCCGAACACTGCAAACACAAGATTTTCAGTGCCGCAGTGGATTATGAAGATGTCCCTGCCGGAACAAAAGAACACATCGTTTCTCTCTACAAGTCTTACATCAAGAAAAGCACGAAAGAGATCGCGGAAGAAATCGACTGGCTCGTCTCCGTCTTCACCGATAACGCCGGGGTGATCAAGTTCAACGATAAATTCGATGTCGCTTACAAAGCGGAAACCCATAACAGTCCCTCCGCTCTCGATCCTTACGGCGGAGCCATGACCGGGATCGTCGGTGTCAACCGTGACCCCATGGGGACCGGTATGGGTGCGGATCTCCTGCTCAACGTCTGGGGTTACTGTCTCGGTTCTCCCTTCACCGATAAGAAAGATGTGCCGGAAGGTCTTCTCCATCCCCGTCGTCTGCGGTCCGGTGTTCACAAAGGCGTGATCGACGGCGGCAATCAGAGCGGGATCCCCTATGCCGTGGGCTGGGAATACTTTGACGAACGTTATATCGGCAAACCTTTGGTGTATTGCGGAACCGTGGGGACCATTCCCCGGAAGATCGGCGAACAGAACGGGTGGGAAAAAGATATCAAGCCCGGCGACCTGATCGTTATGACCGGCGGACGGATCGGGAAAGACGGGATCCATGGTGCTACCTTCTCCAGTGAAGAACTCCACAAAGACAGCCCGGTGCAGGCTGTTCAGATCGGAGACCCCATCACACAGAAACGGATGTCCGACTTCCTGACCGAAGCCCGTGGACAGCTTCTCTACCGTTTCGTGACCGATAACGGTGCCGGCGGTCTTTCCTCCAGCGTGGGCGAAATGGCGACCGTGTGCAACGGATGCCGTATGGACCTCAAAAAGGCTCCTCTGAAATATTCCGGAATGCAGCCCTGGGAGATCCTGATTTCCGAAGCACAGGAACGTATGAGCTTCGCCGTTCCCCCGGAAAAACTTGATGCCTTCCTGAAACTGGCGGCGGAACGGGATGTGGAAGCAACTGTACTCGGCGAATTCACCGATAACGGCAAGTTCCACATGACCTGGGGCGACAAGACCGTGTGCTGTCTCGATATCGAATACATGCACGAAGGTCTTCCCCAGCTTCAGCTCAAAGCAAAGTGGATCCCCCCGAAATTCGACGAACCGGAATTCAAAAACCGTTGCGTTGCAAAAGATATGGTGGACCTCATCGGCAGACTCAATCTCTGCTCCTGCGAATACAAAGCTCGTCAGTATGACCACGAAGTCAAAGGCTTGAGCGTGATCAAACCCTATACCGGCGTGAAACGCGACGTCGCTTCCGATGCCACCGTCACCATGGCGGAACAGCTCGGCACCGAAGGGATCGTGCTGGCGGCGGGTATCCTCCCCCGTTACAGTGATATCGATACCTACCACATGATGGCATCCTGTATCGACCTGGCGATCCGCCGTGCAGTTGCTGCCGGTGCCGATCCGGATCACATCGCCGGGCTCGACAACTTCTGCTGGCCGGACCCCGTTCAGAGCGAAAAGACCCCCGACGGCGAATACAAGATGGCGCAGCTGGTCCGTGCCAATCAGGCTCTCTACGATTACACCAAAGCGTTCCTGGTCCCCTGTATTTCCGGGAAGGACTCCATGAAGAACGACAGTACCCGCGGCGGACGGAAGATCTCCATTCCGCCCACGGTCCTCTTCAGCACCATCGGGAAGATCGACGACATCAGCCATGCCGTCTCCATCGACGCGAAATTCGCCGGGGATTCCATTTACGTCATCGGTAATACGAAAGCGGAACTGGGCGGCAGTGAATACTTCGCCATGCTCGATGCACACGGCAACAACGTGCCGAAAGTGGATGCCGCTGCCGCTTCCAAACTCTATCATGTCCTGGCGGATGTCATCAAGAAGGATATCCCCCACTCCATCATCTCCCCTGCCCTCGGCGGGCTGGCTGCCGCATTCGCAAAGAGTGCGCTGGGCGGACGTCTCGGGTTCGAGATCGATCTGGCGGCGATCCCCGCAGATGCCGGTCTTACCGTTCAGGAACTGCTCTTCTCCGAAACAAACAGCCGTTTCGTTCTGACTTGCGCTCCCGGTAAGGAAGCTGAACTGGAACAGGCTCTTGCCGGATTCCCCTTCGCAAAAGTCGGAACCACGAACAACAGCGGCGACATCGTCATGAAGTCTGCCGATGGTGAGATCCGTGTGGCTCTGGAAGATCTGGCGAAGAGCTACAAGAGCACTCTCGACGGTATTTGATGAAGATCTATTTCAATCCGGAAACAGCCCCTGCCTGGAATCTGGCATTGGAAGAATGTATGACCCGGTCCCTTCGCGGACCGGGTTTTATGTTATGGCAGAACAGACCCTCCGTTATCGTCGGGCGGAACCAGAACACGCTGGCGGAGATCAATATGCCCTATCTGCGGAGTCATAACATCCCCGCTGTACGCCGGATCACCGGCGGCGGGACCGTTTATCACGATTACGGCAACCTCAATTACAGTTGCATGGCGGATATGGAAGATCAGGCGTTTGCCGATTTCGCACCATTCGCCCAGCCCATATTGCACGCCCTGCGATCCATGGGGTTGGAGTGTGTGTTCTCCGGACGGAATGACATTCTGATCGGGGAACGAAAGATCTCCGGGACCGCAAAGACGGTATCGGGCAAACGGATCCTGTTTCACGGGACTCTGCTCTTCGATGCCGATCTGGGGATCCTGGAAGAGATCCTCACCCCGGATCCGGATAAGATCACGTTCAAAGGCATCCGTTCCGTCCGGGCGCGCGTCGCCAACATCAAAGAATTCCTGCCCGGTCTCACCAGTGAGACGTTCCGGGAACAGATCCTTTCCTCCCTGCTCCGGCAGGCTGGGAAAACATCTCCCGATGTGATCCCGGAGGAACTTATCAAAGAAGCGACTGAACTCGCAAACACAAAATACCGGACCGATGAATGGAATATGGGCGCGTCCCCGGCTTGCACATTCCACCGGAAACAACGGTTTCCCGGCGGAACAGTCGCGGTCGCATTGGAGATCCGGCAGGGCGTGATGGAACACGTCTCCATCACCGGTGACTTTTTCGGGGAACGGGAGATCGCAGGACTGGAAACGCTGTTGTGCGGAAAACGTTATTCCCCGGAAGTGATCCGGGAAACTCTCTCCGGTTGCGAACTGGAAAAATACTTACTCAACATCCCCTTTGACGGATTCCTCAACCTGTTTGAATGAGGGGTAAATATACGCATCATAACGGATGTCGCCGCCCAGGTGTTCCGGCGTTTCAAACTTGATCCACCCTTCCCCGGGTGCTTTCGTCCCGGATTTCCGGTCCAGAAGAAGAAGTCCGCAGGGCTTGACTTCTGTCCCCGGTTCCGATGGCAGATCAAGCAGGAAACAGTAAGTGTCACGCATGGGACCCTCTTCCACAATGATCGCTTCCGGCTGGAAATGGAATTGTTCCAGCGCAAGCGCACGCAGTTGTTGACAGAATGTCCTTTCTCCGCGGAAAAGCGGACTCGTTTGCATCAGCGGGAACACCATGGCATACAGGAGAAGCATCACGGCATACAGCGGAACGATCCAGCGGTCCGCCACCGGTTCGACGAAGATCCCGAATCCCGGTTTACCGCGCCGTTTCCGGTAACGCATCACAAAAAGCCAGACAATAAGACAGAGTGCCAGAACGGGAAGTCCGAAATAGAAGAGTCCCACAAAACTGTTGGGGTAATGACGTTCCGGGGCAAGCCAGCGGAACAGAAAGGGCGCGGCGAAACAAACAACCGCAGCTGCCGGGATCAGGACATCTGTCAGCATGAGAAGAAGTCGGGCAAGGACTTTCATCATACTCCGTGCTTCTCCGGCAAGAAACGCACCGCAGAGGATCACGCAGTACGGGATAAGCGTAACAGCACTGTGGAACAGTAACAGCGAAATGAATGCCCCGCCCAGCAGCATCCGGTACAGCCATTTTTCCGGATCAGAAAGTGTTTTCCGGGAGAAGATCCCGTGAAGGACCGCCAATACCGTCAACGGGGTCCACGGCAGCAGAAGCGGGAAAAGTCCCAACAGATCTACGGGCATACTGCGGAACTTGAAATAGAACAGCCATTCCCCCGTATGGAGGACCGGCCATGCCAGAAGCAAGGCACCGGGAAGAAGTCCTGCCAGCCATTTCCAGGTACGCCAGGTACGGTAACTCCGGCTGTCCAACAGCATGGCAAGTACAGGGAACAACAGAACGATCGCAGTTCCTTCGATCACGCCCAGCGCCGCAAGGATCCATACCCCGCACCAGTTCCGGAATGAGTTATTCTCCCTTGTCCGCAGGTAACATGCCACCGATGCCGCGGCAAATGCCGCCTGCAGCATATCAGGTCCGGCAAGACGGGCATAATGGATCACCCCGTAAGTCGTAAGCAGGATCCAGCCGCTGGCAAGTGCAGTCCCAGTCCCGAAAAGACGGCGTGCGATGGAGATCACAGCACCCAACGCGATCAATCCGGCAACAGCAGAAGCGAACCGGACCGAAAGTTCATTGGCGATCCCCAGCGGACAGGAAAAGAAAACGGGCAGATAGGGAGGCGTTGTGAGCGGTGTATCGTATTTCAGAATACACATCACGCGGTAAAACAGATTGCCTTCCTGCACAGTCTGAACGGCACCCGTCCCCAGGTTCCAGAAGAACAACAGAATGGCGCACGCCCAGAGGAAGATCCATTTTTTCTGTGTTTTCCACCCTTCCAGAACGGAACGGTTGCAATCTTGGAACCGGAGAATCGTGAAGTCAGACATAGGAGAGAGTTCGTATGGTTGAAATAAAGTGTGCAGAGACAAAAAAACCGGAGGCGAAGCCGCACTCCGGTTTGATCGCAGAAAAATCGCGCTCAGCGTTTGGAGAACTGGAAGCGCTTTCTTGCACCGGGCTGACCGGGTTTCTTACGTTCTTTTTCACGCGGATCGCGGGTAAGCATTCCGCTGTTTTTCAGAACTTTGCGAAGATCTTCATCTTCTTTGATCAGCGTGCGGGCGATCCCGTGACGGAGAGCGCCTGCCTGACCGGACTTACCACCGCCCATGATGGTGGCAGTGATATCGTACTTGCCGGCAGTGCCGGTGACGTTCAGGGGCTGCATGATGAAGCCGCGCAGAGCTTCGACTTCAAAATATTTTTCGAATTCTTCGCCGTTGACTTTGATCGCGCCGTTACCGGGTTTGAGGCGGACACGGGCAGTTGCAGTTTTGCGGCGGCCGGTTGCGTAAATTTCGTTGACTTTGCTCATGTTGTCTCTCCGTTACTTCACGATTTCAGGATTCTGTGCAGCATGCGGATGTTCCGCACCGGCATAGACTTTGAGTTTGCGGTACTGTGCGCGACCGAGACGGCCTTTGGGGATCATGCCCCAGACAGCTTCACGGATCAGGCGGTCAGCATGCTTTTCACGCATTTCCTGCGCAGTTTCAGACTTCTGTCCGCTGCGGTAGCCGGTCCAGCGAAGGTAGACTTTGCCGGTTTCTTTTTTGCCGGTGAGCAGAACTTTGTCAGCATTGATCACGATCACGAATGCGCCGGTATCGACGTGGGGAGTGTATGTAGGACGATCTTTTCCGCGAAGCGCATTGACGATTTTCACGGCAAGGCGTCCCAGGGGCTGGTTTGCGGCATCGAACAGCACAAACTTGCGTTCGATTTCACCGACTTTTGCCAGATAAGTTTTCATAATTGGATTGCTCCGTTACAAATGTTTAACCACTTTCAAAACGAATTAGTTCGACCGCCGGAAACTGCCAGATTTCCTTAAAGTCTCTTCAATGATATACTCGGGTATATATCAACGAATGCGTAAAATATAGCACAACTTTTAAAATTTGCAAGCTGTTTATGACTTTTTTTTCATTTTTTTTCAAAAAATAACCCGTATATCCCGTCAAACCGTTCGAGGGAGTCCGTGCCGAACCGTGCCAGGGAACGCCGGACCTTTTCCAACGGCTTCTCTTCCATGTCTCCGGATTTGGAATAAAACTTATCCGCCAGACAGATCAATTTCTCCTCCATCGTTTCCGGCAGGAAATCACGGACCGGCAGCGGAAGGGATTGATTCCGGATGTTCTCCGCGGTCAGCCCTGCCCCGGTATGCCGTTCACAGATCCGGGCATAAACTTCCAACGCAGGATCATAAGCACGCAACAGTTCCGCACCCAGAAGTCCGTGCCGGATATACGGTTCGTCGCCGGTACAGAAGATCTCCGGTGCGTGACAAAGCCGGATCCCGATATCGTGGAGCATGGCACCATTGACAACGATCTCCGGATCACAGGAGCCGGGTGCATTGCGCAGCAGGGCAAGTGCTTTCTCCCGTACTTGCGTGCTGTGCCGGAGCAGACACTGCCGCAGGGGCGTGTCTTCCGGGTAAAAATGAAGGATGATCCCGTGCGCGATATCCCGCATGTTACTTGTTTTTCCGGAGCATATCGGCAGCTTTGAGCACCAGTTCGCGGGTCTGTTCCCAACCGAGACAGGGGTCCGTCACGGAAAGACCGGGGATCATCTGTCCCTTTGCGGCGATGGGCTGACTGCCCTGCTTGATATAACTTTCCAGCATGACACCGCAAATGGCATTCTGCCCTTCCCTGATCTGCTGAAGCACATCCATGAGGACCACGCTCTGTCTTGCGGGATCCTTCCGGGAATTGGCATGACTGCAATCCACCACGATGGCGGGGTGCACTTTTTCCCTGCGCATGAGTTCGCTGGCGAACGCGATGTGTTCCGAAGTATAATTGGGTCCGTTCTGACCGCCGCGCAGGATCAGATGACAATCGGGATTTCCTTTTGTCTGGAAGATCCCGGTCCGTCCGTCATCGATCACACCCAGGAAGGAATGTTTGGCGGAAGCGGTGCGAATGGCATCCACAGCCACCGGAATGGATCCGTCAGTGGAGTTCTTGAACCCGACCGGCATGGAGAGTCCGCTGGCGAGCTGACGGTGTGTCTGCGATTCCGACGTACGGGCACCGATGGAAGCCCAGGAAATGAGGTCCGCCAGATACTGGGGGATGATGGGTTCCAGGATTTCGGTGGCGGCAGGGAGATCCAGACGGGCGAGATCCAGAAGCAGTTTCCGGGAAAGACGCAATCCTTTTTCGATCCGGAACGAGGTATCCAGATCGGGGTCATAGACCAACCCTTTCCAACCGATGGTGGTACGGGGTTTTTCAAAATAAGCCCGGACGACCGGGTAAAAGACATCGGAGACTTCATCCCGCAGGCCGCGGAGCAGCATGGCGTATTCCACGGCGGCAGGGAGACTGTCGATGGAACAGGGCCCGCAGATCAGCATCAGGCGTTTATCTTTGCGCTGCACGATATTGCGGATCGTCTGACGGTATTCCCAGATGTTTTCTGTTATCTCTGCGGTGATGGGCAATTCTTCCCGGATCTCCTGGGGGATGGGGAGCGGAAGTTCATTTTCGATATTAACGTTATAAACTTCTCTCATTGGAAACATCCTTCAATGGAATCCAGTTTCACTTCCTGCTGGGTCCCGTCTTTCATGTTCTTGAGCTGTCCGATACCGGAATCCAGTTCGTTGTCGCCGAGGATCAATACGTTTTCCGCCTTGATCCGGTCCGCAGTACGCATCTGGGATTTCATGCTCTTCGCTTCGTATTCCATGAAACAGGAAATGCCTTTGTGACGGAGTTTTGCCGCCAGTACTTCCTGATATGCCAGTGCACGTTCGCCCAGAGAAAGCAGGAAGACTTTCGGTACAGGTATCGGCGGATTTTCCGCTTTCAATGCTTCCCGGACAATGAGAAGACGTTCCATCCCGGCAGCAAACCCGACCCCCTGGATCGGCTTGGAGGATCCGGGCGTAAGGAGCTGATAACGTCCGCCACCGGCAATGGCGTTCTGCCCGCCCAATGCGGAATGGGTCAGTTCGAATACGGTATGCACATAATAATCCAGTCCGCGGACCAGTCTGGGTTCCACCCGGAAGGGAATATTCTGCGCCGTCAGGATGTCACACACTCTGTGGAAGTAATCCCGGGAATCCTGTCCGAAAAGGCTGGCGGCATCGGGAGCGGCATCGATGAACTTCTGACAGCACTCCTGTTTGCAGTCGAGGATACGCCATACGTTACGGGACAACCGGGTGCGGCAGTCTTCGCACATGGAATCGATATGGGGCGCGAAATGTTCGCGCAAGGCATCTTCGGCATCCTTACGGTCTTCGGGCACGCCGCGTGTATTGAGCATGAGATCGGAACCGCTGATGCCCACTTCTTCCAGAAAGTGCATCAGCATGGCAATACATTCCGCATCCAATCCGGGGGAGACTTTCCCCGCATTTTCCACACCGACCTGATGAAACTGACGACGACGTCCGGCGGCGGGACGTTCCCCGCGGAACATGGGGCCCATATAGAAGACCCGTGTTTCCACACCGTTCATCGCTTCGGTTCCGGCAAGTGCGCGCATGACCCCGGCAGTACCTTCGGGCCGCAGGGTGAGAGAGCGTCCGCCGCGGTCTTCAAAGGTATACATTTCTTTCTGAACGACTTCGGTTTCATTGCCGAGTCCCCGTTGGAAGACTTCGGTAAATTCGAAGATGGGGGTGCGGATCTCACCGAACCCGTAGAGAGAAAATACGTTGCGTGCAGTCTGCTCCAGATGGAGCCATGACATGATCTCATCCGGGAAGATATCGCCGGTTCCCGGAGGCGGCGCGGATTTAGCCATAGTAGTATGCCTTCTTGTCTTTATTTTTCAGGGATCGCCAACTTGGCGACCCGGTCTTTCAGTTCTTTTCCTGCGCGGAATTTCACGATTCTGCGTTCGGGGATGGGGACTGTGATCTGGGGAGCTTTAGGATTTCTTCCGTTTCTGCCCTTCCGGGTTTTGATCTCGAAAACACCGAAATTGCGCAGTTCGATATCCCGGCCTTCCGCCAGTTCATCGGCAATATAATCCAAAGTCTTCTGCACGATCACAGCCACTGTGTTCTGGATCACGCCGGTTTCCCCGGCAATACGGACAACGATGTCGCGTTTCGTCATGATATCGTTGCTCCTGCTTATTTAACGGTGTAAACCCAGCCGCAATCCTTGTTCCATTCGCGGGAGATGGCAAACGGGAGATCTCTGCGGCTTGCATTGACAGCCAGTTTCGCCATGATGCCGTCCAGTTCGAATTCGCTGTCCGCCAGATCCAGCTTCGCGGCGAATTCCGTGACCGTACCGGAGAACGGAGCGATGGCAGCCAGTTTGCCGCTCAGATCGGTCAACAGTTTGATCACGCCCTTGCTTGCCAGCTTGTAAGCCTGTACGCCGGGCTGATGGAATGCGTTGATGTGGATGAGTTCCGCGTAAGCTGCGACGGCACGTTCATACAGAGCAATAAGCATACCCAGGTTGAACGCATCGACTTTTTCCAAACGCATTTCGATCACGTTGCGGTCCTTGCTGCGGAGTGCATTGGAGAGTCCGGTCATGAACCCGTGGAGGTAATCGCCCATGGTAACGCCCTGTGCGATATTGGCTTTCGCCGCATCTTCCAACACTTCGATGAAGGTCACGAAGAAGTCATTGCGTCCGTCGTTCAGCTGCTGGATGAATGCGTGAGCATCGGTCCCGCCCTTGTTGCCGAAGACGTTCAATCCCTGATGAACGGTCTTACCGTCCAGGTCAAGTTCTTTCCCCAGACTTTCCATCACCAACTGCTGCAGGTAACGGGACATGAGGATCAGACGGTCGGAATACGGCACGATGACCATGTTCTTGTCCCCTTTTCCGTCACCGGCGATGTACCACATGGCGGAAAGCATGTAAGCAGGGTTCATGGAGAACTGCGCATTCCGTGTGAGACCATCCATGTGACATGCGCCCTTGAGGAACGCCTTGAAGTCCACACCGGCGAGAGCGGCGGGGAGATGTCCGACCACGCTGGTTACGCTGGTACGTCCGCCGATGGATTCCGCCATATCAAAGATCTTGAGCCAGTTGTTCTGTTTTGCGAAGAGATCGAGTTCGGATCCCTGCATGGTGATGGCGCAGGCATGTTTTGCGAAATCCACACCGGCTTCGGCATATTTTTCCATGCAGAAGATCATATTGTTTTTTGTTTCCTGGGTGCCGCCGGACTTGGAAATATTGACGACCAGAGTGGTGGCGGGATCACAGACTTCGAAGGCATCCACGCCGCCGGCGGTGTCGGTGTTATCCAGGAAATAGATCTTCAGATAGCCATTGCGTTTTGTTTCGGAGAGTTCATTCCAGTAGGGGCCGTTGATCGCCATCTGGACGAGCTGGGGTCCGAGAGCGGAACCGCCGATCCCGTTGATGATGGCGGATTCGAATTTTTCGCCTTTGGAACCGCGGATGGCACCGGAACGGATGGCTTCCACGAATTCTTCCACATCGGCAAATTCCTGTCCGCCGGTATAAGCGGAACGATCGGTGAAGTGAGTTACTTTACGGTTTTCATCGGGGTTTTTGATTTCGCCCAGTTCGATTTTCTGCATTTCCGCGTGAACGGAAGGGATTTTTGCTTCGACGGACTGCAAATCGCTTTCCTGGAAATCCATTCCGGCGAAATTGACCTGGAAACCGGTGTCTCCATCAATAAAAGAATACTTGTGACAGCGTTCGATCCATTGTTGCTGATTCATTGACATGATAATGCCTTTCCTTGAGATAGGTTGATTTTCGTAAAACAGTTATTTTGTTAATATAGCACGCCTGTAATGATATTGCAATCTGTTCACGAAAAAAATCTCTGTTTTTCATCCGGATACTCCATTTTTTAATCCTTTTATCCATTTGCATTTCTTCTTTTATGATGTATAGTAGCAGTATATGATTTCTCAATCACTTTTCAAGGAAAGGATATACCTATGAAATTCGGCGTCGCTGATTTCGGAATGAACGTGTGGGATGGCGGGAATTATGACTTCACCATCCGTCTCGAAGAATTGAAAAAAATCGGGTTCGACGGTACAGAACGTCTGGAACCCCATGATGCCGCAGATGCCGTTTACCGCGCTGCTGTTTACCGGAAACTGGGCATGGATTTCGCCACCTGTCGTTGCGGCGGACCCGAAACCAGTATTCCGCTGACCGCCGGTCTGGGCAAGGATTACGTCTGGCTGGTTCCCGGCGACTGCAGCCGGAACTGTGATATGGAAACTTACATCCGGAGAAGCAACCGTTTCATTCAGGCGACCGACCGTTACAATATCGGTGCCGCCCTGCACAACCATCTGGGACAGCGTATTGAAAACCAGGAAGAACTGGATCTCTTTATGAAGGAATGTCCCGGAGCGAAACTGCTTCTGGATATCGGACACCTTCACAGTGCCGGCGGCGATGTTCCCGGCACCATCGAACGGTATTTCGACCGTCTTGCCGCCATCCACTTCAAAGACGTGTACATCAAAGATGAATCCATCGGACTCGATAAATGGAACGCACGTCTCCGGTTCTGCGAACTGGGTGCAGGCAACTGCGACGTGCCCTGGAAGGAAGCTGCGGAACTTCTGAAGAAGCTGGGTTATGATAAGTGGGTGCTGATCGAACACGATACACACCTGCGGGATCCCCTGGTGGACCTGAAAATCAGTCTGGATCATCTGAAAGAGATCTTCTGCTGAACGGTTTGATCATAAGGGGCTGTTGCAAAACCTCAAAAAAGGTGAGCAACAGCCTTTTTCTATTGTTTGAGCAGAAAGTTGGAGGTATAATAAGTTATGATAGGAGAAAATCATAGCTTATTTTACAAATTCTCAAGGCTATTTGTTCCTTTGCTCAGACATTCCGTTTGAGGAAAAACAAAAATTGGAAGATTATCTTCAACTTTTGGACGAGCGGTAATATCCTTCTGCCGCCCTTTCAGGGCTGCCGCCCCCCTTTGTCCCCGGCAATTTCTTACGCAAATACAGGTGCGAGTTTAAACGAACATTTGCGATAATGGGTGTGGCACAGACTAAAACTACCACTTTCCCATAGCAGACGCTGGCGGGGCAGAGCAATACCCTCTGGCCGGTTGACAGTCTGCGGGCGTTGGCGTTGACTTACACAGCCCGCGTGTATTGACCGGAGGTGAAAGAACCCGCCAGCTGAAACTACGCAAAACCGTGGTCGGAGCCGGGAGCCGGCGAAGGCCGCAGGCCGAGCGCGCAGGGCGCAGCGTAATGAACCGCTGCGGTATTCCGCAGCGGATGCCCCCGGCAGGGGGCAGATGAAGTGGAGCCCGAGCATCAGAGCCCCTTGAGATCAGCCGGAGGCTGTCTCAAGGGGTGATACGTAATCTAAGAAAGAACGCTTCACACATCCTCCGCCGGAGCCCTTCACCTCCTAAATCCCGTATCACCCTTGCACCCCCTATCTGCGCCGCCCCGGCTGAAAGAGTTGGGGGCTTGGGGGAAGAGAAACGCTTGCCGTGTCTCTTACCCCAACTCCCCGGAGCAGAAATAATCAAACACAGCCTTAAGTATGGTCGGGTAAAATTACCATAAACCTTAAAATTTATCGTTTCCCGGCAATATCCCCCCGCAACCCTTTTGTTTCCAGTGATATCCTCCCGCAAAGATTTGTCCCCGGAGATATCTCTCTGCCGCCCTTTCAGGGGCTGATCTTGTTTTTTCTTATATCGTCCCGGGGCTGCGGGGAATTACAGCCCCCTTGCCCAGGTCTATTCTCTGCCGGGCTTTCAGCCCTTGCCGCCCTTTCAGGGCTACCGCAAAAAATTGTTTGCGGTAATTCCCTTCTGCCGCCCTTTCAGGGCTTGTGCCTCAATGGGGGAGAGAAATAGCTCGGGGCAAAAAAAATAGTTTTGCAACAGCCCCAATTATCAACCTTTATCGGGGAAAAAAGCCTTTTTCAGCGTGCTTCAGCTGAAAAGGATTTGACAAGAGTTCCTTCAAAATCGGGATCTTGCGATGTATTTTGCAAGATGAGGTAACTCAAGCCTGCCGGAGCCTCCCCTTTGAGGCACAGAGAATATGCCGGAGTATCGCCCAAAGAAAGGACGCAACGCTTTTCAAGCAAATCAAAAGTGATCTTTACTTCCTGCCAGGGATCTGCGGCAGCGGCTTCCTTATCAAGCGTAAAACTT
>JAZNVL010000006.1:0-44142 GCA_045592785.1 Victivallales bacterium | reverse complement strand
GAATCGGAAAAATAATGCGGAAAGACAATAAATAAGGAAAAAAATCTTACTGCAAGACTTTTCATTATCAAAAATCGAGTCTTAAATTACAAAAAAACAAGCATGTGAAGACTTCAGCAAAAGTCTTCACGGATTTAGGATAAAATCAATATTTTAATTATCAAACAAGGCAAGGATCACGATCATGTCCAAAGTCAAATTTGAAAACTCAAAAATCATCATCGACGGAAAAGAAACGCAAATCGTTTCCGGCGCAATCCACTACTTCCGCGTACACCCCGGTTACTGGCGCGACCGTTTGGAAAAAATGGTCATGTGCGGTTTCAACTGTCTGGAAACATATATGTGCTGGAATCTGCATGAACCTGAGGAAGGAAAGTTCGATTTCTCCGACGGTCTTGATTTCGTTGAGTTCATCCGCATCGCACAGGAACTGGGGCTCTACGTTGTCCTGCGTCCCGGTCCTTATATCTGCGCCGAATGGGATAACGGCGGGATTCCTTACTGGGTCCTGAACAAACCCGGAGTGATCATCCGCCGGATGAATGAGCCTTATCTCAAATGCGTCCGGAATTTCTTCGACAAGATCCTGCCCATGATCAAGCCCCTGCAATACGACGAAGGCGGTCCCATCATTGCCCTGCAGATCGAAAATGAATTCGGATCCTTCAACCGGGATCTGCCCTATATCGCCGCCGTAAAAGAAATGTTCCTCGCCGCCGGGATGACCGTTCCCCTTTTCACCGCTGACGGCGCAAGTGACTGGTGTCTGCGCAACGGATCACTCCCCGGCACACAGGCACTGCTCACCGGCGGGAGCCGTGTCCTCGAAGGGTTCAAAGTGCAGAAGAAATATTGTCCCGACGGCGTTCCCTTCTACATGGAATTCTGGGATGGCTGGTTCGACAGCTGGCTGGGCCCCGATCCCGATCATCATACGCGTTCTGCCGCCAGTGTAGCCCGCGAACTGGATGACCTTCTCACCGTCGGCGGACACATCAATTTCTATATGTTCCACGGCGGGACCAATTTCGGTTTCACGGCGGGCGCGAACAAGAACAGATCCTGGGAGGAATACACGCCCGACACCACCAGTTATGATTATGATGCGCCCCTCAATGAATACGGCGATCCCACCGATAAATTCTTCGCCATTCAGAAGGTGATCAAAAAGCATTTCCCGGAACGCAAAGTGTCTGTCCCCGAACCCGTCAAACGCGTTTCCTACGGGAAAGCATGGTTCACACAGAGTGCGTCTCTTTTCAAGAATCTGGAACGGATCGGAAAGCGTTTCGACTCCGAAGAACCCATGTCCTTCGAAGCCATGAATCAGGCTTTCGGATTCGCTCTCTACCGCACAAAACTGAAAGGTCCGTATTCCTCGCTGCTCTGGTTCCCTGAAATCAGAGACTGCGCCAGCGTTTATCTGGATGGCAAGTTCCTCCGCTCCGCTCACCGCAACGAAAAACAGGTGGAGATCCCCGTCAAGGTCGATGATGAAAGCGTGCTGGAAATCGTCGTGGAAAACCTCGGCAGAATCAATTACGGTCCCTTCACCGGACGGGATTTCAAAGGTCTGCCGGAAGGCGTGTTTGTCTCCAACAGCCGTTGTTTCGATTGGGAAAACTGGAGTTTGCCCATGGATAATCTGGAAAACCTGCAATTCCGCGACGGTATGCCCGAAAAACTCAATACCCCATCCTTCTACAAAGGATATTTCCAGGTGGATGAGATCGCCGATACCTTCGTGCGCTTCCCCGGAAAACGCGGGGTCGTCTGGGTCAACGGATTCAATCTGGGCCGTTACTGGGCAACCAAGACGGGCGAAACGCTCTATCTCCCCGCTCCGGTCCTCCGCAAAGGAGAAAACGAGATCATCGTTTTCGAAGCGGAAGAACTGACCGCTCCTTATGCGGAAACGGTGGACTATCACAAACTCTGATCTTTTTCTCCGTAACAGTAATAAAAGAAACCGGTTTGATTCAGTCGATGACTCCGCGTTCCACCTGGATGGCAACGCCTGCGGCATAACGGGGTGCCGCAGGCTTCTCGATCCGGAGCCGGATCCCGGCGATACCGGGGAATGTTCTGCGAACTTCTTCGGCAAGATTACCGGCGAGAGCTTCCAGCAGGAAATAACGGGAACGCGCCGTATAATCGTAAAGGAATGCTTCCACAGCGGCATAATCGAACGGGGCATCATGGAAGTCATCCGATGCCTGGGCTTTTGTTATATCCGCAAAAAGTTCGGCATGAAGGATCAGGGTCTGTGCAGTCTCACGTTCATGGGACAGTGTACCGATGATCGTACGGACACGCAGATCGGACAGAATAATACGGTCCATTATTTCGCCGCTTCTTTCAGATCCTCTTCCAGTTCTTTTTTCAGGCGGATCTCACGTTCGTTGTGAACCACGTCCACCGGGCTGACACCGCGGATCGCCACGGCGGTATCACGGGCACTCTGCACAGAAAGCAGATCCGATTCCTTGATCGTTTCGAATGCACGGTTGATGGTCTTTTTGTGTTTGCCGGCGGCATCAAAGATCTTGATGATCACTTCAAACTTTTTTCCCTTGCGCACAAGCGAAACAGAACAGAAAACAGAGGAGTCCGTTTCTTTGCAGTAGGACTGGATCGCTTTTGCATCCGGGGTCCCGGCGCCGGGGTGTTTCAGTTTCTTCATCGCCTGTTCCATTTGAGCGGCAGAAACAAGGACCAGTCCGGAATGAGTGGCAAGTTCGGACTTGTAATATTCCACAAGCAGAGAGGAAATACGGTTTTCCGTATCACGGCAGGGTTCCGCCCATACCAGCACGCTGGTGGGTTTCTGCGCATAAACGGTGCAAATTGCAAAAGCAGCGGTGAGAAAAACAAACAGTTTCTTCATATTCATTGTGATCGTTCCTTTCTATATACGTTTACCGTCAATTTACCACTGAAATCCCATTCTTTCAAGTTTTTTTATGAAAAAAAACAAAAAAACTGTTCGGCACCGCCAGGTAACACTTGCATTTTCCCGTTTTCCGTCTTACAGTATCTTCCGTTCCAACATGATTCTGCAATACAAGGAAAGGAGCCTGTGTCATGAAATCGTTCTTTTTTTATTTTCTCATCCTTCTGCTTCCGTTATCCGCCATCGCCAATGATCCTGCACCCGATGCAGCCAATTGGAAATGGTCCGTACAGAACGAACGTCTGCACATTACGTTCGAGCTGCAAAACGGATATTACGCTTATGCGGAATCCACAACACCCGTTCTGCAGCCCGCTGCCATCCCCGTCAAAAGTCCCAAGGCAGTGAAAAAACACGATCCCATTCTGGATGCAGTCCAGAACGTTTACCCCGGACCCGGCGTTTTCACCTGGGAATATACCCTGAATGACTTGAAATTCCCGCTCTCCGTTTCCGCGGAATGGCAGGTGTGTCAACAGGTGCAGGGAACAAATGAAGCCATGTGTCTCCTGCCGGGGAACGCCGCCCTTGCTCTTTTCCAATCGAAAGAGGATCTGCGAAACGCAAAAGGAATTACCATCGGCACCGAACCCGAAGACCCGGAAGAACAGGAAGTCCTGGTGCAAAGTTTCACGGTCATACGCCGCGCGGAAGGATATATGAATGCCGGCGACTTTCTCAAATTCCTCCGGGGAGAAGAAAATACCAGCCTCTTCTCTTTCGCCGGGAAAGGCATCCTGATGAGTCTCATCCTGGCATTGGCGGGCGGATTACTCCTCAACCTCACGCCCTGTGTCCTGCCGCTGATCCCGGTCAATCTGGCGATCATCGGTGCATCCGTCAGCAGCGGGAACCCGAAGAAAGAACGGATCATCCGCGGCACGGTTTACGGTGCCGGCATCGCATTGACATACGGCCTTCTGGGAATCATTGCCGCTCTCACGGGGACCACGTTCGGACAACTGGATTCCAGCTGGATCTTCAACAGCGTTGCCGCACTCGTTTTCCTTGTGCTTGGGATCGCCATGTTTGACGTGATCCGCATCGATCTTTCTTCCTTTACCGCTAAATTCAACCTCGCTTCTTCAGCGGCGGGATACGGCGGCGTGTTCCTTATGGGCGCATTGGCAGCCGCCCTCGCAGGGGCATGTGTCGCGCCTGTCATCGCCGCCGCCATGCTTCAAGCGGCAAACCTGGCGGCACAGGGCAATTACTCCGGACTCCTTCTCCCGCTGCTTGTGGGTGTCGGGATGGCATTGCCCTGGCCTTTTGCGGCGGCGGGCATGACACTGTTCCCGAAACCGGGGGCATGGATGAATCACGTCAAACACGTTCTGGGGATCCTGATCATTGTGCTGGGCTGTTATTACGCGTTCACGGCATACCGCCTGCTGACTGCGGCGCCTGTCGATTCGGGTGAGAAAGCCCGGTTTGAAACCATCAACGATGCGCTGAAACTCTCTGCGGAATCCGGGAAAACGGTTCTGCTTGACTTCGGGGCTTCCTGGTGTAAAGCATGCAGCCTGATGGAAGCAAAAACCCTTACGGATCCGGCGGTGAAAGCGGAAACGGAGAACATGATCTTCCGCAAGATCCAGGCGGAAGACCCCGGCGATCCGGAAACTGCGGAACTGCTGAAAACATTTCAAGTACAGGGTTTACCGGCATTTCTCCTGATCCGTCCTGCGCAATAAAACGGAAATGTTTTTCCTCCTTTTTTGGTTTTCCGGGTTGACTTTTTGCGTTTAAGCGTTACATTATAGCACGTCCGGGGTATAGCGCAGTTGGTAGCGCGTTTGGTTTGGGACCAAAAAGTCGACGGTTCGAGTCCGCCTACCCCGACCATTTTTTTTGCAAAGGAATAGTCAACGAAGACGTCCGCTAACGCTCCATTACCTGGGCGTGATCTCTCCGGATCATTTCATTTTCAGTTGGCGGGACACCAGATGGATGTATTGCGCATCCAGTAGGCATCCGTGGCGTAAACATTGGCGTAAGTCGCGCTTTCCACGGAAAGGTCCGGATGGATCATATTCAGATAATTGCCGTGAGGGATGAAATCTCCGCGGATGGAGGTGAGGAACTCAACACGTCTGCCGTTTCCTTCATCGGTGGTGATATACCCCTGCGTCCCGAACTGTGCTTCGCTTTCCATAATGATCGCCATCCGGTTGGTCCCCAGTTTCACGATCTTGTTGAACCGGATCCCGTTGGACTTGTAAAGGCCGTTGTTGTTGGTACCATTGGGCACGTTGTAAGAAAGTTTGTAATAACTGTGTACACCCATGATCCCGTAGGAAGGATGTCCGGTCTGATCCCATGGGGCATTCCGCTTCAGACAATATCCTTCGTCCGCTCCCACGCCGGAATAACTGCCCAGTTTATGCGGGCGCACGCTGCCGGGACAAAGGAAGAGTTCGCCGCTCTTGCCCAGATAGTTTGCGGCAATACGTACATAACTCAACTGGCTGTCGGTAAAATCCGCATCCAGCCAGCCGACCCGACTGTTCCGCACCGCACGTTTGATCCGGCAGGTGATGGGTTCGCCGTTATGATCAACGGCAAAGAAATCGTCATTATCGGTTGCATACGCGCCGTAGGCGACACCGATCCCCTTCAGATTCGAGATACAGCCTGCTTTTTTTGCGGTACTTTTCGCTGCGCCGAGAGAGGGCATCAGCATTGCCGCAAGAATCGCAATAATTGCGATCACGACGAGGAGTTCAATTAAGGTGAACCGGAATCGGTTCACCTGCCCATGGGCAGGTGAAAAAAACGCTCTCTTTGCACTGTTTTTTTGGGACACACTCTGCGACCGGTCACAGTAGAGATGTGAAGTAACGACCGGAAGTTCGATCAATGTAAATTTCTTACAACGCAAAACATCCATTGTTTCTGTCCTTTCATCATTTGCAATACATTTATTATTTTTATATATTATACGCAAAATTCTGAAAAAAGCAATGGATTTATCGCAACTATATCATGGATTTAACGAAACAAATGCGCGATTTATGCTTTTCCGGCACATATCGCAAGGAAATATTCCGCGATCCGGGTGTCACTTCCCAGTTCCGGATGAAACGTCATTGCCAGCTGACGTCCCTGTCGGACCGCGGTGATCCTGCCATTGTGTTCGGCAAGGACTTCCACCCCCGGCACGCAGAATTCGATCTGCGGCGCACGGATGAAACTCATGGGGATCTCTTTGAGTCCGGCAAACGTTCCTCCGGTGTGGAAAGAACTCAATTGTCTGCCGTAGGCGTTGCGCCGGACCGAAATACCGAGAGTCGCCAGGTGAACGACGGGATCATCCAGGAGCTGCTGTGCCAGGAGGATCGTCCCGGCACAAGTCGCCATGACGGGGAGTCCATTGACGATCCGGGTGCGGATTTCGTCGAACATATCCAGTTCCCGCAGAAGTTTTCCCTGGACGGTGCTTTCGCCGCCGGGGAGGATCAGGGCATCGAAATCCTGTTCCAGATCGCGTTTCTGCCGCAACTGGAGTGTGGGGATCTGCAAACGTTGGAAAATGCTTTCGTGTTCGGCAAAATCCCCCTGCAGAGCCAGAACTGCGATGCGCATCATATCCCCCGTTCTTCCATGATGACCCGGATCTCGGCGGGATTGATCCCCACCATGGCTTCTCCCAGTCCGCTGGAAAGTTCCGCCAGCATCTTGTAATCCTGATAATTGGTCACCGCTTTGACGATCGCCGCCGCCCGTTTCGCCGGATCCCCGGACTTGAATATGCCGGATCCCACGAACACGCCTTCCGCTCCCAGGAGCATCATGAGTGCCGCATCCGCCGGAGTGGCTACACCGCCGGCGGCAAAATTCACCACCGGAAGTTTCCCGTTCTGATGGACATACTGCAGCAGATCAAAGGGGACCTGCAGCTGTTTGGCGGCTTCGTACAGTTCATCTTCCGCCATATTGGTCACGCGGCGGATCTCCTGATTCATTTTGCGCATGTGGCGGACAGCCTGTACCACATCCCCGGTGCCCGGTTCGCCTTTGGTCCGGATCATCGCCGCACCTTCATTGATACGGCGCAGGGCTTCACCCAGGTCTCTGGCACCGCAGACAAACGGGACTTTGAACGCACGTTTATCCACATGGTAGATGTCATCCGCCGGACTCAATACTTCGCTTTCATCAATGTAATCGATCTCGATCGCTTCCAGAATACGGGCTTCCGCAATGTGTCCGATCCGGCATTTCGCCATGACGGGAATAGATACCGCTTCCTGGATCCCGCGGATCATGCCCGGATCACTCATCCGGGAAACACCGCCCGCCGCACGGATATCTGCGGGGATCCGTTCCAGTGCCATGACGGCACATGCCCCGGCATCTTCGGCGATCTTCGCCTGTTCCGGGGTGGTCACATCCATGATCACGCCGCCCTTGAGCATCTGCGCGAGGTTGCAATTCAGTTCGTACTGTTCATTTTTCATAATTCTCTCCTGATTTGATGATTTTTGACTTGACTTTAATATAACATGGTGCTATATTCAATACAAATTCAGAAATTGTATGGATTACAATAAAATGCCAACAAACTCATTCGATCATTTTTATTTGAGCTGGACACCGGAGAAAGAGAGCCTGAAACGCCCTTATTATCTCGCGCTTGCCAACGCACTGGAAGCCGATATTGTTTCCGGTAAACTCGTTTCCGGGACCAAACTCCCGCCCCAGAGGGAGCTGGCGGATTACCTGGATCTGAACTTCACCACCGTTACCCGGGCGTACAATCTCTGCCGGGAACGGAAGCTGCTTTACGGTGTGACGGGCAAAGGGACGTTTGTTTCTCCGCTCCCCGGGAAAGAAACGGCGCACCGGGTGAGCCACTCTGCGCAACTCATCGAACTGGGTCTGCTGAAGGGTTTTGATCACATCAAAGCACCGATCATCGAGGCAAGCGAAAACGTGTTGAAGAAGGGATATATCGAAGAACTGTATTCCTACACGGAAGTCGCCGGACACCTTCATCAGCGGGCGGCGGGCGCCCATTGGATGAAGCAGATGGATGTGCATACGGACAGCGAACACACTGCCATTTTTTCGGGTGCGCAGAATATCATCAGTGCCGCATTGCTTTCCCTTTTCCGGATCGGCGACAAGATCGCGGTGGATGAATTCACTTACTCCAATCTGATCGGGACCGCCCATCTTTCCCACATACGGCTGATCCCCGTGAAAGGCGACAGCGAAGGCATGATCGCAGAGGAACTGGACCTTCTTTGCCGCAAAGAAGGGATCGCCGGGATCTTTCTTATGCCGAACTGTGCCAATCCCACCACCTGCACCATTCCGGAAAAACGCAAGGATGAACTGGCACAAGTAATTGCAAGACGTAAACTTATTCTGTTGGAAGATGATAACACGGGGATCCCCCAGGTGACGGACGGCAAATATCACTCCATGTTTTCCCGTCTGCCGGAACAGACCATTTATATCTGTAACTCCACCATGGCGTTATGCAACGGGTTACGGGTGGCATTTGCCGCGTTTCCGGAGAATTTCCGCATCCCGCTCCTGAACGCGTTATTCCATTTGAACATCAAGACCTCGTCACTGGATGCGGAGATCATGACGGAACTGATCCTGAGCGGGAAAGCCGCACGGATCCTGGAACAGAAAGCAGAATTGGCAGAGGAACGGAACAAAGTCTTTGACCGGTTCTTTCCGGAAGCAGTCGTCCCGGGCACTCCGGCGGCATTTTTCCGCTGGCTGCCGATTCCGAAATCCGCCATGGATGAAATGGAGATCGAACGCCGTCTATTGCAGCGTGAAGTGCGTGTTTACTGTTCCTACCGTTTCACCGTGACCCGTACGCCGTACAGTTTCATGCGGCTGGCGATCTCTTCGCCGGGGGATACTCTTCAACTGGAACGGGGTTGCGGGATCATCCGGGAATTCATCCGCACCGATCTGGCAGCGAGTATATGATGGAACCGCTGTTATTCATTCCCCGGCAATGGATTCAAACGCGCGGAGCAGCTCCCCGAAAATGATTTTCTGTCCTGCGGAATTTGGGTGCATCCCATCCGGAAACAGTTCCAGAAGTCCGGCTTCCTCATTGCCGGTCATTGTTTTGAAAAGTCGGTTGATGGATACCGTAACGACCTGTTCTTCGGTCATCAACTTTACGGCGGCAGCAAGATATTCATCCAACATGAAGTTGAAACCTTTTGACGTGTAAGGTTCTCCGCCGTAATACGTTTTCAGTGTTTCCGTCATGACCATGGGCGTGGAAAGCCAGTAGATCACTTTTGCTCCCGCGGCACGCGCCTCATGGACAAAGTAACGGAGGTTGGTCAAATATTCTTCCAGATCGATCCGGGGGGTGGTCTTCTGTTTCCAGATATCGATGGCGGCATCGTTGGTACCGAAACAGAAGATGAGGTAATCCGGTTTCTCCGCCAATACATCCCGTGTGAACCGTTCCCTTGCCATCCGGGTATCGTTGCCGCCAACCCCCTTATTGACGATCACATGCTGCGGGTAGTGTTCCGCAAAGAGTTCCGATGCCGTCACCACGTTTTCCCGGTATGCAGTAAGGGAATCGCCGAAAAAGAGGATCTTTGCCATTGGAAATGGTCCTTTCTTCTGTTATCGTTTCACCTGCGCGACGGGGTCAAGTCCGCAGAATTTGAAGGCTTCTTCTGTGATCCGGACGACTTCCCGTCCTTCTTCCAGTTTGATCACGGTGGGGACGCCGTTCACGGCATCGTCATACAAATACTTCCACAACACCGTCTGACTGATCCGGGGCAGATCGAATTCCGCATTGACGAAATAAAGCTCCTCTTCAAAATTTCCGTAGGCGAGCGGGGGATTTTCCGGATGGGGTTTCAGTTCCTTCCATGTCACACAGGGATCCAGATAACGCGCCAGGAGTTTTCCATTCTCAAAGACAATGGTCCCCCGGGATCCGATGATCTCCATCTCTCTGCCGGGCATGGCATTTGCGCCGGAGATCTCGATATCCGCCAGCCGTCCGTTTTCCCCTTTGAGGACCAGTTTGAAATGATCGTCGCATGTCCCGATGGAAATCACATGCCGGATGTCGGCGAAAAGTTCTTTCACCGGGGACTCCAGCAGCTGCAATGCCTGATCGATCAAATGGGGACCCCAGTTGGTGAGCAGTCCGCCATAAAATTCCGGCATGGTCATCCAGTCGTTGCGACGGCAGTAACCGACACTGCGGTAAAGTTTGATGTACTGAATCTCGCCGAACGCGCCGGAGTTCATCAGCTCTCTGACCTTGACAAATGCGGGCTCAAAACGCCGGTTGTGACGCAGGAAAAGTTTATGTGGATATTTCTTTGCGGCTTCCAGCATACGATCAAATTCCGCCGTGTTGAGCGCGGTCGGTTTTTCCACCACGGCGATCTTCCCCGCTTCCAATATCCGGATCGCGGACGGAACATGATCCGGATGGCGGACAGCGATAGTCACCATATCCAGACCGGGATGTGCCAGCAATTCATCCAGGGAGGAATAACACACCGCGTTTTTCAATTCCTCCGGACACAATTCGTTCCGGCGATCGGGCGCATGATCCGCGCCAGCTACGATATTGAACTGTTCCGGCAGGGATGCAAGTTCTTTCAGATGTCCGCGTCCGATCCTGCCCAGTCCGAATACACCCACATTCAATTTTTTCATGATCAGAACCCCTGTATCAGAATTTTATTCCGGTATCACTACAAACAACGCACGGTAGGCGGGCAGAACAAAAGCGCCGCCCGGCTGTAATGCCGTGATAGTGCCGTCATCCGGATTCCAGATTTCCGCCGGGACCGTTCCGTTATACGGGATCGGGATCTCTTTTCCGGTCCGGTTGCACAGCATGTGGATCTCTTTGCCGTCCCGGTGGAATGTACCCTGCTGCACCGTACGGTTTTCAAAATCAAGCTGGAATACACCCTTCACGGTCGCTTTGAGTTCGGGCAGGACATCATCGATGGAGCAGACGGGGAAATTCTCGGGATCCGTCACGCCTTCCGCCGTATCGTAGATCTGCGGTGCGGTTTCGATGTAACGGACTTTCACTCCGGCTTTTTCCAGTTTCCGCAAGGCTTCCACCGCTGCTTTCCGGATTGCGAAGAGCCGGGGGACATACACGATATCCACGCGGTTGCCGGAAATCTTTGCTTCGCCTTCCGTTTCCAGAGAATGGACCGCATCGGTCAGGTCATCCAGATCGACAAAGTAGAAATCATATCCGTTTTCATAAACGGCATTCACCAGACTGTTCAGGTCCGCCGCTCTCCGGAACGGGATAAATTGCTGTGCGGGGGCAGGGAACATGACCGCCTGGTCGTTTTCCACGGGATAATAGATAAAGACGTTACATTCATTTTTCAAGCCTTCCATCATCACGCCGAGCCGTGCCACATAGCGGTTGAATATCCGCATTTCCTCCACGTTGACGTACCCGGCACTTTCCGGGAAGTCCAGAGCGTTATTCCGCCAGGAGGCATACTTCGGAGTAAAATAGGAATTGGTGACGCGGACACCGCTGAGGTACAGCATCCCCATGGTCGCCATCATATAATTCAACGGATCCTGCCGGAACTGTTCGACGTTGACAAAGGGGCAGATCTCCACCATCATACCGGTCTGCTTTTTCCGTGCGGCGATCTGCGGTGTCTTGAATGTCAGGGAGTTGAAATATTCCGGAACACAATACAGAATATCCAGTCCCGGATAGGTGGCTCTGGACAGCACTTTGATGTAATCGCCGTAATTGAGTACCTGACTCATCATACTTTCTTCTGCCATATAATGTCCGGAGAATCCGGTTCCGTGGGCTTCACACCACGCCGCAAGCTGTCCGGAATACGCATCTGCGATGAGATCCCCCACCAGAGAATAAAATTTGATACGCGTGGCGTATGCCTTCGGCAGATTCGTTTCAAACATCAGGGGCAGATACTTGCGCAGATCCTCCCCGTATGCCGCTGTATATTCATCAAAAAACGTTTCCACCCACGGGATCATCGCACGGGTCCAGGTTTCGTAGTCGCGGGTATAATAATGGAACAGCCCGGGTTCATCCGTAAAGACATTTTCCGCATGGGAATAGGCTTCCGGACACGCTTTGGCAATGGGTTCATAACAGCAGTCGATGAACCGTTTGACCGCGCGTTTGTCCATGATGTTGATGTTCTTGCGGAAAGACCAGGTATTGTGTGTTCCCTGGGAGCCGTAATGGGCATCCCGTTCGCAGAAAATAAAAAGAACTTCAAAGGGAGCGAGTTCGCAGCGTACGGAATCCTCTTCGAAGGGGACCGGGGTCATCTGTTCGTAGATCACCGGGGTCTGATGTTTTTGCGGCGACACCTCAAGGGGATATTTTGCCGCCCATACGATCCGGTTCGTTTCATCATCGATCCGGTAGTGAACCGAACGGGGTTCATCGTAAGTGATGCGCCGTTCCATGTAAAGCCCTTTTGCGGAAAGTTCCGGATGTCCTTCCAATACCAGACCGCCGCCTTGTCCGCTGGGATATCCGGATTCATCATAGATCCAGTAGGGAAACCCGTGTTCTTTGAGTTTATCCAGAACAGTCTGAAACTTTTTCAGGTTTTCCGGATTACTGGTAAAGCCGACCGGGTCATCCTCTTTCCCGGTGTCGAACGGGACATTGACCACTGCTCCGCCGAAGCCGAAATCGTGATAAGATTCCAGAAAAAGATCGATTTTCTTATGGAGAGCATGTGCTATGACCCGTACCGCATATTTTTCAGGAGGATTCAAAAAAAGAGCAGGATCTGACATGAAACATTTCCTTTCTGTTTATTCTTCATCATTCATATTGCAGCCGTACAGCGTCGACTTTCCACTAATATAGCACCGGCAATAACATTTTCAACAGCAGTATGATGTTAAATATCAAAAAAAATAGAGCGTTCAGCGGGAAGCGGCCGATACAAAAGCAAATCCTCCGCCAATACGCAAGGGGTGATACGGTTCAAATTGTCCTGCTGTATTCCGGAGCAAAGCGAAGTTTCCATCATATTATTCTTTCCAATACAAATATATTTGTTACTTATTTATTTCAAACAATATAGCACAACATTTCCACATGTCAGGGAATGAAATCCGGAAAATTGCGCATACTTTTTGAAAAACAGTTCTTGAAAAAATGTTTCAATAATTGATTATAATAATAAAATAGTTGTTTTGTGCAATTGACAAAAGATCGGCAGGGTTCTATATTATACTCAAAACATAATGAATCAGGAGCGTACCATTATGAAAAAATATAATTTCTGCGGTTTACATATTTCTTGTTCCGCTGCTATTCAGAAACGGATCTGACAGGAGGTTGCGATGTGGGAAAAATTATCGGTTCCGCCGTGCGGAATGTATATTGGTTCCGGCGTCTATCATACGTCAAAAGACACGTTCTGGGCTGAAGGCGGGCTTGACAAAGGCACTTTCACCGTATGGAATCCGGAGGATACCCATCTGATCGAATATCTGGATCATGTACTCAACGAGAATCAGGGCAATATGATCCAGATGTGGCAGCATGGTACGGATATTCCCTGGCAGGCGTATGAAACATACGATCTGGAATCGGTCGGCGAGCCGTATCCGGGGCCGGATACCGATATCCATGACTATGACAAGTACAAAAAACGCATGGGGGCAGGTCTCATCCGTCTGATCCGCGAAGCAAAGGAACGCGGAATCTATGTGATGGGCATCTACAATCAGGATATTGAACCGGAATACGCCCGTCAGTTGAATGATTACGGTGACTGGTGGCTCGGTTATAATTTCGGCGAACGCTATACGTTCCGTCTGCCTCTCAAAACCGGGGAGGCCGTTCCGGAGAAGATGCTCCAACATGCTACGCTGGAAGATTATGCGGATGGACTCATTCAGCGCATCCGGGAACATGTTGAGGACCGGAAGGCGAAGGGCTGGGGACGTATTCAGGCGACCAGCGGTGCATTTCATCTGGATTACGAAGTTTTCGGCGGGGCAGAGATCCCGTTGCAGGAGGATTTTGCGTTCCGGCATCTGACGATTTCATCTGCCTTCGGACGCGGTCTGTTCCGACAGTTCCGACTTCCTGCGTGGGGTTCTCATGTTGCGCACGAACACTATTCCTGGATCCCCTATGCAAGCAAGTACAAGTTCCCGCTTCTTGCGGCAAGTTTTATGTACAAATATATGAGCGGTGCGAAGATCATTGTGAATGAAAGCGGCAACTGGCATTCGCAGGTCAAACTGTGTCCGGACAGTCCCCAGCAGTATCTCCCGTTCGGCGTGATCGGAACGGCGTTATCTCCCGATGCGCCGAAAACACCGGAAGACCTTTCCCGTGTCCGTGCGGAAGCCGAAAAAATGTTTCCCACGATCGGATTTGATTCTCCGGCGGCGAAGAGTTACCGCAAAGTCATTTCGGAATTTTATGACTATGTGAAGGAACACGGCACACCGGAAGGGCAGCCGGAAGCCTCGTTTGCCATAGCCAAAGGGAATCTGGATCTCGGCAGTTTCGGCGGGAACTGTGATGGCAATTACGCGATCGCGGGCGCTTATGACCTGGCGGATATCAATCACGACTGGTACGAGGGTACGCCCGAATTTTCATGGCGTCTCATCGAAAATGTCTTCTGTCCGCGTCCTCCCGAACTGCTCCAGCCGTATCAGAATCTGTTTCTTTCCGCCACGCCGCACGGTGTCTTTGATATTGTGAGTTTCATCAAGGATCAGATCACCGCCGAATTTCTCAATGCCAATTACAAGGCACTGATCTTCGCCGGATGGAACACATGTTCCGTCAAACAGTATGAGGTCCTCCGGGAATATGTGGAGAACGGCGGGATCCTGTGCTTGACGCTCGCCCATCTTTCGACGAACAACAAGCGCAACAGTATTTCATTCGGTGTCGAAGAACTGGTCAACGGCGGCGATCTCTCTGCTCTGTGCGGTGTCAGGGTCAAGGCGAAGGGACGCCGTATTTACTGGGTGACGGGTACGAGTCGCGAACCGAACGAACTGGGCCTTTACGCGCCGCGCCGCTGGGGGACGCTGGGCGTACCCATCGGCGATCTGGAGTTTACGGACCGGAACATCGATATTCTGGCGGCGGAGGACGAAGGTTTCGAACCTGTCATTCTGCGGCGCCGTCTTGGCAAAGGTGAAGTTTATCTGGTCAATACCTGGTGTTATCCGGCAGCGCTCCACATTGATTACGGTCCCGGTGCAAAGATCGGGGACAACGGCTTCCTGGAACTGCTGTACCGTTATCTTGCGAAGAAAGCCCGCGGACATGTTTACATCACCGATGACGGCATGGATCCCGGTGAGAACTGTAAATACATCAACTGCACCTACTTCCCGGATGCCGGAACGATATGTCTTCAGAACATTGATTTCGATCATCCGCATGAGATTTACCTGCACCAGTTCGGTAATGTCGGAAAAATCGAACTGGCGCCCGCAGAATTCCGTCAGTTGAATGCCCCCCGGCTGACACCGGATGAAAAACAAAACATGGATTGATCATGGGTGATTTATGAGTTACATTGATGCAAGAATCGTACTTTCGGATCCGTGGGTCTATTTCGAACGGATGACCTGCGATGAACCGGGCTATTCCGAGCCCCATCGGCATGGAGCCTGGCATTTCACGGCAGCGCTGAATAAACCCCTTGTCTTTCGCATTCAGGATAAGGAATATGAGGTCCCGCCCGGGAGCTGGATCCTGTTTTCAGCAGAAATGATCCATTCGTCCGGTACCCGGGAATCGGATACGGTGATCCTGCAAATGTTTTTCACCGAGCTGCCGCAGGATCTGCTGCCGGAAGTTGCCAGTTTGTTGAATTTCCGGACTGATTTTGTCCTGCAGGGAACATTTTCCCCATTCGTTCTGAAATATGTGGAGGAACGGTTTCAGACACAACTGCAGCCGGGTAAATTATTTCAGAAATCCTGGGGAAAGCTGCTGCCGCAACTTTTCCTGCTGGACGCACTTTCCGGACTTGACGAAAAAGATCTCGGTTTCTCGAATCCTGTTCCCGATTTCCTGCAGAATACACTGAACTACATGGAACAGCATTATGTGAAAGCCATCGGACTTCAGGAACTTGCGGCGATCGCACATCTTTCGCCCAGTCGCTTCAATACCGTTTTCCGTGAACTGACCGGGGCCAGCCCATTGCAGTATTTACGCAGGATCCGTCTCCGGCAGGCGCAAAATAGGATGCTTGCCGGCGTCTCCATACGGGAAACAGCCAGGAGATGCGGTTTTTCCACTGTGCAGTATTTTTACCGCTTTTTCAAGCAGATGGCTCATCAGACTCCCGCACAGTTCCTTGCCAATCCGTATCATGTCTATGTATCGAAAAGCGATACAAAAAAGAAGAAAAAAAGCAAGACCGATCCTGCTCGAACGAAAAAAGAACGGATCAACGGAAAATCAATACGCACGAAACCATCATCAGGAAAGGAATAAAAGATGAAAAAAATCGTGAACTTTAATCCGGAACGATTTCAGATTTCGGCATGGGGCGGAAGCTATTCCGCTCCGCGCACGGAAGAATATTATCAGAGTCTTGAAGATGCTTGTTATTCACAAATTACGGGCGCAGAAGAAAGCGAACTGGATGCCGCGGAACGACATCATCTGAAACTGATGATCCGCCCCGGTTTCAACATCGATTGGAGTGATCCGGATCTGGATGACATCCGCACAAAATTCCTGGCACTGTACGAACGGGTGGGGAAACATCCGGCGCTTGCGGGATATTATCTTTGCGACGAGCCGCACCTTGCCCGTTTTGAGGCGATCGGTAAAGTCCGCAGCATGATCCGTGAAATCGACCCGGACCACGAAGCCTATGTCAATCTTCTCCCTTTTCTGGCGGAAGAGTATTACATGGGAACGGATGATTACGATCTCTATCTCAAATCGTATATGGAGAAGACCGCACCGGACTGGATCGGCTCCGACTACTATGCGTTGCGTACGGACAATGCCTGTGTCGTTGAAAATACGTTCTGGGATAATCTTGCCGCGCATCGGGAATACGCGCAGAAGTACGGGATCTTTTTCCGCTTTATTCTGCTTTCCACGGCTCACCGGCGTTACCGTGTGGTTTCCGAAGATGATGTTACATTCCAGGCGTTTGCTGCCCTTGCATACGGGGCAAAAGCCCTTGAATATTACACCTATGTCACGCTTGATTTCCAAAGTTACCGCGGCGGTCCGCTGGACCAGTTCGGAAACAAAACACCGACCTGGCAGATCGTTGCGCTTGTCAACCGGAAGATCCAGACCATTGCACATCTGCTGAACCGTTTCGAATCCACGAAGGTCTATCATTTTTCACAGAATTGCAATATCCCCAGCGGACAGGGGTGTCCGGCGGATTCCATCATCAAAGCTGTATCCGGCAAAGAGATCCTGGTCGGCGAGTTCCGCGATCCGCTGAATGATGATCAGTACGTCATGATCGTCAATAAGCACCTTCATGATCCGGAACTTCTGGAATTTGCATTGCGTGAACCGGAAAAATGGGCGCTCAGTCGTGTCGCAACTGTCCACCCGGATGTACTTCAGCCGTTGGATAAATTGGTCTGGCTTGCGCCCGGTGGTTATCAGCTTTTGAAAGTCGTACCGGCGAAAAAGAGATAACAACTTTTTTGTGAGCGATTTACAGTATGCGTGCACAAAAAACTCTTATGACAGTTGAAATTCATAATAAAATAGTTTTTTTGTGCAATTGACAAAGAAATGACGCTGCTTTATATTACGCGTAAATATTGAAAGAATCAGGAGCATAATACTATGAAAAGAACGTGTAATCTTTTTACCGGAATTTTGCTTGTCTTTCTTTCTCTTGCGAATGGTCAGGCCCTGAACGCACAAACGATGGATTACGACCTTTTGTGGGAGGAGGAACCCGCAACGATTCCTGCCAAAGATCTGCTTCCGAAGTCCCGCAAGGCGGCTGATTTCAGCTATTCTGTACCGTCGGACTGTGATTCATTCGGTTTTGACCTGACCCTGAATAACGCCGGCGGCGAACTGAAGATCCAGTTTGAACTGGCGGATGAACCGAAGAAAAAGTATTTCACCATGTTCCCGACGGGGCAGAGTCTGTCTTTTACGGAAACCAATTTCTCCAGCAATGCAGAAATCGAAAAGCCCTCGGAAGTGTTTTCCAATCATGCCATAGCCATCCGGTCCAAATTTTTCAACTTTGACTACTTTGTCATGCCGTGCTTTGAACGGTATTCGTCCAATTACGTCTATAAAAACATTGCGAAATGGGACGAAAAGATCCCGAATGCACTGAATCGGAAAATCCGGATCGACCTGCGTGCGATTCCCGAAGGCATCGCACTGTATCTGGATGGCGTATATGCCAAACATTTCCCGGGCGGACGGCAGCTCAAAAAAATCTGGATTACCGGCGGTACCGGTCCCTCCGTGGAAAAAGCAAAGGCATATCGGGATACCTTGTCTTCGAAAGAGTGGCAGCTTATCGACTTTTCCGGGGTTGCCAATCCCGGCGTGATGAAGGATGCGAGCATATCTCTTCCCACCGGTCAGACCGTGGTGGAAGGTGTTCCCATGTTCGTGCTTTCCCCGGAACACAGTTCGGATATTTCTCTGGTCAAAGGTGTTATGCCCGGCTTCAATCTTCAATTGGAAACGGATAAATATATGTCCCGGACCGCCTGGGAGCGTCATCCTGTCACCCAGCAGAGTGCGGTACCGAATGGGTATTATGATGAACTGTGTCTTCTTTTCGCACTGGATCCGGATCCGAAAAAAGATCGCTATCTGACCTTCCGCATGGGTCGTTTTTCCAAAAACGGCGGCCGATCCACCGGCTGGGCGTATACCGATCTTGTCCTGCCGAAAGATGATGCCCGTATTCCTTCCGACATAAAAAAAGTCGGCACAGTCAAACTTAAAGACAAAGAAGTCCCGCTGTATTTTGTCCGTCTGCCCATTGAATGCGGCGATCTGCTTCCCTTCATTACGCAGGACGGAAATCGCAGCGGATATGGCATGGATTATCTGGATTTCGAATTTCTGGGACGCCGTCGCGGTGCCGGTTCCGGCGGTTCCAATGCCCACAAACCCTTCGATGCTTTCCCCTCCGCATTCAATCTGTTCGGCATGACCTTCCGTAAGGCGGGAGTCCATTTGGACATGATCCAATCGGAACCGGGAAACATTTTTTTCAATGACGAAGTACCGGAAACCACAGCAGTTGTCACCGGTGTCCGCCCCGGTGCTTATTCCATGAAGTGGACCATTACGGACACCTGGGATAAAGTGGTCCTGAAAGAAGGTACTCAAACGTTCCGTTTTACCAAGCCCGGCGAATCGGAAAAGGTCCGGATCGATCTGGCACAGCCGGATATCGGACATTATAATCTGAAAATCGATTTGTATGAAGGAGAACGCCTTTCCTATACGCATCATGCCGCATTCGCCCTGTTGGGAAAAGACACCCGGTTGGCGACACCGGCGGAATCTCCCTTCGGTGCATGGTGGACCCCGTATCATCTGGGGGAAGAGAATATGGAAAGGGCGATGGAAATCTATCACAAGGCGGGGATCCGCCGGTCAACCGGATTGGGGATCCTGGTCACACCGGATGGAAAATTGAACAAGAAGGATATTCTGGACAAGTATAAAATAACGCTCAATCAGATCCCGTGGAATTTGGGGAGGCCTCCGGACCATGAAACTGACCCGGAAGGATTTGACAAGTACATGCGTGATGCCTACGACAAGTATATGACCGCATTCCCCGATATGAAGTATGTGCTTGTCTGGCATGAAGGATACCGGCTCGTTTCCACTCCGGAACTTCAAACCGGGAAAAAAGTAAATCCGCAGGGATTTGAAACCGAACTCGCCGTACTCTCGGAAGCCATCCTGAAATGGTTGCGGAAGAATCATCCGGACCGGAAGATTCTTTTCGGGAATGCCGGCAGTTCCCTGAACTATATCGCCGCTCTGCTGCGGAACGATATCTCCACGGACCTGATCGACTTTGTCGGCATTGAGACACCCGGTATCGGCAGGCTTCCGGAATCGCTCAATGAAAGCACGGTTCAGAGTTCCTATCTGGTCAAGGCGTTGGGCCGCGTTTACGGAAAAGAACTGAAAGTTTCCGGATGTTATGAGTTTTCCGCACGCTCCAATCGTCTTTTCCCGGTCATTCAGGAACAGGCGGCGTTCTATATGCGCGACGGGCTTCTGGGACTTTGTCACGGATTTGAAACGCTGGGACTTTCGGGTTTGTGCGATGCCGGTGACGCGTATCCGCAGACGATCTGGGGGGGCGGCGGTCTCTGCCGGAAAGCTCCGCTGCTTTATCCGAAGCCCATGATCAGTGCCTATGCTGCCATGACCCGTGCATTGGACCGCATCAAACTGAATCCGGTTGCGCGCGATACGGGCAATCTCTCGCTTTATGTTCCTGAATTCGAACGGAAGGACGGAAAGATCGCGTATGCCTTCTGGGTCCCGAAAGGGGAAGTCCGGTTTGATTTTGATTTCCCGGAGGAAATCGAAGCGGAATACATCGAACCTTTTGGAAAAACATCCACGATCCGGGGCAAAAAGATCTCCATGACTGCCACCATTTATCCGCAGTATCTGGTCGTCCCCTGCAAAGCGGATCAGGTCCGGCACATCGCCACCATTTCGCCCGCCCCGCCGGAATCGTATAAGCCGGAGATCGTTTTTGACAGCATGGATAAGATCATCAAACTGGATGGTGCTGCGGCATTGCCGTTGCGCCCCGGCAAATTCGAGGTCAAAGCTGTCGAGGACGAACAGATGGGCAAGTGTCTTGAGATCCGGCTGATCAAGGAAGGAAATATTCCGGAACATATTTCGGAATACGCACGCATCGAACTGAAGAACCCGATTACGCTGAACGGCACGCCGGATGAACTCGGATACTGGGTCAAAGGCGACGGCGGATGGGGGCGTATCTCCTTCGATATCCAGGATGCCGAAGGAAAACGTTTCCGCAACTATGCGGGCTGGGCGGACTTCGAAGGGAATACCGTTTTCAATTTCAAAGGATGGTATTTCATGAAATCGCCCCTGTACGGAAAAGGCATCCGGGCGCATCATACGCGTTCGCTGACAGAACCGTGGGTCGGAGAAGGTGCATGGGGCTCCATCGTTTTCCCGGTGAAGGTGATCGCCATGCACATCATCCTGAACCGTAACGTTCTCTCGCCCACAACAATGAAACCGGCGGACGCTGTCATCCGGCTGAAGGAAATGGGCGGCATCCACAATCCGCAATATCAGGAGTCTCCGGAGCTCCAGAAAGGACCGTTGCCGGAATGAAAAACATTTTATTCGTATTCTTGAGTGTTTTCAGTATCTGTGCCGTTTACGCGCAGGAGGAACCGTTGCGCATGTGTGCGCTGGAAGATTTCCGCCGTTTCGAGCCCGGCGAATACCGTTACGGGCAAGCACCTTATGAATTTACCCGGCGTATCGAAGAACGCGACGGCAAACACATTCTCTGTGTCGGAAATACTGCGGAAGTTCTGGTCGGCTGGCGATTCAATGATGTCCGGCAGAAAAATTTTATCATGCGCATCCGGTTCCGGTTCCTGGAAGAAAATAAATTCCTGAACTTTACGTTCCACGGCGGCGGGGGGTCATTGTACCATTATTTCCACTACCGTTTCCGCCTGTTTCCGCAGAAAGCGTTTCTGCTGCTCGATATCCGCGGATCCGAAAGGAAACTCAACGGGACGAAACAGAATCCGGTCCCCCATGTCCGGAACCGTGATATCAACCCGCGCCTGAAGGTGAATGAATGGATCGAACTGGAAATGTGGGTGCGTGATGAGTCTTTCGCAGCCTATGCCGTCCGTCCGGACGGGACAAAGCGGGAACTTCTGAAATCACCGATCCTGCCTGGCAGCTGTATCCAGCCCGGTATCTATTTCGGAGGAAAGGCGGAAGTCGAATGGGTCAAATCGTATCTGTTACCGGAAGAAGATAAAAAATAATCATAATTTATACAGCCGCAGCCCGGCGGAAACGGTCGGACGGCGGTAAAACAGAAAGGAGATTCTATGAATCACAAAAAATGCAGTTTTTTCCTGCTTCTGGCAATCAGTCTGATGGCAGGTCAGACCGCGGTCTTCGGGCAAATCGAAAAACGCCCGGTCAAAGTCATGGAGGCGGATAAGGCATCCATTGCGGAAATCAGCCGGACGGCAGACCCCGTCTGGAAGGAACATCTCAAAAAAGTGCTTGAAACCGGAGATCTCAAAGCCGCTTCCAATGCGGCACGAGTGGCGAAAGACGTGAACGGAAAGGCAGCTGCGCCGTTCGTGTTTTACAGCGTATCCCCGATGAGCGAGAATCAGTATCTGCCGGATGCATATCCGCTGGATGCACAGGCAATGGCGCCGATCCGCATCCTGACTGCCCGCGATGAATACGAACCCGGATCCTTTGTCATCTATCCGCTGAAAGACCTGGGCAAGGTCAAGTTCACCTTGTCGCAATTCCGGACAAAAGACGGCAGAGTCTTTCCCCAGAAAGAACTTGACCTTAAAGTCGTCAAGGTCTGGCATCAGAACCTGAACGGCTGGTACAGCTACTTCATGGACGTCGGTCAGAAGCTCACGCCGGAACTTCTTCTGAATGATGAAGATCTGATCAAGGTCGATGCAAAAGCGGGACAGAACTATGCGCGTCTGACCGAAAAAAACGGAAACGTTCACTATCATTGGATCACCCCTCCGAATGTGATCGATAAGCGCTGGACCAATATAAAAACGAAGGATGAAAGTACGTTCGCCAGCATGAGGGAAAACTTCCGCGATGCGGCAACGTTCCAGCCCGTTACCCTTCAGAATGGCTCCTTCAAGCAGTTCTTCCTGACGGCACACACACCGAAGGGACAGGCTCCCGGTATTTATCACGGTTCGATCCGTCTGACCAATGCCGCGGGGAAAGCGGTCGGTGTGATCCCCGTGGCGATCCGCGTTCTGCCGTTCGATCTGCCGGAACCCATGACCTATTACAATCTGAAAAAACCGTTCCTGGTCACGGCTTACAACTATCTTAAGGAGTACCATTTCCTCGAAATAAACGGCGGTGACCACGCTCTTGCGGAAAAACAGCTTGAGGCAGTGCTGCGTAATCAGGTGGAACATAACCAGACGGTCCATTTCCTCCCCGGTTTGCCGACTGGAAGACATGAAGATTTTGATACCGCGCTTGCGATCATGAAGAAAGTCGGGATGCGCCTGGATCCGATCTTCGGCGATGCCCCGACCTATTCCTGCAATGCTTTCGATGCAAAATTCAAGTATCAATGGTACAAGAAAAACTTCGGTCATACGAATGTGTACTTCGCGCTCGGCGACGAACCGCCTGCCGGAGCTGTGATCTCATGGCGTCCGACGTTCTATGCCTATCAGAAATATCCGGGCTTTGAATTTTTCATCGCCGGTGGTGATAATGTGCTGTTCAAGGGCGGTTATACCTACGGCTGGTTCAACGATGCCAAAGCTCCGGAGAAACGGAAAACTCCCCGCCGCTGGAATGAAATACGCGATGCCTATCTGACATGGTATGCGTGCCAGCACATCGGTGCGGAAAACCCGGCGTTCAACCGCCGTCAGAACGGTCTTGCGCCCTATCTTGCCGGATACAGTGCGTTCTGTAACTACGCGCATCATCTCGGAACGTATAACGATACCTGCAGATGGCTCTACCGTCCCATGGTTTTCGCTTACGGAACGTATGACGGCGTGATCGATACGCTGCAATGGGAAGGTTTCCGCGAAGGTGTGGATGACATCCGTTATGCCACGCTCATGAAGACACTCGCTGCAGAAGCGCTGCAAAGCAAAGACATCAAAATCCGCTATGCAGGTGGTCAGGCGAATCAATTCCTGGCACTTATGGAACCGGACAAGGGGAATCTTGACACCATCCGGCAGGAAATGATTCTCCACATACTTAAACTCAAAAAACTGCTTACGAAATAAGCGGAGGAAGAAGATTGAAAATGAATGGAAAAAAATTTATCAGTGTGATGATCCTCGCCGCCGCGTTCACTGCGGGTGGTCTCGCTGCGGAAGCGAAGAAACCTGCTGCCGCTCCGCAGAAGATCACTCCGGAAGCGGAAGTCAAACAGCGGAATGCCGAAATCGGCAAACTCATCAAAGAAAAGAAAATAGATGAAGCCAATGCCCTGCGGAAAAAAATCTACACGGACAAACGGTTTTCTCCGAAGGATCGCACAAATGCCTTTATTGCCCGTGCATGGGCAATATTCGAAGCAAACAAAAAGAACCCGTCCAAACTGGGTGAAATCGGCGATGAAACGGAAAAGTTCTTCTTTTCCGATGGTGCAGACAAGAAAAATCTTCATGTTTTCACCCAATTCCTGAATCGATGCGATCCGCCTGCCAATAGAGGATGGGCGCGAATCCGCAAACTTCAGCTCATCGTGGCGAAAGAACCGGAAATGAATCCGCATTTCCGTATTCTGGCAGCAGAATCCGTGGCGGATTTCCTGCGTAACAGTGAAAAATTTGCCGAAGCGGAAGCATTGCTCCGTTCTCTGACCCAGGAAAATATGCCCGAAGCAAACCATTACCACGCAGTCGCCCAACTGGCAAACCATCTTGCCTGCGATTTCAGACTGAATGAAGCTCTCGCGGAACTCGATAAACTCCAAAAGAAATATCCGGACTCCACCGGATACGTCACGCAGCAGAAGGTGAAACTCTACAATATGTACTGGGAACGTGAAAAAGCCTGTGCTGTGCTGGTCCAAAGCGGATCCCCCGCCGCCGGCGCGAAATACCTTCCCCGTGCGAAACGTATCCCGCTGTTCCAGAAGTATGTCGCCGATGAGAAACTGCACATCAACGAACGCAGGATCGCTTACAGCGCACTTCTGGCGGATGGCAGCAAAGAGAACTTTCATCTGCTCAGAACGTATCGCGACGTATTCCTCAATACCCGGGGAGACGAAAGACGCCGGAATATGCTGATCAAAGAGTTTGTTGCTGCTGCATCCCGGAGTGCGTCCTATTTCAATTTTGAACGGACTCTCTTCATGCTGGATCTTGTGAAGGAATTTCTCATTTCCGAAACGTACCAGTGTGTCTTTCTCCGTGCCCATGCGCTGAACGCGCTCCGGAGATACAAGGAAGCGAAAACATTCCTTGAAATACACAAAGACAATCCGGAATTCAAATTCCAGGAACGTATGCGGCTCAACATCATGGCTGCTTTTACCGAACCCGATTTCCCCGCTGCCATGGATAAGATCCTGAAGGATTTCCCCGTCGGCAAGGAAATGACACTCAAGCAGTACAGTGATATGCTGTGTACCACGGCGGGATATGCCATCACGGCGGAACTGGATGAACAGGCAAAATACCTTCATTCTCTCTATGAAAAACTGTTGGTTCCGGAACCGCGGAGATACTACGACGTCAAATTCTTTGATAAGCCGGTCCGCAACATTTCCGACTTCCAGAATCTTTCCCGCTGGAGCAAGCCGGAATTCCAGGCTATGGACCGCAAGTTCGGCGGCGCACGCGATATGCTTTACACCGACGTCTCCACGGGCAACCGCATTTTGACAAGTAACGACAAGGAACAGGATTTCACAAAAATCGCCTTGCTTTGCGATGAAAATGCGTTTCATCTGGTCATCGAGGTCCCGTGCGACGATCCCGAGGCTGTCGTCAGCAAACGCGTCGGTGTCGGCTCCTTTGAAATATATTTCGCGCCCGGCTTCAATCAGCCGTATACCTGTCTGATCCCCGCAGCCAACGACCGGGAAACGCAAATCTGGTCGACGACTTACGACAACGCCCGTCATCACCGGATCCGGGAAAATTCGGAAGACATTCTGAATGATATTGCGGTCACCGGCAAGAGATCCTATACCAAGATGATCTCCTTCAACTGGAAATCCTTCTACAATAAACTCCCGGAATACGGCGACGAATGGGAATTTGAATGTAATCACTGGCGCGGAGCCCGCGGAAGCTGGAACGGACTCAAGGACCTCCATGCACGCGATTCCTGGGGCAGACTCCGGTTCCATCTCACGGATGCTCAGTTGCGCAAGATCAAACGCAAGATCATCAGTCAGGCACTTAACTTCTATCAGGCAGAGAAGCAAACGATGCGTGTCAAAGATGGAGTGAGTCAGCCCGGTGTTCTTTATCACTGGCAGGACCCCGAACTCGGCGATCCCGAATTCTACAAAGCCGTCGTCAAACCGTATGAAGAAAAACTGGATGCCTATATCTCTCTGGTCAAAACCGATATGAGTGATGACGATGTGGAAAAGGTCTTTTCCGAAGTGGTGGAAAAATGGTATAATATCGAGTTCGATATTGCCGAATTCCGCGGCCAATGGGTCAAAGACCGCATGTTCAAGGAATAAAAGATCGGATGGGGTGCGCCGGATCCGGAAAAACCGGGAGGGATATCCGGATCCGGAAACAAACTTACAGAAAGGAAATACAGTACGACCGTAACGTTCTGATTCAAAATCAGAAATATGTAGTAATATAAAAAAATATAACAGCAGAAAGGGCAATATCATGAAGATGCAAAATGGCAGTTTGCAGCTTTCCACTCACATCTCCTCTGATCAAATGCGAGCGGCACTGAAAAAAAACAAAACCGGGAGAATCTTTTGTTCACCTGCCCATGGGCAGGTGAAGCTGTACAGCTTCACCTTAATTGAGCTTCTCGTTGTGATCTCCATTATTTCCGTTCTTGCCTCAATGCTTCTTCCTGCGTTGAGCCAGGCGAAGGGAGTGGCAAAGAGTGCCGCCTGCCAGTCGAATTTGAAACAGTGCGGCGCCATGCTCAGCGTTTACAGGTCAGATTTTAACAATTACGTTTATCCGGTCGTGGGCAACTCTGCAGACGGTAGTACGGGCTGGGAAAATGACATTCTTGCCAAGTGCTTCGGCTATCAAAATCAAACGAAGGGCACTTATGAATCAAAAATGGCGAGAAACCAGCCGGATGCGTTCTTTTGTCCGGATTCCCACTTCCCGAAAACCAAAGGCAGTTCCCGTTACATTGGCACAGGCAATTACGGAATTTATTACATTTTCACAGGTGCGATGAAAAGTCTTCTGGTCGGGTCTGCCAATAATGTTGTCGGGCAGCGTCTCAAATCGTACAAGCTTGACGCGTTCAAGAAAGCCCCGACCAAGATCCCGTGTCTGTTCGATTGCTCCGGTGGTACTTTCAATCTCGAACATATCGCGAAAGACAAGGCCTCCAGTTTCATTCCCGGTACGGGCAAATATTACGCGCAACTCTGTTCCAGTACGGATGCGAGATCTCAGAAAGACTTCCAGGGCGGCAGGCATAATCTGAAGGAAAACATGCTGTTCATGGATGGTCACCTGGAATCCATTCCGGTGAAAAAGATCATCCACGAAATGGTATCGTGGAGTGCAAACGAATATTCATATAACTGCGTGTGGTGTCGGGTCAACAGCAGTTCGGCCAATAAAAATTGGCTCTTTTTGGTTTACTGAAAAGGCAAGTATTGACATAATGAAAACGGATACCTGGTATTTTTCCCGCAATAACACGGATTGGAGTGAAGTCCATCTGCCCCATACCGTATTCACAGAACCGGAAAATATCAGTCATCCGCAGACAGGTACTGCCTTTTACCGCTATTTTTTCACCGCCCCGGAAGATTGGAAGGAGAAGATCGTCTCTTTCGAAATCGGGGCAGCCATGCAGAAGGCGGAAATCCGCGTAAACGGCGTTTATCACTTTACGCATTTCGGCGGATATCAGAAATTTTTCATCCCGCTTTCCGATGATCTGAAATACGGAGAACTCAATGAATTGCATATCACGCTGGATCATGCTCCATCCCGCGATATGCCCCCCGGAAAAGGGGTCATGGACCTGGATTTCTGTTACCATAGCGGACTCTACCGGAGTGCTGCCATCCGTCTATGGGATCCGGTCCATATCACCGACCCGCTTGCCGTTTCCATCCCGGCTGGCGGCGGTGTTTTCCTCCGCACGGAAAAGCTGGTGGGGACCATGGCGACACTCACGGCTTCCTGCCATGTGGTCCACGAGATCGCCGCGTCCCAACGGTTCGGATTGTGTTCCGATCATGAACAGCCGAATCAGGTGCAGGTCCGTCTGGAAATATGGGACCCGGCAGGCAATATACCGGAAGTTTCCAGAAAGGTCCGGCTTACAGCAGATGGGACCGCAGAAATCATCGGGGGAATGGAGCAGACCGAAGCGGGTATCGCAAGTTGGCTGGTGCGGATCACCGGCGGAGAATACCGTTTCCGCGCAGAAATGATCAACTGAAAAAAGTCAACGCCGCCGGCTTGTTCCATTCAGAGCAGCAGCCGGGCATTGACTGCATCGGCATACCACTGGTCGGGATATTTCTTTATGACATAACGATGGGAACCGCTGACCGCACGGGGCTTGTAATTGAAATTGAACTCCCCGTTCCCGTTGCCGCGCGGTCCACTCCGACAGGGACATCGACTCCGGCGTGCAGAAGGAAACCATCCAGTGTCCGCACCGATTCCGGCGTTGCGGCATTGATCACACAGCCGATCAATTCAATTTCACCCTGTTTGTGGGCATTGCAAAGCAGACGGGCGGCAACAACGTCATCGACATCGTCACCCCAATCCGTATCAAGGATCACATATTTTTTCATAACGACCTGTTCCTGTGCTTGTTTGAAAAATATTATGTCAAAGAAACAAGATACGCGGAATCATTTGAAGAACGATTCAAAAAGTTCTTTTCTTGTTCCGGGGATCTCCGCATACTGACAGTCATGGACACCATGCTGATCTCCGCCGATCCAGTAAACGGCGACCTTCCCCGGCAACGGTTCAAATTCCGCATCGGAAGCATTGATCTCCATCACACCGGGATGTCCGACCGGGTCAACTTCGTGCGTGAAATCGGGCACAAGGACGGGACGGTCCGCCGGGGCATCTTCCCAATGGATCAGATCCCGGCTCCGGGCAATGCGCGTGTCATAGTAACAGCCGTAAGGTTTCCGCTCTGCATCGGGAACGTAATTCACGTACGTCAGATAAAAATAAGGTTCTTCAAAATACAAAGATGGTCCGCCGGTGTACTTATCCGTTCCGTAAATGGCATCCGGCAATTTCGTCCAGTGAATCAGGTCTTCCGATACGGCGAACTTGCAGGTGAACACAGGATAGCGTTTGTCGTTGTTTTCAAACACCATGTAGAATTTTCCATCGGCGGCGCGGGTGACACCGTTGTTGTAGACCCGTTCTCCTGGATCTGCCCAAACGGCGGGCTGCGCCGGGGTCCAGGAGATCAGGTCTTTGGAACAGATGACATCGATCTTTCTGCGGAACCAGTCTGCTGTGTAATTCCAGGTCGCGGGATCGATCTGCACGCCGGGATCCTCCCAGCCGTAATCGGATGCGAATATATATGCCGTATCATTGTATACGGTCAACGTCGCAAAGTAGTGATTGAGAAGCGGATGGGAGATCACGACGTTCCGTTCCACATCGAGGATCGTACAGTAATCCTCATGAATACGGTCCAGACGCTGCACGCCGCCGAGCAGGTGGTAACAGATGTTTTTCAGCAGATAACGGCGGCCTTTGAAAGTGAAAGGCGTTATTTCACCGCCGACGGGATCGATCATGCGATGATTCTGCCATGCCGGGGAAGTTGTATTCATTTTTTTCTCCTGTGTTTGAAGTGGGAAGTTTTCCGGACGAAGCAGGAGCTCTGTTTCAATTCAAATCATCCAGGACAACTTCTTTCCCGGAATAAATCGAATCATAGGCGGCGTTCATTTCCGGATAGTCGGCACTCAGGATATGACATTTCTCATCATCCGCATAAACAAAGCCTTCCTCGTTGAAATACCCGGAGACAGGCTGGTTTGTCACATGTCCGTTGGTATAATTGCCTTTCACATAGCAAATGTCAGGCATGGAATCCGCCAGACATTCATGACACTCGAATTCGCACGCGATCCCATTGGAAAAACGCGCAGGACCGTATATCAGATTGCTGTCTTTCGATGGATTCAGAAACAGTGTATCCGGCATACCGCCGCCGGGTTCACATGCCGCATCCAGCATTGCACCGAAACGGTCATAAAAAAAAGTATTGCGGTCGACCGCAAATTTTTTTGGACGCGCGCAGGTGAAACGGACGGAACGCAGCGGTCCGTATTGTCCGTTCCGGGCGTATGTTCTGACCTGCTGAAAGGTCTGATTCCAGCGCCGGAAGAAATGGGGCACAAAATCCACCCCTTCCTGACGCGATGCCTCAAGAATTCCAAGAATCTTCATTGTTTTTTCCTCTTGTTTATATTTGAAAACTCCACAAGATCTTTCATTGTCCAACTTTCGCTTTGATCACACCTGAACAGTAGCAATACCATGATAATATAACAAATTTTTCCGCATTGACAAGGTGCAATAAAAATCGTTTTTTTATTCACTTTTTGCGTATGACATCCAATGTTCATCTTTACCTTCCGCACGAAAAAGTCTTGTTTTTCTTCAATTCCGGAAGACAGAAAATATTTATTCATAGCATTTGCTCCTGCACCTGGCGTTTACCCATAATATAAAACCGCATCGTTTCTTTGTCAATTGCACAAAACAACTATTTTATTATTACATATAACTCTCATATAAGTGTTTTCATACAAGCCGGTTGGTTTTTTATTTATAAAGGTCTTTCCGCGGTTCTTCCCCTTCCCCGGAAAACCGGGAGGAACAACGGGAACTGTTCCTCGGATAAGGTCACAGGTTCGCGGAAATCAAGAATGGGCAGTATAGAGTTTTGCAAACTCAACTTTGCGTTTGAGCGGGAAAATCGAGGGGGGTAATTACCGTGATGCCACCAGATGGTGGCCGGATGCCGATAGTTGAGGTCGGAGAAGTCCGTCCGCATTTGTAAAGAAAAAGTCTGCACTTGATGTTGCAGCACGCATAAAAAGGGGTATGTTATAAAAGAGAAATCAAACAAAAGTCGGCTTTTTCAATGCCTTGTATTCGCGGGTTCCGCTCTGTTCTGAATGTCTGTCCAACAGAATGCGAGAACGGCGGATCTGTTCGTCAAGCTGATTAATGCGTTCTTCACAGCTCATGTTCGGATCATTTTTCCGGAAGATAAATTCGAACTCCTGATCATATTCAGCCAAAAAAGCTACAAATGCCGAAGCATCGGTAAAAACACATCTTACGCAATTCACCGTTGAAGTTACAAAAAAAGGGCAAGCCCCGGAGGAGGCTTGCCCAAAACGCCGTGCACGGTAAAGCGCGTGGTCTGTTTGCATCCGGTCTGCAAGCAGATCTCCGGATGCCTTGACGTGTTCCGGACGGACCGGAAACGTCATCCCCCTCTTTTTTCTTATTGAGGACGACGGCGGATCCTCAATAAAGCTCCTCATGGTGTTCCGGATCCCGGAACCCTTATTTTCGTTTCGTTGATAAATCGATCCCTGCTGCTTTCAATTCTTCCATGTGCTTGAAGACGATCGACGTCTTCTGCTTCACCTGTTGTCCGATTTCATAATACGTCGGCACAGCACCATTTTTGCGGAGGCACGCTTTCACAAGACGTACGATCCGTTGTTCCTCTTTTGACAACTCTTTCATAAATGCTCCTCAAAAACATCGAACAAAAGTTTGTGTAAACGTTATGATAAAACATATATTGCAACACCTGTAAAAGTTTGTTTATGTATTGCATTGTTTATCGAATACAATACTAATATACACTATACTTCTTGTAATTTCAAGTGGAATTATTGATTTTTTTAAAAATTTATTTGTTATATTAGTTATTTAGACACATTTTATAAAGAATATATGTTAGTGTGTTCAACTGGGGGAACTGGAAAGACTGCGGCTGTCAAGGCGGAGAGATCCGCCGGAAAGAAATGATCAGTTTGTTGTGACCGTCTCCCAGATCAATGTTTCCGACCGAAATACAGGCCTCATCAAACTTGATCGTGTTATCCCCGGCTGATGCGATAAGTACCATGACATTGTCTGTGTTTTTCAGCAATGTGTCAATATTTTCACCGTCAAGAGCCTCAAGGATCCCGGCATTATCGATGGTTCCGTTATATTTTCCGGCGTAAAATTTCGCACCGTTGAAAAACAGTTCCGTTCGGATTCCGTTGGAAAAATCAAAACGCGCGCAAAAGGGCGTTCTGACGGGCTTTGTTGCCGGGGGGTGGCTTATGGCCTGCCATCCGCAGCCCGCTTAATGCGGGCGAAGAATGGTTCCCCCCTGCGGACATTTCTATGTGGGCGCGCGGAAGGAGTCGGCATATTAAGCAGTTAGGGTTGTGGACCGATATAATAAAATATCGTCCTTGGTCCTCCCCCCAAACGCCTGACTCGGCGGAGTTGCTGCCAATCTCTGCAATCACAGTTCCAGACTGTCCGGATCCAGCAGGAAATCGTAAACACTCATAGTCAAAATGCCGTGATCGTCATACAGTGGAGCCGGAGCATGGGAAGTGATAACGATCTTTTTGAAAGAATCATCGATCTTCAAAAGTGACCGGATCTCCTGCTCCCGCTTTTCTGCATCCGGAATCATGTAGGCAGATTGGATATAGTAACGCTTTGATCCTTTATTGGCAACAAAATCCACTTCAAGCTGTTTGCGGCTGTAAGTACCGGCAGAGTTCTTTTCATTAACGGTAACTTGTCCGATATCCACATTGAATTTGCGGTGACGCAGTTCGTTGTAGATGATCTTTTCCATGCTGTGAGTTTCTTCCAGCTGACGGAAATTCAATCGGGCGTTGCGTAACCCCAAGTCAGAATAATAATACTTCTGTGGAGTTTCGATGTACGCTTTGCCTTTGATGTCATATCGCTGGGCAGCTTCAAGCAAATAGGCATCTTCCAGATATGCAATATACCTGGTAAGAGTGGAAGCGTTTATTTTGGAGTTCTTGACACTGTGGAAAGTTTTGCGCAATTTTTCCGGATTGACCAGACTGCCGATGGTTGAAGCAAGGATGTCCAGCAAGTTTTCCAGTTCAGCAACTTTCCGGATCTTGTTTCTGCCTACAATGTCCCGCAGATAAGTTTCAGTATAAAGGGCGTTGAGGATGGCGATTTTATCTTTCGGAGAAGCTGCCAGTGCTACCAGCGGCAGACCGCCATAGAGCATATATTCCTGAAAACGGCTGACTTTATCGTCATTGAAAATGGAAAAATACTCGGCAAAAGTCAACGGAGTCATGTGGATCTCATCGCCGCGTCCCCTGAATTCAGTAATGATGTCTTTGGAAAGAAATTTGGCGTTGCTGCCAGTGGCATAGATTTCGGCATTTTTGCCAAGCAACCCGTTAAGGACAGACTCAAAGTCCCCAAGCAGCTGGATCTCATCAAGCAGGAAAACAGTATCCGGCTGTTGAGCGAGTTTTTCTTTGGCGAATTCATAGAAGAGGTCTGGATCGCGGAATTTTTTATTGTCGCGTTCATCAAACGCCATTTCCACGATCTGTTCCGGAGCAATACCATTGGCAAGCAGATGATTTTTGAAAATGGTACGCAAAAGGTAAGATTTTCCACACCGACGCAACCCGGTGATGATTTTGACAAAACCATTACCCTGCTTGCGGATCAGTTCATCAAGGTAAAATTGCCGTTGTATTTCCATAAACGCCTACTCCTATTAGAGATTTTTGCAAGTTTTGCTTGTTTTCTCTATTAGAATACACCACTCAATGGTATTTGTCAAGTGTTCTATTAGAGATTTTTGCAAGTTTTGCTGATTTTCTCTATTAGACAGCGCGAGCTATGGAAATATAAAACGAAAGGGGGGTCCATACTGACGACACCCCTTGCGTAATGCGTACTGCTTACCCTTCCCAGGTTGGACGGTTGTTCCGCACTCCGACAGTGTTGGCACGAATCTGCAATGAAGATTTTGCCGGGGTCCTGACAACTCCACAGACGGGACAGGCATTAAGCAGTATCCGCAACGTTTGGAGTCAGATGTTTCCCCTGGAGCAACATAAAATCATCCACACGCTTATCGACAAAGTGGAGGTGTTTTGAGGATAAAATTCAAATCCATTTTGAAGCGGCAGGCTTGGCAGGACTCATCAAAGAAGCCGGTGCGGATTTTGAAATCGCTGACGGCAATCAAGAGTTGGAGTGCGTCATCACCGTACCATGTCTGCTGCATCGGTCAAGCGGAAAACTGGAAATCCAGGTGGAAAGTGAAGAAGCTCCGGTACAGCCCATGACTCCGCTTAAAACTGCGATTCTGCAAGCGCATCAGGGAATGGCGCAGTTGACTTCCGGCAAAGCAACTACCATGCGTGAAATCGCCGACAAGCTCAAAATGGATCGTTCCTATCTCGCACGGACACTTCTGTTGGCGAACCTTGCTCCGGACATCGTCAAACTCATCCGGGAGAACCGCCAGCCGGAAACTCTGACTTTGGATAAACTCCGCAAAAGCATTCCGGAAAGCTGGGAGGAACAACGAAAACTGTTCCTTGCGAAATGACACAAGTTCGTAAAATGAAAGAATGGGGAGCATAGAGTTTTGCAAACTGGGGATTGCATTTGAGTGGGGCAACGGGTGATGATCACCAATAATAAAAAGAAATTCTATCTCGGAGGTATTGAAAAAACCGAGCTTGTGCGAACCAATGGCGGCGTGCCACTTTTGAAAGACCTCCCGCTTCTGGGATGGGTATTTTCCACTGAACGGGAATCTTTGAAAAAGGCACAGCTTGTGGTAGTAGCCGATTGCGAAATCGTTCTTCCGGAGACCGAAGTAACTCCTCCTGCAATGGAATTCAAACACGCTTACGGATATGGTCAACTCTTGATCGATCCTGAAAAAAAGTGATCTTAACACAAAACTAACAATTCCCTCACAAACCATGCACAGTAATAATGTATCTTATGCATAGTAACCCCGAAGAAAGGAAAAAAAGAAAATGAAAAAAATTGCAAATCTTGCAATGGCAGCTGCAGTCGCATTGGCAGTTACCGGATGTTCGGACAACAGAAAAGTAACTCTTAATGGTGCAGGTGCAAGTTTCCCTGCACCGGTTTATCAGAATTGGACGCACTCGTACAGCCAGACTGATTCCGGAGTGCAAGTCAACTATCAGAGCCTCGGGTCCGGCGCAGGCATCAATCAGATCAAAGCCGGAACGGTGGATTTTGCAGGTTCCGATAATCCCTTGACTTTGGAAGAACAGAAAGCAGCCGGACTTGTTCAGTTCCCCATGCTCACCGGCGGGGTGGTGGTCATCGTCAATATCCCCGGAGTAAACAACAATCAGTTGAAATTGAGCCGTGCAAATCTCGCTGATATTTTTCTTGGCAAGATCACCAAATGGAACGATCCCAAACTCATGAAAGAGAACCCCGGTTTGCCGGATCTTGCCATTACCGTCGTCCGCAGAGCTGATGCCAGCGGAACAAGTTTCATCTTCACCAATTACTTGAGCAAGATTTCTGCTGAATGGAAACAAGTTGCCGGTTGCGGTTCTTCTGTGAAATGGCCTGTCGGTATCGGCGGACAGAAGAACCCCGGAGTCTGCAACAATGTAGCAAAGATCAAAGGAGCAATCGGATATACTGAATACACCTATGCAGTAGAAGCGAAACTTGCAATGGTACAGCTTGAGAACAAGGCGGGCAATTTCATCGCCCCGACAGTTGATAACTTCACTGCCGGAGCTGCGGCAGCTGACTGGAAAAATGCTCCGGGCTTCTATATGGTACTGACCGATCAGGATGGAGAAAAAAGCTATCCTATCCTTGGGGTTACCTACATCCTCTTCCGTAAAGATCTTGCCGCTGACCGCAAAGCTGAACTTTTCAAATACTTCAACTGGTGTTTGACCTCCGGAGCAACTGCCGCCAAACGTCTGCAGTATGTACCGCTGCCGGAAAATGTGGTCAAATTGATTCAGAGTGAGGTATTGAAATAATGAAAGTCACTCTGAAAAGTGATAACATTTTCAAAGCCGTATGCCTCGCTTGCGGGGCATCGGTTTTGATACTGACAGCCGGATTTTTCATCCAGCTCCTGTGGGCAAGCAGTGAAGCATGGAGCAAATTCGGCTTGGAGTTTATAACTTCAAAAGATTGGGACCCAGCCAATGAAAAGTTTGGAGCGCTTCCGTCTATCGTGGGGACTTTGGTAACAACCATTATAGCGTTGTTGATCGCTCTGCCTTTGGCTTTTGCCGCATCTCTTTTTATTGTGGATGCCCCGAAAAAAGTCGGGATGATTCTGGGATATGCGGTGGATCTGCTCGCCGCTATCCCCAGCGTTATATACGGTATGTGGGGATTATTTGTATTGGCTCCTTTGATGCAGAAATATGTTCAGCCGTTTATGGTCGATACTCTGCACATGGATAAAATCCCTTTTGTCAACAGTTCTTACAACGGGTTCGGACTTTTTACAGCCGGGGTGATTCTTGCTGTCATGATTCTTCCTTATATCTGTGCAGTATTACGGGATGTGCTTCAAATGACACCTCCCGTGCTGAAAGAAGCTGCTTACGGAATCGGCTGTACTAAACTGGAAGCCAATAAAGACATCATTTTGCGTTATGGTATCCGGGGAGTTCTGGGCGGGATTTTTATCGGTCTCGGACGGGCGCTGGGGGAGACGATGGCGGTCCTCTTTGTCATCGGCAATATGATGAACCTGCCCAAAGGAATTTTTGATTCTGCAACCACCATTTCCAGTACACTTGCCAACAACTTTGCCGAAGCAGACGGATTACAGAGAAGTGTTCTTTTTGCCCTGGGTGTGATACTGCTTCTCATGTGTCTGGGTATCCAGATCACAAGTCAGTGGTTTCTGCACGTTACGAAAGCGAAAAGAGGTGAAAAATGAAACAGCGTTCACTTTTATGGCGGAAAATCAAAAATCATCTGCTCAGTTTTTTTCAATACTTGCTATTGTTTTCGCCATATCCATTATGCTCTGGGTGATATGGACTGTTATCGATTACGGTAAAGATGCGTTGACACCGTCTCTTTTTATCAACTGTTCTGCTCCCTATGGAAGTATGACTTACGGCATAGGTAACGCCATCTCAGGAACATTGCTTATGACCCTTGGTGCGGCAATTATCGCCGTACCTCCGGCACTGCTGGCGGGAATATTCCTTTCTGAATATAAAGAATACCGCAAAATCGGCAATGCCATACGATTTGCCTCCAATGTGTTAATGGGTATGCCATCCATTTTAGTGGGACTCTTTGTCTATATGCTTATCGTGGTTCCCTCCGGGAAATTCTCCGGATTCGCAGGTTCCGCAGCCTTGGCAATACTTATGTTTCCCGTGATTGTTCAAACCACCGAAAATATGCTTGCAATGGTTCCCAATACGCTGCGTGAATCAGCTCTGGCTCTGGGAATGACCCGGATGCGGGCAACACTTTATATTGTCTGCCGCAGTGCAAAAAACAGTTTGCTTACGGGAATACTGCTTTCGCTATCAAGAGTTTCAGGCGAAACTGCTCCATTACTTTTTACGGCAATGTTTGCTGACAGTTTCCCTACCGGTTATTTTACGCAACCGACAGCAAATTTGCCGGTACTGATCACGGAATACGCAACCAATTCACCATTTGAAGTCATGCATCAGATCGGTTGGAGTGCGGCTTTGGTAGTGATGACAATGGTGCTGGCAGTCAATATTTTAGTACGGATCTTTTTCAGGGAGAAAAAATATGGAAATTAAAATTCAAACGAAAAACCTCAACTTCTTTTACGGAGATCATCAGGCATTGTTTGACAATGATCTTACTATCCCCGCCAACCGGATCACCGCAGTGATCGGACCTTCCGGATGCGGCAAGTCAACCCATTTGCGCATCTATAACCGCATTTTTGAGCTTTACCGGGAACAGCGTGCCACAGGAGAAGTCCTGATTGACGGCAAAAACATTCTGGATGATGATGTAGATGTTCTGGAGCTTCGGAGAAAAGTCGGGATGATCTTCCAGAAGCCGACACCGTTCCCCATGAGTGTGTTTGATAACGTGGCATATCCCTTGCACTTGCACTATAAACTTAATAAAAAGACCATTGCCGAAAAGGTGGAACTTTCTTTGCGCGGTGCTTCGCTTTGGGACGAGGTAAAAGATAAACTCCATTCCAGCGGTCTTGCCCTCTCCGGCGGTCAGCAGCAAAGATTGTGCATTGCCCGAACCATTGCTTCTGAACCGGAGATCCTGCTCATGGATGAACCCACCAGTGCCATCGATCCTGTGGCAACGCTGAAGATCGAAGAGCTGATGGATTCTCTGCGGAAGCGTTTTACCATTGTGATCGTTACCCACAATATGCAGCAGGCGGCGCGGATCAGCGATCAGACTGTCTTTTTCTACAAAGGCCGCATCGTGGAATACGGAGAAACCAAAGATATTTTCACCAATCCCAAAAACAAACAAACTGAAGAATATATTACCGGGAGGTTTTCATAATGAAGGGACATTTCAATAACGCATTAGAGAATTTGCAGAGTATGCTGGGTTCAATGTCTGCTTATGCGGAAGAAGCAGTTTTGCTTTCCGGCAAAGCAGTCGAAGAGGTTTCACTTGAAAAAGCGGCACAAGTTATTGCCGGAGACGAAAAAATTGACACTATGGAAATTGAGATCGAAGAAGAATGCCTGAAGATCCTTGCGCTTCACCAGCCGGTGGCTTCGGATCTGCGGCAGGTCATTACGATTTTGAAGGTCAACAGCGAACTGGAACGTATCGGTGATCTTGCCGTCAATATGGCGGAACGGGTCGGGAATATCGACTCTTTCAAAAATCATAGAATTGAAAAATTTGATTTTTGTGATATGTTACACATATCGTGTGGTATGCTCAAAGACGCTTTGGATTCTCTGTCTTATCACGATACTGTTTTGGCACAGGATGTGATTGCAAGAGATGAAAAAGTAGATTTGATCCATCATGATAATTACGGCGTTGTCAGGACATTTATCCTGAAATATCCCGACTGCGCACAATATTATTTGAATGGACTGACCATTTCCCGCTGTCTGGAACGCATTGCTGATATTGCGACTAATATCGCAGAAGATGTGATCTATCTTGAAAGCGGAAAAATCGTCCGGCATTACCACGAAACGGAGAAAAAATTATGAGTTATAAAATATTGATTGCAGATGATGAGCCCTCCATAAGAGAACTTGTCCACATGGCGCTGGAGGAAGCCAATCTTACAGAAATAATTGAGGCTGAAAACGGCAGAGATGCCCTTGATAAAGCAGCTCGTTACCAGCCCTCCTTGATATTACTTGACTGGATGATGCCTGAAATGGACGGGCTGACCGTCTGCCGCACTTTGAAAATGCAGGAAAACACCCGCAACATTCCCATTATTATGCTGACCGCTAAAAGCGAAGAGAGCGATATCGTGCTTGGCTTGGAAATGGGAGCTGTTGATTACATCACCAAGCCATTCAGCCGCAAAATTCTTATTGCCAGAGTCCGCGCGCATTTGCGGGAACAGTCGGACAAAAGTTCCGCTGCTGAGATCCGGCGCGGATCGCTTCTCATCAACACGGAACAGCATTACTGCAAACTGGATGGAGAAAATATTGATTTCACATTCAGCGAATTTGAGATATTGACTCTCTTTGCCAAACATCCCGGCAGGGTTTATACCCGCAATCAGATCATTCAGCGAATCAAAGGGGACGGTTATCCTGTTACAGAGCGTTCCGTTGACGTGCAAATCGTCAATCTGCGGAAGAAACTGAGTACCTGGGGCAGCAATCACATTGAAACGATCCGGGGTATCGGTTATCGGTTGAAACAGGAGAACTGGCAATGAAAAAACATGATTCATTCCTTTTTTCTCTCCCCTTGACGGCGGCAGTTCTGATTGCGGCGTTTGCGGCATTCCTTTACTGGCAGATCGCTAATTTTGAAGAAAGTTATCTGCATGATGCAAAAAACAACATTGCGCAGGAAGCGGAACTTGCTTCTGCAGTGATCAAGCCGATACTTGAAAAAGATGACCATACGGCGCTCAAACAATTTTGCAGTTCCATAAAAAGTCATACTCTGCGTTTAACGGTCATCGATGAAAACGGCAGAGTGCTTGCCGATACCGAAGAAGATTCCGGTGTTTTTGATAATCACAAAAATCGTTCCGAGGTCAAAAATGCCTTGCAGGGAACTCCGGCAAGTGCAGTACGCTACAGTACCAGCCTCAATCAGAAAATGATCTATCACGCCATGCCGTTGGACTGCAATGGCAAAAGATATGTATTGCGCAGTGCGATCCCCACTGCAGAGGCGGGAAGAGTAATAGATATGTCCCGTTTGAATATGTTCTGGGCGTTGCTGTTCGGTGCTGAAATCGTGCTGTTTCTGACCTTTTATATCGTCAAAAAAGTGCGCAAACCTTTGATAAATCTTCAACAAAGCGTTAAAGAAATCGCAGACGGAGATCTTGATCGCAAAATCAATATCCCTGAAGACGGCATTATCCGGGAACTTACTATGGATATAGCCAGAATGACCGAGCAGTTGAAAAATCAGCTTTCACAAGTTACTTTTGAGCGCAACGAGCGCGAAGTATTGTTCAATACCATGAGCGAAGGTGTGCTGCTTTTCAAGACAGATGGCTTTTTGATCCGTGCGAATAACGCGGCTGCCAAGCTGCTGGATTTTGCTCCGGATAAGACATTTCAGCTCAACCGCTGTCACATTCCGGAATTAGTTGAAGATGCATTACAGACACTTAAAAGCGAAGAACCTTTTGAAAAAGAGTTCTGTTTTGAGCGTAACGGACAAAATGTTTCGCTTTGGATCAAGGGGCTGGTCTTGCATCGTGACGGAGCAAAACGTCTGCTGATGACAGTTACCGATTTAACCAATTTGCGGAAACTGGAATCGTTCCGCGCAGATTTTATTGCCAATGTCTCCCACGAGATCAAAACGCCATTGACCTGCATTTCAGGTGCAGCAGAGGCCTTGGAAGAAAGCAATAATCCGGAAAATAGAGTGAAATTGACCACAATGTTGAAAAAGCATACGGAAAGACTTAATAATCTGGTAAAAGACATTCTGCATCTTGCCCGGTTGGAAAAAGCGCCGAGGCAGGAACGCAATGCAGAAAAAATATTGCTCAATACCATTGCAGAAAATGTTATTGATATTGAGTCTGATCGGGCAAAGGAGTGCGGTTTTGAATTGAAACTTGCTGAAAATCTGGCATTAACCATATCGGGAGATGCGGACCTTTTGGAACAGGCATTGATAAACCTTGTAGAAAATGCACTGCGTTACAGCAATGGCAAAAACATTACCTTAAGCGTAACACAGGAAGGAGCGAATGCAATCTTGACTGTCAAAGATGATGGCATAGGTATTGCACCTGAACATCATGACCGTCTGTTTGAACGCTTCTACCGGGTGGATAAATCCCGCAGTCGTGAACTTGGCGGCACCGGCTTGGGTTTGGCAATCGTTAAACACATTGCGTTGATCCACAACGGCAAAGCAGAGATCATCAGTACTCCCGATCCCGGAGCAGAGTTCCGCATCATATTGCCTCTTTAATCCAATCGCTTCGCCTGCGGCACTACTTAACAGTGCCGCTTTTTTGCGTTTTAAGGGGCGTGTCGCGGCAGTTGTTCAGCGGGGTGACTCGTTGGCGGGGATAATCCTGAAAGCCCACATTCTGCCCCGGTTTCGGCTATTGATAGCGACAACCGTTCAACTCTCATTTACCCTGAACAGGGCGTTTTGCATAAACTTTTTCTGCCCGTCTTGTTGATTTGAGCGAGAAGGTCTATCGCAATTATTTTTTGTGGGGAAACAGCGTTATTTGAAAAAAAGCAAATTGGATCAGTTGCTTTTTTATGCCTTGTTGAAATTTCCCTTTGATCGTAAAAATTCCTTGGCAGAGTACATAAGTAGGGGGTGGGGGTTTATTTCAACGGTCGGCATTAAGTCGAAATTGTATAGCGGAAGTAATTTTATTTGATACCCTGACAACATCAGTGATAACTTATGTCCTCTGTTTTTGAGGTGAGAGAGCATCTTTTTTCTCCAGCGGCAGGAGGTCGCCTTTTTGCGGCGTGTGTATTATAGAGAATTTTTTCTCTCCAGGGGGTAACATATTATTACTTAACACATGATTGTTTTTTTCAATCTCAATGGAATATTTTACTGCATATTTTCAACTATATGTACCATAATTTTTCTATATGGTGTGCTTTCTTTTACTGTCGGTATGGCCGTCTGGCGAAGAGAAAATTTCTGATTTTTTTTATTTTTCACCCTTGAAAAAACGGAAAGCGGTGATATATTAAGTTAGCGTTTTGATGAGAAACGAGGACAAGATGAATAGATTTTTCAACAACATTATCAGCATTATTATTATGGCTGCAGTCGTGATTATCGGCTGCGGTGCGGCTGGTTGCTGTTGTTGAGTGTAACTTAAAATCGAAAAGTTCAGACCTCTCTGCGGTGATCAGCCGAAGAGAGGTTTTTTCTTTTACAGGATTGAAAATGAATACGACAATGTTTGAAAACAGTTTCAGCAATGTTCCGGCACTTTCTGTGTCCGGATCTTCTGTCGTATCCATTGTCGTTGCCATTATTATCGCCATTATTATTATTTCCATTATGGTAAGCGTAATTATTATTGCGCCTCCCGGCACGGCATAAAATCCAGAAGAAATAGATCGTTCAGGCCCTGTCGGAGAGAAATTTCCGGCAGGGCTTTTTAATTTTAACCATATTCCCAAAGAAAGCAGACAAAAAATGAAAAGATCAGGAGCCTCCATAGTTATCGAGTCATTGTGTCGCAATGGAGCTGAAACAGTTTTCGGCTACCCCGGTGGAGCTGTTCTGCCGATTTATGATGAGCTTTATAAAAACGCTCACCGTCTTAATCATGTACTGTGCGCTCACGAACAGAATGCAGCTCACGCCGCTGACGGATTCGCCCGTGTGACCGGAAAACCCGGCGTAGTCATCGCCACCAGCGGTCCCGGTGCAACCAATCTGGTGACGGGTATCGCAAACGCGTATTTGGACAGCGTACCTTTGGTTGCCATTACCGGAAATGTGGCTGTTCCACTTCTGGGGAAAGACAGTTTTCAGGAGGTCGATATCACCGGAATAACCAGACCTGTCGTTAAGCACAATTTTGCTGTAAGTGATGTGAGAGAACTTTCCGGGATACTGGATGCCGCCTTTGAAATCGCTTCATCAGGTCGTCCCGGTCCGGTTCTTGTGGATATCCCCAAAAGTATCCAGACTGATGTATGTGAAGAATCAGAATTTGTCTCGCAAGAACTCTTTTTCAATGATCTGCCGGATGAAGATTTGACTGCCGCAGTCGAAGCCATAACCGAATCAGAACGCCCGTTGATATATGCCGGTGGAGGCGTAGTTGCTTCCGGAGCAAGTGAGGAGCTGCAAACGTTTGCAGAAAAAATATCTGCTCCAGTCGCCTTCAGTATGATGGGGTTGACCGCTTTGCCAGCCGGACATCCGGCTAATTTAGGGATGTGCGGAATGCACGGAAGTCAGAGTTCAGCAAAATTGCAAAGTGAATGTGATCTGATCATTGCTTTCGGAGTTCGTTTTTCCGATCGTGCCACAGGCAATACTGCCAAGTACAAGCAGGGAAAAAAGTTGATCCATGTGGATATCGATTTATCTGAAATCAATAAAAACACTGCTGCCGACATCGAGTTGTGCGGAGATGTAAAAACTGTACTGAAAAAACTTCTTTTGCTTCTACCGCAGCAGTTTCGTCCCCAATGGCAGAAACGGGTTTGTGATGCAAAAAAACTCGATTTGCTCCCGCTGGAAAATAATCTCACTCCCCGGACTTTACTGAAAACTGTTGCAAAATACTGTGAAGCTGATACAAGTCGGAGGCCAAGCGGTCTTAGGAAGACAATAGAGAGGGACAACTCCTTGGCTCACAGAACGACATGGCTACGATCCGACTTAAATCAATAAAAACACTGCTGCCGACATCGAGTTGTGCGGAGATGTAAAAACTGTACTGAAAAAACTTCTTTTGCTTCTACCGCAGCAGTTTCGTCCCCAAT
>JAZNVL010000005.1:0-2416 GCA_045592785.1 Victivallales bacterium | reverse complement strand
TAACTATGCTCAAATTTCGGGATTTTTGATAAAAGAATCGGAAAAATAATGCGGAAAGACAATAAATAAGGAAAAAAATCTTACTGCAAGACTTTTCATTATCAAAAATCGAGTCTTAAATTACAAAAAAACAAGCATGTGAAGACTTCAGCAAAAGTCTTCACGGATTTAGGTGTATTTCTTCATAAATCCGGTCGTTTCACCGCATATCGGAATCTTTCATCAAGGAGAGAAAACGTTTTTTCGACTTGAACGCAGACTTTTTTTACCTTTTTCTATGATGATTCCGCAAATGAATTTGAAAAATCCACAATGGATGCTATTGTAAGAATTGTTCGTGCTCACGGGTAAATCTAATTAAATGCAAAACACTTGAATCAAGGAGAATATAATGAGCTTGATGATCGAAACAAACTTCCCCGGCGGAAATGTCTTTATTGAAAATATCAACGGCTTCGATGCCCTGCTTACAAGGGATATGAGAAATACCATCGGGGACTGGTTCTATTGGTCCTTCCGCGCCATCTTTGATGAAAAGGGAGAGTACCGTTTTGCCTTCACCCAGTCCGGCTCCATTGCTTCTTTCGGACCGGCGGCAAGTTACGATAACGGCAATACCTGGGAGTGGCTGGGGTTTGATTGCGTAAGCGGCGACAGGAATGTCTTTACCTATACTTATGACGGCACAAAAAGCGCAAGTGTAATTTTCTGTATGGGGATGCAGTATCTTCCGCAGCATCTGGATGCCTTCCTTGCCCGACACGGGAATGATCGTTTCCTTGCCGTTTCCACGCTTGTCCGCACCAGAAAAAACCGGGAAGTGACCCTTCTTCACATCGAAGATACCTCCGTGACATTCCCGCGGAAACATCTCTTTTTTACTTCAAGGAACCATTGCTGCGAGATGATGGCCACCTACGCTCTGGAAGGGATCCTGGAAACCGCGCTGGGAGAGGACGAATTGGGAAAGGCTTTCCGGGAACGATATGTTATCGACTGCGTTCCTTTTGTGGATACGGACGGTGTCATTGACGGGGACCAGGGAAAAAACCGGAGTCCTCACGACCACAACCGGGATTACAATGAACACCCCATTTACCCGGAGATCGCTGCCATTCAGAAACTTGTTCTGGAAAAGAAACCCTTTTTTGCGCTGGATCTCCATTGTCCGTGGATCTACGGTACCGAGACGGAAGAGACGATCTATTTTCCTGTGATGGAAGATCCATACTATGCAGACGAGACGGAGAAATTTTCCCGGATCCTGGAAAAGAACGCATCACCGGAAGCGCCGTACTTTGCTCAGAACAATCTCCCGTTCGGAACAAAATGGCATACCGGAGCGAATTACAACCAGGGGATGAACTGCAATCAATGGATCAGTAAAGCCGCCGCACCGCATTTTGCCGCAGCCATTGAGATCCCGTACGCCAAAGCAAGCGGGATCGCGCTTACTGCGGAGTCTGTACGCGCTTTCGGGCGTGCGCTCGCCAAATCCATTCTGGAATACGATGATCTGGACTCTGCACAGGACCGCTGAAAAAAAGGGGAGGGGATTTTTTCGCGGATGCAATACGGGGGCTTATGGTGTATTGATCCGGATCGGAAAATAAGGGGGTATACGAACACAGTAAACGGGTGCAGGTGATCCGTTTACATCGTTTCATTCTTTGTGCTTTTATAAAAAATCTTGTAATCGCTCAAAGGCTCGGATTGGGATCCGTGAAGAATTTCAGAAGATTGTCCGCTTCCGTAATGTTAAACATATTCGCTTTCGCAGGAATCCCGTAGAGATTCTTGTTCTGACTCCACATGAGGTAATGGGGCGCAAGCACATCGGCTTTCATCGATTCCACATGACCGTCCTGGAATAGAACATTGTTGACACCGGCATGGCGCGCTTTGTACCACTGATGCCAGTCATACTGCACAAGAATAGTCACAGGGAACTTATAATTGGAGACCGGGTACGGTTCTTTCAGGGGATATGTCCCTGCGTACACCGTGGAACCCGTGCCGGGAATATTGAACTGGGTGTATGGGCCGGTATGGGGCAGAAGGACCAGACGGATCGACGGCATTTTCACACGATCGGACTTCTGCTGAAACTTTGCGCCGAATTTTTGGTAATTCATCCGGGAGTGATTCCAATGGGGATACATGGAGTACGGAAACCACTGGTAATTGCAGGAATTGTAATACACGTTATTATACTGCGTGCGCAGATATTCCTGGGTGCCGGAGTATTCGGTTCCGTTGGGGTTCAAAAGTCTGGTCCCCGCCGGGCAGAGTTTGAGTTTCCAATCGCCGTTATTGGGCATCAGCTCTTCCATGGCGGCAAACCAGTGTTTGGCGTAATAAGAGGTGTACCCCAGTTTGTCGATCTGATTTTTTTTGGTCGGAGTATTGGCGGAAA
>JAZNVL010000004.1:0-61039 GCA_045592785.1 Victivallales bacterium | reverse complement strand
ATTATTCAGATGGGATATGACGATATCTTCATCCGGTATAATGAACTGCACTCAAGTTACTGAACCGCCGTATGCCGAACGGCACGTACGGTGGTGTGAGAGGACGGTCGCACCAATAAGGTGCAACCTCCTACTCGATTCTTTTGACCGGAGGCTTGAACCCTTTGGGCGGCGGCGCAGGCTTATCGGCTTTCTTCGGAGGAGCTGGCTTCGCCTTTGGCGGTGCAGGCTTGTGTTTCGGGGGCTCATGCTTTGGCGGTGCAGGCTTGTGTTTCGGGGGCGCGGGCTTTGGCGGTGCAGGCTTATGTTTTGGCGGCGGCGGGGGAATGTGTCTTGCTCTTGGGGGCGGGGGTGCGTGTCTGTGATGATGATGTTCGACCGTTTCACATCCCAGGGTAAAAACAAGGGAAGCGGTACAGGCGGCGATCAGTGCAGAATGGAGAAAAAGTTTCATATTGAAGTCCTTTCTGTTCGGTTATCTTCCGGAATATAACATAAGGACGGAAAAAAATCAAATAAAAAAGTGATTTCGGGGGAAAAAAATACGGTATTTTATTTGCATCTCTGCGTGACGGGGTGTATTATACAATTAAAATGCAGTATTAACCCGGAGATGCCGTCAGGTTCTCCCAAAAGAAAGAGGACTGTTTTTATGAATGAATTTTACGATCTTGTGGTACCCCGCGATATCCGTTTCCGTACAGGAGCAGCTGAATGTCTGCCGGAGATCCTTCCCGCAGATGCCATGCGTATTTTGTTTATTGCAGGAAATCATACGGTGAAATCCGGGGATGCAGAGAAGATCATTCATATTCTGGAACAGGCGGGAAAAACGGTTCATCTTTTTACCGGAGTCCCGGCGGAACCCTCGCCGCAGGATGTGGACGTGATCATTGAATCTGCCCGTACATTCGGAGCGGAGGCCGTGGTTGCTCTGGGCGGCGGCAGTGTGCTGGATGCGGGGAAAGCGGCAGCGGCGTTGATCCCGTTTGAAGGTACATGCCGTGAATATTTCACCGGGGATCGCAAAATCACGAAGAAGGGGTTGTATTATGCTGCCCTTCCGGCGACGGCAGGAACCGGTGCGGAAATGACTTCCAATTCCGTTCTGACGGATCCGGAAACGCAAGTCAAGCAATCGCTTCGTTCTCCGTTCATGATCCCGGATGCGGCACTGGTTGATCCCGTATTCACGCTGTCCATGCCGGCATTTCTGACAGCGGGCTGCGGACTGGATGCGTTTGTGCAGGCGGCGGAGGCTTATACCTCCACCCGTGGAAATACGTTTACGGCATCCCTTTCTCTTACGGCATTGAAAAAGATCGCGCATGCGCTGCCCCGGGCGTTTACTTATGGTACCGATCCCGGTGCCCGTACGGAACAGGCAGAGGGGTCCATGCTGACGGGGATCGCTTTTGCTCAGTGTGGTTTGGGTGCGGTCCATGGATTGGCGCATCCCTGCGGTTCTCTGTTACATATTCCCCACGGGATCGCCTGTGCGATCCTGATGACTCCGGTCTTCCGGTTCAACGCGGTGACCCATCCGGAACCGTATGCAGAAATGGCGCAGGCTTTGGGTGCAGGAAACACTGCCGAAGACTTTATCCGATTTGCTGCGGATCTGGCATCTGTATTGCAGATCCCGGATAATATGAGATCTTACGGATTAGCCCCGGAACACTTTGATTTCATCGTGAAAAACTGCCGGAGCGGGAGCATGAAATCCAATCCCCGTTACATGCGTGACGAGGATGTGGTGGAATTGCTTACCGCACTCTGCTGATCCTGTCAGAATGACGTTCCCGGGACAGTGAGCTGCCCGGTCGTTCCTTCGTTATTCAACTGGAATGAGAGGGCGGGATCACTGTATGCAGAAACCGGCGAATCCAGAAGGGCATCCATCGTATTTTCCGCGAGCAGTCCGCTCCGGAACTCACCGGAGGATAACGGCGCTGCATCACTTCCGGAGTTCGCCAGAGTCAGATCGGGGATCCCGTCATTGAGTGCGGGGAGCAGGTCGGCGGAATCGGGAAGATTGCCATCTGTTCCGATGGTGAAGCGGAATTCATCGGATGCCACGCTCTGTTCTTTCGCTTTATCGAGGGCATACACTGTGACTGTATGATCACCGGCGGCAAGTTTTTTGACGGTGAGTGTACATTTTTTGCTTTTGTACGTTTTCCCATCGACCATGATTATGTACTGCGTTACCGCAACATTGTCGCTGCCCGGATCCCAGGAGAGAGTGACCTGATTTTGTTTTTCTGCGGGGCTTACTGTGATCCCGGTCACTTGATCCGGCGGAGTGATATCTTTGATTTTGATATTCTTCTTTGCGGCTTTGGATTGCAACTTGGTATCATAAGCGTAGACTTCGATTTTAAGATTTTCTCCGGCGAGGTCATTGCCATTGTAAATATAACCGGTTGTTTGCAGATTATCTTCCACCGTGACACCGTTCACTCTGACTTCATAGCGAACGATCCCCACATTATCCGATGAGTTTGAAATATCGATCCGGACCTGGTCCTGTTCGCCTTCGACTTGAGTTGCCGTGATCTTTCCTGCTTTGGGCGGCGTGATGTCGGCAACGGTCACGTTCAACATATCGCTCCAAGCGGAAACGATGTTTGCTGCACCCATCTGTGTGATGATGGAACGCACCTGATATTCATACGTTCCCGGGTCAGCTTTGAAGGAGTATTTGTTGGATTTTGCGGTATACGTTTTTCCATCCATAAGGATCTCATACGTTGCCTTTTGTCCCTTTGCAAGATCGGGTTTATCCCAATTGCATGTGACATTGTACTTTTTGACCGTTGAGTCGATATTTTCCGGGGCAGCAGGCTGTGCCAGGATGTTATCGACAAGATACTGGGTGACTTGGGAGATGTTTCCTGCCTCATCGGTCCCCCGGAAATAAACCATTCCATTGGCGGAGAGCGTGATTCCCCGGGTGTAGTCGAGCCAGTTTTCGCCATCGAGGGAATATTCTTTCACCACGGTATCGTTGCTGAACGTTGCGCTGACCGTAACGGGACCGTATACGGGTTTGACCGTATTGGCAGATGCTTTCGGGCTTTCCGGCGGTGTTTTGTCGATATTCTCCACATTGTAACTGACGATTTCCGAGGAGGTCCCCACGCCGTTGAGACTGCGGAAATAGACGGTTCCGTTGGCGTGCAGAACAACACCATCTGTATAAGCGAACCAGTTGGTTCCATCGATGGAATATTGTTTTGTCACTGAATTCCTGCTGAAAACGGCATAAACGGTCACGCTGCCGTTGGTGACAGCGGTAATATCTGCGCTGACCTCCGGGGCATCGGGTGCGGTCACGATATTATTCACGGTGTAACTGATGATGGAAGACGTTTCTCCGGCGACATTGACACCGCGGAAGAATACCGTTCCGTTGGTTTCGAAAACGATGGCTTTTGTATAGAGGAGCCATTTTTCTCCATCGAGGGAATATTGTTTGATCGCCGTGTTGTTCCCGAATACAGCACTTACAGTCACATTGCCGTCGGTGAGAGTCGTAATATCCGCGCTGGCAACAGGATCACCGGGGACCGAACTTACAATATTATTCACATGATAAGTGGTGATGGCGGAAGGCGTTCCTGCTTCATTCAAACCGCGGAAACGGATGGTACAGTTGGCGGAGACTACGATCTCTTTTGTATAGGTGTACCAGTTTGTTCCGTCAAGGGAGTATTGCTTTGTGACGGTATCTTCGCTGAATACGGCAGTGACTGTGACCTTACCGGATGTGGGGAGCGTAGTATCGGCAGAGACTGTGGGCTGGCCGGGTGCAGCAGACTGGATGTTTGTCACGCTGTAACTGGCGATTGCGGAGACGTTCCCGACGGCATCGATCCCGCGGAACTGTACCATGCCGTTTTTCGTAAATGTAAGGCTTTTCGTATAAGTGAGCCAGTTTGTTCCGTCGAGGGAGTATTGTTTTGTGACGACATCTGTGCCGAATCCGGCAGTAACGCATACGGGACCGGAGGTCTGTGTGGTGATATCGGCACTGACCGTGGGCATGTCAGGGGGTGTTTTGTCGATATTGGACACCTGATAGTTGGAGACCACGGTGTCGCCGTTGATATCGGTCGCCCGGAAGTAGACGGTCATATTTTTTGAAATGGTGATCTTGCCGGTGTAAGTGGTCCATTCGCCGTCGCTGCCGAGTTTGTATTCTTTTTTCACGGCAACGGGATCAAACGTGGCAGTGAGCGTGACGGACTGATTGGTCGGTTCGGTGGTGCTTGCGGTGATCACAGCGGCATCAAGTTTTTCCGGCGTATAATTTTCTGCACTCAATGCAATGACAGTGATCCCTTCCAGTTCCCGGTCAGCCCCTGCATATTCGTAAGTTCCGCCCCATTTCATCCTGCCGTCTTTGTAAGTATCGTCAAAGAGGATCTCTTTTGTTGCGAGATTGTAACCGTATCCCAGCATACTGTGTGCGGTGATGGAAATGACAACGGGTCTGCCCGCATCGATTTCCGCCACATAATCTTCGAACGTGAACGTGCCGTCATTGTTATCGGTGCGATACGTTTTTGTGAGTTCTTTATCCAGCGAGTAGCCGACCGAATTGAGATAAAGCTGCAAGCCGTAACGGAAATCATGATATTTTGCCGGGATTTCCATGCTGCCGACGGAAAACGTCTGTCCGGTCGTTTCCAGCCATTCATAACCTGCGTAGTAATACGCCGTACTGTAATCCACATTCCCTCTGTAATATTGTCCGGTCCCCAGATAATCGGCAAGACAATTCCAGGCTTTTGTATTCAAACCTTTCGCAGGATCGCCGTTGACGAAGGTGTAAGGCAGTTCCTTTGCCGCTGTCTGCTCAAAAAAGCGTTCCACATATTCTTCCGATGCAATGAAACTGCCCAGGACCGTATCAAAGGCATCCATATCATAAGCGTTGCCGTCCGTCCCTCTGGAATTCACATCCACGGTCCCGGGAATGAGATTGGAATACTTTCTCCCATTGTAACCGTAGAGGTCATAGTAACCCAGGATCATGCCGACGACGGTTGCCGTGCAGCCGTACATATATTCTGCCTGCGGCACTTTATGCTGCAATACAATATCGCCGGAAGCGTAATCAGAATTTTCGATCATGATGCAATCGCCGGTCGTCCCGTTGTCGTAATATGAATCAGCCACAATATCTCCTCATTACTTGGTTATACTTTGACTAATATAATAACGCAATACAAAAATGCAAGAAAAAAAGTAAAAAACTTGCGGTTTCGACAATGAAAATCATACCCGGTAAACCAGATACATCCGCATTTTGAGACGCGCATCGTTATATTTTTTCAAAAAAAGAGATTATTGTTCTTGCATTTTGTGTAAAAACAAGATATATTCATAGGCAACAGAAAATCGTGTATCCACAGAACAAGGAACAGTGTTTTATGAAAGTTACTTATGTCGTAGCAAAATCGGCAGGAAAAGCCGAACTCGCCCATCTCGATTACGATCCGGCATCCCTCAAGCCCAATGAAGTGCTGATGAAAAATGAGTACAGTGTCATTAGTGCGGGAACGGAACGGGCGTGGCTGATCGGACAATCCAATAACGATTTCCAGTCGTTCCCCTATTATCCCGGGTACAGTGCCGCCGGACATGTATTGGCGGTTGGCAGTGATGTGAAAGACTTCAAAGAAGGTGACCGTGTGATCATTTCGGGCGCAGGACACCGTTCCCATACCGTCAATGACGCAAGAAATGTCTACAAGATCAAAGATGATTCCATTGACCTTGCGGAAGCCGCGTTTGCGTATATCGTTACGTTCCCGATGCTGGGTGTGCGGAAATTGCGCCTGGATATGGGCGAATCCGTTTTGATCGCAGGACAGGGCATCCTCGGTCTGATCGCGGTGCAGCTTGCCTCTCTTTCCGGCGCGATCCCGCTGATCGTGGCGGATCTTGACCCGGCACGCCGTGCATTGGGGTTGAAATTGGGCGCGGATGTCGCTCTCGACCCTGCGGCTCCGGATTATGTGGAACAAATCAAGGCACTCACCGACGGACAGGGGGTCAATGCCGTCGTGGAAGTGACAGGCAACGCGATCGCTCTGAAACAGTCATTACGCTGTACAGCAAAGATGGGACGCGTTTCACTTTTGGGTTGTACGCGGGTCCCGGATGCTCCCATTGATTTCTACCGGGATGTGCATCTGCCGGGTATCACGCTGATCGGGGCACATACTTCCAACCGTCCGAAAGTGGATTCCTGTCACGGGCAGTGGTCGGAGTTTGATGATTACCGTACGTTCCTGAAATATCTCGGGGCAGGGAAACTGCAGATCCGGCCGATCATTTCGGAGATCGTATCGCCTGCGAAAGCGACGGAAGTTTATGACCGTCTGGTCAACGTGAAGAATCCGCCGCTGGGGATCGTTTTTGATTGGAAACAATTATAATTCTATAACAGGGATCCGTGTGAGCGGATCCCGATTTCAACAATGGAGAAGTAGTTATGTATGCAATGACACTCGACGAAAACAGAAATTTCAAATGGTGCGAAGTGGCGGACCCGGTCCGCAAAGAAGGGGAAGTCCTGATCGAAGTCCACGCGGCTGCTGTCAACCGTGCTGACCTGATGCAGAAAGATGGCTGTTATGCCTCCCCGCCGGAATGGCCCCAGTGGTGCGGTCTGGAAGTTTCCGGTATCGTTCTGGAAGCTCCGGCGGATGCAGCCGTGAAAGTCGGTGACAAAGTCTGTGCTCTGGTGGGCGGCGGCGGTTATTCCGAAAAGATCGCGGTCCCTGCGGGCATGGTCATTCCGATCCCGGACGGTTTGTCTCTGGTGGAAGCGGCGAGTATTCCGGAAGTGTGGTGTACCGCATATCTGAACCTGAAACTGGAAGCCGGCGGCATGAAACCTGGCGATGTGTTCTATATGCAGGCGGGTGCATCCGGTGTGGGTCTGGCAGTGATCCAGCTGGCAAAGACCATGGGTGCGAAAGTGATCACGACCATCGACGCTCCGGAAAAAGCGGCATTTGTTAAGAACCTGGGCGCAGACATTGTCCTGGATTACCGTACGGATGATGTTCTGGCGGCGATCAAAGCGAATCCTCCGACGGTGGCACTGGACTGCATCGGCGGCAAGCTCATGGGCGAATGTTTCAAGGAAATGGTGTTCGGCGGACGCTGGATCATGATCGCCACAATGGCGGGAGCGGAAACGAACATCAATCTGGAAACGGTGTGGCGCAAACGGATCCGTTTGATCGGCAGCACGCTGCGGAGCCGTACGAACGAAGAAAAATGCCGTATCATGCAGGCATTGAAGGATGAATTGTGGCCGCTGTTCACCGCCCGGAAGATCATCAGCAATATCCATGCGGTGTTCCCGATTGCGGAAGTGGAAGCAGCGCATCAGGTACTGCGGAACGCCGAAAACATCGGTAAAGTTGTCCTGACGTTCAAATAATACGTTTTCAACGTCAAAGGATATCGGTCCGGATTTGCCTCTTGATGGGCGGATCCGGACTGTTTGCCGCATGAAACAAGGAATAAATCAAGAAAATTTTAAAAAAAACTTGACATTTTAAAAAAGTGTGGCATATTATAGTTCCGGATTATGAATTAATAGAACAATCAACATAAATATGGAGAAGAGAAAATGGCACATAAGAAAGGTCAGTCCAGCAGCCGTAACGGTCGCGACAGTCAGCCGAAAATGCTCGGTATCAAAGCTTATGCCGGTGAATTTGTTACAGCAGGCAGCATCATTGTCCGTCAGCGCGGGGCACGCTTTCACGCCGGCGCAAATGTGGGCGTAGGTCGCGACTTCACACTGTTCGCTCTTTGCGATGGTACAGTGAAATTCCGCAAATCCCTGAAGAAATTTGTGGAAGTCGAACCTGTGGAAGAAGTTCCTGCTGAAGCATAATTGAGGCTTCACAAGAATTTTTCTTACTGCAAATATTCCGGTATTTTTCTGTGATCACACAGAAATACCGGTTTTTTTTGGCATCAGAATAACGAAAGGTTTTTAACATGTTTGTAGATCGTGCGGAGATCACAGTAAAAGCGGGGAACGGCGGCGATGGATGCTGCAGTTTCCGCAGGGAAGCGTTTATTCCCAAAGGCGGTCCCAATGGCGGCGACGGCGCACCCGGTGGTAATGTTATTCTGATCGCGGATCCCGGTGAACAGAGTCTGGCCAACTTCATCTTCAACCGTCGGTTTGTGGCGGAAGATGGCGGCGATGGACGCGGAAAAGATATGCACGGCAGAAAAGGACGGGATAAGATCATCAAAGTACCCGTCGGGACCATCGTCCGGGATCAGGAAACCGGGGATGTTCTTGCCGATATCGATCACGAAGGTATGGAAGTTGTCATCGCAGTGGGCGGGCGCGGCGGACGCGGGAATGCCCGTTTCGCCACCAGTACGAATCGTGCGCCCCGTGAACATGAGCCGGGGGAAAAGACGAAGGATATTGCCCTTGATCTGGAACTGAAACTGGTCGCCGAGATCGGGCTTGTGGGATTCCCCAATGCCGGAAAATCCACCATCCTTTCCGCCATTTCCAATGCCAAACCGAAGATCGCTCCTTATCCCTTCACCACACTTCATCCCGTCGTCGGTATGATGGAGTTCCCCGATTTTAAGAAAATCACCGTGTGTGACGTGCCCGGTCTGTTGGATGGCGCACACCGGAATGTGGGCTTGGGACACTATTTCCTGCGGCACATTGAGCGTACGAAGTTATTGATCTATGTGATCGACATGGCAGGAGTGGACGGACGGAAGCCCTGGGAGGATTTTCAGGTGCTCCGGAAAGAGCTGGAAGCATACATGGATGGATTGAGTGACCGCGTAATGTTGATCGCGGCGAACAAGATGGACCTTCCGGAAAGTCAGGCGAATCTGGATGAATTTATTTTACAGGCGGATACCGATCTGGAAATTTTCCCGTTGAGTGCCGCCAATGACGGGACCATCCCGGAATTTCAGGAAAAACTGCGCCGTCTGCACGAAAAGGCGGAACTGCGGGATCTGGAAGCCAAACGCCGGAGAACACTGTAATATGGATCTCAAAGGTGCCACTGTACTCGTCACGGGCGGTGCGATCCGGTTCGGAGCGTACCTTTGCAGGGCATTTGCCGCCCGGGGCGCACAGTTGGTGGTCCATTACCACAAGAGTGCCGCAGAAGCGGAGGAACTTCTTCAGGAACTGGGCTGCAACGGGCATATCGCGGTGTGCTGTGATCTGGCGGATCCTGTCGCCGCCGAAAACATGATCCGGGAGATCGCGCCCGATGTGTTGATCAATAATGCCGCATCCTATGACCGCGCACCGCTCCCCGCGGAAGCACCGGAGAGCGCGATCATGCAATATACCGTCAATGCGCTCACTCCGATCCGGATGCTGAAAACACTTTCCGAAGTCCGGGGCGAACGGGAAACGGCGGCGGTGAATATTCTGGACTGTGCCATTGCGGCGGTCCCTGCGGAATCATTCAGTTACATTTTATCCAAGAAAATGCTTGCCTCTGCCACCCGGATGGCTGCCCGTCAATGTGCGCCGTATCTCCGCGTGAATGGCGTTGCCCCCGGGAATATGATCCCGGTGAAGGAATTGGCGCACCTGGGGATGCGTAAGACGGCGGAACGTTTGCCGTTGAAGAAAGCGGTGGATCCGGCGGATGTGGCATCGGCAGCGGTATTTCTTGCAGAAAATTCTTCTCTGACAGGTGCGGTATTGTTCGCGGACTGCGGTCAGAGTTTATTGGAAGGAGCGGATGTCACATGCATGTAACCTTTTTGCGGGTCACGGTTGTCGTGTTGATCATAGCCTGTTTGATCCTTGCCATTGATAAGACACGTCTCGGACTGCGTATGGGCAATGTCTCTGTGCAGATCGCGGAGAAAACGAAGATCATTCTCAAAAACGAAGAGGCACACAAAAAAGAAATCGCCCAGTTCAAAAAACTGTTGAAAGAAAAAGAACAGCGGTTCCACCTTGCCATGTATTCGGATTTTGATGACGGGACATTGACCCCGCCCCGGTATGTGCAGCTCCCCCCTGCCGAAAGCAAACTGGAAAAACGGGCAAGACAGCTCGCTGTCAATTTGCGGAAGAGTTCCCCCGAAGAGTTGGTGGAAGCCATCCGGAACGATTTGAAAACAAACCCAGTGAAAAACGAATTTTACCTGTCGGAAGAAACGGACCTTGTCACGTTCCCCGCGGCTGCTCTGTTGGAGGAAACGGCACGTCAAGCCGGGATGTCAGCCGTCACCCGGATCACCTGGGACCTTCAAACATTCCGTGTCGGCGTGCGTACGACGGTTTCGCGGGAAGGTGCGTTTTCTGTTGTAGCAGACCTGACGGAGGAAGTCAAAGGGGATGTGATCCAGAATCGGCAGGGCAGTGTGACGTTTCCCTTCCGCTATGACGGGACCACCGTTTCGCAGGAACACGTTTTTCTGCCGTCGGGGAAATGGGTTCCGGTGGGCGGCTGTTATATTCACGCATATCATTTGAGCGGGATCCGGGATTTTCAACTTGATTATGAATTGCCGGAACACATTCTGGAAACAAAATACCGTCTCCGGGTGTTTCCGCTGAATGGATGTCATTCTGCGACCGGGGTTTTGAATGAAAACGTATTTTCTTTCCGGATCAAACCGGATCAAACAGGAAATGCCCTGTTCCTGGTGATCGCAGATGTTCCCTTTTTCCCCATTTCCGTTACCGGACTTGATCGTCCGGCGGCAGCAATCCCAGTTGAAGCAGAACCGGCTTCGCTTCCGGCAGATTCTGCAGAATAAACGACTTCATCTTTTCCGTATCCTCTGTGCGACCGGCACGGTGATACGCGATCAGTGTAAAAAGCATCGTATCGGGTGAGATATTCCAGGACGCAGGCTGGAACGGTTCAAACGGTTTCAGTGTATTCCCGATGGCGTGCGTGAATGTATCTGTGATCTGCGGTCGGGTCCGCATGGCATCGGTAAGGATCGCCAGCTGCCAGTGGAATGTTTCCCCGGCAAACAGATGGAACTGGATCGTCGCAGGAAGTTCCGTTTTCCGGTAGAGGTACAGAGGATCTGTTTGCAGTTCATCAAAGAGTGAGAGCGGCGAAGTCTTTACCGGGGTGTATACCGCGATCTCTTCGTAAGCTGTACGGCGGAGCAGATCCGTGATCCTGTCGTTATACTGTTGTCCGGTGAGCAGAACAAGGTCCGGCGCCGCCAGAAGCAGTCCGGGTTCCGATGGGTAGATATCTGTCTGCACGGCATCCGGGAGGATCAGCGAATAATGCCAGTGCCGGATCGTTTTGACTTCTTCCCGGGGATTTCCGGGTGTGCTGCTGATACGGTACAACGCCCCGTGAGTCGCCGTGAGTGTTGCCGTTTTGCACTGCCGTAATTGCGGATTCCCTGCGTAATCATTGCGGAGCATGGTCAACGGCTGATTCCGCATTGCCCGGATCAGAAAAAAGGCATTGCCGCATTGCAGAAGAAGGACTCCTGCCAGAAGCAGCGGAGCGACCCGTTTCCCGCCGTGCCGGATCAGTATGGCGACGGTCAGCGCGGAAAAGGGCAGGAGCAGCAGCATATACCGGGTATGGGTGAAACGGACCGGCTGGGTGAAGAACAGATGGAAGGAGAGAAACAGCAGTCCCAGGCAGACCGCAACGGATTTTTCCGCACCGTTGAAACAATCCCATTTCTTCTTCCCGGTCAGCAGTACAACGCAGGCTGTCACTCCGACAAGCAGGGGAAGATCCAGCATACACAGCCATTGAAGGACCGCTTTCCCGAACAGAAGAAGTCGTCCGGCGATCCCGTTTGCCACCTGTTGATACCCCTGTTGTCCGCTGCCGGTGATCCATTGGAAATGTTCCACAAAGATCTGCCAGCCGCCGATCCAGAGATAAATGAGCGCAACGGTTGGGAGAAAGACAGCAGCCCAGAGCGCAAACGGGGTGATGACACTGCACCATTTGTTAGTTTCCGCCGTCCGGTATTTCCAGATGGCGAAGACAAGTGCGGGGAGGAAACAGAGCGCGTATACCTGATCTTTCGTGCAGAATGCGCACGCCAGGAAGAATCCCGCCAGCGCATGGAACAGCAGAAGCCGTTTGCCTTTATATTTTTCTGCGAGAAAAGCAAAGAACATTGCCGCCGTGAAATGGAACGTGCAGGGAATATCCATATTCGTGGTGGAGGAATAGAACACGCTCAACGGGGCAAGCAGTGTAAAGGCTCCCGCGCCGAAGGCATACAGCCGGGGCAGTCCCGCGATCCACAATCCCGCAAGAAAAACCAGAACGGCGATCCCCAGACTCATGACCGCAGTCACACAACGGAACCGGATGATCCGCGCTGTCACGATCTCCAACGACGCGTTTTCCACAGCCTGTTCCGGGAACAATGTCCCCACGATCAGGTATTGGAGCGGACCATATTTGCCGGTGTCCGCCTGCATCATTTCTTTTGCGGAAAACGCCGGATCCGCAGGGATCCCGTCCGCCGTCGGTTCAGCGAATCCGGGCAGACCCCAGGAGAACAGGAAGGCGTGGACGAGGATCCAGAGAGCGGTGAGCCCGGCAATGGGAGGCAGGAAATTTTTTATTCCATCCATACGGCTTTTCCGGTTCCGGAGATTTCCAAAACGGCATGAACGCCGTGGGCGGTTGCGCCCACACCCATCATGGTCTGCTTGAATTCCACGCCGGAGAACACACAATCCAGGGCGAGACTGCGGAGTTCCAGCGGCATTGTTGAGGCATCATTCATGGCGGAAGGCTTTTTCGCCGGGATCGCGGTATGGATCTCGATCACGCGTTCCGGGATCTCCACGGGCAATTCGCGCCGTTCGTCTTTTCCGGCATGTGCGGTGTAGTCCAGAACAAGTTCCCGGATGACAAGTTTGAGTTCGGCATCCACGCGGAGTTTTCCTGTTGCATCGGGTTCTGCGGGTGGCAGCACGGATGCCAGGAACACGGTGGACACTTTGTTTTCGATGAGTTTTTTGATTTCCGAAAGGATCTTCCCTTCGATGAGTTGTACGCCGAACGAGGGTAACGCCATAATATTATTCTCCGTGATAAAAAGATTGTTTCCGTTGAGTCATACGAGTTTTTCCAGTTCCGCGACGGCACATTGTACCAGGCGTGCCACCGAAGTATTTTCCACGCCGGCAACGATATTTCCGCATTGATTGAAGGGCAGCAGAATACGTTTCGCCTTGCTTTGCGCCACAGCCAATGCCATGACCGGGGTGATCTCCCCGAACAGGGAATCCGCGATCACGATCCCCACCGGGCCCATGATGATGTCGGCATTCCGGCATCCGACGACCACGGCATTTTCTCCGGTGGCGGCGTGATCGGCGCCGGCTTTCAGCATGGCAAGTGCCGCCATACTGTTGGTTCCGACCGCCATGATCTCCGTTTCGGGGAACCGTGCGCGGATCGCGGCGACAAGTTGTTTTCCTGCGCCGCCGCCATGCGCATCAATGACAAGTATATTCATAATTCAAACTCCATAGTTGCAATTTACAACAGGAAGAGGGAAAATGCAAGAAAAAAACGCATTTTTATTTGATTTTTCCCGTTTTGATTGTATTGTATGCCGCTAACTTTTCTCACAGGTAATACTTATGAACTGCTGTCAATTTCAGAAAAATGCCGCCGTCTTCCTCAGCGGCGCAGGTACCAATGCCGAAGTCCTGCTCCGGGATATTCAGAACGATCCCCATGCCCCCTGGCGTGCTTCCGTTCTTGTGACCGACCGGCCGGAAACAAGTCGCGCACGCGAACTTGCTGCCAAGTTTCAACTCCCTCTGGTGGAACATGATATCGTTGCATTTTATCGCGCCGCAGGAGAGGCGAAAGTCTCAATCCGGACCGGGAACGGGATGCGTTTGCGGGAGGAATGGACTGACGGTTTGCGTGCAAAACTTGCGGCATATCCCATTGATTTCGGGATCCATGCCGGGTTCATCACGTTATGCAATATCACGGCGGATTACCCCTGTTTGAATGTACACCCCGGCGACCTGACTGTGATGGAAGATGGGAAACGGGTCTTTGCCGGACTCCACCTCGGTCCCACGGAATACGCGATCCTGGCGGGGTACTCCGGGATCCGCAGCAGTGTGATCGTGGCGCAGCAGGTCTCGCTGGGCGCAACGGAAATGGATGAAGGCCCGATCCTGGGGATCTCCGGCAGTATGCCGTTGGATCTCTGCGGGTATACGCTGGAAGAATTGCAGGCGGCGAAAGAACGTCGTGCAGGGAAAACGCCTGCGGAATATGCTAATGATATTCTGCGGATCGTTGCCTCCCGGAATGTGGACCGTCTGAAAGAATATGGCGATTGGGAAGTGTTCCCCCGTGTCGTACGGGATTACGCCGCAGGTGCTTTCACGTTTTCGCCCCTGAAATATCACGGGGAGGAGATCCGGACGGTGGTCTACAAATCCGGTTGTCCCCCGATCCCGGTCCCTGCGGATTTTGAAGGGGAATTGCCATGATCCCCGGGATCCTTGCCGGATTCGCGGCGGCATTGTTCCAATCGTTGTCCTATGTGGCATCCCGTTCCTTCATGAACCGTCACAACAGTTCCGTGAAACTGACGATCCTTTCTCTGATGGCGTCCTGTATCCCTGCGTTTCTGCTTCTGCTGGTGCTTCACGGCAGATATACGATCCCCGTTTCAGACTGGAAAGCATGGTGTTATCTTGCCGGCGGGATCACGAGTTTGTATCTGGGACAGTTCTCGTTATTTCTGGCGAACCGCCATGTGGAAGCCTCCCGTCTTTCCTCACTTCTGGGCGTGAAGATCATATTTCTTGCGCTGTTCTGTGCATTGTTCATGGGACAGACGATCACCGGACTGCAATGGCTGGGGATCCTGTTGTGTTCCATTGCGGCGGTGGGGATGAATTACAGCGGATTGCGTATTTCGATGAAAGCACTGTTGTATCTTGCCATGACACTGACCGGGTACATCGGCAGCGATCTGTGTATCGCGGAATTTGTGAAATGCACATCGGCGGAGAATGAATTTATCCGTGCGTTGGCGGCGGTCTCCATGGAGTATGCACTGGCAGGACTTCTCCCTGTCGGTCTGCTGTTCAAGATCAGGTGTTCGCCCCGGGAATTTATTGCGGCATCGCCGTTCGGGCTGATCTGGTTTGCCGCCATGCTGGTTTTGTTTTACAGTTTCACGACCATCGGGGTGGTGTACGGCAGTGTGTTGCAGGCATTCCGGGGGATCTTTTCCGTCATCATCGGGATCCTGCTGATACGGCTTCATGTGTTCGGACACGAACCGGCGGTATCCCGGAAGGACTGGTTCCGCCGTTTCATCATGGCGGCACTGATGTTGCTTGCGCTGATGTGTTATTCTTTCGGCAGGAATTGAGCTTGCAGGGACTGCACGGCTTTTTCCTTCTGCCGTATTCTGGAAATATCTCTTGCAATGACCCCGACGGCGGCGGGGGGCTGGTGCTGTGCGGAAAGTAATTCCACGGGGAAGAACATGATATCATACACGCGGCTGACACTGCCGATCGTGATCTCTGTTTCGAAGTTGAATACCCGCTTGGAAAGCAGAACGTTCTCTGTCATGGAACGGAAAACACGGGCTGTTTCGGCGGGGAAAATATCTTCCAGTTTCTCCGGTTCCCTGCCGAATACTTCATCCAGATTCCCCGAAAAGATCCTGCCGTCATCGGACAACAGGAACACCGGGTCAGCCGCACTGCGGCAGTAGGAGACCCAGGCGGCGGCGATGACGGGATCCACTTTGACGGCATCATGCCGGAGCATGAAACGGAATGCACATAACGGTTTCCCGAGAGCAATGTATTCGGGCGCAGGCATGTGGATACATACACAGAACTTTTCTCCGATCCCGTGGATATTGCAGAACCCGGTCATGATCTCCGGACGGTTCTGCTGCAGGGAAAGGTTCACGCTTTCGCGGAACGGCATTGTTTCCGCCGACCGGATAAAACGGTCAAGGGGCTGTCCGATGATCTCATTTTCCGGGATCCCGAACAAATCCACGGCAGGTTGATTGATATCCCGGATGATACATTCATCGTTGACCATGAGTGTGGGGATCACGCTCCGCTGGCTGAACTCACCGCGAATGACTTTAAGCTGGGCTTCCACTTTGGCAAATTCCCGTCGGATGTTCCACAGACAGATCATCAGAAGCAGAAGGACCCAGAAAAGCATGACGACGTGCAATCCCACGCGGTATGTCAGGATCGCATGATCCGATTCCGCATACAGGATCAGGGTCGCATCTTTGAGAAAATCCGGAGAGTCGATGGGCGTGGAAAGGAACATGCGCCAGTGTTTCCGGTCCGCGCGGTTGTTTTTCAGATGAATGACATGCCCCTTGCTGTCAAGGAGTTCCATTTTTGCAGAAGATACGTTCTGCAGTCTCATCCCCACATATTTCCCGCTGTGGTCAAGTATGATCTTGCCATCCGGCGCGACAAGGAAAAATTCATCATCCGCCTCCCGGAACCGGAACAGCGGATAATCGACCAGCAGTCCCATGTACCCGGTATTGGGTGTTATCCGTTTCTGTACGAGGAAGAACCGGGTGTCATCGGCCGTTGTTCCCTGCACAAGCACGCAGGCGACTTCTCCCTTTTCCAATGTTGCCTGTTCGGAGAGGAGTCCCTGTGCCGCGAAATCGTTTCCGATCCATTCCTTGTGCAGCGAGTGGGTGCAAATCCCTTTGTTGTCCAGGAGCAGAGGCGAGAATCCGTAAGAACGGCTTGCTTCTTCGCTGGTGTGGATGTGTAATTGCTGATACAAATCGAACAGACTTTCCGCACAATCACTCCAGCGTTCCAACTGCATCTTATGCCGGGTCAGACGTTCGGTCAAACCGTTCTGCACCATTTGCAGTTTTTCTTCGTTGATATACAACGCCTGACGGTGTCCCCGGACCGCAAAAAAGCGCAGGATCAGGAATCCGGAAGAAAGGAACAGGATCAGAAGCAGCGCGAAATCCCGGATGCGGTTCCAACGGAACCGGAAATCAGGCTGTGTCAGGAGATATACGCAGGAAGTTTGCCCCAGGATGACGACAATGGAGAGGAGCCGGAACAGCGGGATCAGGAATTGCAGAGGTGCATCCAGTTGGAACATGGGCTGATAACGCAGGCTCAAAGGCGTTTGGAGGATCAGATAGAGGATCTGAAGCAGTCCGAGGCGGATAAATAACTTTTTCCGCCGTTCATCCTTTGTGTCGAAGGCGATCTTCTGCATGGCACCGGCAAAAAGAATATTACAGGGCACGATGATGAAGATCATGGGATAGAGTATGAACATTCTTCCGGAAAGCAGTGCGGCACCCAGAGTCAGCGAGATACACACGCAGACATAAATGGTGATCCGCTGGGCATAACACCCCAGCAGAGCCAGCGAGAAGATCAGCAAGCTCAAATATCCGGCACCGGAAAAAATGATTCGTACCATATCCAGATGGGGGAACGGCGTACCCTCCATCACATGGAGTCCGGCAAGGAGCGTGAGAGCCTGGAATCCGGCATAGGCGGCGAAGAAGGGGAAAAGGCGTGAGCCTTCCTCTTTCGGTACTCTCCCTGTGATGTATTGAGAGAAGAGCACGACGCCGAAGATCAGCATGGTGAAACAATGCAGAGAATGGAGTATGCCCATATAATCAGGCAGTATTTCCATCATAAAAAAACTCCCGGAAGTTTGTTAATGTATAAACATCACTGTGAAGTAAAATACAGCCGGTCTGAAAAAAAGCAAATAAAGTCTGTTATTTTTTCTCCGGTTTTTCCAAAAAAATCATGCTTTTTACTGGAAAATTCCGTTTTTTGTGCTATGTTATACGCTTACAAGTCCGGATACGCCGGAAGTCGTCAGATTCAGCCGATTTGCTATGGAGTTCAGACCCCCGATGAACAGTGATGAAACAGTAAATGTCTTTTTCCTTGGTGCAGGCGCATTCGCCGTCCCTGTACTGGAAGCACTCTGGAAAGATCCCGGGATCCGGCTTTGCGGCGTCGGTACGCAAGTGGATAAGGCCGCAGGCAGAAAACGGATCCTCACACCCACCCCGTTGGGGAAATGGGCGGATGATCACGGGATCGACTGTCAGCGGATCCCTTCGGTCAATACTCCGGAGTTTCTGGATCAGGTCCGTGCCGCCGCGCCCGATATCGTGGTGGTGGTCTCTTTCGGACAACTCCTGAAAATGGATCTGCTTTCGCTCCCCCGGTTCGGATGCTTCAATGTCCATGCCTCGCTTCTGCCCCGTTACCGTGGAGCCTCTCCCATTACGACTGCGCTTCTCAATGGCGATGAGGAAACCGGCGTGGCATTCATGCGCATGGAAAAGGGACTGGATACCGGACCCGTTTACGAAACGCATCGTCTTGCGATCTCACCGGAAATCACGACGGGCGAACTGGAACAGCAGCTTGCGCATTTGGCAGGGGAACATATCGGTGATGCCCTGCGCAGAGTGGCAAATGGATTGGAACCCGTTCCGCAGCCCGAAGAAGGTGTGACCATCGCCGTAAAGATCCGGAAATCCGATGGATCCGTGGATTTCCGGGAAGATGCAGCCGTTATTGCGCGGAAAGTGCGGGCATTTCACGGTTGGCCCTCCATGACGTTCCGCGTGATGATGAAGGACCGGATCCACAATGTCAAGATCACCAGGGCAAAAGGGACTTCCTGGGAATCCCCCCAGGCGCAGCCCGGTGAATTTATCGCTTACTCAAACAATCAAATGATGATCCGGTGCGGACGGGGTTCTCTTGTCGTCGAACGCGTACTGCCGGAAGGAAAAAAGGAAATGCCTGTGGCGGATTTTCTCAACGGTTGCCGCATTTCCATCGGGGATATCCTTCTGAATGGGCAGGACAAGGCTTGATCCCGCCGGGCATCAGAACAGGCTCAACACATGGCACAACGCAAAAACAAGAAGAACAACGACAGTTTGCCGGAGGAACAACCGCAGGCTGTCGTAAAAAAATCCCGGAAGAAACAACCGGAACCCGAAAAGAAACCGCAGCCCGCTCCGAAACAGAAAAAAGCACCGGAACCACCTCTGAAACCCGAAAAAAAGATCCGGAAACAGATCATCCTCAACTGCGAAGAACTGGAAAACAGATCCGCTCTCCTCTGTGACGGACGGCTGGAGGAATACGAACTGGAACGTCCTTCCAGTGAGATCGTGGCAGGCTCCATTTATCTGGGGCGTATCACCCGGCTGGAACCCACGCTGGAAGCCGCGTTCGTGGATATCGGCGCAGAGAAAAATGCGTTCCTGCATTACCGGGATATGCTCCCGGCATCTTACGATATCCTGGAAGATATCCGCAAGGCGGAAAACGATGCCCCTGTGCCCGATTCCAAATCCGGCAAACTCTTCAATGCCTTCGCAGGAAAGATCCGGTCACTCATCGGACGGGCGGATAAGTCGCGCCGTCTCAAAGAACTGGAAGAAAAACTCCACAGCGGCAAGATCAAGACCGAGGACATCCCGAAAGTCTTCCCCTGCGGTTCCGAACTCCTGGTCCAGGTCACAAAAGGTCCCATCGGCACCAAAGGCGCACGGTTGACCACCAATATCACGATCCCGGGACGGTATCTGGTGTTATTGCCTTACTCCAAGCATATCGGACTTTCCACCAAGATCGAGGATAAAAAAGAACGGGACCGGCTCCGTAATATCCTCCGGGATCTCAATGTCCCGGACAATATGGGTATCATCTGCCGGACCGTGGGAGAAGGCAGAAAAGCCGTATTCTTCCGTCGGGACCTGGATATGCTGCTGGATGTCTGGAGCAAGGTGGAGGAAGCTCTTGTACAGCCGAAAGCTCCGGCACTGGTCTTTCAGGAACCCACTCTTCTGGAACGCACGATCCGGGACCTTCTCACTGATGATATCGATGAGATCGTGGTGGATGACAGCGAACGTCATGTGGAACTCAAAGCCAATCTGGCGAAGTTCGTCGGCTCGGATTTCCATACCAAAGTCCTGCTCCATAACCGGGCGGAATCCATCTTTGATCACTACAAGATCACGGAACAGGTCGCGGAGATCTTCAACCGGATCGTGAAACTGCCCGGCGGCGGGTATCTCTGCATTGACGAAACGGAAGCATTGATCGCCATTGATATCAACTCCGGCAAAAGCAAAACCGGGAAGGAAGCACCGGAAATGATCCTGGCGACCAATCTGGAAGCCGCCGAGGAGATCGCAAGACAGATGAGACTGCGCAATATCGGCGGACAGGTCGTCATCGACTTCATAGATATGAGTTCCGCAAAAGACAGGGAAACCGTCAACAAGGCTATGACCAGATTCCTCCGGAATGATAAAGCGCGTACAAAAGTCCTTCCCATCAGCCGGTTCGGTCTCATGGAACTCACACGTCAGCGGGAACACGAAAGTGTCAAGGATGCCGTGTACGATCTCTGCCCTTACTGCAACGGGTCCGGACATGTGAAGTCCGCCATCAGTATGAGTGTGGAGATCCAGCGCGCTCTGAAGGAACTGCTGAAACGCAAACGCAGAACAAAGAAGTTCGCGGTGCGCGTGATCATTCATCCCACCGTCATGGCACGGTTGAAAAACAGCGATGCCGATCTGCTCCGGGAACTGGAAAGCGAATACGGCAAAGACTTGCAGTTCCGCGCCGATCCCACGATCCATATCGAAGATTACCGTCTCGTGGATCCCGAAACCGGATTGCCCGTTATGTAAGTCTGCCGACGGAACGGTTGCCGTTTCAACGGATCAGCCGTTCCGTTTCAAATCCCTTTTCCCGCAGCCACGCGGTGAGTGACTCCAACTTTTCCGCAGAGATCTCCGGTGTACGCGCCAGGATCCATAACAGATCACGGTCGCTTCCCGTGACGGCGGCAAGACTGTGATCCGGTTCCAGATAAATGATCCGGTATGCCCCGCGGAATGGTTTCTGGAACGTGACTTCCAATTCGCCGCTCCCCGGTTCACCCACAGGGTACGCTGTCCCCTCCACACAACGTTGTTTGCCGTTTTTGTACCCGCAATTCCGGATGTGTATCGTGCCGTCCGGTCGGAGCGTATATTCCGCCGTCACGTTCCGCAGATCCCGCTGGAACCAGTTCGGCAGCCGTGCGATCTCGTACCATTTTCCCATATACCGCGGGAGATCCAGTCCGGTGACAGCCGGGATATGTGCGGTGGAATTTTCCTTGCAGCCTGTGAGAAATGAGATGACGAACGACGCGATTGCCAGAAGAATGGATGTTGTTTTCATGTGATTCCCTCCTTTTTGTTGATGATGTCCCCGGGAATACCATATCACGCTTTTCCCCGTTTTCAAGTTTGAAAAAAAATTCTTTCGTGCTATATTACTGCCTGAACCCGAAAAGAATAACCAACAGGAGCCGGTCCCCTCATGGATTTTGAATTTGTTTATATCGGAAATGATCCCGTCATGCAGCCCGCTGTGATTCCTGTGCTTGCCCGTTGTTTTGAAGAATGGCAGGGCGCTTGGGAACGGGGCGGAAAATTCCCGTTTCTGGAACTCTCGTTTATTGCCAGAGAACCGGAACAGCATCACATCATCGGCCATGTGGGTATCATGCCGTTCCGGATCTCGGATGGGCGCGGCGGTATCCGGAAAGCGGCGGGGATCGCCTCCGTTGCCACGCTTCCGGAATATCGCGGTAAGAAGATCGCCGCCCGTCTTTGCACCATGGCGGCGGAATGGGCAGCGCAGGAAGGGTACGATTTTCTGCCGTTGTATACGGCTTTTTTCCGGGTGTATGAGTGTTGCGGCTGGAATTGTTTTCACGATGCTGTATTGCGTTTGAAAAAAGCGGAGAATGCAGACGGCAGTGGCTGGCGGAAAGGTTCGGAACTCTCTGCGGAAGAACGGGAAACGATCCGGATGTTCTACGAAACATCCTTTGATTTCCCGGGGAAAGTCCTGCGTGCTGATTCCGGCGATTTTCACAGTTGGGAACGGATGTTCCGGGAAGGTTTCCTTTTGTGGAAGTGTACGGAAAACGGGTACGCGGTCCGACAGGAAAACACGTTGGCGGAACTTTGTGTGCGCCCCGGTCATGCAGCGGAATTTGCCGCCGGCTGTACGGATACCTTTCTCCCGTCTTCACACCCGGCGGTTGCGGAGTTGTTGGAAAACGGATTCCGTGCTTACGGGGCAGACGAACCCGTGCCGGATATCCGGCACGGGGAATGTATGATGGCTTCTCCGCTGGAAGCAGTCCCGGGCGACTTTTTCTTCCCGTTGACGGATAAATTCTAAATCACACCTGATTTTTAACGGTGGAAGGGATCCCGTATTTTGCGTGCCAGACGCGGATGTATTCCATGGCTTCATCGGCGGAGTCCACGACCTTGTAAAGATCCAGATCTTCCGGGGAGATCATCCCCTCCGCCAGCAGTGTATCCCGGAACCAGTCGAGGAGCGGGGTCCAGAATTTTTTCCCGACAAGCGCGATGGGGATCCGGTTGACTTTCCGTGTCTGGACCATGGTCAAAGCTTCGGAAAGTTCATCGAGTGTGCCGAACCCGCCCGGATACGCGACGGCGGCAGTGGAATATTTGAGGAAACAGACTTTCCGAATGCAGAAATAACGGAAATACAGCGATTCCGTCTGATAGGGATTGCTGTGCTGTTCCATCGGCAGTTTGATGTTGAGTCCGATCGATACTCCGTCTTCCTGAATGGCACCGCGGTTGGAGGCTTCCATAATGCCGGGTCCGCCGCCGGAGATCACCCCGTAACCATGCTGTACCAGCAGTTCACCCATGCGGACGCAATCCTGATACACCGGGGAATCCTCTTTTGTTCTTGCGGATCCGAAAACAGTGACCAGGTTCCGGTAAGCGGACATGGTCTCAAAGGAATCCACGAATTCCGAGGAGATACGGAAGATGCGCCAGGTTTCATCCTGTGTGAAATTTTCCACGTCAGGAATGATTTGCTTGAATTGGTTGGTGGGGGATTTGGACATGATAAAAACTCCTTGTCAAATCAGAGCGTTTCCAGATATTCGAGGTATTCATCCTCTTCCATAAGATCATCAAGTTCCACAAGATCAATGTTATCCAGCTTGCAGATCCAGCCTTTGTCTTCGGCGGAACGGTTGATGATCCCGGGATCGTCATCCAGAATGTGATTGACTGCAATCACAATGCCGCTGATCGGAGAATAGCAATCGGAAGATGCTTTGACCGATTCGATCTTGCCCAGTGAGTCGCCGCAGATGATATCGGTATTTTCCTTCGGCAGTTCAACGTAGGTGATGTCACCCAGTTCTTCGGCGGCATATTTGGTAATACCGACGATCGCCTCTTCCCCGTTTGTTTTGATCCATTCGTGTGTCCTTGAATAGTATTTATCCATACACCATTTTCCTTTCCTGTAGTTCTCCGGAAACACGGTCCGTGTCTTCCGTATTATAAAATAAGCATTACTTCCTTCATTTTTCAAGTGTATAAAACAATTTTTTTTGAATTTTTTTGCTTGATAAATATGTTATTAATGATACATTTTGCACTAACTGTATCACTCATAACATATTATATCAAATAATGCCTTATTTCGTCACGCAGGATGAGAAGTCATTCCTTTCGATCTGAAGGATCTTCCCTTCACGAACAAAACTTTCTGCCGAATCCGAGGCGTGCGCCGCATTGATCATGATCGTGGTCCCGAACTCCCCGCGAACGGTTCCGCCATCCGCCTGACCGGGATCCGTGGGACCGAGTACAGTGCGGATCTTGCCGACTGCATCTTTTCCCTCGAAGATCAGGACCATCACCTGGGCTTTCCCGGGCGTATTCAGACTGTTGCTGTCGCCGGGATCGTATTCGTTGCCGGACATGAACCGGATGATCTGGAAGAACTGGTCGTCCGCATACTGTTCTCCGATCGCCTGAACATCTTCCACGGCGAAGGGACAACTGAATTTTTCCGTAAGGAACTGTTGGGCTTTTGCTGCGATCTTCGGTGCCAGTTTCTTGCGTAATGCTCCCTGGACCGGACCATAGAAGTCAAGCGCATCGGCAACACTGATGTGGTGGATCTTGCATCCGCAGAGGAAAAGTCCGGTCGCCGTGAAGATATCCAGAATAGCACCCGGGCGGATCCCCGGACGGAGCCAGTTTTCCGGCTTGATCATGACCAGAGTCCGTTCGCCGGAACCATCGGCGCCTGCTGCATTTTTTACAATGTTTTTGCTGCGGGATGCCATATCCGCCAGAATAGGGAGAAGCGTATCACATTCCTTCTGCGTTTCCGGCGCAAGAACGCAGGGTTCAAAATAAACCACGTTCCCCGCCGCATCTCTGCCGACTTCCGCAAAACTGTCACGGATCGTTGTTCCCGCGCCGGCGAGCGGTGCCAGACTCCCCACAACGGCATTCACTTTCTTTACGGCATCTTTCCCATGCAGCAGAAGAGCCAGGAACGGATTGCTCTTTTTCCCCGTTGCACCAAAGGATTTCCGGATGTATTCGGGCTGACACGGACACTTGTGGAACGGAGCCATGGCATCGGCAAAAGTCTGAATGAATTTTTTGTCTGCCGCTATGATCTGTGCCGCCTGTAACGTTAACCCGGTCCGCGCGAGAAGACGCATGATGACTGCACCGGTTTGCCCTTTCTGCAAGGCGTGAGGCGTGATGATGACGAATGAATGGTTTCTTGCCATAGCGGGATCTCCTTCTGTTGATTGACAAAAATTCACTTTTCTCCGGCAATGTAGCACATGTTTTTATAAAAACAAGAGCCAAATGCAAAAGTCATTCAAAAAAAATCAAAACCCTGCGGCAAAAATACGTCAGCGATAGATCTTTTTCGCCATTTTTGATGCAAGAAGTTCTTCGATCCGTGCCCGGGGAAAAAGTGCCGGAAGCGAACCGCCGGCAGCGGCTGCGGCGCGTGCATACTGTTCTTCCATGACTGCAACGGGGAATACCGGATCCGCGGCAATACTCTGATCCAGCGCATGAATGACGCGTTCTGCAATATCATTCCGGTACGAATCCAGCTTGTTTTTCCAGTCTTCCGCGCCCTTGTAATGCTGATGAAATACCTGCATCCCGTGGAGGACTACCGTATTGGTCCGGGGATAACCGGAACACATGAGATTCCAGGGATCACCCCCCGGTCCCTGATCGCATCCGGTGCGGAAATCGGTCCGGAGCAGTACGGCGGGGAGATCCAGCATTTTCGCGAAACAGAATTCCACCACGGTCCCGGAATCCAGATCACAGCCGTCAAAATTGGCAACGATGCAGTCACAGGAGAAGAGCAGTTCCAGATCGGCATCCCGGATCGCGGTGATGGTCCGCAGAGAATTGCTTTCCGAGAGTTGCGGAAGTTTCACCTGATACTTCCCGGCAGAACGCGCTTCCACTGCTGCCGCCATTTCCACATTTCCCGTGAGATCTTTGAAATCGAAAAGATCGCCCGCCCAATAAATCGTGATCGGTTTTCCGTCCATGATATCATCCTTTTGTTATATTTCTCCCGGAATATAACACAGAAACCTCTTTTTTCAAGCAAAAGACGGAAACAAATTTCATGGCTTCGGGGATGAAACTACTGTACATAATGATGTCGCAGAGGGGAAACATCCGGAAAAAGGGCAAAAAAAATGGTTGCCTGACCTGGATTTGAACCAAGACAAACTGAACCAGAATCAGTTGTGCTACCGTTACACCATCAGGCAAACTTTCTGTTTGTGGGATTAATATATCACGTCTGGAAGAAAAATCAAGTCTTTTTCTGAAAAAAATTGAAGAAAAATTTTATATTCTGTTTGATTTATACGCAGATTGGCTGTATCTTACCGCCATAACTGTTGTTATATAGTAATACTTGGAGTGTAAGACTGTCATGGGAAATCTTTTTACGGAACAACTGAACGCCAGACCGCTGATCTTCGATGGCGGAATGGGATCCGAACTTTATAAGCGCGGCTTCTTCGTCAATACATCATACGAAAACCTTTGCCTGTCAAATGCAAAAACCATCCAGGAGATCCATCAGGCGTATAAAGATGCCGGGGCGGAAGTTCTGACCACCAATTCCTATGGCGCAAACCAGCACCAGCTTACCCGTTTCGGACTGGGTGACAAGGTCGCCGCCATCAATGAGGCAGCCGTCATGATCGCCCGGAAAGTCGCCGGACAGGCATTGCTCGTTGCAGGCTCCATCGGCCCGTTGGGTGATGTGGAACAGCCCGAAGAAGAATCAGTCGCTGTCACCATGCTTCAGGAACAGATGAAAGCTCTGCTCTCTGCGGGTGCGGATTTCCTTTTGTTTGAAACGGTGGGCGCAGTGAACGATCTGGAACGGATCCTTGCCGCTGTGAACGGGTATGATGGGGATGTGACGTATGCTGTCAGTTTTGTATTTCAGGCGGAAGGTATGCTGAAGGACGGGACTGCATTGGAACGTGTTCTGGAACTGCTTTCTTCCTGCGGGAAACAGCCTGCCGCGTTCGGGATGAACTGTGCGCTCGGACCGGATCAGATGCTTTCCGTACTGGAAGAAATCGTAAAGCAGATCCCGTATCCCGTGATCGTTCAGCCCAATGCGGGATCCCCGAAGAGCATTGATGGCCGTATGCTTGCCATGTGCAGTCCGGAATACTTCACAACGTATTGTATGCGTTATCTTTCGCTTGGTGTCCGTGGTGTCGGCGGATGCTGCGGGATCACGCCGGACCATATCCGGGATATGGCGCGGAGCGTCAGCCCGATGACCCGTATTCAGACACAGCAGACTCTCTTCGCGAAGGAAACGGAAGCCCCGGAACAGGAAGTCGTTCCCTTTGCGGAACGGTCCACGTTCGCGGCGAAACTTGCCGCCGGAAAATGGGTCCGGAATGTGGAAGTTGTCCCGCCCCAGGGATACGAACTGGATACCACCATCGAAAAGGCGAAACAGTGTCTGGCAGCCGGATTCGATGCTATCAATATTCCCGACGGCCCCCGTGCCAGCAGCCGTGTTTCCCCCATGGTGACGGCGTACCGGATCCAGGCGGAAGCGGGGATCGAAGCGATCCTGCATCAATGCTGTCGTGACAAGAACCTTATCGGGATGCAGTCGGATCTTCTGGGGTGTGCTGCGCTGGGGATCAATAATCTGCTTTTCATCACGGGCGACCCGCCGAAACTGGGAGATTATCCCTTTGCATCCGGGGTGTTCGATGTGGATTCTATCGGCTTGATCGGATTGCAGAACCGTTTGAATCACGGGCTGGATCTGGGCGGAAAAGCCATTGCGAAAGTCACGGGTGCCGTTATCGGTGCCGGCGCGGATCCCAATGCCATTGATATGGCGCGGGAGATCCGTCGTACCCGGGAAAAAATCCAGGCGGGCGCGGAATATATCGTGACCCAGCCCGTATTCGATCCGGATGCCCTGCTGCGGTTCATGGATGCCGTTCCCGAACTGGCGGAAACGCCGCTGATCGCCGGGATCTGGCCCCTGGCAAGTCTGCGGAATGCGGAATTCATGCGTACCCAGGTGCCCGGCGTTGTCGTCCCGGACGAAGTCATTCAGCGGATGTCCCAAGCCAAAGATAAAGAAAGTCAGCTCCAATGCGGGATCGACATGGCACGGGAAGCCATTGCCCGGATCCGTGACCGTGCCGCCGGGGTACAGGTCAGTGCGCCCTTCGGACGGGTTTCCATTGCGATCGAAGTGATCCGGGATTGATCCAGAATGGAACCGGGACTTCTCGCTCGAATCCATACCCCGGAGGATTTGCGGTCGTTCACGCCGGAAGAACTGGAACGTCTTGCCGCAGAGATCCGGGAGCGGATCATCGGAACTGTTTCCACCAATGGCGGACACCTTGCGCCGAATCTGGGCGTGGTGGAATTGACCATTGCGCTCCATCGCGTGTTCCATGCGCCGGAAGATCATATCGTGTGGGACGTGGGACACCAAAGTTATCCGCACAAAATGCTGACGGGGCGCGCCGATGTGTTCCATACGCTCCGCCGGTATCAGGGCTTGAGCGGGTTCACATCACGCCGGGAATCTTCTTACGACTGTTTCGGGGCAGGCCACGCGGGCACAGCCATTTCTTCCGCCATGGGGTTTGCCATTGCCGATGAACTCAAAGGTGTGAAGAATCACACGGTCGCGGTGACGGGTGACGGTTCTCTTATTTGCGGGATTTCTCTGGAAGCGTTGAATACCCTGCGTTGTACTTGCAAAAACATGATCCTGGTGCTGAATGATAACAAAATGTCCATTTCGAAAAGCATCGGAGCCATTCCCAATTATCTGAATCAACTGATCACGGGCCGCAGTTACAACCGGTTCAAGGCATTTGCAAAACGGTTCGTGCAGAAGATCCCGGGCGGATCGGAAATGATCGGGAACATTCAGAACTGGGAGGCTTCGGCAAAAAATCTTTTTGTCCCCGGTATCTTTTTTGAAGAATTGGGGATACGGTATGTGGGACCCATCAACGGACACGATCTGCCCGCCCTGATTCAGACTTTCGAGCGCGTGAAAGAATTCAACCGTCCCGTCATCGTTCATGTGATCACGGAAAAAGGACACGGCTGCGAATATGCCATTGCCGCGCCGGAACGTTTTCACGGGACCAGTGCATTCCGTCCGGAGACCGGGGAAAGTATTTCTGCTTCCAAAGAAACATTTTCCAGTACATTCGGGCGGACTTTGGTCCGTCTGGCGGAAAAGGATCCACGGGTGACAGCTGTGACTGCCGCAATGGCATCCGGCTGCGGGATCGGACCGGACTTTACAGACCGGTTCCCCGACCGGTTCTTTGATGTCGGGATCGCGGAGGAACACGCTGCGGTATTTGCCGCCGGACAGGCCGCCGCCGGATTGCGTCCCGTGGTGGCGATGTATGCCACCTTTTTGCAGCGTGCGCTGGATTGTATTTTTCATGATGTATGTTTGCAGGATCTACCGGTGATATTCTGTGCGGATCGCGCCGGGATCGTGGAGGATGGCCCCACGCACCACGGGGTGTATGACCTGGCGTTTCTCCGTGCCATGCCCAATCTCTCCATCCTTATGCCGAAGGATGAAAAAGAGCTGGAAGAGATGTTGTTTGCCGCACACGGACAGGATCATCCGGTGGTGATCCGTTATCCCCGGGGCGGTTCCGGTGCGCCGGAAGATCTGCCGCATCCGCCCGTTGTCTGGGGCAGAAGCGAAGTGTTGCGGCAGGGAAAAGACGGGATGATCTTTGCCGTTGGCAGGGAAGCGGTAACGGCATGGGAGACGGCACGGATCCTGGAAGAAAAATTCCAATGTTCCGTCGGCGTGGTGAATGTGCGTTTCCTCAAACCGTTTGATGAAGATCTCCTGCGGAAGTACGGGGCGGAAATGCCGGTCTTCACGCTGGAAGATCATGTGATGACCGGCGGATTGGCTTCCATCGCCGCCGAGGTGTTGTGCGGATCTGATAAATGCAGACTCCGTTCCTTCGGATGGAAGGCGGATGTCCCTGCAGATCATGGATCCACTGCCGCTCTGCGGGAAAACGCAGGGCTTACGCCGGGACAACTGGCGGAAATGATTGCCACGGAACTTCACCGGGAGGTGCAGAAATGAAAATACAACGGGTCTTGTTATTGGGTGCGGGTGCGGTCGGGATCCTTCCGGCGGCGCAGCTGTATTGTTTGCCGGGGGTGGATTTCCGTATCCTTGCCGATGGCGAACGGCTGGAACGATACCGCAGAGACGGTTTGCTGTTGAACGGGGAGAAACTCCCGTTCCGTTATATGGCACCGGGCGAAGAAGTGTTTTCCGCCGATCTGGTGTTGATCGCCACCAAGGACTGGGCGTTGCGGGATGCTCTGCCGCTTCTCCGGGATCATGTAGGACCCCATACGATCCTGGTCCCGCTGCTGAACGGGATCAGTGCCGGTGATACGGTGGAGGAATTTTACCCGGGATCCATCACGCTCCGCGGGTTCTTCCTGGGACACGCCAGTGTCCGCATCGGGAACGAAGTCACGCAGGATGGCGTGGGGATGTTCTATTTCGGGGAACGCAGCGACGAACGACACAGTCAGGCTCTGACTGCGACGGCGGAATTTCTGCGGTCTGCGGGTGTCCCCGTGGATGTGCCGGAAGATTTCCGTGCTGCATTGTGGAAGAAATACATCCTGAATGTGGGGATCAACCAGACACAGGCGTATTTCAAAGCGGATTACGGAATGGTTCAGCGTTCGCCGGAAATGCTTGCGTTTGCAAGAGAATTGATGCAGGAAGCCGCCGCCGTTGCCCGGGCGGAAGGCATCGCAAATACCGATGGCATGATCGAAGCGGCAATGGAGACCATTTGTACCATGCCTCCGGAAGTGAAGACCTCCATGTTGCAGGATCTCCTTGCAGCCCGGCAGACGGAGATCGAAAGTTTTTCCGGGGAACTTCTGCGGCGCGGTGCCCGTTACGGGTTGGTTTCGCCGCGGAACCGGGCGGTGTATGAAGTGTGTACGGGCGTGAAAAAAGGGGAATAGTTTTGATAAAGTGCCTTGACATTCCCTTTTCTGTATGCTACATTACGGAATAATATTTAACGCGTAACTGAAACAGGAGCGAATATGCTTTCAAAAATCAAATCAGGAAAGATCCGTGTTGCTGTGATCGGACTGGGATATGTGGGACTGCCCCTTGCCGTGGAATTCGGTAAGAAATTCCGGACTGTCGGCTTCGATGTGAAAGAAGACCGTCTCGCCGCGCTCCGGAACGGTGTCGATACCACGCTGGAAACGTCTTCCGATGATTTGAAAAACGCAACGTTCCTCTCCTATACTTCCGATCCCGCCGACCTGAAAAAGACCGATATCTTCATCGTGACGGTTCCCACTCCGGTGGACCGGTACAACCGTCCGGATCTCACCCCGCTTTACCGCGCCAGTGAGACGGTCGGGAAGGTGATGAAGAAGGGCGCGATCGTGATTTATGAAAGCACGGTGTATCCCGGCTGCACGGAAGAAGATTGTGCGCCCATTCTGGCGAAATATTCCGGGTTGACATTCAATCGGGATTTCTTCTGCGGGTATTCCCCGGAACGGATCAATCCCGGCGACAAGGAACATACGTTGACGAAAATCCTGAAGATCACCTCCGGATCCACGCTGGAAACGGCGGAAACGGTGGATGCGCTTTACCGTTCCATTCTGTGCAACGGGACCCATCGCGCCAGTTCCATCAAGGTGGCGGAAGCCGCGAAAGTCATCGAAAATTCCCAGCGCGACCTGAATATCGCTTTTGTCAACGAACTGGCAAAGATCTTCCATCTGATCGGGATCGATACCAATGAAGTCCTGGCCGCCGCCGGAACCAAATGGAACTTCCTCAAATTCAAGCCGGGGCTCGTCGGCGGACACTGTATCGGGGTCGATCCCTATTACCTGACACACAAAGCGCAGTCGCTGGGGTATCTGCCGGAAGTTATTCTGGCGGGACGCCGTATCAATGACGGCATGGGCAAATATGTGGCGGAACAGGTGATCAAGCTGATGATCCGGAAAGGACAGAAGATCTACGGCGCAAAAGTGTTGCAGCTCGGTATCACTTTCAAGGAAAATTGTCCGGATATCCGGAACAGTCATGCCGTGGATGTGGTGAAGGGCTTGCAGGATTTCGGTTGTGAAGTCACTCTTTATGATCCCTGGGCGGATCCGGCGGAAGTGGAACGGGAATACGGTGTCAGCAGTACGCGGGAGATCCCCGCCGGAAAATTTGATGCCGTCGTCATGGCAGTGTCACACCGCGAGTTCAACGGCCTTTCCGTTGCCCAATTCCGGAAAAAACAGTCCGTGGTATTTGATATCAAAGGCATCCTGCCCGTGGAAGAAACCGACGGCAGATTGTGAGGCGTAAGATGAGTTTGCAGGGTAAAACAGTGCTTGTGACCGGGGGAGCCGGGTTCATCGGATCGCATTTGACCGATGCGCTGCTCGCCGCCGGATGCTTTGTGCGGGTACTGGATAATTTTTCCACCGGACACAGAGAGAATCTTTCTTCTGCGCTGGAAGATCCATCTTTCACGCTGATCGAAGGCGATATCCGGGATATGGCGGCATGCCGTCATGCGGTGCAGGGATGCGATTATGTGTTTCATGAAGCCGCACTGGGCAGTGTGCCACGTTCCCTGGCATCTCCCGAGGAAACCGTTTCAGTGAACGTTGCCGGATTCGTGAACGTGATCACGGCGGCAAAGGATGCCGGGGTACAGCGTCTGGTATACGCTTCCAGTTCTTCGGTGTACGGGGACGAACCCCATCTGCCGAAAGAGGAGGACCGGATCGGGACCCAATTATCTCCGTATGCTGTCTCCAAGTATTGCAACGAACTTTTCGCCGCCAATTTTTCTGCTTGTTACGGCATGGAATTGATCGGGTTACGATATTTCAACGTCTTCGGACCCCGTCAGGATCCGGAAGGACCTTACGCCGCTGTGATCCCTAAATTTATCAAGTGTTTGAAGAAACATCTTTCCCCCGTCATCAACGGTGACGGGACCAACAGCCGGGATTTCACTTATATCCGGAACGTGGTGCAGGTGAACCTGCTTGCACTTACCGCCGGAAACGATGCGGTCAATACGGTTTACAATGTGGCATGCGGTGAACGGACCGACCTCAATGAACTCTTTTCCATGGTCCGGACTGAACTGGCGGCATTTGATCCTGCCATCGGAGCTGTCACAGCAGAACACGGTCCCAACCGGGCGGGAGACATCCCCCACAGTCTGGCATCCATCGCGAAAGCGGTCCGCCTTCTGGGATACAAGCCGGAATGTTCCGTGAAAGAAGGACTCCGCGCCGCCGCGGAATGGTATTACCGTAATCTGGATTGAAACGGTTACGGCCGTTTGAATTCACAGGGGACGGCAGTCTGACACAATCCGCAGCCCAGGTTCAACTGCATCCAGCCGTACTTTTCCGCACGGTCCTGCAAGACTTTTTCCACCTGATAAACCGCACAGGCATGTTTATCCCGGTCGGCTGGTGTCATGCCGACGGCATGAGCCGGACACCGTTTCATACAGGCGCCGCACTTGGTACACCATTCCCAGGGATCGTCGCCGTAAGCGCGTTCCGTTGCAGGAAGTTCCAGGTCTGTTACCACGGACCCGAGACGGATCGCCACCCCGTGTTCCGTGATCAATCCGGCGGAAAGTCCGAATGTGCCGTGTCCGGCAACGAATCCGATATGCCGTTCGGACCAGTGAGAGGCATAATGATTATCGGTGAGTTTGTAATCGGTCTGCATCTGCTCCAGATGAGGTGAGACTGCGGCGTATCCGTAATTCTGCAACAGCATACAGAGTTGTCTGCCCATGGTCTCGTTTTCCAGTTCGCCGAAGGAACGCATGGCAGCCCAGGGGACAGCGGGGAACTCGGATTCTTTCCGGTTTGCCAGCCGGATACTTTCCTTCACCGGGATGACCCAGGAGATCACGCTTTTCGCCTGTACACCGGGAAACTTTCTCTGCAATGCTTCCGCCGGAGTCCAGTGGAAATCGCCGATCACGGTCTTGTATTTCTGAAACCAGACATCATCCGCAGCTGCGATCCGGACATCCGGCTCGTCAAAGTAATGTCCGGCGCCGGTCACATGATAGAGTTGGAGCATCATCCCGCGTATTTTCTGCAGATCAAGGGGTGTTTTCATCGTGGACCTCCGTCGTTTCCTCTTCGTCATCATATTCTTCTTCGGGTATCCCGCTCATTTTCATGCGGAGCGTGAAGCGTGCCGGATCACTGGAAAGGATCCCGCACTGGAACCAGTCGCCCAACAATCCGCCGCGGAACCGGGATTTGTATTCATAGGCATATTCCGGCAGCAGGAATACACTGCGGTCATCCTGACGATGGACAAGAATGGCATCCGGAGTCAAATCTTCCGCGTGACGGTGGAAGTGGACCAGGGTCCAGTATTCATTGGTCAAACGTTCCAGTTTTCTGCGGATCGCGGCGGCATCTTCCGATTCGTTCAATGCCGTTGTCAATTCGTCATCGGTCAACAGTTCCTCTCCCGCAAAATAACGGTGCAGTTGAATGTGGGAGAGCAGGTCCGTATAACGACGTAACGGACTCGTCACGCGGGTGTAAGGTTCCAGTCCGAGTCCCGCATGAAGTCCCGGGGTCGTATCGGTCACTCCGGGACGGCATCCCCGGCGCAGTGCGTACATCGCCGGCAGACTGTCACTCTGTTCCTGGGGAGATTCCGGGGATTCCTGCCGGACATAAGGCATGGGGATCTCATTGGCGACAGTCCATTTGGCGGTGGCGGCACCGGCGGCGAGCATACAGTTTGCAACGAATTCCCGTTCTTCGGTGACGGGGCAGGGGATGAAACGGAGTTCCCCTGTCTGATCGAACAGGATCTTGACTTCCGGCATCCGGATGAAAAGGGCTCCGTTTTCTTTGCGGAACTCTTTGAACAGATTCAGTTTGTCGCGGAGTTCGCTCCATTTGTCAAGCAGTTCCGCCGCATCTTCATAGGTCCGCTGCTTTACGGAAATACGGGTAAGCATACACTTCACCAGTTCCACGTCCCCCGATTCCAGAAAACGGATCACAAAGGTAATGGCGGGCGAAGCTTCCTGCAAATCCAGACAGAACTGTGTCGTTGCCGCAAAGGGGAGCATGTGGACCACTCTTTCCGGGATATACAGATTCTCCCCTCTGGACCGTGCTTCCCGGTCAATGGCAGAATCAAACGCGATCACCGATGCCGGGTCCGCCACATGAACGTAAAGAAGTCCGTCCACATAGGAAATGGCATCATCCGGGTCATGACTGAACGCATCGTCGATGGCATACGCATCCAGATGGGTCAGGTCTTCCCGTTCCTCCGGGTAAACCGGTTCCGTTCCCAGCTCAAAATCGGGATCGGACATCTCCACGCCTGCCCGGGCGGGGAGCGGATTCCGTGTCAGGTCCCATACGCCCAGTTGGAGCAGAAGTTTGTGTGCTTTTTCTGGGATCGCTTCGATCCCCAGTTCTTTCAGCAGACGGCTGGCGGAATTGATCCCCAGCGCAACTTGTTCGATCTCCGCAAGGAACGGATGATCCTCCGGTGTCACTTCCCCTTTCCGGATCCGTTCAAGCAGTGCCGCATGACGTTCTTTCGCCTCATTCTTCGCCCGGATCGCCTCTTCCGCCACTGCGATTTCTTCCGGACTGCGCAGTGTGACGTTTTCTCCTTCGAACCGGAAATGGATTCCTTCCCGGATCAGTTTCCATGCCGCATAGGCATTCCCCGGGGTGTAACTGCCGAAAAGGAATGCGGTGAAATCGGCAAAAGAGAGCGTTTCTCCCTGCAACAATTCCGCTGTTTCGGCGAGATCGGGTGTTTCCGGCAGAGAAAGAGGAAATGTGCCGGGTCCCGGATGCAATTCAAAATCAATGTCTTTTTCCCGTACGTTCCGGGTGTCGCCCTGTTCGGGTTTGATGGTCAGTTTCCCTTTCTCGAATGCCTCGATTTTTGCGGGGGCGGAATGATAGATCACGATGGATCCCACTTTCAGCATAATCTTACTTCTCCTTTTTTCTTACAGCACGGAAAAATTCTTTCATAATGGTCGTACATTCTGTTTCCAATACACCGCCCCGGACTTCCACCTGATGCAACATTCCCGGGAACCCGGTCACGTCAAGCGCGGATCCGGCACATCCGGACCGGGGATCCCCCATACCGTAGATGACCCGGCGGACGCGTGCATTGACCATCGCCCCGGCGCACATGGCGCAGGGCTCTTTTGTGACGTAAATATCCACATCTTCCAGCCGCCAGTCACCGAGGATGGAAGAAAGGGAACTGATGAGCAGGACTTCGGCGTGTGCGGTGGCATCTTTGAGCATTTCCACCTGATTCCAGGCACGGGCAATAATGATCCCATTCTGCACAGCCACGGCACCTACGGGGACTTCTCCCGCCGCCATGGCTTTTTCTGCACACCGGAGTGCGGCGTGCATGAAATGATTGTCATCGAACAGAATGGGCAAGCCATCGGTTATGAGTTCAGGATATTCCGCCATTGTATTCTCTCTGACGCAGTTCATCCAGGATGGAATCGCCGTAGATGGACCGCATCAATTTGACATTTTCATCATAGAAGACCTGGGCATCCGGTTCCGTGATCAGTTCATTCCTGGAGTTTTCCAACATCTTCCGCCGTTTCTTCACGTCCGAATTGTAGATCGAAAGATAACGTACCAGGGTCCGGGGCGAGAGTTCTTCAAACAGCTTCTGTCCGAATTCCTCCACATAATCGGAAGCGATCACCGAGACCAGATCCCGGGAAGGTTCCTTCATCCCCTTTCCGGTGAGACAGTCTGTGATCATTTCCTGACAGCGGATCTCATCGAAGATGGGGAATACAAACCCGCGTCCGCGGCTGGAAATATTCGCGGGGAACCGCTGATTGGAGGAGATCACAATGGTCACATGGGCAGGCAGATTGAACGCGCCGCCCACATTCGCGCGGAAATAATACCAGTCCGTGGCGGAAGCATCGATATCGTCAAAGAACAACACAAACTTTTTGTCCTTATGGGGTTCCAATGAACGCAACAACGATTCCAGTCCCGTGGAAATATCGGCGGCATCCGGCAGGATCAGAGTCAGTTCCGGATAATGCAGTGTATGGGCAATGGTCATCTGTGTTTTGCCCAGACCCGGCAGACTGCTGATGAGAAGCGGCAGATTGGATTTCCCTTCCGCAAATTGCTTGAAGTGATCCATAAATGTTTTGCGTGCATCGTGATAACCATAAAACGCATCCACGGACCGGATGGAATCCAGTACCAGCGGGCGGAACTCCCCATCCTTGTGACGGAAGACCCTCCCCGAATGGAAAATATCCCGTTCGCCCGAACGTTTCCGCAATTCCAATCCCAACGCGCCGCCGTTGAGACGGAGGAACATGGAGCCCTGCGTGGTGAGTTTGACTGCGGAGGGAAGCAGACGGGAAAGTGTTTTGTCGTCATCTTTGTTCCGGATCTCTGTCAGGATATCCGGGAAGAGTTTCTGCAGGATAACTGCCAACCGTTTGGCATGAGCAAAGCAGAACGCGCCATCGGAATCCTCCGGTGCTCCCTGGAACGAACCGGGTGTGGCGCGGGGAAACCGTTTGGAAAGCATATCAAGAATGGCGGTATCGAACAGACCGGCGAAGGTTTTTCCTTCGGGGATACGGCGGATCATGGCATTGAGCAGCGCGATCCCGTCGGGTGCATCCACGGGTGTATGGAGATGTGCGCCGGGATCCTGATCGCGGAACGCACGGAGCAAGGGGTCCAGTTCTTTTCCGGGAAACGGGATCTCACCTGCATCTGCGGGGAAAAGGATCTCACAAGCGATGATTGCTTCATCCAGTTGTTTCCGCCATTCCGTCATGATACGCACTCCTGTTTTTGTTGTGTGGTGTTCTCTGCTGCCGGTTGTCTGTTTTTCTTTTTCTTTCTTCTCTTGCGTTTCCCATTGGAAACGCGGAATCCCTCCGGTATTTTCGATTCAAAGTCGGGAATATGCCATTCCACTTCGTTCTGAATGATCGCCATTTCCCGTATGGTCGAGAATCCGGTCGATTGTACTCTGGCAGGCAGAAATTCCCCCGCTTTCAAACGGAGCTGCGGCAGAAAATTCCGTACCGTGGCGGCACAGGATCTGCGTGTCAGTGTCATCGGACTGAACAGCATACGGATCAGGTCCGCGATCGCGGGTTCGATCCCGTTCTGCCGCTGCCAGAGTCCGCCCTGTATTCCATTGCCCCGTGCCGATTTCTCAAAGAAGGGCAAAGTGAGCAGCGCGATGGCGAGTGACATGCTGTCCCGGTAAAGTCCGGCGCGGAGCCGTTCGTTCCGTTTTGCCAGCAAAGCCATGGCATATTGTGCCTGGGGAGTCTCATACCTGCGATCCAGTTCCGGCAGAAAATAAGAGAGAAAACCATATTCCCGGAACGATGCCAGGATCCGGTCTCCGTAAGGATTCTTCAAAATCTTTTCCAGTTCCAGCGTGAGCCGGGAGACAGGAACATGCACTGTCAGCGGGAGTTTCTCCATCAACGCCTTCCGGGTCTCTTCTTCCAGCGTGAAACCGTATTGTCCCACCAGTTTCAATGCGCGGAGCATCCGCACCGGGTCTTCTTCGAAACGCAACGCCGGATTCCCGATACACCGTACGATCCCGTTGCGCAAATCGTCCTGTCCCTGTCCGGTATAATCTATGATCCCGTTGTTGACGGGATCATAGAAGAGGGCATTGCAAGTGAAATCCCGACGGTGTGCATCATCTTCGGACGTGCCGAATTCGTTATCCTGAAAGATCATGTGTTCGGGGGCGTTGGCGGCGCGGGGCGGACGGGATTGCTGATCCTCTGCGGCGGGCCGTTTCCGGAACGTGCTGATCTCAATGATGTCATCGCCGAGGAAAAGATGAACGAGCCGGAACCGTCTTCCGATGATCATGGTGCGCCGTTTGCGGAAGACCGCCCGGATCTGTTCCGGGGTGGCAGACGTGGAAAGATCGTAGTCCTTCGGGGTCCGGTCCAGCAGGAAATCGCGCACAGCGCCGCCGACGATATAGGCTTCGTACCCGGCATTCTGCAGTTCGGCGACGATTTCTGTGATCCTGGGATCTGTTTTTCTTCTGAGTGTCATTGGTGTTGTCTTGCTTATTGCGGATTGTAAGGTTTCTGCAGAATGGTATCAACGCCGTCCAGTGCGGGATTCCGCTCCGGATAATCCGCATTGTAATGCAGTCCGCGGCTTTCTTTCCGGCTCATCGCGGACTCAATGATGAGTTCTGCGACTGTCGCCATATTTCTGAGTTCGATCAGGTCTTTTGTCAAATGGAAATCCCAGTAGTATTTGTGGATCTCTTCCTGAATGAGTTTGATCCGGTTCATCGCGCGTTCCAGACGCTTGTCTGTACGGCAGATCCCCACATAGTCCCACATGAACCGCCGGATCTCTTCCCAGTTGTGAGAGATCACGACCAGTTCATCCGAAGACGTGGCACTGCCGCTGGTCCATAACGGCAACGGCATGGAGGGCCGTTCCGCTTTCAGCTGTTCCAGACTTTCCGCAGCATGACTTGCCAGATTGTCGGGCACAACAAGAGCTTCCAGCAGACTGTTGGAAGCCAGCCGGTTTGCGCCGTGCAGTCCGGTACATGCCGATTCTCCGGCAGCATACAGCCCTTTGATCCCGGTGTACCCGTTGAGATCGGTCTTGATCCCGCCGCAACTGAAATGAGCTGCGGGGACCACAGGGATGGGTGAGACTGCCATATCCACGCCTGCTTCCAGACATTTCGCATAGATATTGGGGAACCGTTTCTGCAGGAATTCTTTTGTATGATGACGCATATCCAGCCAGACATTGGTCTGACCGCGCCGTTTGAGTTCATTGTCGATGGCGCGCGCCACCACATCCCGGGGAGCGAGACTCTTCATGGGGTGATAACGGTCCATGAATTCTTCCAGTTCGCCGCGGCTGTTCATGACTTTGAGAATACCGCCTTCGCCGCGCAGAGCTTCGCTGATCAGGAAACTTTTCACTTTCGGATGATACAGGATCGTCGGGTGGAACTGATAGAATTCCATATTGGCGATCCTGGCAAACGCACGATAGCCCAGAGCGACACCGGCACCGCACGCAACATCCGGATTGCTGGTGTAGAGATACGTTTTTCCACAGCCGCCCATGGCGATGGTCGTGGTGTAAGAAGCAAACGTCTCCACACGGTTGTTCACCGCATCGAAAACGTACGCGCCCAGACACCGGTTTTCCCCCATGAGCCCGAGACGCCAGGTGGAGATCAGGTCGATCGCCACATGCTGTTCAAACACTTTGATCCGGGGATTGTTCCGGACTGCCGCCACCAGAGAACGGACCACTTCCGCACCGGTCACGTCACCGGCATGAAGGATACGCCGCTTCTGATGTCCGCCCTCCCGTCCCAGGTCGAATTCCCCTTTGTGTTCTTCTTTCGGGTCGCCCAGCTCATCACGGGTGGTGAAATGGGTTCCGATATCCACCAGCCATTGAATCCGTTCCGGACCTTTTTTCACGATCCCCATCACGGCTTCCGGATTACAAAGATTGGCACCTGCCGCCAGAGTATCTGCCAGGTGTTCTTCGAATGTATCGGACTGATGAACGACGCAGGCGATTCCCCCCTGTGCCAATTTACTGCTGCAGTCATCAATATTGCCTTTGGTCACCACAGCGATGGATCCGCTTGTCTTTTCCGCCAGCATCAAAGCGGTGGCAAGGCCTGCAAGACCACTTCCGATCACAAGATGATCGAAAAATAATTCACGCCGTTCTTCTGTCATTGATCTGTATTCACTTCCCCGCATATCAAAACGCGTTGGTTAATCGTTGCTATAGTATTATAAGATACACCCGTTTTCTGATTTTTTCCACAAGAAACGGCAAAAAATATGGGTAAAAAGTTATTTTTTTGATATTTTTTCCTGTTTTTTTCCCTTTTTAAGGGCAAAAACGCAAAACAAAGCACTTTTTTCACATTCTTTCTTTTTTACAGTTGCATTTTTCCGTATCTATGCTAATGTAAGCAAAATACAATAACAAATACAGGATTCTCCTCCTCATGGAAAAAACAAAAAAAGTCATCAACGGCAGAGGCCTGGAAGTCTTTCTTCTCCTCCGTATGCTTCCCGTTGCCGCACTGATCGCCGCCGATGTGTTCGCCCTTTATTTCCAGCACCCGCTCCAATACAATATCGGTAAGTTTCCCGTCAATGTCTATACCCTCTGCGGTATCTTCTTCTGCACCGGTTTTATCGCGTGGTATTTCTTCCTCTTTGAAGTCTGGCGCGGTTTGTTCCCCGCAAGAAGGATCCTCCCGTTCTTCTGGTTTTTCGCATGGATCCCTGTCGTCGGCTCTCTCTTCATGTATCCCGCGGCATTACTGATCCCCGCAAAAAAACGGGAAGACCGCGCCGTTACCCGCTGGTGTCTGCTCCAGATCCTCATGTCCATCCTGCTGCAAGTCGTACTCGTATGGCATACTGCCATCCCGCACTGGTATGCGTACGGTCCCGCGCTCCTCACGCTCCTTACCGGATTCAAAGCCTCCTGTCTGCTCGCAGGACGCCGTCCTGCTTCCAGTGTGACCTGGATCTGTGCGTTGCTTTTCCTGGGGTATCTGGCATGGTTCATCTGGTATTTCACGGTTCGTCTCCACGTTTTTTAACATTACAATAATTGCAAGGACTTCAAAATGAAAATTGAAGAAATCGACAAGAATTTTCAGGCGAAAAGTATCGGAAACAGAGAATTCCTCTTCAAATCCGTTACGGAAAAACCCTTCGAACTCGATGGGTTCCCCTGGCGTGATGAAATGCCCGAAACCCCGTTCCATCGTATCCCCGTGGAACGCTTGAAGGGAAAAGTCAATGACGGCGTGATCTGGCTCGGGAGAAACTCCACCGGCGGTACCTGCCGCTTCCGGACCGATTCCACTATGATCGCGCTCCGCGCATCTCTGGAACAGCCCAGCGACATGAATCACATGCCCCGTGGTGGCAGTGCCGGATTCGACCTGCACATGGTCACCCCCACCGGTACCGTGCAGATCGGGAACTGTTTCCCCGGTCCCCAGGTCAATGAATTGGAAGCATGTATGATCTATGCAGATCTCCCTGCCGGACTGGAACGGGAATTCATCCTCACGTTCCCGCTCTACGGCGGCGCGTTCACCGTGGAGATCGGACTCCTTCCCGGGGCAACTCTGACAGAACCTTCTCCCTGGAAGATCGACAAACCCATCGTCTTCTATGGATCCAGTATCACCCAGGGCGGATGTGCTTCCAGACCCGGAAACTGTTATCCGAATCTCCTGTGCCGTGCGCTGAAAGCAAGACAGGTGAACCTGGGTTTCTCCGGGTCCGGCAGAGGTGAAGAAGCCATGGCGGAACTCATCAATGAACTCGACCCCTCACTTTTCGTGTTCGATTATGACCACAATGCGCCCGATGTCGAATACCTGCGGAAGACTCACGAACCTTTCTTCAAGATCATCCGCGCGAAACATCCGGAACTCCCCGTGATCTTCGCTTCCAAATGCGATATCTGGCCCTATGATCCCAGTTATGACAACTTCAGCGAACGGCGCGAAGTTATCCGCACCACCTTCCGCAATGCCCTCAACGCAGGCGATAAACACGTCTATTTCGTCGATGGCGAAACGCTCTTCGGTACCGAAGACAGAGAAGCGTGCTGTGTGGACCGGTGTCACCCCAACGACCTCGGGTTCTATCGCATGTATAAGACCTTCCTGCCTGTGGTGAAACGCGCCCTCGCAGAATCCGGTTATCATTTCGATTGATAACACTTCCGGTGCAGGTATGAACAGCAGGGATAACCATAACGGCTCACTCACGCTCTCCGAGGCTTCCGGTCTCTATGAAGATGCGTTGCAGACGTTCTGGGATTCCATGTCCCCCGGTGCAGAACTCATTCTCTCCGGTGGCGGAACCTGCACCATTCTCTCCCCCGGCGTACGGAACCGGGGGAAGGGACCCGATTTCCGTGATGCCGTGATCCGGATCGGATCTTCCGAACGGCGCGGCGATGTGGAACTCCATCGCAAAACCAGCGACTGGATCCTTCACGGACACAATAACGACCCCGCATACGGCAACGTGATCCTTCACGCCGTTGATATGGATGACACCACCCCCGGAAACGTGGCGTTCCTGCCCGATGTTCCACTCGTTTGTCTCCCCGATCCCGAACTCTGTCAGCCCGATGGCGAACGCACCAGCTGCGCCGCATGGGCTGCCGCTCAAAGTCCGGAAAACGTACAGGCTTTTCTCCGGGATGCCGGACTGGAACGTATGCGTGAGAAGGCAGACGGTCTCCTCGCGGATATGATCCGGCGTGGTACGGAACGTGCGTTCCGTTCCAAACTCATGGACCTCATCGGTGTCCCCGGCGCAAGAGAGGCGTTCCGTACCCTCGACCAACGGATCAGTGCGTATCCCGACGACGTTTTTCATGCACATCCGGAGGCGATCCTCTGGGGCGAATCCGGACTCCTGCCCGATCCAGCCACGCATGATCTGACCCCCGATGCTCTGCAGCGGGTCCGCAACCTCTGGAATGAGTTCTGGCAACTCCGGATGACTGCGGAGCAGGATGCACCCGTGTTCCCCCGGAATTCCCGTCCGCAGAACTCACCGGAACGCAGAATCGCCATGATCGCTGCATTCCTTTCCGGTATCGCGCCGGATCCCTGCGGTAAACTCGCCCGGCTCCGGCAGCAGGCTCACGCACAAAATGATTTCCCCGGTCGGATGTTGACTCCGTTTACATGCAATGATCCTTTCTGGGAATGTCATTCCTCTTTTACGTCGTCCGCGTGGAAGTCAACCTGCGCTTTGTTCGGAGAATCCAGAGCGTATGTACTCCTGACCGACCTGGTAATCCCCGCATTGCACGCATATCTGCGTCTCACAGACCGGAACGCAGAGATCGCGGCATTGGAACAGGATTATCTGCTTTTGCCTGAAAATCCGAGCAATAAAATATTGAAGATCATGCAGGATTACTGTTTTCATAAGAAAAATATCCGCATCCGTTCCGCCGCTGAACAACAGGGACTTATTCATCTTTACCGCACCTTCTGCGCCCCCATGGCGTTCCAGTGCGTCAAATGTCCCGTCCGCAAATCTCTGGAGGTCACCTTATGAATGGAAAAGTCCGTATCGGAGTCAGTGCCTGTCTCCTCGGGTTCAAATACCGTTACGACGGGCAGTCCGATCTCTTTCAGGAACTCATCGACAAGTTGAAAGACGTGGCAGAGTTCATCCCCGTATGCCCCGAAGTCGAATCCGGACTCCCCGTCCCGCGCCCGAAAATGCACCTGCGTCCCTCCAATAAAGGAACCCGGCTCATCGTCGTGGAGACGGGCGAAGATAAGACCGATTCCATGAACGATTGGGCGGAGATCAAACTGGAACAATTGGAACGCAGACAGCTGGATGGTTTTCTGTTTCACTCCAAGTCACCGTGCTGCGGCGTGGCTTCCACAAAATTGCGTACCCCGGAGAACAAGATCCTTTCCACCACCGCCACCGGGATCTTTGCGGCTGCATTCCGCCGCCGTTTTCCCCATATTCCGGTGGGTGACGAACGGGATCTGGATGGCTTTCTGCAAAAGATCAAGCTGTATGTGGAAGATGATTCTGAGTGAAAATGATGAAAAAAAACGGGAAAATACAACTTTTTTCAAAAAAAATTCAAAAAAAACAGGTTTTTCATTTGACATTCGCAAAAAACAGGGTATATTATGCTTTCACTGCAACGGAATCTTTGTGTCCGATGCGGTAAAAGTTTTTGCCTATGTAGCTCAGTCGGTAGAGCACTTCCTTGGTAAGGAAGAGGTCTCCGGTTCAAGTCCGGACATAGGCTCCATATTTTGTCAATAACTTTCAACTAAAACATAACAACCAGTATTCAGCCCGGAAGGGTCCAAATCACAAGAGGAGAATACGAAAATGGCAAAAGAAACGTTCGAAAGAACAAAACCGCACGTAAACGTCGGAACCATCGGTCACGTTGACCACGGCAAAACCACTCTTACCGCTGCTATCACTCATGTGCAGAGCCTGAAGGGTCTCGCCGACTACATCCCCTACGACCAGGTCGCAAAAGCATCCGAATCTCAGGGTCGTCGTGACTCCACAAAGATTCTGACCATCGCTACTTCCCACGTGGAATATCAGAGCGATAACCGTCACTATGCTCACGTTGACTGCCCCGGCCACGCCGACTACGTCAAAAACATGATCACCGGTGCCGCTCAGATGGATGGCGCTATCCTGCTCGTCAGTGCTGCTGACGGTGTTATGCCCCAGACCAAAGAACACGTCCTCCTGGCAAAACAGGTCGGTGTTCCCCGGCTCGTTGTCTTCCTGAACAAGGTTGACCTGGCTGACCCCGAACTGCTCGAACTCATCGAAATGGAAATCCGCGAACTGCTCGACAAGTATGACTTCGACGGCGAAAACACCCCCATCGTCAAGGGTGCTGCTTATCCCGCTCTCCAGGCTACCGATCCTGCCGCTCCCGAATGTAACTGCATTCAGGAACTCATGGATGCTATCGATACCTGGATCCCCGAACCCGTCCGCGATACCGATAAAGACTTCCTCATGCCGATCGAAGACGTCTTCTCCATCGAAGGTCGTGGTACCGTGGTTACCGGTCGTGTTGAACGCGGTGTCGTGAAAGTCGGCGACAACATGGAAATCATCGGTCTGAAGGACACTCAGAAGACCACCATCACCGGCGTCGAAATGTTCCACAAGTCCCTCGATCAGGGCCAGGCTGGTGACAACATCGGTTGCCTCCTCCGCGGTACCAAGAAAGAAGACGTGGAACGCGGTCAGGTTCTCGCGAAACCCGGCAGCATCACTCCCCACACCAAATTCACTGCCACCATCTACGTTCTCTCCAAAGAAGAAGGTGGCCGTCATACTCCCTTCGTCACCAACTATCGTCCCCAGTTCTACTTCCGTACAACTGACGTGACCGGTATCATCACTCTCCCGGAAGGCACTGACATGGTTATGCCCGGATTCAATGCCACCATCCAGGTCGAGCTGATCGCTCCGATCGCTATGGAAGCAACACAGCGCTTCGCTATCCGTGAAGGCGGCCGTACCGTTGCTTCCGGTACCGTTGACGAAATCATCGAGTAATACAACATCGGTTGGAAAGCAACAGTGATGAACTGTTGCTTTCTTTTCCGGCAGGCTTCAAATCCTGCCGGAAAAGAAACTGACCGGAGGTAATTGACAATGCGTGAACTGATTATCCTGGAATGCACCGAGTGCAAACGCCGGAACTATACCAGCACTAAAGAAAAACGGAACATGTCCGGCCGTTTCGAGATCAAAAAATTCTGTAAGTTTGATCGCAAACGCACGGTCCATAAAGAGACCAAGTAATTCTCTGTGCAGAGAATATAAGGAACAGGTGGAGATCCCGGTCGGGCCGCCCGTTCCTCAAAGGTAGACCGGAAATTGCAGGAGTGTAGCACAGTTGGTAGTGCAGCGGTCTCCAAAACCGCAGGTCGGGAGTTCGAACCTCTCCGCTCCTGCCAAATTTTTATGATAATGGCGGCTGAAAATGCCGATAAGTATAACAGATTGGAAATTAGGAAGTAATCATGAGTATTTTTGCTAAAATCCGCGTTTTCTTCGAAGATACGATGGAAGAAATGCGCAAATGTACCTGGCCTACCAGGGAACAGTTGCTGGAATCCACGATCCTTGTTCTGATTACTATGGCTGTCATCTCCGCGTTCGTCGCAGGGATCGACCAGATCGTTTCCAGACTCATTAAATTCCTTATTTCTTTCTAACCAACTAAATATTTCACGGGAGCCTGATATATATGGAAATCGATAACAGCAAGGGAAAATGGTACGTCATTCATGCCATGTCCGGCAGAGAAAATACTGTCAAGGAAAAAATCGAATCGCTGATTTCCAAAGCGGATGCCAATGTTCGTGTCTATCAGGTACTCATTCCCAAAGAAAAATTCGTTGAAGTTAAAAATGGGGTGAAGCATGACAGGGACCGGCAGATCTTCCCCGGTTACGTTTATATCCGCATGGATCTGATCCGCGATGATGGTTCCCTGGACTCTGATGTCTGGAACTTTGTCAATGGCATTGATGGCGTGATTTCCATCCTTGGCGCGGAAAACGGCAGAATGCCCATTGCTCTCACGAATGAAGAAGTGGAAAACCTTCGCAGACAGACGGAACGTGTCGAAGACAATGGTCCCGTACTCGCAAAAGTACCTTCCTACATCGCGATCGGTGCAACCGTTCGCATTACGGATGGTGCATTTGCAAACTTTGAAGGCGTGATCGAAGAAATCGATCCCGAAAGAGGAAGATTGAAACTGATGGTGTCCATCTTCGGACGCTCTACACCCGTTGAACTGGAGTTCTGGCAGGTCGGCCCTGACGAAGAGTGATCTTCGCTTAAGGTCCCGATAACTCATTTATTAATCGTAATTCGCGGCGCGGGAGAAATCCTGCCATTTCCAACCACGACGCGGATAGGAGAATGAACATGGCGAAAAAGGTAACCGCCGTAATTCGCTTGCAGATCCCTGCAGGTGCCGCTAACCCGGCACCCCCTGTTGGTCCCGCCCTTGGTCAGGCCGGTGTCAACATCATGGCGTTCTGTAAGGAATTCAATGCCGCCACACAGGCGCAGGCCGGAATGGTCGTTCCGGTTGTCATCACGGTCTACCAGGATCGTTCGTTCACTTTCATCACCAAGTCGCCCCCGGCGGCCAACTTGATCAAGAAAATGTTGAATCTCAACAGCGGTTCAAAGACCCCCGGTCGCGAATCTGCCGGTAAGATCACCCGTTCTCAGGTCAAGCAGATTGTGGAGATGAAGAAGAACGACATGAACGCCCGCAGCGAGGAAGCCGCGATGAGAATCATCGAAGGAACTGCTCGCAGCATGGGAGTTGAGGTGGTAGATGACTAAGAAAAGTAAACTCTACAAGGCACAGACTGCTCTCGTCGACCGCGCGAAACGGTACAGTCTCGCAGACGGTATCGCTCTGCTCCAGTCCCTCCCCAAAGTCAAATTCGATCAGACGGTCGAACTGGCTTTCAAGCTGGGTGTGGACCCCAAGCAGACCGACCAGACCGTCCGTGGCGCTGTTCCGCTCCCCCGTGGGACCGGTAAGAGCGTTGCAGTCACTGTCATTGCAGACGACGAAGCACTTCGTCAGCAGGCAATTGATGCAGGTGCCGACTTTGTTGGTTTCGATGACATCATCGAAAAAATCAAAGGCGGCTGGGTGGACTTCGATGTCCTCATCGCATCTCCCTCTGCAATGGCGAAAGTCCGTCCTTTGGGACGTCAGCTTGGTCCGAAAGGTCTGATGCCGAATCCGAAAACCGGTACTGTCACTGAAAAAATCGGTGATGCCGTAAAAGAAGCAAAAGCAGGTCGTGTGGAATTCCGTGCTGACAAAGGTGCTTGCGTGCAGGTGCCCATCGGCAAACTTTCCTTCGATGCGGATGCTTTGCGTGAAAACGCTGAAGCGGTCGTGAAAGCGATCGTGAAAGCCAAACCCTCTTCCGCTAAAGGTGTGTATGTGCAGACCTTCACGTTGTCCGCAACGATGACGCCCGGTATCCGCCTTGACACCCGCGAAGTGACGAAGGAGATGGCATGAGACCGGAACGTATTCAGATCGGTAACGATATCGTTACTCTGCTCAAATCATCCAGTTTTCTCTACTTCGTTTCCTACAAGGGAACGAATGTGCAGGATATGGATAAATTCCGTGCAAAACTGGCGGAAGCCGGTGCGGAATGTCATGTCCTCAAGAATCGCGTCGTGACCAAAGTCGCTGCGCTCAACGGCCTGGATCAGATCGCTTCACTCCCGCTCAAAGGTGACACCGCTTGTGTCTGCGGGAATGGCGATGTGGGCGCCGTTGCGAAAATTATTGATGATTTCGCAAACGACACCAAAGGTGTCATCGCCGCGAAATGCGGTTATTATGATGGTGCAGCTCTTTCTGCGGAAGACGTCAAGGCAATCGCCGGTCTGCCCTCGAAAGATGCGCTCCGCGCACAATTGCTTGGTCTCCTGGTCGCCGTACCGACTGGTCTGGTCCGCGTCCTGAACGCCAAAGCATCGAGCATTGTCAATGTGATCAATGCTTACAAGAACAAACTTGAAGAAGCTAACTGAAACTAAAAGTAAAAATAACACGGAGGTCTTAAAATGACTGAACAGGCTAATGTAGAAGTTTCCGCGGAAATGGAACAGTTCATTTCCTACGTTGAGAAACTGTCCGTCCTCGATCTTTCCAAACTCGTGAAAGCCCTGGAAGACAGACTCGGAGTCAGCGCAGCTGCTCCCGTCGCTGTCGCTGCTGCTCCCGCTGCAGCTGCAGCTGCTCCCGCTGCGGAAGAAAAAACTGAATTTGACGTCATCCTGGCGGATGCCGGCGCCAACAAGATCGCTACGATCAAAGCAGTTCGCGAAGCAACAGGTCTCGGCCTGATGGAAGCGAAACAGCTTGTCGAAGGCGCTCCCAAAGCGATCAAAGAAGGCGTTTCCAAAGAAGACGCAAATGCTCTCAAGGAAAAACTGGAAGCTGCTGGAGCAAAAGTCGAAGTCAAGTAATGACTGGACTTTCTCTGCTGCATTCCGATTTCCGGTGCAGATCGACCTGTGTTCCGCATAATGCGGAACACGGGTTGTTTTCCGGATTAGCGCGGTACATGGAAAATGGTTTTCTCCATATCGCGTCTTTTTCCGTCTCTGCATTGAGAATCCGGATGTCAGTACCATTTTTGTTTTTATGCACGGAGGATATGCACTACTATATATCCCGTGTATTTTGTTTCTCCCGGATACCGCTCCCTGCAGGAGTGTGCCGGTTTTATTAATCCGCGTGGCTTTGATAGCCGTCTGCGGATGCCGTTTACAGAATCGGATGTAAACGTTTTTTTCGCGACAGTAATCGCCAACGAATGACTTAGGGTGGAAAATAATGCCTGAACGTATAAATTTCGGAAAATTAGAAGAAGTGCTGGAAATTCCGGACCTGATCGGGATCCAATTGGAGTCCTACCGGTCTTTCCTTCAGTTGGATGTCCCCCCCGAACAAAGAAAAAAACAGGGCTTACAGGAAGTTTTTCATGAGATCTTCCCCATAGCTCCTTTAGATAAACAAGTCCTGCTGGAGTTCGTTTCCTATCGTATCGGTACTCCGAAAAAAGGAATTGTTGATTGCATTAAAGATGGCAACTCGTATGAAGCTCCCCTTTATGTCACTTTCCGTTTGAAAGTAAACGATACTGTCTCGGAAGAAGAAGTCCACATGGGTGATATCCCCATGATGACGGATCGTGGTTCTTTCGTGGTCAACGGTGCGGAACGTGTTATCATTTCCCAGTTGCACCGTTCACCCGGTATCTGCTTTGAAAAGACCCGTCATTCCTCGGGCAAATGGCTTTATTCTTTCCGGATCATTCCGGATCGCGGCTCCTGGATGGAAGTTCAGGTGGACGCGAACAACCTTATTTACATTTATCTTGACCGTCGCCGCAAGAGCCGGAAATTCCTGATCACCACCTTCCTGCGCGCCATCGGTTATGATACGAACCGTGACATGGTTTCTGCTGCTTATGAAGTTGTCAAAATGACACCGAAGCAGTTGTTGAACAAGAAAACGGAAATCGAAAAATATTACGCATTTGATCCCATTTTCGATGAAAGCGGGAATAAACTTGTGGATCCTTTTGTTCCCATGAACAGTGATTCTGCCAAACTGCTGGCAGCTGCTGATATCAAGTCTGTGGAACTGGCTTATGTGCCTGACGAAAAGGACAACGTGTATCTGCTTACATGTTTGAAGAAGGATCCTGCCAATACACCGGACGATGCGTTCAAAGAAATCTATCAGAAGATGCGTCCCGGAGATCCCATCAATCTGCAGAATGCCCGTATTCTGGTGAAACGTCTGTTCTTTGACAACAAGCGTTATGACCTGGGTGCGGTCGGTCGTTTCAAACTCAACGAACGTATGAAACTTGATATTCCGGAAACGGAACGCTGCCTGACCAAAGAAGATTTGATGGAAGCCACAAAAGGCTTGATGAAACTTGCTAACTCCGCCGGTCAGACGGATGACATCGACCATCTGGGTGCCCGTCGTGTCCGTACGGTGGGTGAATTGCTGCAGAACCATTGCCGCGTGGGCCTTGTCCGCACGGAACGTTTTGTCAGAGACCGTGTTTCCATGCTGAACACGACGGATTACACGAATCTCACGCCCAATAAACTGGTCAACCCGAAGGCATTTATCGGTGTGATCCGTGACTTCTTTGCACGGAATCAGCTTTCCCAGTTCATGGACCAGACCAATCCGCTGTCTGAAATGACCAATAAACGCCGTCTTTCTGCGTTGGGTCCCGGTGGTTTGAGCCGTGATCGTGCCGGATTCGAAGTCCGTGACGTGCATCCCAGCCATTACGGTCGTATCTGCCCGATTGAAACACCGGAAGGTCCGAATATCGGTCTGATCTCTTCTCTGTCTCTGTATTCCCGCTGCAACAATTTCGGGTTCCTTGAAACACCGTACCGCCGTGTGGAAGATGGTGTTGTGACGAATAAGATCGATTATCTGACTGCAGATAAAGAAGAAGAATTTGTGATCGCGCAGGCAAATGCTCCGCTTACTGCGGAAAATCGCTTTGTCAATCCGACCGTTATGTCCCGCGTGCATGGTGACTCTGCGGAACGTCCTGCTTCTGAAGTTTCCTACATGGACGTTTCTCCGAAACAGCTGGTCAGTGCGGCTGCCGGTCTGATCCCCTGTCTGGAACACGACGACGCGAACCGTGCGTTGATGGGATCCAACATGCAACGTCAGGGTGTGCCTCTGTTGACCACCGATTCTCCCTATGTGGGTACCGGTTTGGAACGGAAAGTCGCCATTGACTCCCGTGCAGTGGTCTGTGCGCGTGCAGATGGTATTGCGGCGGAAGTTTCTTCTGATCGCATTGTGATCACTGCGGACGGTAAACCGCTTGGTGAAACAACGGATACTGTCCCCCAGGTTTATGATCTGGTGAAATTCCTGCGGAGTAACGCCGGTACCTGTATCAATCAGCGTCCGATCGTGCGTTCCGGTCAGGTCGTTCAGAAAGGACAGCCGATTGCAGACGGTGCAGCCACACAGGGTGGTGAACTTGCGCTCGGCAAGAACGTGCTGGTTGCTTACATGCCCTGGTGCGGTTACAACTTTGAAGACGCTATTGTTCTGAGTGAGCGTCTGGTGAAGGAAGACGTCTTTACCAGTATTCACATTGATGAATTTGAATGTTTGAGTCGTGACACGAAACTGGGTCCGGAAGAAATCACCTGTGACATTCCGCAAGTCGGGGAAGAAGCCCTGCGCAATTTGGGTGTTGACGGTGTGATCCGCCGTGGAGCGGAAGTTGGTCCCGGGGATATTCTGGTGGGTAAGATCACACCGAAATCCGAAACGGAACTGGCTCCGGAAGAACGCTTGCTGCGCGCCATTTTCGGTGAAAAAGCGGCAGACGTGAAAGACTCCAGTTTGAAAGTTCCCAGTGGTAAAGGCGGTATCGTCATGGACGTCCGCATTGAATACCAGAAGGATCCGAACCGTCCTTCTCTGACGAAAGCGGATCAGAAACGCAAGCAGAAACTGGCGAAGGAACAGTATAAAGGTCAGAATGCGGCATTGATTGAAGAGCTGACGGAAGAACTTGTGAAAATCATGCTTGGCGTGAAGCTGCCCGGTCCGATCTATGATACATCTGCCGGAGAAGGTAATGAAGTCGTGCTGATCTCTTCCAATCGCAAAGTGACCCGTCCTGCGATCACGAAGCTGGCGACAGCCCATGCGAATTACCGTATGGATCCCTGTCCGAAAGCGGATGAGATCGCGGCTGTGATGGCGACATTTGCTCCGCGCTTCCAGAGTCTGGAACAGACGAGACTGGAATCGGTATACCAGTTGGAACAGGGTGCCGGCGAAGAAGACGGCATTATCAAGCGTGTGAAAGTGTATGTTGCCTCCAAACGCAAGATCCAGGTTGGTGATAAGATGGCAGGTCGTCACGGTAACAAAGGGGTCGTTTCCCGTATTGTTCCGGTGGAAGACATGCCGTTCCTGAAAGACGGCAGACCGGTTGATATTGTACTGAATCCCCTGGGTGTGCCTTCCCGAATGAACATCGGTCAGGTTTTTGAAACGCACCTTGGCTGGGCGGCTTCCATGCTTGGCATGAAGGTTGCGACACCTGTGTTTGACGGTATTGACGAACAGGATATCATCGGTTTGATGCAGAAAGCGAACAACAAGATCCGCGAAGAAGTTGGTGAAGACTTCAAGTGGGGTTTCCGCGAAGTGAATGGTGAAGATGTGTTCGACGGTAAGACGGTGTTGTACGACGGTCGCACGGGGAACCGTTTTGACCAGCGCGTGACTGTTGGTACCGTGTACATGATCAAGCTTGACCACCTGGTCGCCAATAAGATCCATGCACGTTCCGTTGGTCCGTACTCCCTGGTCACGCAGCAGCCTCTTGGCGGTAAAGCGCAGCACGGGGGCCAACGTTTCGGGGAAATGGAAGTGTGGGCATTGGAAGCTTACGGTGCAGCTTATACTCTTCAGGAAATGCTTACGGTCAAGAGTGACGATACAACGGGACGCGGCAACATTTATGGTGCCATTGTCCGCGGTCAGCAGGTGCTGGAATCGGGCAGACCGGAATCTTACAACGTTCTGCTTAAGGAAATGCAGAGTTTGGCTCTGGATGTCCGTACGGTGAAACGCAACGAACAGTCGAAGTAAACAACGCGCGGAGGAATCCATCGTGATAGACAATACTTATGCAAAAGACGGACAGCAGGCTCATCAGCCGCTGAGTGCCTTTGAATCCGTGACCATCAAAGTTGCTTCTCCGGAAGTGATCCGGTCCTGGAGTCATGGTGAAGTCAAGAACCCTGAAACGATCAACTACCGCAGTTTCAAGCCGGAAAAAGGCGGTCTTTTCTGTGAAAAGATCTTCGGTCCCCAGCGTGACTGGGAATGTAATTGCGGAAAATACAAACGTGTGAAAAACCGCGGTATCGTTTGTGATCGCTGCGGTGTGGAAGTCACACTTTCCAAGGTGCGCCGTGAACGCATGGGACATATTGACCTTGCGGTTCCGGTATCTCACATCTGGTTCTTCAAATGTACCCCCAGCCGTATCGGTTCCATGCTTGATATGACTGCCCGTACTCTGGAGTCCATCATTTACTATGAAAACTGGGTTGTACTGGATCCCGGTGATACCCCTTTGAAGGTTGGCGATGCGCTGGATGAAACAGCATATCAGCAGGCTCGTGAGGACTTCGGTTCTGCGTTCAAAGCCGATATGGGTGCTCCTGCGATCCGTACCCTTCTTCAGCAGATCGAACTGGAACCGCTTCGCATCGAGTTGGAAGCGGAGCTTGCTGTTGCGAAGAACAAGGCGATCCGCAAAAAACTTTCCAAACGTCTTCGTCTGGTGGAAGGGTTCATCAAGAGCAATTCCCGCCCGGAATGGATGATCCTGGAAGTTCTTCCTGTGATCCCGCCGGATCTGCGTCCTCTGGTTCCCCTGGAAGGCGGCAGATTTGCAACTTCCGACCTGAATGATCTCTACCGTCGCGTGATCAATCGTAACAACCGTTTGAAAAACCTGCTTCAGCTCCGTACGCCGGAAGTCATTATCCGGAACGAAAAACGTATGTTGCAGGAAGCTGTGGACGCATTGTTGGATAACGGCCGTCATGGTCGTGCTGTGACGGGTGCCGGAAACCGTAATCTGAAATCTGTCAGCGATATGCTGAAAGGAAAACAGGGACGTATCCGTCAGAACCTGTTGGGGAAACGTGTGGACTATTCCGGACGTTCTGTGATCGTTGTCGGGCCCGAACTGAAGATCATGCAGTGCGGTATTCCGAAGAAGATGGCATTGATCCTTTTCGAACCGTTTATCATCCGTTATTTGAAGGAACGCAGCAGGGCTCATACGATCCGTGCAGCGAAGAAGATGATCGAACGCGGAGCGGATGAAGTCTGGGATATTCTGGAAGAAGTGACCCAGGGACATCCTGTGATGCTGAACCGTGCGCCGACACTGCACCGTCTTTCCATTCAGGCATTCGACCCGATCCTGATCGAAGGTTCTGCGATCCGTCTGCATCCTCTGGTCTGCAGTGGTTACAACGCTGACTTCGACGGTGACCAGATGGCAGTGCATGTGCCGCTTTCCGCACCTGCCCAGATGGAATGTAAACTTCTGATGTTGTCCACAAACAACATCTTCTCTCCTGCCAACGGAAAACCGATCGCGACCCCGACGCAGGATATGACTCTGGGTGTGTATTACCTGACCATTCCGCCGAACAACCCGGAAAACCCGAGATTGTTCCGCGATGTCCATGAAGTTCTGTTCGCGATGGATACCGGTCACATTCACATCCATGATGCCATCAAGATCCCGAACCCGGACTATGGTGTGGATACACCCCGCGGTGACAAGGATTCCAAATTCCTGGTCACGACAGCCGGACGCTGTATCTTCAACGGTATCTGGGACAAGAGCCTTGGTTTCTGCAACAAGCTGATCAAGAAGAAAGAGATCGGTAAACTGATCGCAGAAGCGTATGAATACATCGGTCACGATAAGACCGTACAGTTGCTGGATTCCATCAAACAATTGGGTTATGAATACGCAACCGTTGCCGGGTTCTCCATCTCCATTGCTGATATGTCCGTCCCGAAAACCAAAGCCGACCTCATTGTCCGTGCCCGTGCGGAAATCGACAAGATCTCCAAACAGTATGCGGCTGGTGTTCTGACCGATGAAGAACGGTATAACATGGTTATTGACGTTTGGACACAGACCTCCAACCGTGTGGCGGAAGATCTGTTTGCAGAATCGGAAGCTGCAAGTAAGAAAGAACTGAGCAGCTTGTATTCCATGCTTGACTCCGGAGCCCGAGGCAGTAAAGACCAGATCCGTCAGTTGGCAGGTATGCGCGGTCTGATGGCGAAACCCTCCGGTGCAATTATCGAACGTCCGATCCTTTCCAACTTCCGTGAAGGCCTTTCCGTGCAGGAATTCTTTATCTCTACACACGGTGCCCGTAAAGGGTTGGCTGATACCGCATTGAAGACCGCTGACTCCGGTTATATGACCCGTAAGCTGGTCGACGTTGCACAGGATATCATCTGCCGTTGCGAAGACTGCGGTACCATGAAGGGTATCTGGGTCAGCGCGATCGTGGAAGGTGATGAAGAACTGTTGCCGCTGAAAGATCGTCTGCTTGGACGTTTCAGTGCGCAGAGTATCCGTGACCCCGCTTATGATGACGGTCGTTTGATCGTGGCAGCCGGTCAGGAATTCACGCCCGAAATCGCCGACCGTATCAAGGCCTGCGGTATCAATCGTGTGCTGATCCGTTCCGTGCTGACTTGTGACGTGGAACACGGTGTCTGCGTGAAATGCTACGGTAAGAACCTTGCGACTGATCGCAACGCGGAAATCGGGGATGCCCTGGGGATCATTGCGGCACAGTCCATCGGGGAGCCCGGTACACAGCTTACCATGCGTACGTTCCATATCGGTGGTACTGCATCTGCTGCATTGAAGACTCCGTTCATCAGTGCCCGTAATGCCGGTACGATCCGTTTGGAAAACCTGCGTTTGGTCGAAGACGAAAACAAACGTATGCTTGTTGTGAACAAGAACGGTTTTATCGTTGTATATGATAAAGACAAAGCGATCCAGGCAGAAAAATCTGCCCGTGAACGTGCAAAACAGGAAGCTGCGATCATCGGCACCTTCTATAATCAGGATTATGATTACTGGTCGGATGCAGTGAAAGAAGCGGAAATCGACCGCTATGTGGTGGAAGTCGGTGCTGTCCTCTTCAAGAAAGACGGCGACAAGATCAAAGCCAATGAAAAGATCGCGGAATGGGACCCCTATCAGCTGCCGATCATCGCCGAAGAAAACGGTTTCGTGGAATTGAGCGAACTGGTGGAAGGCGTGACCCTGAAGCGTACCAAACGCGGTACTGCGGAAGAAATCACGGTTATGGAACACCGTGAAGACTTGCATCCGCAGATCGTGATCAAGAGCCTGGATACCGCACAGGTCATCAACAACTATCCGCTGCCTCCCGGCGCGTATCTGATGACAAAGAAAGATGCCAAGATCAAGTCCGGTACGATCCTTGCCAAAGTGCCCCGACAGCAGCAGAAGAACAAAGACATTACCGGGGGGCTTCCCCGTGTGTCCGAACTCTTCGAAGCCCGTATCCCGAAGGAAGTGGCGGAAATCGCCAGCATCGACGGATATGTGGAACTGGGTAAAATGGCGCGTGGACGTCGTACACTCTTCGTGAGAGATCCGGATTCCGATATGGTTCGCGAACATGTGATCCCTGCCTCCAAACACCTGGTCGTCGGGAAGGGCGATTATGTGAAGAAGGGGCAGAAACTGACCACCGGTTCTGTTGTGCCGCAGATGTTGCTTTCTATTTGCGGTGCGCAGGAATTGCAGCGTTATCTGGTGAATGAAGTGCAGACCGTGTATCGTGCACAGGGTGTGGAAATCAATGACAAACACATTGAAATCATTATCCGCCAGATGATGCAGAAGATCCGCGTGATCGAACATGGCGATACGAAATTCCTGCCGGGTGAACAGATCGACCGGTACGAATTCGCCAAGGAAAATGACCGTGTCCGTGCGGAAGGAAAGAAACCTGCGGAAGGTGAACCTGTACTGCTCGGTATCACCAAAGCCTCTCTGGAAACAGAAAGCTTCATTTCTGCAGCATCCTTCCAGGATACAACCCGTATCCTGACAGAAGCCGCTACCCTGGGCAAAGAAGATATTCTTCGCGGATTCAAGGAAAACGTGATCACCGGACATCTGATTCCGGCAGGTACGGGTTCCGAAAAATTCCAGCATGTTCAGGTGGTTAAACTGGGCGAAGAGCTGGAACCGGAAGTCGTGGAAACACCGGAAGAACAGGACGATTCCAAGTCTCCTGATTTCTTCACGTCGGAAGATATTGCCAAAGCTGATTTCGGCAGTGATGATGAAGATGATGACGATGATATCCTGAAAGAAGAATATGGAGTCGACGAAAATGAATTGACCGATGAATTCAGTGAAACAGATGAGTATCTGGACACGAATTTAGCGGATGACGATGAATAACTACTGAGTCATGAAGCCTGCCCGGCGGTGAAAACGTCGGCGGAGAATGGCATTCCGCTCCCCAGCGCGTGGCTGCGTTTGGGGAGCTGGAGAGAAGCAATGGGCGCTTTTTCTCTTCTCCGCAGACCGGAAACATCCGGTTGGAATCATGTTTTTTCGAAAAAAAAACAAAAAAAATCAAATATGTATTTGCTAAATTGCGAATGTCGGTGTATATTATAAGGATATTCGCTAAATGTCAAATACAATTTTTACGAACAGGTGAAGGAGAAAATGCCTACAATCAACCAGTTAGTAAGAGCCGGTCGCACCCCGAAGAAGACCAAGACCAAGGCTAAAGCACTTGCACAGTGTCCCCAGCGCCGTGGCGTCTGTCTTCAGGTGACGACAAGAACCCCGAAGAAGCCGAACTCTGCTATGCGTAAAATCGCCAGAGTACGTCTCAGCAACGGAATCGAAGTGACTGCCTACATCGGCGGTGAAGGACATAACCTGCAGGAACACAGCGTGGTGCTCGTGAAGGGCGGCCGTGTGCGTGACCTCCCCGGTGTCCGTTATCATATCGTCCGCGGTGCGCTGGACAGCCTGGGTGTCGATGGACGCCGTCAGGGCCGTTCCAAGTATGGCGCAAAACAGGCTAAAGGCGACGCCAAAGCCGGTGGCAAGAAGAAATAATTGAGAGGCATCGCGAACCATGAGAAGACGTACAATTACGAAAAGAGAACTCACGCCCGATGTGAAGTACAACAGTGAATTGGTCGCCAGACTGATCAATACATTGATGCGCATGGGTAAGAAGTCCGTTGCACAGAAGATCGTTTACAGCGCATTCGATGCTGTGAAAGCGAAAAAGAAAGATATGGAACCCCTGGAAGTCTTTATTCAGGCTGTGGAAAATGTCAAACCGAAACTGGAAGTCAAGAGCCGCCGCGTCGGTGGTGCCACTTACCAGGTTCCCGTGGAAGTCTCCAATGAACGTCAGACCGCTCTGGCGATCCGTTGGATCACCACTTATTCCCAGGCGAAAAAAGGCAAATCCATGGTGGACGCGCTCGCATCTGAACTGCTTGACGCATTCGATAATACCGGTGCATCTGTGAAGAAAAAAGATGACACCCAGAAAATGGCTCAGGCCAACAAAGCGTTTGCCCATTACAGATGGTAAGCCTTTGATATACGATGCAGAGCGATACTATGAATAACAAAATTTTGAGTCAAGATTACACCGAAGCTCCGGGAAGAAAGGCATCTCTGTCCAAAACCCGTAACATCGGTATTATGGCGCACATCGACGCCGGAAAAACCACACTTTCTGAACGTATCCTGTTCTACACCGGCAAAAGCCATAAGATCGGGGAAGTGCACGAAGGTGCGGCGACTATGGACTGGATGGTGCAGGAACAGGAACGTGGGATCACCATTACCTCCGCTGCAACCACCTGCTTCTGGCACGATCACCGTATCAACCTGATCGACACCCCAGGTCACGTGGACTTCACTGCTGAAGTGGAACGTTCTCTGCGTGTTCTCGACGGAGCAGTCGGTGTTTTCTGCTCTGTGGGCGGTGTGCAGCCTCAGTCTGAAACAGTCTGGAGACAGGCAAAGAAATACAACGTGCCCTGTATTGCATTCGTCAATAAGATGGACCGCGTCGGGGCTGACTTCTTCAAAGTCGTTCAGGATATGAAGAAGAAAATCGGTGTCAACGCTATTCCTCTCGCTCTTCCCATCGGAAAAGAAGCAGACTTCCTCGGAATCGTTGATGTCCTCGAACAGAAAGCATATCACTTCCTCGGTGAAAACGGTAACGAAGTTACTGAAGTTCCCATTCCCGAAGATCTCGTTGATATGGCTAAAGATGCTTACAACACTGCAGTTGAAGCAGCCGCTGATGATGATGAAGACATTATGATGGCATACCTCGAAGGCGAACTGCCCGAGAAGGAAGTTCTTCGCAAGGCTATCCGTAAGAGCGTCATCGCCGGACATATCGTTCCTGTCTTCTGCGGTACCGCATTCAAGAACAAAGGTGTTCAGCCCCTGCTCAACGCTGTTACCGACTACCTTCCCTCTCCCGTCGATATCTGGGAAACCAAGGGAACCAACCCGTTCACAGAAGAACCTGAAACCCGTCATTGCGGCGACGATGAACCGTTCTCCGCTCTGGCATTCAAAGTCGCAACCGACCCGTTCGTTGGTAAGCTCTACTTCTTCCGTGTCTACTCCGGTACAGCTGTCCGCGGTATGACCGCTTACAATCCCCGTACCACCAAGACCGAACGTTTCGGCCGTCTGCTTCAGATGCACGCAAACTCCCGTGAAGAACGTGATGAAATCTTCTGCGGCGACATTGCTGCAGCAGTTGGTTTCAAGAACGTCGTCACCGGTGACACCCTCTGTGATGAAAAGCATCCGATCTGTCTGGAATCCATGACATTCCCGGAACCGGTTATCTCTATTGCGGTTGAACCTGCTACCACAGCAGACAGAGACAAGCTCTCCGCAGCTCTGATCTCTCTCGCAGAAGAAGACCCGACCTTTACCGTTTCCAGCAACACCGAAACCGGACAAACCATCATCGCCGGTATGGGTGAACTTCACCTGGAAATCATCGTTGACCGTCTGAAACGTGAATTCAAAGTGGAAGCCAACACCGGTAAGCCGGAAGTTGCCTACCGCGAAGCACTTCTCAAAGAAGTTACCCAGGATTCCAAATTTGTCCGTCAGTCCGGTGGACGCGGTCAGTACGGTCATTGCGTTCTCACCGTCACTCCGATGGAACGCGGCCATGGTATCACAATCGTCAACAAGATCGTTGGCGGTGCGATTCCGAAGGAATTCATCAAGCCGATCGAAAACGGTATCCGCGAAGCTGCACAGACAGGTGTTCTCGCAGGCTATCCTCTGATCGACTTCAATGTTGATATTATTGACGGATCCTTCCACCCGGTTGACTCCTCCGAAATGGCATTTAAGATTGCCGGATCCATGGGTCTGAAAGAAGCAGCCAAGAAAGCTGGTATCATGCTTCTTGAACCGGTCATGAAGGTTGAAGTTACCACTCCGGAAGAAAACATGGGTGAAATCATCGGTGACATTACAAGCCGCCGCGGAACCATTGCAGAACTTGACTCTTCCAACAAG
>JAZNVL010000003.1:0-41633 GCA_045592785.1 Victivallales bacterium | reverse complement strand
CGCAACTCTACGCCGTGGCAGGCTTCACTTTGGCTGTCGCCAATTTCCGCTCCGGTCTTCGCCGATGGCTTGCCCGGGCGTAAAAAAGGCAACCAAATTTCTCCATTCTGCGTAACTCGCCAGTTAGCCCGGCTTCGGGTTGCTGCGCAACTCTACGCCGTGGCAGGCTTCACTTTGGCTGTCGCCAATTTCCGCTCCGGTCTTCGCCGATGGCTTGCCCGGGCGTAAAAAAGGCAACCAAATTTCTTTGGTTGCCTTTGTGAAGCCTGGTGGAGTATATGAGACTTGAACTCATGACCTTCTCGCTGCCAGCGAGACGCTCTAGCCAACTGAGCTAATACCCCGAATTCATTATTGCGTTAATATAACATGTTTTTTGATATTGTCAAGCCGCGAAATGAAAAAAAATGAAAAAAAAAAAGGAAATGATTTCCTCTTTTTTACTTGAAATAGGTTCGGGATACTGTATATTAAGTCTTGATTTCAAACTTGTAAACAGAAAGGAAAACGATGAAAGCAGATCGGATCCATTTATTGCCGTCCGATACACGGAATATCAATATTTATCTGGCGTATGAGGCGGAACGGGCAGCCTGGGTGACACATCCGGATGCAGGGAACAGAGATGATCTTCTTATGGAATTCGTCAATGAATTTGAGGTTGATTCGGACTGTGAGATCGAGATCCATGTGACTGCCGATCAACGTTATGAGTTATCACTGGACGGCGAATTTTTTGCAGCGGGACCGGATCGCTGTGATCTGGATCACTGGTCGTTTTCCAGTTGGAAGATCGCATTGGATAAAGGAAAGCATGTGTTCCGTTGTCTGCAATGGTATTTCGGGGTGACGAATTCGCCGAGTGCGCAGATCACGTTGAAGCCGGGGTTCCTGTTTGCGACTTCGGACAAAGCGTATTGGGACAAATTGAATACGGGTTCACCGGGAGTGTGGAAGGTCGCTCTGCTCCAGGGGTTGCGTTTTGATGCGGAACTGCCGGGTTTTATTACGCGGACACCGATTTTGAATGTGCGGAAATATTTGGAGGCGCAGCCTTATGTGGATCCCGTGGTGACAGAAAACGGGAAAGGATCCACAGTGTGGGGTGCGATGGCGCGGGGGTGGCGTCTTTATCCTTCGGAATTGCCGGAACAGTTCCGTGCGGAACGGATGGAAAAGGTTGGGAAAGTGTGTGCGGTATATGAGCCCGGGGAAGATATTCTGAAAGAGCACCCCATTACCCGTGAGGATATGGAGTCTCCGTGCTGTAAAGAATGGCAGGCGATGATCGACGGGATCAAGCCGGTGACAGTGGCGCCGAACACGAATGTGAAGGTGTTGGTGGATCTGGAAGATTATTATTGCGGTTACACCTGTATTGAAGCAAGCGGCGGCGACCGGGAACACATTTGCATCCGCTGGGCGGAATCGCTGTATAAGCCGGGGACGGGTCACAAGGGGAACCGTTCGGAGATATTGGGCAAGACGATGCAGAGCCGAACGGACTCGGACCGTTTTGAAGATCTGCCTCCGGAAGGCGCGCTGTGCCGTCATTTCTGGTGGCGTTCGGGCCGGTATATGGAGTTGACGGTTTGCGCGGGGGATGCGCCTGTTACGGTGAAACGGTTCGGGTTCCGCGAAACGCGTTATCCGCTGGAAGATCATGGCGAGATCTGTTTTGGTAATCCGCGTCTGGATGAACCGGTGAAGATCTACCGTCGTGTCATGCAGATGTGTTCACACGAAACATTTATGGATTGTCCTTACTACGAACAGCTGATGTATGTGGGAGACAGCCGGATGGAAGCGTTAACGTTCTACATGATGGATCCGGGCCATGCACTTCCTCTGCGTTCGAATCTTCTGTTCAGCTGGTCGCGCAATTCCTCCTGGGAGGGGCTTGTGGGCGAACATTATCCGTCACACACGCCGCAGTTGAGTTCGACGTTCTCCATGATCTGGCCGGGGATGGTGCTTGATCTTTTGAAATACCGTCGGATCCCGCAACATCAGGCGGTACGTTTGCGCAACAGTGCGCGTGGTGTGGTGGATGCGATCTGTGAATATCTGAACGGGGATGATCTTCTGGAACATCTTCCGGGCTGGTCCTTTGAGGACTGGGTGGTCGGTTGGACGATCGGGATCTCGAAAGCGGAAACTCTTGAACAGGCATTGGGTTACAACGGGGCGGTGCGCTGCATGTTCAATCTGCACTGTCTGATGATGTTGAAATTTGTGATGGAGCTGGAAGATTTTGAAGGCGGTTCTGCGCTGCGGAAGGCGTACATGCAGGAACTGTACGACCGTGTGAAAGCGGCAGTGATGAAGAACTTCTGGGATGAAGAACGTGCTGCGTTCCGCAATGACCTGGAAGGGTTGAACGATTATTGCGAACACACGATCTCACTGGCGATCATTGCGGGGATCCTGACTCCGGAACAACAGGAACGGGCGTTCCATACGCTGATCACGGATCCGGACCTGTACCGCACGACGATCTACTTCAAGTTCTATTTGTTTGAAGCGTTCCGTATGATGGGCAGAGCGGATCTTATTGCCAACTACATGGATATCTGGAACGATTCCCTTGCGCAGGGAGCGGTGACGACCTGGGAAGCACCCGGTGACACCCGCAGTGACTGTCATGCCTGGGGCGCACATCCGTATTACCATTATTACAGTTCGATCGCGGGGATCCGGCCGGCATCTTTCGGGTTCCGTACGGTCTCGATCGAACCGCAGATGGGAGAACTGCCCACGGTAAAAGGCAGGATGCCGCATCCGGATGGATACATCACGTTCGATTTCCGGAACGGCGCGGAATGTTTCAGCGGGGAAGTGACACTTCCTGCGGGGGTAACGGGCAGTTTCCGCTTGAAAGGAGAGGAAATCGCGCTGCATGAAGGCTTGAACGCAATCAAGGTAAAATAAAAATGAACACATTCCACACCATTCTCTACGGGGCGAGCTGTTATGCGCTGGGTGCCGCCTGCCGTGATCCGGAACATACGCTGATCCTTCATCCGGGACTTCATGCGGGGAGCGAATTCACGGAAACGTTTCTTCCCGGAACAGACTGGGAGACTCCGTTATCGGAACCGGTTGCCGAAGGATTCCGTCAGAAGGTGCGGGGACAGCGTCTGGCGGCGTTAACGCCTGCGCTTGCACAATTTGTGCTTGATAACGGGTTGCATATTCTGTGCGGACATGTACTGCGTGAAGTGGTTCCCTGCGATGACGGCGGCGTTCTGATCCGGACGACTGCACCGGAAGGGAAACGGGAGTTCCGTGCGGAAGAATTTCTGGATACGGTAACGGGACAGCAGCAGGGGGAAAAGTGTTTCAATGCCATGCTGCGCAGTGCGCCGGAGACGTCATTCCCGGAGGTTCCCGGGTTCCTTCCGGGGGCATTCCCGGGGGAAGGAATCCTTCACTTTCCGGTGTCGGCGGATCACAGTTATGCGGAAGCACGTCTTTCCCTGGAACGTTTCTGGCGTGATCGCGAAGAAGCATTGCAGCCGTGGAAGATCACAGGGACTGCGCTTTCCTTCGGTTATAAACCGGGGTATCCCAACGCGGCGGCAGCGATCAATGCGGGCATCCGGGGAGAAAACCGGGAACGTTATATGAAAACGGAAGCCGGATCAACGGTACAGTCTGCGGGGAACGATTATGATGTGATCGTGGCGGGCGCGGGGACCGCAGGAGCGATCGCCGCATTGTGCAGTGCGGAACACGGACTGCGCGTGCTTGTATTGGAGAAAACGACGTACTGCGGCGGCGTGGGGACCGGGGGACAGGTCATCAATTATTATTACGGCTTGAAACATGGACGTCATCTGGCGTTGGACCGTGCGGTTTCCGAACGGGAAGCCGGCAGCGGTTACACGACCCGGGAACAATGTTTCTGCGCGGAACTCAAGAAAATCGAACTGGAACAGGCGATTTTGAATGCGGGTGCGGAACTGCATTACGGGGCTGCGGTCACAGATGTATTGTTCTCCGGGGAGAAAACGGTTTGCGGCGTGGAATGGGTGGAAAACGGAGAACGTTATCAGGCAAAAGCGAAGTATGTGATCGATGCCACGGGAGATGGTCAGGCGGCGTTTCTTGCAGGGGCAGCGTATCGTTTCGGACGTGACTTTGACGGAGTGACCCAGCCTTACACATTGAATTACGGGTTCACGCTGGGGGATGATTTTGCGTTTCTTTCCGTGACAGACCCGGGGAATGTGAATCAGATCGATTCCGTCGCGATGACAGAAGAAGTGATCCGGAAGACGGCGGATCTTTTCCCTGCGGTATGTGATCCGGAAAAACATTTTGAATTTTTCACGGAAATGCTGTGTCCGCGGGAAGGACGGCTTTTCATCGGGGAAGAGAATCTGACATTCGACGATGTGGTGCATGACCGTCTTTCCACGGAACCGGTGGCATGGGAATATTCCAACTGGGATACACATGCCATGGACCTGGGTTTTGAAAGCGAACTTGCCGGATTGTGGGGGATCGCCACAATGCAGTGGAGCAGTGTGTTCCGGGTACCGATCCCCAAAGGTGCATTGATCCCGAAGGGATATAGCGGACTTCTTCTTGCGGGGCGTATGCTTGCTGTGGATCATGATCTCTCCCAGGCGGTCCGCATGAAAGACTGTATGCACATGCTGGGGGAAGCGGCAGCCGCAATGGCGTATCTCTCCATCCGGGATGACCGGAAAGCAACGGAACTGGCTCACGCGGATCTCTCCCGTCTGCTTCCGCTGCCCGAGTATCAGGATGAAAACCGGGCGGAATTGCTGTATGGAAGTGAAGAAGAGATCCTTGCGGGACTGCGTACGGAAAAACCGGGGAAGGCTCTCTGGAGTGCATACCGTTACGGGAAGACGGATTATCTGAAACCGCTGTTGTCGGAGGAAGGGTTGACACGGTATCACGGCGCCTTTGCGCTGGGGATCCTCCGGGATCCGGCGGCGTTGTCCGTTCTGCGTGAAACGGCAGGTGAACGCAATGAAACGCTGGCACATACGCCGCGATATGAACTGTGCCGTCAGGAATACGGAGCGATCGCGGTGTGGCTGCTGGGCTATCTTCGTGATGAAGGAAGTCTTTCTCTGCTGAAAGAGATCCTTTACGAAGGGAAGAACACGGATTACCGGATCAATGGAATGATGTCACTGTACCGGATCCATACGACGGAATCGTTGGATATTCTGCGTGAATTTCTGAAACAGGAACTTCCGTCATTGACGATCCAGCGATTCGGCGGGGGACGCAATACAATGGACGCGTACGGGAAACTGCGTGAACTTCTCGGCTGTTGATCAGAGTTCTTTTTCCAGGCGCGCGATCTCTTCGGTGAGTCTCGTCTTGACCCGTTGTTTGTATACATAAACACTGCTTTCCGCCAGTCCGAGCCGTTTGGCGATCTCGGGAACGGAAACGCCCTGGGTACACAGCACAAAAACTTTGAGTGTGCGTGCATCAATGGTGGCGGAAAGGTTTTTCATGGCGAGTTCGGGGAGATACCGGAGCCATTCCTCCCGTGCAAATTCCTCCACTTCGGGTTCGACGGCAACATCAATGGCTTCACTGGAATCCCAGTTGACCGAAGAAAGTGAAACGGGGACAGGTCCTTTATCCCGGAGGAAATTTTTTGCGGTATTCCCTGCGATACGGCAAATCCACCCGCGGAATCTACCCTTGGAGGGAGCATATTCGAAGGATGGGATCGCATTCCATATTTTGAGCAGGGTGAGCTGAACGACTTCATCGGCATCGTGATGATTCAAGCCCATACGGCGTACGATATTGTAAATGTACTTTCTGTAATAAGCCATAAATTCCGCCCATGCACGATCATCGGACTGGTCTTTTGCCTTTCCGATCAGGGAAACTCTGGTGATCAGGAGATCGCCGCTGGATAAATCTTTTTCAGATTGGTGCATGGTTATAAAATCCTTCTGCCGATGCGCTTTATTTTGAGAAATATAGCATTACTGCATCCAATGTCAAATCCCGGAACAGGATTTTTCGGAAAAAACTAACGTTTTTCACTGTTGAGAAAATCCTGACGGAGTTTCTCCCGGTCATCCTCGAAGGACGCGGCAAACCGTTTGCGGAAATCATATTTCTGCCAGAAAGCAACGGAGAATCCGGCAAGCGTAAGAAGTCCGCAGAACAAAACAAAGACATCGCCATACAACGTGTAGAAGGTGGGACGGGCTTTTTTCAGCAGAGGAACGATGAATTTCCCGGCACCCGCGCCCTTCTGACCGGGATCCGGTATGCTGTCGCCCTCCGGAGTCTGTTTGCGGAATACGCTGTCAATGGTATTTCCGCGCCAGTCGATGAGGACAGAATAATCACTGTTTCCGCACCGTACCATGGGGAGTCGGGTCTCAATGGCACGGAAAATGGAGTTGGCATAATGCTGTTCGGGCTCGTAACTGGTTGGATACCATGCGTCATTGGTAATGACAAGAAGGAAATCGGCATTGGCATTCGCCTGACGTCTGGCGGCATAGGGGAACACGTCTTCGTAGCAGATGAGTACACCCGCCTTGACGTTTTCTTTGATCCGGAGCGGGAAGAACCCTTTGCCCGGCGTAAGATTACGTCCCATACCAACCAGTTCGCCCATTTTCGGGAACCGGTCGTTCAGCGGAATGAATTCGCCGAAGGGGACCAGATGGACTTTGCTGTAACAGGAATCGGTGTCATAGAACGGATTACCGGGAATGGCAGGCTTATTGCGGAGCAGCAACGCGGAATTGAAAAGATCATACTGCGTTGGCGAAACTACGTTGTCCGCCGTAATGGTCCCCGTAAGGAAGGGAATGTTGCTTTGCTGCATCATCGTCCGGACTTCCCGACGGTAATTTTCTGCGACTTCACCCGAAAAATAGTAGGGGACCGGGACCGCACTTTCGGGCCAGACGATCAAATCAAGCGGGAGGACGTCCCGGAGCATATCGGGGGTATCCGGCTGCACGGAATCAGGGGACATTCCGGCGAGGGCAGAGATCTCGGCGGCAGCCCCGGACCGCAGGAACCGGTCATCGGCGATGAGTTTCTGAGAAAGCATGACACAGACATCCAGAGCTTCCTGGGAAAGACTCCTTCCCGCATCACGCCGCAAGGATAAATGAGGTTGTACCACCCCGATGGAGGCGTAACGGACATTGGCAGGACTGTACGCTTTTTTCCAGGTCTCGTACGTCTTCCCGCCGAGCCAGGCATTGAAAAGGCAGAGCGTGACCGCCAACAGAAACGCCCAGGGCCGTTTGTATTTCCCCAGCGGAATACTGTAACGGAGTCCGCGGATGGCAAAAAACGCGGCGAAATTCAGCATGACGACCAGGAAAGACACGCCGTAGATCCCTGTGAATTCACAGATCTGGATGAAGTTCGTGTTTTCCCATTGGGTGGTGGATACCAGATTCCAGGGGAATCCGGTAAAAATCCAGCTGCGGATCCATTCCGTGACCACCCACCAGGCGGACAACGTGATAACGCATCCGATCTCCGCCAGGGGATGGAACCGGTAGAAGCCATTCCTTGCAGCAAACCCGCCGTCGCGTATTTCTTTGGGATAAAGCATGTAATGGCAGACGAAGGGGATCGCAGCGGCAAAGACAGCGGTAAATGCGCCCAGCACGAACCCGAAGATGAAGGGAATGAAGATCATGATCTCCCGCAGGAAGAAACAACAGGTCAGATTCCAGAAATAACCGTAGGTCAGACCGTACCAGAACGCCCGTTTCGGACTGCGGAATGCACAGAGCGCGATCAATGGGATCAACCCGGTCCACGCCGCGAAATCGAATCCGATACCGGGAAACGCCAACGTGAAATACATTCCGGAAAGCGCGAGGATCACCAGATCCAGGACGGTCCGTTTCCAGGAGGAATGGAACGCCAAACGTCGTGCCGCTTTTTCTTCGTCAGAAGGTTTTGCCGCTGCGGTATTCATGTCTTAATATTCGCTGGGTTTCCAGGGATATACAGGGTATTCCGGTTCCGAAAACTCAATGGGAGTGGGCGGGACTTCTTTCCCCTCTTCGATCAAACGGAACTGGCGGACATATTCCAGAAGCATGGAGTCTTCTTCCTCGTCACCTGTCTTACCGGGCTTGAATTTATTGAGGGCGTTCTGATACATTTTCTCCGCCTCTTTGACTCCTGCTTTCTTGCCGAAGAGCAGCAGATAGACGCCGGCGGCACGATTTTCCGCGGTATCATAAGTGGGCGGGCTCATGGGTACGGGGATACATTTGGTAAAGACCAACCGATGGACATTGTTCAAGGATGCCCGATCCAGTTTTTCGGGGTAGGAACAATAAGCCCGGACCGCAGTGATACGGTAAAGAGTCGAATTTCTGAACTTGCCGATGGCTTTTCCGGTTTCGGGAGCCAATGCCGGATCTTTGAGGACACGGGCGGAATCCAGAGCCTGAATACCGGTATCTTCGTTCGGGTCAAAGATCAGTGTTTTGAGAGCCTGTACCGTGGCGGATCCGGGGAAATACCGGAGCGCACGGGCGGCAGCAGTGCGGACTGTGGCAAATTCCGACTTGACAAAAAGCAGGATCACGGGGGCTGTTTTCTGTTCTTTCAGGACCGCCAGAGTGTTGAGAGCATCGATCTGCACGTCATCCTTTTTCGCATTGACGGGATCGGTAAGGATCTCGGAAACGATGGAAGCGTACTGCGGATTCCCGGTTGCCCGGATCACGCACATAAGCGGGAGATGTGCCCCCGGATGGGATTTGGCTGAAAGAACCGATTCCCGGAGCGTTTTTGCAGAAAGTTTCGCCAGGGTTTCACCGGCTGCTTTGCGGACAAGACGATCCGGATCACGGAGAAGTTTCGCCACAGCATCGATCAGATGATCCGTGGGAACTGCCAGGGAGAGAGAGGATGCCGCCTTCTGCCGGACCGCCGGTGACGGATCTTTCAGGAGATCCATGAGGATCCTTGTGCGGGGCGGATTGGGCAGGATGGATTTCCCGGAGGGACGTATCCCCGCGAGAGCGAGACGGATATTTATGTTCTTGTCGGAGGTGTATTTGGAAAGAATTTTAACGGGGGATGCCGGATTCACAGCCAGCGCATTGAGAACAACGATCTGTGTATTACGTTCTTTGATGTCCTGCAACAGTTTTTCCTGATCGGCATCGGGAGAATGTTTTGCCAAATGCGCAAGCATGTCATTCCGCAACGAAACATTCTTTGTATCTGACGCGATCTTGCGGACCGCATCAAAATTCAAAGTCGCCGCTTCCCGGTCAAGTGCAGCAAATACGGCATCCGGCACAAAAGATGTCATTTCCTTTGCAAGCATCTGCTCCACTTCGGTGTAAGGCGCACCGCCCAGGATCAACAGTTCCGCCGCTTTCGCCCGGACACTTCCCGACGGATGGGATAACAGCGATTTGAATACAGGAGATTTGGCAGGATCCATATCATCCCGTTTTGCGACAAACAGAAGAGCAGATAGCAAATCCGCCTGCAAAGAGGGATCCGTTTCTTTTTCCAACAGGGAGATAAGAAGTTTGAAATCCGGTTCGGTACCGCAATCGTTGTAAACCTGAATGAGCTTGCGGCGTACTTCCGGATCCTGAATGGTACGGTAATAGGAGACCAGGAGATTGCTTTTATCCGCCGGGATCACATAGGGGACTTCCGGATAGGCAAGAAATTCTTCAGCAAGTAAATCGGATTGACTCCAACTCGGCTCGAACAGCGGCAGATAAGCAACAGCAACAAGAACAGCAAACATATTGAGGTATCCTTTCGAAGAAATTAATGTTATTTTGGGTACATTACATCAGGAAGCGCGATTTTTCAAGGGAATAACTGCAATATTCCGGGAAAAAACACGGAGTGGACACAAAATGTCTTTGCGATATGCTATATTATTTTGCATTGAAACGAAAAAAAAGTGCTTTTGGAACTTGAAAAAAACGTTTCTGATAGTACATTGTAGAATCAACGAAAGGAAAAACGGATTATGGCGGAAAAAGACAGTGCAAAAGGTAAGGGTTCTGCGGCGCAGAAGCCGGCAGACGGACGCGACAAAAATCTCTTGATCGCGTTGGAGCAGATCGAAAAGGAATACGGCAAAGGCTCGATCATGCGCCTGGGTGATAACAAAGTGGTGGATGTTCCGGTGATCAGCACGGGAGCACTTTCTCTGGATATCGCACTTGGGATCATGGGACTTCCCCGCGGGCGGATCATTGAGATCTTCGGTCCGGAATCCTCCGGGAAAACGACGGTGTGTCTGCATGTGATCGCCAACGCCCAGAAAGCAGGCGGGACCGCTGCATTTATCGATGCGGAACATGCGGTTGACCCTGTATACGCCAAAAAGATCGGGGTGAATATTGACAATCTTCTGATCGCACAGCCTGACTGCGGGGAAGATGCGCTGAACATTGCGGAAACGCTTGTGAAAAGCAATGCGGTGGACGTGCTTGTGATCGACTCTGTGGCGGCACTGGTTCCGAAAAATGAAATCGAAGGCAATATCGGCGACTCCTTCATGGGCTTGCAGGCACGGTTGATGTCACAGGCTCTGCGGAAACTCACTCCCGCCATCAGCCGCAGCAAGACCTGCTGTATCTTCACCAACCAGATGCGGGAAAAGATCGGGGTCATGTTCGGCAATCCGGAAACGACACCCGGGGGCAACGCCATGAAGTATTACTGTTCCGTGCGTATGGATATCCGCCGGGTGCAGACACTGAAAGACAGTACCGGGGCACCGACCGGGGCACATACCCGTGTCAAAGTGGTGAAAAATAAACTTGCGCCCCCGTTCCGGACTGCAGAATTCGATATCAACTTCAACGAAGGTATCTCCCGTGTCGGCTCCATCATCGACGTTGCGACAGATATGGGCATCCTGGAAAAACGGGGTTCCTGGTTCTCCTTCGAAGGGGAACAGATCGCCCAGGGACGTGATGCTGTCAAAGCGACATTGGCAGAGCAGCCGGAGCTGACAGAGCGCATCTACGGTAAGATCAAAGAGAAACTGGCGGAACGCAACAGTGTTCCGGCAGAGGAAGCGGAAGAACCCGCCATTGAAACAGAACCCGTTACACAGGAAACAGATAACGCATAAGCAATGATCATCTTGAAGCATCAATACCGGTGGTTGGCTGCCGTTTCAGCCGCCGGAAATCTGTTTTTTATGATCCCGGCACTGTCTGGACAGATGCCGGGCGTTGCTCTTGCGCCTGCGATTGAGACAGTACAGGAATACCGGGATAAAGTCTCCGGTGACGAGGCGTGCAGGTCCGGTGACTATGCTACCGCCGCCAGTTTTTTCCGTGATTACCGCCAGTCGGCGGAAGCGAAGAAGGACCGTGCAGCGGTCCGGGATGCCTTTGAACGTGAAATCGATGCCTGGATCCGGGCAGGTGTTGCTGTGGAAGCGACACAGGTATTGAACAACTACGAGCAGAACTTTGCGGGCGAGAATTCCATTTCTGTGGCATTGTGGCGCGCAGATATCTGCCTCCTGCAGAATAAAGTCGAACAGGCACAGGCATTGCTGGAACCGGTGTTATCCAGTCTGCCGGAAAAAGATGTGCGGCGCACCCAGGCATTGACAGCTCTTGCCTCCGTCCGTGAGCGACAGGGGCGTTATGCAGAAGCAGCGGAACTCTACGGGAAACTGCGGGAAAATGAAGCAGATCCTGTTCTTGCGCGGCAAAGCAGGGAAAATGAGATCCTTATGCGGATCGCTGCCAATGATCTGGAAAAAGCTCTTGAGATCCTTCGGACCTCCCCGCTTGCGAATCAGTCACCGCGTGATCTGGCAGCGCAGAAGTTGTTGAGTTTCTACCTGCGTTTGAAACGGGATAACGTTTCTGATAACTTGAAGGCGGAGTGGAGTGAGTTGGAAAAAACCATTCCGGAAGAAAAAGATCCCCTGTTGCAGACGGCATGTTACCTTATCGGCGAAACATTTCTTGCGGGAAAAGAAACGCTTCTTGCACTGACCGCCTATCGAATGTCCTACATGACCTGTACCTGGCTCTTTCAGGAACGCAATATTCTGAACCGGATCATTGAGATCCTGGAGCAGAATGGAAATTCTGCCGCCGCCGCCAATCTGGTGATCAAGCAGTTTGATCTGTTCCAGGGCAGGAAAGCGGCACCCGGGCTGAAATTGCGTTACTGCACGCTCCTGATCACGGCAAAACAATATGATTCTGCGCTTTCGATCGCACAATCTGCACTGGAATCATTATCAAGCAGGAACGTGCAGGATCGCATGTTTGAGACCATATTCCGTCAGTTCGTGGAAGAGAAGGCATACCGTCATGGAAAACGTCTGATGGATTTTCATTGGCAGGATGCACCGGATGATCCGCGTTATCACCTGACACACGCAGGACTGCTCTACAAGGAAGGGAAAAAACTGGAATCTGCGGATCTTTACCGTACGATCGGCGGCAAGCACGAAAAATACCGTTTACAGGCGGACAACCGTGCTGTTGAGATTTATTCTGAACTTGCGAAATATGACGCTGTTATTGCGTTATGTGACCGTATTCTTGCGAAGAACCCGGCATCGCCGGCATTGTTCCATCGGGCAATCGCCTACAGCAAACAAAACCAGGCAAAAAAAGCAAGAAAAGACTTTCTTGCCTACACAAAACTGCCGTCCGACACCGTTTCGAAAGAAAGTAGGGCATTGGCACTTTTCAGCGTAGCCCGGTTGTATATGGAGGAACGCAAAGTTCAACAGGCGATCCCGGTATTCGGGGAAATCGTCCGGGACTATGCGGAAACGCAATATGCGCCTGCATCCGGGTACTGGCTTGTTCATTCGCACCTGATAACGGAAAACGGGATCCGTGCGGCGGAGCAGGCATCCTGGAATCTCACGGAAAAATATCCGGAATCCGCATACAGTTATTCTGCACTGCTGCGCCTTGCAGCATATTACCGGAGTCAGGGAGCTGCAGACCGTGCGGCAGACGTATTGAAACAGACTGTTTCTCAAACGCGCCATCCAGCGATCCGTGCCCGCGGCTTGTATGAGAAAGCACTTCTTGCATATCAGGAAGGGGATAATGAACTTGCACTCAACACGATTCAGGAGTTGGAAAGCAGTTATCCGGATGATGCCAATCTTTCCTCGGCAATCTATCTGCGCGGGGATATCCGGAAGAAAGAAGGGCAGTTCCCGGCAGCAGCGGGTGATTATCTGGAAGCCGCCAAGCGGCGACCCGGCTCTCACCTGGAGCAAGCCGCCTGGGGAGCCGCCGGGGATTGTTATTTTGCCCTCGGGACATCGGAAACGGATAAGCCGGAAAATTTCAAGAAAGCCTTGCTGTACTACGATCATATCCTTGACTTGCCGACGGCATTGCCGGAATACCGGACCATGGCGCAATACAAGAAGGCAAAGTGTCTGCAGCAGAGTAATGCTCCGGAAGAAGAAGTGTTTGCGGAATACCGGAAGATGTTATATTTTGTACCTGCGGAAAAGGCACAGAACCACCCTGCGGAGCTTTTCTGGATCATCAAAGGATTGGACGAACTGGAAAAGATGGCAAAAAACCGTCCGGTGGGCGAATGGATCAATGCGGCTGTAAAAGCTGTGGAATACAAAGGAACTGCGGGACTTCTGGATCAGGAATCGGTCCGGAAAGGGATCCGTCAGTTGAGGAAACGCAAATACAAACCAATCATACAGGAGATACATGAAAAATGAATGAATATGCGCAAATGATAAAAGATGGCGGTCCCATCATGTTGGTAATCGCCTTGTGTGCTTTGATCGCATTGTTTATCTTTCTGGAAAAATGGCTGCATTTCTATCGTGCACAAGTAAAAGTGGATGATCTGATCAAAGGGCTGATCAATGTATTGCGGCGGGATGAAAAAAGCAGTTCACCCCGGCCCAAAGAAGTCATGGTGGAAGCCATCGCGCTTTGCGATACCACACCGGGTCCGGTCGCCCGTGTGCTTGCATCTGCCATTGATGCGTATCAGAACGGAGACGATATTCAGCAGTCACTGGAAGATCAATCCATAATCGAAGTACATCGTCTGGAATCCCATTTGAACATTCTGGCGACAATCACCTATATTGTTCCCCTGCTGGGACTTCTCGGCACGATCACGGGGATCATGGAAGCGTTCCGTGTCATGCAGGGCAATAACTTTGTGACCATGCAGGAACTTTCCAGCGGGGTATATCGTGCACTGGTCAGCACAGCTGCCAGTTTGTGTGTGGCGATCCCCTGTCATATTGCGTATAACTATCTGCTTTCCAAAGTGCAGTTGTTCTGTATTGAAATGGAGCGGGCATCCTCTTCCATTCTTTCCTTCTTCCAGCATCGTGTTTCCGGGACGGTCCAGCATGAAGAGCCGTAATGTTTCTGTACGGGTCCGCCCGAATCTGAAGATCTTTTCCGGACTTCCGCCATTTATCCCGTATCTGGCGCTGTTCTTCATCCTGACATTGTTCTTCATGTTGAGCAGCAGTACAGTGCCGGTGCAGGGTGTCCACGTCACGCTTCCCCAAAGTGCGGCACCGGAAATGGTGTATGCGGTACGTTACATGATCGTGACCGTGGCACCGGACGGGAAATTTTATTTTGATGACAAGCCTCATGAAAACATAGAGAAGCTGAAGCGGAGTATTACGGAAAAAGCCCCGAAGGAAAAAGGGGTATCGGAGATCATCTTCCGTTGTGATATTTCCACAGAAATGGATACCATCATAGCCTTGACCGAGCTTGCCAATGAGCAGAATCTGACTGCACTTCTGATGGTAGACCGTTCCAAGCCGACAGGTAAAACAAATTTTACGGAATCTGAATGATGTATACGCATTGTCCGGAACTGCACAGAAAAGACAGAGTCGCGGCTTTTACTGCGGCACTTTTGATTTTCATTGCACTGCCGTTTGTCTTTACTTCAAAGAAAGCTCCGGCACCGCAACGCACCCCGCGGAAACATGTTACGATCCTGGCAGAAACCGAAAAATACAATTCACCCGCGCTGGAAAAACAGCTTTATTATCAGGATCCGACGGCGTTTCTGTTTGCTGACGATACCCGTTCTTTCGGGCTTTTCCGGGTTTTGGAGCGGACTCCGTTACTGATTCACACCCCGGAAAGCAATCTGCCTGTTCTGGTGCACGATACCTTTGAGCCGGTTTCCCCCGATCCGCTGACGGATAACTCCATGCAGTATTTACCCCGGCTTTATCCTGCCGTGCCGGACGATAAGACCGAAGTCCCGGTTCCCCAAACAACCTATCCCGTGCTTATGACTTCCACAGGAAATATCATCCCCTGTCAATGGGATCTGTCTCAAAACAAAACAATGCCGTCCGCACCGACACGGATCCGGATCTATCCGCCGATCAGCGATGGAATGAGCTGTTATGCCGGATTGGAACAATCCTGCGGCGATACAGTCCTGGATCAAACGGCAGTACAGTGCGTAGACCGGTTGCTTTTTTCCGGGAAACTTTCTGCAAATACGTCCCGGGGATTTCTGACCGTATACTGGGCATTGCCGGAACTTCCGGAAACAACGGATGATAACGGAGGAGGTAAACAATGATCCCCGTTTACATCGAACAGTTGTTCAACGTATTCACTCTGGCAGCGTTTCTGTTGTTTGCCTACCTGTGGTTCCGGGAGGAACTCCGGAGGAACAAGATCAGCAATGGATGGTCCGAAGACAAAAATCAACTGTATTTCTGCAACGGATGTCATCATTCCTTCCTGGCAAAACCGGGCCAGACGGTCGTGCGTTGTCCCAAGTGCAAAGAATTGTGTTTTCTCCGCAGAAAGAAACGGTTCTGATCACTTCCGGGTGATCCGGCAGGGACCGGATGCCGTCACAAAGACACCGGTGATCCGGACGACATTGGGCGTTTCCCCTTCCAATTCCGGCACGATGATACGCAAAGAGTGTTCTTTTTCCGGATCCAGCCCCAGGGCGACCGGCTGATACTGGAGGGAAGAGATCATACTGGGGCGGAACGGGATCGTTTTCCGTTCGCCATCCACTTCCGCTTCGATGAAAAACGTCTGTTTCACAATCTCCATGGTGATGTAAATGTTTTCTCCTGTGACTGTGAATTCCGCCGGGACCGGTTTTGTTTTTTCGTAGGAAAAGACCGCGGTATGCGCACCGCCACAGACCATGACATCCGCATAATGCCGGGATGTAAGCCAGTCAAAGGTATCCGCCATCACATAAGGAAGGTCCCAATACCATCCGTCGGGAATGTTATCGGGTTCCGGGATATACGCCGCGACATTACGGTAACAGGTGGGGTAAAACCATTCTTTTTTGAATTCCGCATCGGTCGGTTCGGAATCGGCGATACGCTGCCATTCCTGACAGAAGGCATCGGTATACGCCGCGTAGCCGTCATCGCAGGGATGACAGGTATCGAACAGTTCTTTGGGCCACAAGGGTTCCACATCCAGTTCCCCGCGGAAATACGCGGCATTCATAATGCCCAGGACATCTGCCCAGTCCAGATTGTAATAACGACACATTTCCATGTGACTCAATCTGCGTTTCAAACGGGAAAGGTCCGGCGCGACAACGCACGATCTGGACGTCAGGAACACGGGCATGACGATCACGTCCCGCGCCAGACATTGACGGACAATGGTTTCATAAGATCCATTGCGGGTATTCTGCCGCATCTGATCATCGCCATCCAGTCCGTCGTTGAGAGTGAAGTCCAGGAACACCAGATCCGGCTTGTGACGGAAGACATCCTGTTCCATGCGCAGTACCCCGAGATCGGAACAGGTACCGCCGATGGCAGCATCAAAGAAGGACCATTTTGCCTCGGGATAACGTTGTTTGAGCATGGACATGGTCCTGCCGCGCCAACTGGTGAGATTGGGATCGCTGGCATTCGCGCCCCAGGTAAGTGAACCGCCGAAAAAGACAACGGTCAAAGATTCGCCCTGTTCCGCCCGTGTCATAAACTTCCGGACACTGGGCACATATTTGCAAACTTCACTCATAATCACTTCTCAAGGTAATGAAAATATCCGGTACCGCCCGGGAAAGCGGTACCGGGTTCGGATCAGCAGATGATCGCGCGCAGAGGATCGAAGTCTTCGGCACAGAACCCGATGGGGTTATGGCGGATCCAACCTTCGGCGTAATCACATTTTCCGCAGAGTTTGCCCATCGCGGCGGCACGGGAGACCATGTCATCCAGATAAGCATCCAGTTTCTGACTTTCATCCAGCCACTGTTTCTGGCTCTGATGACAATTCAGCATGGCACGTTTCATCTCAATGGTGGAGGTGACGTCCACGAACATATCCGGGATCACCGGACGGTTCAGCTGGTCTTTCAGGGAAAGCGGGAGGGAATGATAAACCGCCACGTCGGTCATGACGGGCATAATATCTTCTGCTCCGCGGAAATTCCCCATACCGCGGCAGAACGCAGCGGAAACGGCAAGTCTGCCCGCATTGATATGGTCTTCCATGTAGTCATAGGGACCATGTGTCAGGACGATCTCGGGATCGACGGAGCGGACTTCCCGCACGACTTTGGTAAGCTGTTCGGTGTTGTAGAATACTTCCAGGTCATGGGTGATGGATTCATGATACACCGCGCCGATAAGAGCGGCGGAAGCCATGGCTTCTTTGCGTCTGCAAGCGGCGAGTTCCGTATGATTGAGCATATTGCCGCCCAGAGCCCCGTCGGCGATATTCATGTAGTGGATCTCATATCCTGCTTCTTTCAGCCGGATGAGAGTCCCTGCCATCATGAATTCGATGTCGTCGGGATGGGAAGCGATAGCGAAAGCGCGTTTAGCCATGATCAGTGCATCTCCACATCACATACGCCGAAGCCGGGCGCGTAGAAGTTGAACACCACGTTGTCATGTTCGCTCAAGAGCGACATGGGAACGGCACTGTCCGCGATCTTCTTGGAGATCATGTAGGTGGTCAGGCGCATACCGAAGGGATTGTCATGATGTCCGGGATGCCAGATGGAAACCTGATCGGACTTCCATGTTTCCACGGGACCGACGGTGAATGCACGGCAGGGCACGTTCTGGACGGTACCGCCGCCGGAAGTACGGGCATTCTGGATGAGGGTGATGGGATGGAGTTCCACGAGACGTGCCGCTTTCTGACGGTATTCTGCGGGCGTGGGGGGTGCATCTTTGTAAGCGCCGGTACGGGGCACGGGGTCATTGAATGCCCAGTGTTTGGTTTCGCCCTGACCGCCCTGCATGATGAGGCATTTTGCGGCATCATAGGAATCGGTATATGCTTTCAGGTCACCATTGGGGAAGTGCAGGTTTTCTTCGGGCATACGGAGTTCGGGACGGATGCGGGAGAAACAGAGATCCCAGTCGGCTTTGGCGAATCCGAGGGGGAAGTCCATACCGGCAGGGACATCGCCATCGAGAGCCCATTCATCCATGCCCCAGAAATGCGCGTTCTTGAGAGAGAGGTTCATTTCATTGACGATCTGAGCGACCAGAGGGAGCTGTTCCGTGGGGCCGATGGGACCGCAGATCCCGCAGGGATTGTCAGCGGTAGCCTTCTGCCAGCAACGGATGTATTCCAGAGCTTCCGCGCAATAGAATTCCTGGAAGGTGCTGTAAAGGTTGATCTTGAAGCCGGGCCGCTCATAACTTTTGAGGGTGTCGAGGGTGATCCGTGCTGCGGCATCCAGGATGTCGCGATCGAGGGTTGTGTAATCCCACCAATCGGGTGAGATTTTGGAAAATGCTCTTGCCATTTTCTTTCTCCTGTTGTTGTTTTATGGGTAATGTTGCTTGTTATAATGCGATCCGGAACAATGCGCTCCCGCGCACCATATCCAGAGAATCCAGTATCAAATATATAAAATCGCCCGGAACATATTCCGTGTGACTGCCCGCACGGAGCGCCTTTGTCCGTTGGACCCGGCTCCGCTGATAACCGCCGCGAAGATGGGATGCCGGGACAAACCCATAGAGTCCCAGGTCACTGACTTCGCAGAGTAATCCGGCGGATGTCACTTTTGCGATCACCGCCTGAAAGATCTCCCCCTTTCCCAGAAAATCATGCTGCAGCAGATAATGCAGTATCATCCGGTCATTGGCGGCAAAAAAGGCATTATCCACCGCTTCTTCCTGCGCCGAACACGTTATGGCGAGTTCGCCGAACCGTTTTTTGGAACGGAGACGCGTATTCTGATCCATGCTCCACAACTGCTGATGGATCGCCAGATCCGTATACCGGCGGATGGGACTGGTGAAATGACTGTACTGCAATTTGCCCAGTCCGAAGTGGATGGAGGGATCTTCCGCATAGACCGCACGGGGGAGCGCACGGAGGAAAGCAGAAACGATCACGCTTTTGCGATGGTCATCGGGCAGATTTTCCAGGAACTTGCGGCAATTCTCTCTGGAAGCAAGGATATCGCCCGTTTTCAGTCCGAAAGAGGCTTCCACGAAAGAGGAAAATTCTTCGATCCGTTCCGGCATGGGATAGGGATGCACACGGAACAGACCTGCCACTTTCTTTGTGATCAATTCCGCCGCCACTGCGGAGTTGGCTGCCAGCATGAATTCTTCCACCAGTTGATCCGCTTCCCGCTGTTCGCGCCGTTCCAACGCCGTGACTTTCCCCGTCTTTTCGTCACAGATCGCCCGGGTCTCCACCGTATCAAGCTGCAGGAATCCTTCCTCTTTCGCCCGTTTCGCACGGAAACGTTTCGCGATCAGAGCCAGGAGCGAAAGGTTTTCTTTGAGTTCACGACTCCATTCGGCAGGTGCCTGGGACGCATCTGAAAGATAACGCTGTACTTCATCGTAGGAAAGTCTGGCGTTGACCCGGACCGTGGAATGGACGCGGCGTGTGGCAAGGATCTTTCCATCACTGCGTCGGACCGTGAAAAGAACCGTATGAGCGACAGAATCTTTATTCTGCTGCAAACTGATCTTCTTCGTCAGTTTTTTGGGGAGCATGGGAAGGAATCTGCCGGGGAGATATGCGGAAAACCCGCGTTTCAAAGCGGCTTTATCAAATTTTGTTCCCGGCTGGATCCATGCGGCAACGTCCGCAATATGAACGCCGAGAGTTACTTCGTTTTTCCCGGAAACTTCAATGGAAAGCGCATCATCAAAGTCACAGGCATCGGAGGGATCGATCGTAACGGTGAACAGATGCCGCAGATCGGTCCGGGCGATCTTTTCCATCGTCAATGCAGATGCCGCCTTTTCTTCCGCTTCCGTATAGGGTCCTTCCAGTTTGAATTCCGCCATCACGGCATTCAAATCGCCGCGTACAGTCCCGGCACGCCCCAGGTTTTCCTCCACACTGCCGCGGAGACGTTCCGTAAACTTCTTCCCGTTGGCAAGGAGCCGCAGTTTGACCCAGTCCCCGGTTTTCACGCCCCGGGGAACAGAATTCACCGGCAGTTCATCGGGAAGATGACGATCCAGCGGGGCAGCGGTATGCCGGGAAGTCATATTCGCCACAGTGAATACCCGTTTGCGTTCGAGAATATTGATGATATACGCCACGGGTCCTTTGGAAGGATAGCCGAGAACATTTCCTGCGGAATCGGGATAATAGATCTTTGCCTGAACTCTGTCGCCGTCGATGGCATTTCCCACGCCGTGGGGCGGAATGAAATATTCTTTTCCGCTCTCATCATCGGGCAGGAAGAAGCCGAAACCGGAAGACGATGCCGAAAAGACACCGGTCGTTTCTTTGTATTTTTTCCCTGCGGGATGCTGCATTTGGCGATTCCGTTTACTCATGACATCCGAACCCTTTTATCGTGTACTGCCGCGCTTTGCGAAACGCTGCCGTATCCGTTCGTTGATCTTTTCACGCATGGCGAGGAGCTCTTTGGCAGAACGGGGATATTCCATCATGGTCATGCGTTTCCCGGGGGATGCGGCATCCAGCATGGCAACGATCCGCCGGGGTTCCATCTTTGTGGCAAGGAGTTGAAGTGCGCGGAGGTCCTGCAAGCCCTGGAACAGGACTTCCAGTTTCATCGATTCCACCGCTTCCCCTTTGTCACCGGGATAAACCATAAAGGCATCGCCTGCCGGGAATCCCTGGTCGCTGTCCGTGCTGAACCACGGGTCCATGGGCTTGATGGAGAACTGGGAATAGTAGAAATTGAATCCCCACTGGAGGAAACCGGTGACATCATAGCGGTAGAGAAGCATCCCCAGGATACGGTTCCGCGCACTGGGCATGTAAAGAAGTCTGTTCGGCACCTTCCAGACCTGACTGCAGCAGTAATAAGTCCAGAGCGGTTTCACACCCGCATCCACAAAATCCCCGATGTGATTTTCCGCAGGGACGGGAGTCTGGACCAACCCGGTCTTATAGAAATCCACGCTGGAAAGCGCATCGCACATCTTGAATCCCTGCAAATGTTTGCGGAGGATCTCAACGGCTTTTCCGTAGGCTTCCATGTGATCCTTGCCCGGTTCATCGGAACAATGGAAATACACACGATCCTGCAAGCCTTTTTTCTTGAGGTAAGCGGTCAGTGCGGGAAGGAATGCATCCAGGAAATCCCGGTATTTTTTGGAGTCGGACCGCACATCCCAGCCGAAAATGCGTTTCCGTTTACCATTGACTTTTGCCATGATCTTCGGACAGAATTTTGCGCCCCATTGTGTGAAAAGATGGGAGATCTCAAAATACTGATATCCGCATTGCTGTGCAAGCTCGATCCAACGGGTCAGAAGCGTAAAGTCAAAATGGTATTTCTTATCTTTCAGGGTCACTCCAACCAACTGTACGGTGGGACGTTCGCCGCCCACCTGCGTATCCAGCGGCGGGGTGAAAACGGGAGTCAGAAGCATATTGATCCCGTGCGAGGTTGCAGACCGGAAATGATTTTCGATGATCCGCCAGTGTTCTTCGCTCCACACGGGAATATTGTAATACGTTGCCAGGCAATCCGCATGGAACCATTCGGTATGAATGAGTTTCTGGGGCGGGAGGACCGCATCGATGACTTTCAATGTGAACGTATCACTGGCACCGGGTTCTTCAACGCCCGGTTGACGGCATGTCACTTTCAAAGAATATTTCCCGGCTTTCATGCGCTGGGGTATATCGATATCAATCCAGAGCGCATGCCACATATTGGATGCGACTTTATACCCTTTTTCCAAATCAAAATCCATCAGCGGGTCCGGATATAATCCCGGCAGACCGTTCCGCAGAAATTCATCATCCTCATTGACAGGACCGGGATAATGGACGGGGACCAGGGCGACCCGACGGACCCGGATGTATTTTTTCAGGGGGGAATCGACCTCGAAGACAACAGGCGTGGAGTAATAACCGCTGCACCGGAAGGCAAATTGCAGGGAAAAGCGTTCTCCGCGCAATGCGCTTGCGGCACGGAAACCGGCAGTTCCGCCGGCTGATTCATCGGGAAATATTTTCTCCAGGCAAGAACAAAACATACCTTCGACAGACATAACGGCTCCTTAATAATTAAATATATATACTTTCGCTGTACTTTAGCACACAGGGGAATGATTTGCAAGTCAGAAAAATAAAAATCCTTACAAAAAAACAGGGTGTTTCAGCAAAAAAGTTGTGTTTTTCTGCAAATAAAGATCAGGCGCGGGAAAAGAGACGTTGAAAAAAGGTTTTACGGGGCTTGCTGGGAATAAGATCTTCCCCCGCAAACAGGGCTTTCGGATTCTCTTCTGTCAGAAGTTCGAACACTCCCTTCCCGTATCGTTTCTCCACGATGGCTTTACACTCCGGGAAAAGAAAATGTCTTGCCTTGTGCGCATCGTTCGCCAACAGATGACATCCGCCCGCATCCATGACCCGGAAGGCATTGCTGCGGGCAAGGGAACCGTATCTTCCGACCAGACTTCCGGTGTCCACCTGAATGTAGATGTCATTCTCTTTCAAAAGCTTCATGAGTTTATCCAGCTCTTTCGGCGGGAGCATCCGTTCGGGATGAGCGAAAATGATTTTGAACCCCTTCAATTTGAACTCGAAAAAGAGATTGACCATGGAGTGGACCAGATAATCCTGATTCATATCCACCAGGATGCAGGAACTGCTGCCGATGGTGCGGATTTCTTCCGTTGCGAAGAAATCCATCCAGCAGAGATCGTATTCCATGCCCGGGAGCAGATCGATCCCGTGTTTTTCCGCCAATACTTTTGCGGCATCAAAGGCGGCATTGTACTTTTCAGCAGTTACATTTCTGCTGTAATGACTGGTCGCACAAATGGTATGGATCCCGTTCATGCCGGCACGGGCAAACATCTTTTCTGCTTCTTCCATGGATTCCGCGCCGTCATCCAGTCCGCAGAGAATATGGGAATGCAGATCAAACATAAGAGAAAAAGTCAGGGGCTTTATCAGTATTGATTTTTGTGACCGGCGCCATAGCCATAGCCATAACCGTAGCCGTAGCCGTAGCCATTCAATTTACGAGAGGCACTTCTGTTAAGCAGAACGCCCAGTAAATTGAGTTTCATCTGTTTGATCTGGGTAATCGTCTCACGGATCAATTTGGTATGGGTATAATTGGCACGGACAACCAGCAGAACACCGTCACAGCAACGCCCCACGTTGGCGGCATCGGAAGTTTCCAGAATGGGAGGCGTATCCAGAATGATGTAATCATATTCCTTCCGCTGCGCTTCGATGAGTTTATCAAACTGTTCGGAAGTCAGAAGACGGGAAGGATTGGGGGGTACCGGACCGCAGAAGATCACGTCCAGGGGCAGGTCCAACAGATTTTTTTCCTTGATTTCATCCACGGATTTTTCCCCGACGAGATAATTGGTAAGGCCGATGGCAGATGATTTCTGGAACATCTTCTGCAACGTGGGTTTCCGCAGGTCACAGTTGATCAACAGAACTTTCTTTCCGGATTCAGCGAGCGATGCGGCAAGATTGGAACTGTTGAAGGATTTCCCTTCGGCTGCAATACTGCTGGTAACCACGATCACACGGGCTTCATTTTCTTTTGAGAAGCCGCTGTACTCCAGATTGACACGGCTGGAACGGTAACTTTCGCTGCTCCGGTCAGCCACAGCCCCTTCCGCAATGGAAACGATATAATTTCCCTTGAAATTGTCTTTGCAAACATCCTCATTTTCAGGAATTGTGCCGATGATGGGCTGTTCGAAGTCTTCTGCGATCTGATCGGAGGACTTGACCGTGTTATCCAGCAACGCAAGCAGAATGAAAAGCCCGAAACAGATCAAAAATCCAAAAATGAAGCCAACTGCGGTAAATTTAAGGACCGCAGGACCGCAGGGCTTTTCCGGCAAAAGGGCAGGGTCAATGATCTGCGCATTCTGCAAGCCCAGGATCTTCTTGGTTTCCTGCATGAAAATCACAGAAAACGCATCCGCGATCTGCATGGAAAGTTCCGGATTCTTCGTTGTGACCGTGACCTTCAATACCCGTGTCTGACGGACAAGCGAAACGCTTACATCATATTCCGGTTCACCGATGACACCATGTTCTTTCTGAATGTAATCCAATACGCTTTGTTTCACATGATTGGTATTAAGCAGCTCACGATAGTCATTCGCCAATTGCAGACCGATACTCAATGAACGTGTATAATCCCCGGAATATGTATTATTTGCATCCGTACCGGCATCCATAATGCGCCCGAAGAAAAGAGTCACACTGGACTCATAAGATGGCTTGACAAGATATTTCGTGACACCGAAGGTACACGCAGCAACAGCGATCGCTGTGATCAAAAGAACTTTCCAGCGCTGCAAAAGAATACCTATGAAAAAATTAAGATCCATTTCTTTCATAAAAACTCCATCCGTTTCTTTCTTTTTTTGTTTCGTACTTCCGAATTTCTATAATATAGCACTCCTAATAAAAAAATACAATTTTTTTTTTGCACTTTTTTATAAAATACTATCCCCCGCAGATTCCAGAGTATCCGAGGCGATCGCTTCCCGGATCCGTTCCGTCAAACGAAGGAAGTAATGAATATTGTGGATCGTCAGCAGGCGGACGCCCAATATCTCATTGACATTCAACAGGTGACGGATATATGCTTTGGTAAAGTTGGAACAGCAGTAACAGTTGCATTGTTCATCCACGGGAGAGAAATCCTCCCGGTATTTGGCGGCTTTGACAGGGATCGTCATCCCGCCCCGGATAAACGCTGTGCCGTGTCTTGCAAGACGGGTCGGCATCACGCAGTCGAACATATCGATCCCGCGTTTGACACCTTCCAGGATCTGTTTCGGCGTGCCGACCCCCATCAGATAATGGGGTTTGTTCTCCGGAAGATAGGGAACGGTCCAGTCAAGAGCATTCATCATTTCTTCTTCGGATTCACCGACCGAAACACCGCCCACCGCATATCCGTTGAAGTCCATCTCCGCAATGGCTTTTGCCGCCCGTTCCCGGAGTTCCCGGTAGACGGAGCCCTGGACGATCCCGAACATCTGCTGTCCGTCGTTCAGAGGCTGTTCTTTTGACATTTCCGCCCATCGGAGCGTGATATTGAGACTCTTTTCGGCATCGGGGAATGTGCATGGATAGGGCGTACATTCATCGAACGCCATGACGATATCCGAGCCCAGCGCACGCTGTACGCGAATGGATTCCTTCGGTCCCAGGAAGAACCGCGAACCATCGATATGGGAAGCAAATTCCACTCCGTCATGTTTCATTTTCCGCAAAGAAGCCAGACTGAACACCTGAAATCCGCCGCTGTCCGTAAGGATCGGGTGATTCCAGCCGGAGAACTTATGGAGTCCGCCGGCCTTCAGCATCAGGTCTTCCCCGGGACGCAGCAGCAGGTGATAGGTATTGCCCAGAATGATCTGCGCCCCCAATTCTTCCAATTCCCCGGGAGACATGGCTTTGACCGTGGCACGGGTGCCGACGGGCATGAAGATGGGTGTCTGGATTTTCCCGTGAGGTGTTTCCAGTACCCCCAGACGGGCGGCGGAAGCAGAAGATTTTTTTAACAGAGTGAAATGAGATTCCATAAAGTGCAAACTCAGTTGTTCAAGTTGGTCTTGATCTTTTCACGCATACGCATGACTTTCGCAAGTGCTTCTTCTGTGGTGGCACCACGGGCAAGAAGTACACCCAGACGACGGTGTCCGCGCAGCGGTCCTTTGCCGAAAATACGGATGGAGGTATCGGGTTCCGCAAGCACTTCTTCCAGATTGTCGAAGGAAACACCGTCACTGTTGCCGTCCACGACGATGGCTTTGGAAGCGGAGGGACCGTGGAACGCGATATTGGGGATGGGCAGTCCGAGGATGGCTCTGGCATGGAGCGCGAATTCGGAAAGATCCTGGGAGATCAGAGTGACCATACCGGTATCATGGGGACGGGGAGAGACTTCACTGAAGATCACATCATCGCCCTTGATGAAGAGTTCCACACCGAAAATACCGCGTCCGCCCAGCGCTTCCGTGATCTTTCCGGCGATTTCCTGCGCTTTTTTCAGGGCGGCAGGGCTCATCGCCTGGGGCTGCCAGGATTCCTGATAGTCACCGTCCACCTGGTGATGTCCCACCGGTTCCAGGAAGGATGTACCGCCCACATGACGGACCGTGAGGAGCGTGATTTCGTAATCGAAAGCGATAAAACCTTCCACGATGACTTTACCGGCACCGGCTCTGCCGCCTTCCTGGGAGATTGCCCAGGCTTTTTCCACGTCATCTTCGCATTTGACAGTGCTCTGCCCGTGTCCGGAAGAACTCATAACGGGTTTGACCACGCAGGGGATCCCCACTTCTTTCACAGCTGCCAGGAATTCTTCTTTTGTGGAAGCGAAACGATAGGGAGAGGTGGGCAGACCCAGGGTTTCCGCAGCGAGACGGCGGATGCCTTCCCGGTTCATGGTGAGGAATGTGGCTTCGGCTCTGGGGATGACGTGCCAGCCTTCGGCTTCCAGTTTTTTGAGTTCAGAAGTCGCAATGGCTTCCACTTCGGGAACGATATAGTCGGGCTTTTCCAGTTCCACAACGCGGCGGACTTCTTCCGCGGAAAGCATGTTGATCACATGACTGCGGTGTGCCACATGCATACCGGGTGCATTGGCATAACGGTCGACCGCAATGACTTCCACGCCGAGCCGCTGCATTTCGATGATGACTTCTTTGCCGAGTTCGCCGCTGCCGAGGAGCATGACTTTGATCGCTGAGGGGGTAAGTGCTGTTCCGAGTGTAGTCATAATTTGACCTTTCTTTTTGTGTGTTAAGATATCGTAAAACCTAAATTTTTCAGAGTATGCAGGGCGGATGAATGGAGTGCTTCCGGATTCCCGATCCGATAGGCTCCGAACTCACGCCGCAACGGGTAATGTTTCCGCTGTGCTTCGAAAGTCTCCGGCGAACCACGCAACAGTGCATCATCCCGCAGAACATCATAAGATGCAAGCACGCAATCCCTTACCGCGTGACCGGGATCCGGGGTGATGACCGGCGTCTCCGGCATGGGGACCCCCCGCGGCTGGAAATCTTTCAGTGGTTCGAGCCCGAAAAAATCAGCCAGAGCACGGACACTCATCATGGTCCCGTTCGCTTTTCCATCGGCGGAATATCCGGCGATATGCGGTGTGGCATACCGGACCATGGCAAGGAGTTCCGGATCGATCTCCGGTTCATCTTCCCAGACATCCAACGCGGCACCGCGGATCTTTTTGGAAAGCAGAGCCGCGATCAAAGCGGCGGGATCCGTCACTTCCCCGCGGGATGCGTTGATGAATAATGGTTGCTTCGCCATTTTACAGAAAAATTCTTCGTTGGCAAGATGCCAGGTACGGTCCGGTGAATCCATATCCAGCGGCGTATGCAGCGTGACGTAATCGGATTCTTTCAAAATCGTTTCCAGCGGGACAAAACCGGCAGGACCTTCTTTGCGGGCACGGGGCGGATCGTTCCGCAGAACGTTCATCCCCAGCGCAACAGCAACAGACTCCACTTGTGTCCCGACGTGTCCTGCGCCGATGATCCCGATGGTCTTTCCGGCGGGATCATGGGTATCCCGGAAGATGACTGAAGCGATATACTGTGCGACGGACCGTGCATTGCATCCGGGTGCATTGACATATTGAATCCCCATACGGTCCAATGCTTTGCCGTCGATGTGATCGGTACCGATGGTGGCGGTGGCAATGAACTTGACGGGAGTCCCCGCCAGCAGAGCTTCATTGCATTTTGTACGGGTGCGTATGATCATGGCATCGGTTGCGAGCAGGTCTGCACGGGAGATCTTGTTTCCGGGCAGATACTCCACTTCTCCGTAAGGCTCAAGAACGCCCCGGAGATAAGGAATGGCATCGTCAACAGTAAATTTCATCATACGGGGTAATCCACATTGAGAAAATAAAGCCAGATATACACGCCGGAAGCGGCGATCAAACCGGAAATCACGGCGCGTGACCAGCTTTTGAAGATAAACGAAAGAACAACGAGAGCAGACCCGCACACCGAACAGAGGATCGCACCGGGCAGTCCGATCCCCATCGCCATATAGAGGAACGCTTTGAACGTATGTGCTTTTGAAGTGAATTCAGCCGCCAGCGGATCCGAGATCCCGTTGCAATAGAATGCGTAACAGCCCCACGCCGCCAGAACCACAAGTATACAGGGGAACAGCAGAATCGAGATGACTGTTTTCATTCCACACAAGCCTCCCTTTCAGGATCTCAGTTTTCCTGCATGTAATTGGGCGCATCCTTCGTCATGATGATGTCATGGGGGTGCGCTTCCTTGAGAGCGGAACCGCTGACCCGGATGACTTTCGCCGTTTCACGCAGCGTTTTCAGATTCCGTGCGCCGCAATAGCCCAGAGAGTAACGCAGCCCGCCGATGAACTGGTAGATCACTTCCCAGAGAGAACCGCGGTAGGGGACCATCCCTTCCACACCCTGGGGCACGATCTTTTTCACGTCGTTGGTATCAGCCTGTCCGTAACGTTCGCGGCTGCCTTTGGATTTCTGCATGGCTTCCAGACTGCCCATGCCGCGGTACAGCACATAACGGCGTCCGTTGCGGTAGGTCTTTTCACCGGGGCCTTCGAGCGTTCCGGCGAGGACAGATCCCATCATCACGCAGGATGCACCGATCGCCAGAGCTTTCGCCACGTCACCGGACTGCTTGATACCGCCGTCTGCAATGATGGGCACTTCTTCCCCGACTGCACGGTATGCTTCGTAAACCGCAGTTACCTGGGGCGTACCGACGCCCGCCACCACGCGTGTGGTACAGATGGAACCGGGTCCGATACCGACTTTGATGGCATCCACGCCGGCATCCAGCAGAGCTTTTGCGGCTTCGTACGTTGCGATATTACCGGCGACCATATCGATTTCCGGATACCGGTTTTTGAACAGAGCAATGCTTTCCACCACGCCTTTGGAATGTCCGTGGGCGGTGTCGATCACGAACGCATCCACGCCGGCTCCGGCGAGAGCGGCGGCACGTTCTTCATCGTAGGGGCTGATGGCAGCCGCCACACGCAAACGGTGTTCGGAGTCACGGTTGTACGCCGGTTCCATGTTTTCGATGAGCGTGCGGACGTCATGGAAACTGTAAAGTCCGGTGAGGTGACCATCGGCATCGACGGTGGGGAGTTTCCCGACTTTGGAGGCGACCATGAGGCGGAATGCTTCTTCCAGCGCGGTGCCATCGGGTGCGGTGATGGGACTCTTGGTCATGACATCGCGGATGGGCATATCGTATTTGGTGAAGAATTTGATATCGCGGGCGGTGATCATGCCGACAAGTTTGCCGTCGTTATTGACAATGGGGAACCCGGAGAAGGAATAATTGTTGGCTTCTTTTTCGTTGAGCATTTCGCGAACGGTCTGATCTTCGCGGAAAACAACAGGTGTGCGGATGAAACCATTGAGGTACTGTTTGACTTTGCGGACTTCATCAGCCTGGATCGCGGCGGAAAGGTTTTTGTGAATGACACCGATCCCGCCCAGTTTTGCCATGGCGATCGCCATACTGCTTTCGGTGACGGTATCCATAGCCGCACTGACAAAGGGGATGTTCAGTTTGATGTTCCGTGAGAAATTGGTGGAGATCTCACATTCATCGGGCAGGAAATCAGCGTACTGCGTCATCAGAGAGATGTCGTCGAAGGTCAGACCTTCGTACTTGAAATTCGCCATAAAACCGTCGATGTACTGGTTGCTCATAACAGGCTCCATTCTGTTTTTGGCGTGTCCCCTGCCGCAGGCAAATGGTCCAACGCCGGATTGATTGGTGTGTACGTATTTGCCTGTATAATATACACGCGTTTTTTTAAAATACAAGCCCGGAAAAAGCAGTTTCAACGTTAATTTTTCATATTTTTCCATTATTTTTTGCGGTTTCGGATTGACGGAACGGAAATGATGCTGTATAGTATATGCACCGATTGGATCATCCAAATGCAGGAGAATGCCCATGACAAAGAAAAAAACGGTCCGGACTTTCCGGAAAATGAAGAAAAATGCGGAAAAGATCGTCATGATCACCGCGTATGATGCGCCCACCGCCGCAATCGCGCAGGCTGCTGATATTGATTTGATCCTCATCGGGGATTCCGTCGGAACCACCATGCTGGGATACGATGATACCGTACCCGTCACCATGGATGACATGATCCATCACTGCAAACAGGTCCGCCGCGGTGCGCCCGATATGTTTCTGGTGGGCGATATGCCCTTCCTTTCCTATCACTGCGGCGATGATGACGCCATGCGCAATGCCGGACGTTTCCTGCAGGAAGCCGCCTGCGACTGTGTGAAACTGGAATCCAGCAGGGATACCCTGCCCCTGATCAAAAGAATGGTCGCCGCCGGGATCCCTGTCATGGCGCATATCGGACTTCTGCCCCAGCATGTGAAGACCTCCGGAGGTTATCGGATCGCCGGACGGGAGGAAGCCGATGCCGCTGAACTCAAACAGCTGGCTCTGGATATGGAAAAAGCCGGGGCGTTCGCGCTCGTTCTGGAATGTGTGCCTGCCGCTCTTTCCGCGGAAATCAGCCGCGCTTTGGAAATCCCGGTCATCGGGATCGGTGCCGGTGCCGGTTGCGACGGACAGGTGCAGGTAGTGACAGACCTTCTGGGCATCGGTTCCTTTGTTCCGAAACATGCGAAACAGTATGCACAGCTTGGCAAAGCCATGACGGATGCCTTCCAGGCGTATCGTGATGACGTGAAAAACGGTTCCTTCCCAACGGAAGAACATTCTTTCTGATATGACACTTTTCTTCTGGCTGTTCCCTGGCGTTTCCGCGCTTGCACTCCTCCTGTTGATCCGGGTATTCATCCTGCAGAAACGGCTCCGGGAACAGAAAAAAACTTCCTTCGAAAACACCGATGCGCTCCTGCGTGCCGGAAGACAGGCGGCGGCGGTCTCACTGATCCCGGCGGCTGTCCATGATTTCCGTCAGCCCATGTCCGTGATCTGCGGCTATCTGGACCTCCTGCAATTCCGTCTGGGAAAGAACAGCGAGTACAAAGAATATCTGGATCTCTGCTCGCAAAGCATGGATAAACTCAATGGAGACCTTGCCCGGTTCCGGGATATTGCACGCGCCGATGCCGGACTGACACCGGTTGCCATCCGTCTTCCGGCGGTACTGGATGATGTGACCTCTTTTCTGACGGAACAACTTCAATCCCGGGGGATCGTTCTCCGGCGCGACATTCCGGATGATCTTCCGCCGATCCTGTTCTCCGCACAAGACTTGCAATTTCTGTTCTTTTCCCTCATTAACAACGCAAGGGATGCTCTGGCAAAGGGAGACAACAAAGAAAAAACGATCACAGTTTCCGCCCGGACAGAATCCGGGAAACTCCGGGTCATCGTACAGGATAACGGATGCGGGATGACACCGGAAACGCGGGCTCATTGTTTTGATCTGTTTTTCACTACGGGAACGGATCATGCAGGACTGGGTCTTCCCTGGTGCCGGGCGATCATGGAGCATTACGCGGGGACGCTCCAATTGGAATCGGAAGCGGGTTCCGGGTGCAAAGTAACGCTCACCTTTCCCCTTCAGTAACTCACTTTACCCCGGTTCTGTTTGATCTCTGCCCTGCGTGATTTGGATGCAAGGCGTTTTTCCACACTGCTGCGCGTGGGCTTCGTTTTCTTCCGTTTTTTCGGCACAACGGAGGCACGGAGAAGCAATTCGTGCAATCGTTCCCGCGCCCGTTCCCGGTTCCGGTTCAGCGAACGGGTCTCACGGCTTACGATCACGATCTCATCGCCCATGAGCTGATTCCCCGCAAGAAGTGCCAGACGGTCTTTCCAATCCTCCGGAATGGCTGTCGTGCGCCGGAAATAAAAATGAAGCCGGACCGCACTTTCGGTACGGTTCACATGCTGTCCGCCGGGCCCCGCAGCAGGACGGATGAATTCTTCCAACAGATCATCCCGCGGTATTTCAGGGACGGGCATCTTACCACCCCACGCTTTCTGCGAGGGTGCGGACACCATTGAGGAAGCGTTCCCGGGTAAATGTTTCGGTGATATAGAAACGCCCCGCCTCCCCGAATTGACGGCGCAGCCGGGCATCTTTCAGCAGGATATCCAATTTTTCCGCCATGGCATCCAGATCGCCCGGGGGCACCAGGAACCCGGTTTGACCATCCGCAACAAATTCTTCGGCACCACCGGACCGTGATGCGACAATAGGCAATCCGTATGCACCGGCAGTAAGTCCTTCCATACTGAACGGTTCCTGTGAATGGAAGGGGAACGCCGCGATATCGGAAGTGGTGAAACATGTTTCAGGATTCTCCTGCCAACCGGCGAACTCCACATTCCCGCGTACTTTCAACTGACTGCTCAACGCAAGGAACAGGTCCCAGTCGTGACCATCTCCGAGAAGACGGGCACGGTAGGGTTCTTTGAGTTTCGTCAGAACATGAAGGAAACGGTCCCCGCCGCGCCCCCGGATCATGGGACCGGAAAACAGGATCATGGGCGGGCCCCCGTCAATGGTCCCGACGTGTTCCACCATGGGAATCTCAATATGGGGCGGGATCACAGTGATGCGTTCTTCCTCAATGCCGTTGATGATCAGGTTCCGTTTCATGCTTTCGGAAAGGACCGCGAACCGGGGGATCTGCCGGAACAGTTTGAACCGGTTGGGGAACGTGAGGAATTTCTCCTCAAACGCGCAGCCGAAACCGCCGTGCCAATGAGCCGGGGCAACGGAGATCCCGCACAAACCGCAGGAAAGATACCGGTAAGGCTTCGTACAACACCGTTTCTGTCCGGGACGGCATTTCTGTCTTCTGGGACAATAGTAATCGTGATCGTGCACCATCAGCGCCAGTTTGTGGGGGAAACAGGACAACGCCCGTTTCAACAGGGGGATCTCCGGCATTTTATTGAGCAGGACCAGATCGCAATCAGCGGCCTGACCTTCGAATGCGCCGACGGTATCGAACTCCTTGAGGAATTTTTCGGATCCGCGTGCAGTCTTCCGGAAAGAGCCGCGCATAACGAACCCTTCCTCGCGCAACTGTTTTGTGCTGTTATACATCCAGCGTTCCGCCGCCCCGTGGAATCCGGCATAATAAGAAGCGATCAGGATCTTCATGACTTACAGCTGCCCCCCGCGTTCAGTTTACACAATGCTTCGTGCACGGTATTCTGCACATCAAACAGCCGGTCGGCACTGATGATGTAAAACAACGTACGGGGTAATGTCTGGACACAGGCGATCATCAACACCCCCTGCTCCTGCCGGATCCGCCGGAAAAGTTCCACAAGCACGGCAATGCAGGTTCTGTCGATCACAGTCACTTCGGAAAAATTCAGGATAAACTTTTTGTATTTCCCGGTACAGGAGAGAACATACTTTTTCAGGCGTTCTGCGTGACCGGCCGTGATCATTCCGGCGGCTTTCACGATGCAGACACCATTGATTTCTTTCTGTTCCAATTCCATACAAAGTCCTCCGGGATTCTGTTATTTCAATGCAATATAACCGTGTTTTTCATAATAGCAACCGGAGAAACTCATTTTTTTCAAAAAAAAAGATACGTTCTTCAGAATTTCACGCGGAATTCCGGGACCGGTGTGCTCTCCACATCCAGAGCATACACCTTCCCCATGGGATATCCTTCTCTTCTTCTGAAATTCATGCTGGTGAAATACAATCTGTCCCCGATGATCACGCTGGAAATTCCGCTCAACGTGGGGAAATGATACACTTTCAGCATTTCACCCGATGGCGAATAACAATAAATGTGCTGTCCGCAATCCGATTCCCAGATCCTGCCTTCCCCGTCAATGGTGATGCCGTCCGCAGAATGACCCGGCGTGATGAACTTGCGTTTCCCTGTCATGGCAGGATAATCATACTCGTAAATGCACTGGTGATCGGTGACTGCAAAATAGTATTTGCTCCGGTCGCAGGAAAATGCCATGCCGTTGGGCGTATCCCCGGCATCCGTTTCCCATTGGATGAACTTGCGTTCCGCCGTGAATTGCCACAGAGATCCGGGTTTCCCCGTCTGCTTTTCCACCTGGAAATAGTAATCTTTCAGCACGCCGAAAAAGATGGAGCCGTCGGGAGCGGCGATGACATCATTGATCAGCGTCCCCTCGTGTGCGCCGGGCATGACCGCGATCGTCTGTGCGTCTTCACCCCACCGGTATTTGCGGATCAGCCCTCTCTCGCCCAGAAGGATCAATTCACCGTCATTCTCGCCGAACACGAACCCGCCGATGATACCGGGGAGCTGTACCGACTCCATTTCCGCCGCCGGATCATTTGTTTTTCTGCGGTAAAGATCGCCGTTGCTTCCGCGCCAGTAGAGAGTATGGCTGCGTTCATCCCAGAGGGGATTTTCTGCGATGGGACATTCGGTATCGCCGAATATCTCCGGTTCCCGGATTTCGATCGTTTCACACATAGTCTGCAATTCCTTTTCTGTTGATTTTCCATACTGTACTCCCGCTTTGACGATTTTTCAAGTGCAGACGGAAGATCCGCTTTTTCTTTTAAAAAAAATAATTTTCACTTGAAATATTTTTGAATGAAATTATATTAACATAACACATCATCCCGGAGAAAGGAGAAAAACAATGATTTGGAAATCAAAAGAACGTTATTTTACGCTGATCGAACTGTTGGTCGTTATTGCCATTATTGCCATTCTTGCCGCCATGCTGCTGCCCACACTTGGAAAAGTCAAGGAAGTCGGCAGAAAAGCATTCTGCATGAACAACATGAAAACATTTAACAATCTGAATATCTCTTACGCATCCAATTACGACGATTACGGCGCACCGATTTATATCGCAGGGCCCTCCGACTCCCCTTACAAACAGGGTAATTACGGCACAAAGTACGCCCCGGATTGTCCGGAAGTCGCCAACGGCCCCTCTCTCTCGCTGCCACTGCTGCTCGCCGGTGATCTGGGCGGTTGGAATCATGTCAATCATAACCCGCTTGTCGCCGGACCGCTGTATAAGAATATGCCGAAATTCATGGCTTGTCCCAGCGGGAAGAAACACAGTCTGTATTCCGGGAATTACAATTTCAGCACCTGGATCCCCAGTTACAAACACACGACTTCCAGTTCCCTGGGCGGTCCGAAAATGCCGATGAGCAGAATCAAATCTCCGGGCAGAAGTGTCTATATGTGGGAAAGCGGGTCCGGGACCGATCAGGATGGCAACAATTATTTCTACCCCAACAGCGATTACTTCAATATCGTATGGAATGTCACTTTCTTCCCCGGAACCCATGAATGGTATACAGCAACTCCCTGGGGCGGGACTCATCCCCGTTTCACCAGCTTTTCCGCATTCGGAAAGCACGATATCGTGAACGGACGGCATAACCGCACGCTGAATTTTTCGTTCTATGACGGGCATGTGGAAAATGTAAAAGGCAATTTCCTGACAAGAAAAGCCCCTTACAACAGTTTCAAACCCTACAGCAAGTGATCCTTTCCTCCTGAAAATAAAGAAAATAATCACTTTTTGACTTGAAAAAGCAAAAAAGTGGATTATTTTACCTGTGAAAAGCAACAAAATTTCTTTTTATTATCAGGAGTACAGAAGAAGATGATCACGAAACCGGATTACCGGGATGTCATTGCACGACATTACAACAAGCTTGGCAAGCGCAAGAAAGTGCTTGCAGATAAGATCCTTTCCACGCCGCTGGAAGTCATCGGGATGAGTATAGGGGCTCTGGCGGAATGTTGTGGATGTGATCAGACGACCATTGTCCGTTTTGCGCAACAGCTGGGTTATTCCGGCTATCCGGAACTGAAACTTGCCATTGCCCGGAAAGCAGATATTCTGTGGAAGGACAGTGCGGGATCACCGGCAGCGGATCACCGGAGTTTATACGCGAAGATCACCCGGATCCACGAGGAATCCATCCGGAAGACCCTGCTCCAGATCCCGGAAGATGTTCTGCATCATGCGGCGGCGCGGATCGAAGGCTCGGAACATGTGATGATCTGCGGGAGCGGGTCATCGGCGTTGGCGGCGGAAGACCTCTCCATCAAACTGATGCGATTGGGAGTCAAGACGTTATTTTTCCGTGATCAGGAGATGTGGCGTACGTTTGCGGGTACTCTGGGCGGGAACGATACGCTGATCGTTTTTTCCAATTTCGGTGAAACGCCGGGGATCATTCAACTGATGAAAACGGTCCGGGAAAACGGGGTGAAATGTATCGGGATCACGTCAGTCTCCGGCAGCACAGTTCACACATTATCCGATATTCATTTGCATACGAACGACGGCGGGGAACTTCCGATCCGGTTGGGAGCAATGGGCTCCCGGACCAGTCAGATGATCGTATCGGATCTGCTCACGATGGTATTCAGTCAACGGGATAAAGAACGTTCCTGGCAGCGATTGGAGGCGACTTATGTCACATATTGCGACAACAAATGATAAACCGATGCTGCTGGCAATGGATTCCGGCGGCACGAAAACGGCGTTCCGGCTCCTTGACCGGACGGGACGTATTTACGGAGAAAGCCGGAGCGGTGGCGTGGCATCCATCCGGAGCGGGATGCTGCCGGTGAAGGAATATCTTCAGGCGGGCTTATCCGCGCTGCCATCCTGCCGGATCAAACGGGCGTATTTTTCCCTGGGCGGCCCCAATGAGGAAGAAGTACGCACCGTTCTGCAGGAACTCCTGCCGGAAACCGAAATCACCCTTGACCGTGAAGCGAACGGGAACATGATCCTGACGGCAGCGGCATTGTATCGTTGTACCGCCGCCGTGATGGTGGGGACCGGCAGTGTGGCTGTTGGAGTCCGCGGGGGGAAACGGGTGTTTTCCGGCGGCTGGGGACCGGCACTGGATGATGCGGGTGCCGGCGGATTTCTCGGGTTGGAAGCATTGAAACGGTATTTGTTTGATGTGGACCGGCGTCGTGATTGCGGACGGCTGCGTGAGATGTTTGCAACGCTTTCCGAAGGATTGGATGTGGAAACGTTTTCCGGTCGTATGGAACTCAAACGGCGGGCAAATGAACTCACCCGCAGTGAGTTGGCGGCATTCGTGCCGGAAATATGCCGTCTGGCGGAAGAAGGATGTACGGTCTGCACCGGGTTGTTATCCCGTTGTGCGGGGGACATTGCGGAACTGGCGGCATCGGTTGCGGAAGTGGATGGATCCGGCGTACTGGCGTGCGGCGGCATGTTCCAGATCAGCACGGCATTCCGGCGGGAATGTCAAAACGCATTATCCCGGTATATGCCGGGCAAGGAATTGAAATTTTTCAACGGGTCCGGGATGACCGGGTGTGCCGCGATCATGGTATTGCGCGCCGAAGGGATCACGGATCATAACATTTTATGGAATCAGATCGGAGAAGAAGAATGAAACAGGAACTTCTGGACAAACTGAAAGGGAAACTTATCGTTTCCTGTCAGGCTCTTGCAGGAAATGCCCTGCGTGACAGTTATTGCATGGGAGCCATGGCGCGTGCCGCCATGCAGGGCGGTGCCGCCGCGATCCGTGCCAACGGGGTGGAGGACATCACCGAGATCCGGAAACGGGTGGATATTCCCATCATCGGGATCAACAAGACGGCGGCGGACCCGGTGTATCCCTACATCACGCCCACGTTTGAACACGCGAAAGAAATCGCCGGTCTGGGCATTGATATCATCGCCGTGGATGCCACTCTGCGTCCCCGTCGTGACGGCGGGACCGCAGCCGAACTCATCCGCCGGATCAAGGACGAACTGGGGTTGATCGTGATGGCGGATATTGCCACGCTGGAAGAAGGGATCGCCGCCGCCGAATGTGGTGCCGATATCGTGGCGACCACACTTTCCGGTTATACACCGCAGAGTGTCAAAATGGAAGGACCGGATTATGAACTGATCCGTCAGCTGGTGAAAGCAGTCAAAACGCCCGTGATCGCGGAAGGCCGTTTCCATTCGCCGGAAGACATGGCAAAGGGATTTGCCGCAGGAGCCCATGCCATCGTGATCGGAAAGATCATCACGAACCCGGAATTCATCACCCGTACCTATATCCAGAAATGTCAGGAGTTGTGCAAATGAGACGTGCCACCGAATCTGTTAATGCGGCGACCCGGAACATCGACCGCTGTTCCACGCTGGAAATGCTCCAGCTCATCAATGCCGAAGACCGGAAATGCGCCGATGCTGTCAACGCCGTTCTCCCGGAAATCGCAAAAGCTGCCGATGCCGTCGCAGAAAGCATGAAACGGGGCGGACGTCTCATCTACATCGGCGCGGGCACCAGCGGACGTCTGGGCGTAATGGATGCCGTGGAATGTCTGCCCACCTACGGGATCGCTCCGGATAAGATCTTCGGGATCATCGCAGGCGGCGCCGCCGCCATGTGCCGCGCCCAGGAACAGGAAGAAGACAAGGCGGAATACGGCAGAGACGAAATGATCCGTCTGGAAGTCAATGCCAATGATACGATCATCGGATTGAGTGCCAGTGGAAGCACACCGTTTGTTTCCGGCGCACTTGCCGAAGCCAAACAGCGGGGCGCAGTCACCGCCGCCGTCATCTGCAACAATGCGGGGACCAATCTGGATCATGCGGACATCAGGATCTGTCTCATCACGGGCCCGGAAGCCATTTGCGGATCCACACGCATGAAAGCTGCCACTGCACAGAAAATGACGTTGAACATGATCAGCACGGCAGCCATGGTCCGGTACGGCAGAGTCATCGGCAATCACATGGTGGAGATCAAGGCGCGGAACGTGAAATTGCGTGACCGTGCGTGTTTTATTTTGAATGACATCTGCGGGATCCCGGAAGAAGAAGGCAGAGTCCTTCTGGAAGAAAGCAACTGGGATCTTCGCGGCGTGATCGAAAAATACAGAAAATAACCCCCATCGAAAGGATAACACTCAATGGAACAGGAAGTAATTTTTCCCATCGGTGTCAGTCACGGACCGTATTGGCGCGCACTGACACAGGACTCATCGGAATGGCGTGACGATCTGCTCCGGATGAAAGAACTGGGCATGACAATGGTCAGTGTCTTCGCCTCCTGGCACCGGATCGAAAAAGAAGAAGGAGTCTATGATTTCACGGATCTGGACCTCATCTTCGATCTGGCACAGGAAATCGGCTTGAAAGTCACCATCGGTCTTGGCGTGCATATCGGATACAGCATTTATCCGCCGCGCTGGATCATCCGCAAGTATAACAAGGGCTGTATGGTGGATGCAAACGGAAATACCGACGTCAACGGTACTTACAAACAGCCCTGCTTCGAAGAGGAAGAATACCGCTCCTATGCGGAACGTTATTTCAAAGCACTGGCGAAACGGTACGGGAAACACCCCGCCCTGATCCAGTGGCGTACCTGGGGCGAAGCAACGATCCATCCCTATTGCTGGTGCGATACCCATAAACGCATGTTCCGTGAATTCCTGCAGGAAAAATACGGGACCATCGAAGAACTCAATACGAAATGGGGATCCGAAGGACCTTCTGATTTCATCTCCTTCGATGAGATCCATCCGCCCCGCAGACAGTACCGTTTCCACAGTTACCGCGAGATCATCGACTGGTGCGACTTCCTGGATCAGAGCCTGACTGCCACCGTTGCCCGCGTGGGCGACTGGATCAAGAGCGAAGACCCGGTCCATCCCACCCTGGGCGAATTCTGGCTCCCGGAAGCCAACTCCTCCACCGGCGGCGATGATATCTGGCATCTCATCCGGTATGCCGACCAGATCGGTCTCTCCATTTACAACAAGCCCCCCGCCCGCTGCGCCAAAGATATGGACCTCATGGCAAGTGCCGCGCGGATCCATAACAAAGAAGCCTGGGTACTCGAAGTCCAGGGCGGTACAAGAGTCTATTCCGCCGGCTGGGATGAACCCTATGCCCCCTCCGGCGATCAGGCCGTCCTCTGGATGTGGCAGTTTATCGCCCACGGTGCGAAAGGGATCTGTTACTGGACATGGCGTCCCCGGGTCAGTGACCTGGAAGGTGGAGAATTCGGGATCGCACGCCGGGATGGCACCCTCACAGACCGTTCTATGGCGATGCAGGGCGACTTCAATCTGGTGCAGAAACTGGCTCCCTGGCTCCTCCCCGGACAACGGAAAGCAGAAGTCGTCATCGGCTTCTTCCGGGATGCGGAACATCTGGCATCCATGGACCGTATCGACCGTGCCGATATCAGTTATTACATGGGATCCGTTCTTTCGGCGCATGAAATGCTGTGGAGAGCGGGATACCCCGTGGACTTCCTGGGAGAATGGAAGATCGAACATCTGCGGAAATACAAAGTGCTGCTGCTGCCCTTCTCCTTCTCATTGAGCCGGGAAAATGCCGCCGTCATCCGTCAGTTTGTGGAAGAAGGCGGAACCGTCATTGCGGACTATCAGCTGGCATCCAAGGACGATCGCGGCTACTGCGACTCCGTGGTTCCCGGGTTCGGATTGAGCGAAGTCTTCGGGATCGCCGATGACGATATCCTCAACGGGACCGGAGAATCATTCGTCATGAATGACGGAACCGATATTGACATTTTCCGGTACGTCATGACCTGCCGTCTCCGCGGTGCGGAAGCCGTCGGATCCTATCAAGGCTATCCGTCATGTACCCGTCATAAATTCGGCAAAGGTACGGCATACTTCATCGGAACCGTGTTTTTCCACAGAGAAAGCTGGTCCGGACACGAAAACAACACGCAGTATCTCTACAAACTGCTGGGAGAAGCCGGCGTTCACCAACCCGTCACTTTCCAGTCAAATGACGGATCCGATGCCAATATGCCGGAATTGGTGGTGCAGGATACAAAGGACAACTGCCGTCTGGTGTTCCTCATCAATCACTCCACGGAGGCCGTCGCAGGCACCATTACACTTCGTGACGGAGCATCCGTCAGTGCGGTGGAAGATCTGCGGACCGGAGAAGCCGTCCCCTTCACGAAGGAAAACGGTGCGGCTGTCTTCGCCGGGCAGACGGGGAAAAAACAATGCGGCATTTACCTGATCCGGTAAACGCCGCCGTCAAATCAAACGAACAAAGGGGGCTGTTGCAAAACCTCAAAAAAGGTGAGCAACAGCCTTTTTCTATTGTTTGAGCTGAATATTGGAGGTATAATAAGTCATAATAGGAGAAAATTATGGCTTATTTTACA
>JAZNVL010000002.1:0-20817 GCA_045592785.1 Victivallales bacterium | reverse complement strand
GCCGTTGGTCCGTGCCCACATCATAATGGTTCCGTCGGCAAGTTCAATGACCCCGGGTTCCGCCAGTCCGCTGCCCAGCCACTGGGGTGGATAGCAGCTCTGTTGGGAACGGCGCCAGGTCTTCCCTTCATCGTCGGAAATATAACAGTACGCCACACCCTGAAGTGTCTTGTACTGGTACGCGCTGACCGGGAAGAGAAGTCGTCCGCTCTTCAACTGGATCAGACGGTCGTTATTCCCCACCAGATAAACGGGCGGGATTTTCGTGAGGGGAACGGGATCGCTCCATGTTTCCCCTTCGTCTTCACTGAACCGGAACCAGGGACGGCAATCCACGAAATCCGTACCCTGCTGAAACACAGTCCCGCCTTCTTCGCTGTCCTTGAACGCCGGATTGACCGGGACTGCGGATTTTTCTCCGTGAATGAAAGCGATTTTTCCGGACTGTAACCGGAGCAGGGATGCGCTCATCACGTTCATGGCTTTGTTTTCCACCACGATTTCGGGTTCGCTCCATGTATCGTCGGCGGGCGTATAGATCCGTTTCACCATGTCCGCGGTACAATGATCGCCGCCGCCCGCATTGCGGTATTGCGTGTAAATGAGCATGATCCGTCCGTCTTTGAGTTCCACGAACGAACCTTCGGAGTTACGGGAATTCCCTTCCTTGCAGTTGATTTCCAGAATCATTTTGTGTTCCTTTTCTTATTTTTCCATCTTTACATGGTTGATTTTCATGTCGTTCAATACCCCGTGGTTCGCACCCCAGCAGTATTCCAGAAGAACATGATCCTTCCACTGCGCAGAGAACAGTATGGCGATGTAACAATATCCCCGGTTCGGCTCACTTTCCACTATCGTGTGACCATACCAGGTCTTGCCTTCGTCCTTACTGTACGCCATCACCAGCGGGGTGCGTCCCCAGGACCCTTCCTGATACGCCACGCCCCAGCGGGGATCATGATCGTTCCAGATGGCAATCAATTCGTTGGTCCAGGGATTGCGTTTCATGCTCATGGGTGATTCCGAACTCAAAAATTCGGAGGCGGGCATGGGGACAGACCAGGTATCCCCGCCGTCGTAAGAGAACATCTTGTACTGACAGCCGCCGTTGGTCCGTGCCCACATCATAATGGTTCCGTCGGCAAGTTCAATGACCCCGGGTTCCGCCAGTCCGCTGCCCAGCCATTGAGGCGGATAGCAGGTTTGCCCGGAACGGCGCCAGGTCTTCCCTTCATCGTCGGAAATATAACAGTACGCCACGCCCTGGTACGTTTTGTAGGGATACATGCAGACCGGAAAGAGCAGACGTCCGCTCTTCAACTGGATCAGACGGTCGTTATTCCCCACCAGATAAACGGGCGGGATTTTCGTGAGGGGAATGGGATCACTCCATGTTTCCGCTTCATCTTCACTGAACCGGATCCAGGGACGGCAATCCACGAAATCCGTACCCTGCTGTAACAAAGTCCCGCCTTCTTCGCTGTCCTTGAACGCCGGATTGACCGGGACTGCGGATTTTTCCAGGTAAACAAGGGCGATCTTTCCGGACTGCAAACGGAGCAGGGAGACGCTCATCACGTTCATGGCTTTGTTTTCCACCACGATTTCGGGTTCGCTCCATTTGCCGTCGGCATAGATCCGTTTCGCCAGGTCCGCGGTACAATGATCGCCGCCGCCCGCATTGCGGTATTGCGTGTAGATGAGCATGAACCGTCCGTCTTTGAGTTCCACGAACGAACCTTCGGAGTTACGGGAATTTCCTTCCTTGTGATTGTTTTCAAAAATCATTTTGTGTTCCTTTTCTTATTTTTTCATTCTTACATGGTTGATCTTCATGTCTTTCAGTACACCGTTATCCGCGCCCCGGCAATAGGCGAGAAGCACGCGATCTTTCCACTGCGCAGAGAACAGTATGGCGGTGTAACAATATCCCCGGTTCGGTTCGCCTTCCAGCATCGTGTGACCGTACCAGGTCTTTCCTTCGTCCTTACTGTACGCCATCACCAGCGGGGTACGTCCCCAGGCCCCTTCCCGATACGCCACGCCCCAGCGGGGATCATGATCGTTCCAGACGGCAACCAGTTCATTGGTCCACGGATTGCGTTTCATGCTCATGGGTGATTCCGAACTCAAAAATTCGGAGGCGGGATCATAAATACATTCCGCCAGGTCTGCCGTACAGTGATCGTGAGTACCGGAATTGCGGAACCGGGAGTAGATGAAAAGGATCCGTCCGTCGTTGAGTTCGACGAACGATCCTTCGGAGTTCCGGGGATTGCCTTCCCCGTGGTTGAGTTCCAAATTCATGGTAAATCCTTGATTTTGTTATATGATTATGATTAACTGGTCAACCAGTTTGATCTGTTACTCTGTCTTAATGTATACCGCTTTTTACTGTTTGTCAAGCGGAAATCCAACTTTTTTTTCTCTTTTTTTTAACAGATGTATTTCAGAATCAATAAAAAAAAGAGGCTCCCCGTTAAGGGAGCCTCTGATCTCACAATCAACATGCCCTTTCAGGCGGGATGATTATTCGCCAGTGAGAGCGAGAGCTTTGGTTTCGATGTCAGATTTGCTGACAGCTGCATTGGTAGCAATGTCATTGCACCATGCTGCGCCACCGGGACGGCTGACGGAAGAGTCGATGCGGAGGTAAGCACCTTTCTTGTCATGGTTCCAGACGCCATCGCAATTCGCATCAGCAACGATAGCGGAAGCAGGACCGCAGGTGCTGGTGGAGATGGGAGAGGTGGAAGCAGTAAGACCGCTCAGGAAATAACCATAGGAGAAGGTTCCGGGAGAAAGCATTCCGCCGGTACCGGTAGCCTGGAAGCCAGCCTGTGTGGTGGAGGGGCACATGTAGGACTTGGGTTCATCGAGGCTGTCACGACGAAGGGTTTCGAAGTGACCGGCAGCCAGGTCGCCGTCGTTCATGCAAGCACCACCGGCTGCACCGGTGAAGTTACCATAGGGCATAGCCTGGTAATCGTTTTCGTAGGTAACGAGAGCGGTACCCATCTGTTTGAGGTTGTTTGTGCAGTTAGCCTGTTTGCCGGTTTCTTTCACGGCGCCCAGAGCGGGGAGCAGCATACCTGCGAGGATCGCGATGATAGCGATGACCACAGTCACTGCTCCATATCAGTGTATATTAATATGGTGTAACAGTACTCCCAGTACACCCGGTATTCCCAGTATAAATTTCAACTCACAACCCCAAGGAGAAAAAATGAGTTCATACAACAAGCAGCAATCCTGCGTGATTTACGCACGGCAATCCAGCGGCAAAGAAAGTGAAAGCGAATCTGTGACCATGCAGATCCGGAAATGTCGTACTTTGGCGGAAAAACAGAAACTGAACGTCATCGGAGTTTTTCAGGATCATAATGCCTCCGGACGGTTGTATCCCGCGGGAGCAGAGACGATCGAACGTCATGATGAAGTATTTCACCGCTGGTTCTCACAGCAGACTGCGGAAAAACGGTATCGTCAGGGGCTGGGTGATATGCTGAAAATGATCCATCGTGTGAAATATGTCATTGTGGACGACCTGACCCGCCTGGCACGACCATTGAGCGGGAGTTTTCTCAATGACTATCTGAAACAACGTTTGCAGTTTGCGGGTATCGTGATCCTGACCGTGAAGAACGGGGAGGTGGATTACGCCAATTATATGGATTGTCTGGTTTCGGATGTGCAGACACATGTGGTGGATAATCAGTTGAAGATCCAGACGCAGAAAGCCAAAGATGCCATGATGGAATTGAAGAAAAACGGGTATTACCCCAATCAGCCCAAAATGTTCGGGATCGAATATATAGGCGGAAAAGAACGGGCGGTCAGAGTCATTCCGGAATGTGCCGCAGTGATCCGTCTGATCTACCGCCGGATATTGGAGATGACTCCCTGCAACCGGATCATCCGTGAGCTGAATACGGAGCACCGTCATTTGTTCCGGACTGTTTGCTATCCCAGTACATTCCGGCATATCGTAAGTCAGCCGTTTTACGCAGGGTATATGTACGGACCCGACGGTGAACTCATTCCCGCCCGTCAGATGCAGGGAAAGGAGATCGTTTCCTGCGAAGAATGGAAGCAGGTGCAGGATATTATGGAGGAACGCAAGACCCATCAATGCCGGGTACGCTGCCGGGAATTGCCGTTTTCCGGTTTGCTTTTCTGCGGGAATTGCGGTTCCCGGCTGGTGATGGGCAATGACCACGGAAAGATCTATTATTTTTGTCGCAGAGGAAGCGTGGTTTCCCCCGATCCCGCGTGCCGTGCCTCCCGGATCAATATTACGCTGGTCCGGGAGAATGGTATTTACACCGGCTTGCAGAATGCTCTGGCTCCACTTCTCCTGCTGGCTCAATGCAGAAAACAGGCGGAATGGGAGGAAGCCGAGTACCGTTACAGAGAATTGGATAAACGGATAAATACGCTTGCTCTCCGGGAACAGCGGTTCGCGGAACTCTCTGCAACATTTGCGGAATCCAAACTCGATCCGGCGGAATATGCCCTCATTCTCCGGAATGTATACCGTCCCATACAACGATTGAAGGAGGAGATCGCAGAGATCCGGATGCAGGAAAAAGAACATCGTACCCGGGAGCAGATCATGGCGGGCAGTTATCTCACAGCCAAACAGGTCCGGCAGCACCGGATCCCGGAAAGTCTCTACCGGAAACTTCTGCACGAAACTGTAAAGAAAATCACGGTATATTATGATAACATATTGATCGAGACATTCGCCGGGACGTTTACGCTGCCCCGGCTGATCCGGGGGCGTTTCCGGAATATGCCCGTGTTTCACCTGCGGGAATCACAGGATAACCCGTCCGATCCCGGGACACGGTCCTGGCGTCTGACCTACGTTTATAATGCCCGTGGAGTGTCGAAACGGGTCTTTTTTCTTGTGCCATTCAGCATATTTATTAGAAGGTAGGGGGCATTTTTCTGCGAAAATCAGAAAAAATCGCATTTTTTTTCAATTTTTTTCGATTTACCTATTGCATTTTTCAAAAAAGTGGGTATAATTAGTAACAAGGTCCGATAAGGAAAAATCACAATCACAAACAACAACAAACACGGAGAAAAGAAAAATGAAACGTGAAGACAAAAGTTTCACACTGATCGAGCTCCTCGTGGTCATCGCTATCATTGCGATCCTCGCAGGTATGCTGCTCCCCGCTCTGGGCGCCGTGAAAGAAACCGGCAAACAGGCTAACTGCACAAACAACCTCAAACAGATGGGTACCGCTCTCGTTACCTACGAAAACGACTACCAGGCTATGCCCTATGGCAGCTGGCCCAATGCAACTGGCGGCAAAACCGGTACTGGCGGCGACCTGGCTTCCGGTCACTTCGAAACTCTTCGTCGTGACAGCCTCGATGAACCCAAGTCCTACATGTGCCCCTCCACCACACAGGCTGGCTGGCAGGCAACCGATACCGGCGGAACTATTTCTCCCGGAACCTTCTCCTACGGTTACTTCCTGAGCGGTGATAAAGACTCCTCCTCTCCCATCTCCACCAGCACCTGCGGTCCTGCTTCCGCTATCGTTGCTGATGCACAGTGCAACAGCGTCTGGAACCATGACAAGAAAGGTGCTTACCTCCGCATCGACTCTTCCGTCAGCCGTCCCGGTGGCGCAGCATGGTGCAATGACATTGCTACAAATTCTGCTCTCGACAGAACTTCCGAAATCGAAGGCCAAGTTCTGAATCTCAAAGGCAAATAATCATCCCGCCTGAAAAGGCATGTTGATTGTGAGATCAGAGGTTCCCTTAACCGGGAGCCTCTTTTTTATTATAAAAAGGTATTATTTTTTGAAAAAAAAGGTTGACAAAATGTCATTCAGGGTGTAAATTACCGGGCATGAAAAAGCATTATGCAGGAATGACGGAAATGAAGAATATGGAAACGCAAAATACCGCACGCAAAATCAGTATGCAGGGGATGATCCGCATTATCACTCTGGCAGTTCTGATCGTGTTGTCGCTGGTATATTTTATATTTGGTGAACCTTTGCTGCCCAAACGTTTTGCGGTTGCGGAATACGGAGTGTTTCTGTTCCTTCTGATGGGGTTGGGTATGCTTCTGGCGAACTTTTTCTACTTCGCATGGCAGATCCTTCTTGCCATGCAATACAAGCCCTATCGCGCGCCGGAAAATCCGGATGACCTGCCCACATGCGCCGTGATCATTCCGGCTTACAATGAGGGCGAACAGGTTTATCATGCGCTGAAAAGTCTGCTGAACAGCAATTATCCGGCATCGAAACTGGATATCATCACAGTGAATGACGGCAGCAAGGATGATACCTGGGAGTGGATGCAGAAAGCCGTGGCGGAATCCGACGGCAGGATCCGGGCATTGAATCTGGAACGCAATGGCGGGAAACGCCGCGCCCTTTACAACGGGTTCCGTTTGACGGAAGCAGATATCGTGGTGACATTCGACAGTGACTCCATGGCGACACCGGAAACGATCCGTGAGATTGTTGCGCCCTTTGTTGCGGATCCGAAAGCGGGAGCCGTTGCGGGGAATATCCGTGTATTGAATAAGGATGCCGGCATGATCCCGAAGATGCTGGATGTGAGTTTTGTTTTCGGTTTCGAATTTCTGCGTTCGGCACAGAGCATGGTGCGCAGCGTATTGTGTACCCCCGGCGCATTGAGTGCGTACCGCAGAAAGGCGATCATGCCCCACATGCAGGAATGGGTGAACGAGAAATTTTTCGGACGTCCTGCGAACATCGGGGAAGATCGTGCGATCACGAATATTCTGTTGCGTGAAGGCTGGGGTGTGGTATTCCAGCAGACCTCGGTGGTGTATACGGAAATGCCTTTGACTTATAACGGGTTGTGCAAAATGTTGATCCGTTGGGGCAGAAGCAATGTCCGGGAAAATCTCGCCATGTGCCGTTTCGCTTTCCGCCGGTTCGACTTGAATGATGATGACCTGGTCGGGATGCAGGTGAACCTGGTGATGCAGATGTTCTGGATGCTTGCCCCGGTGGTGTTTGTGACGTATGCAGGGTATTGTCTGCTGCATGGTGCACTTCCGTTCATCAGCGGAGCCGCATTCGCGATCGTGTTCTGGTCCACCATGCCGGCATTTGTATATGCACGGCGTTACAGTGCCGGAGATTCGCTCTGGTCATACGTTTACGGCGTTTTCAGCTTCCTGACCTTGTTCTGGGTTTCACCCTACTGCATATTCACGGTTCACCGTTCCGGCTGGCTCACACGGGAGAAAAAAGCCGTTTCTGCGGACCCGGTTCCGTTGCAGAATGTCCGTGATGCAGCCAGAATATCTCAATAACGTCAACGGAACAATGTCCGCCGTTGCAGGTGGGAGCGGCATATTTTCCGGTAAGGAATGACAGCGATGGAAAAAGCCAAAGTATATTTTATTCCGCTGGACGATCGTGCGGAACACGCGCAAGTCAGCGAAAAAGCGGCGGAATTATTCCGTCATATCGTGGAAAAAGAATCCCTGACACTGAAACCGAAAGCCGGGATCAAAGTTCATTTCGGAGAAGCGGGGAACCGTACCTGGATCAGCGCAAAAGCATTTGACGGCATCCTGGATGAACTCTCCGCGCGCGGGGTCGAAAGTGCATTTCTGGAGACCAGTGTGTTGTATGGCGGACGTCGCCGGAATGCGGAAAGTCACAAAAAACTTGCCGCGGAACACGGATTTACCCGGATCCCGGTGGAGATCACCGACGGCGAAGCCGGGGAAGCCAGTACGCTGGTCCCCATCGAAGGCAAACACTTCAAGACCTGTGCCATCGGGAAGGGATTCGAGGCATACGAACAGATCCTTGTGCTGGCGCATTTCAAAGGACACGCGCTTTCCGGATTCGGCGGCGCCATCAAACAGCTTTCCATGGGGTTCGCCTCCAAAGGCGGGAAGATGGCTATGCACATGGGGATCCAGCCCGTTATCCTGAATTTTCTCTGCAAACGCTGCGGTTTGTGCGTGAAACGGTGTCAGGTGGATGCCATTGATATTCAGAAGAAACCGGGCAGGAGCCGGATCGATCACAGCAAATGTCTGGGGTGCGGTGCCTGTTATGCGGCATGTCCCAGTCATGCGGTCTCCATTCTTTCCTGGAAGGGGCTGAAAAATATGTTGTTCCGGAAGGATGATTTCCGTGAAAAACTGGTGGAATACGCGCTCGCCTCTCACAAAGGAAGAAGTAATATTTACCTGAATTTTGCCATAAACATCACCAAAGGGTGTGACTGCGAACCCCATCCCATGCTCCGCACGATGAATGATATCGGGATCCTGGCTTCCACCGATCCGGTGGCAGTGGATGCGGCATGTTGGGATCTTTGTGCGGCGCGGGGGACAAAGTTCAAGGGTGCGGAGCAGCTCGATTATGCGGAAAAACTGGGGCTCGGTTCCCGCACTTATGATTTGATCACGATTACAAAATAATATATCAAGGAGACAGAAATGAAGAACTGGACAGAGATCCTTACACAGGCAGGTCAGACAAAACTTGCCGCGTATTATGAAAAAGCAGCGGACAGCGTGAAGGCGAAACTCGCCGCCCAATTCGAGCAGATCGACTTCGAAGAAATGCCCACCCTCATCCGGGATTATGTGCTGAAAAAACCGGAAACCGCCATCCCTGCCGATCTCTCCCCCGCTCCCTTCTATCCGTTCCCCGCCGCCGATGATGCACAGAAAGATTTGTTCGCAAAAGCCGAAGCACTCGGCAAAGAGATCCTCGCCTCCGGGAAAGCCGCTGCGCTCACCGTTGCCGGCGGACAGGGGACCCGTCTCGGTTTCGATGGTCCCAAGGGGACTTATCCCATCACGCCCGTACTGAACAAGACCTTGTTCCAGTATTTTGCGGAAGGGATCCTGCGTGTTTCCGAAAAATACGGGAAGGATCTCACCTGGTACATCATGACCAGCGAGATCAATGATGCCGCCACCCGTTCGTTCTTTGCCGAACACGAATACTTCGGCTTGAAAAAGGAACAGGTGTTCTTCTTCACCCAGGGATTCATGCCTGCGGTGGGATACGATGGCGAACTGCTGCTTGCCGCCGAAGATTCTCTGGCACTTTCTCCCAACGGACACGGCGGAACGCTGCTCGCTCTGCGCCGGTCCGGTGCGCTGGATGCCATGAAAGCGCAGGGTGTGGAATACATTTCCTACTTCCAGGTGGATAATCCTCTTGTTCCGGTGGCGGATCCGCTGTTCATCGGACTCCATGCGCTTGACGGTGCCCAGATCAGCTGTCGTATGCTGCCGAAAACGAATCCCTATGAAAAACTGGGGAACTTCTGCATGTCCGAAGGACGTTGTCAGATCATTGAATACAGCGACATGCCTGCCGAATTGGCGGAACGCCGCAAAGCCGACGGGACCCTCGACTTCCTGGCGGGCAGCCCTGCCATTCATGTGATCAGCCGTTCGTTCATCGAAGATCTGACTGCTGACGGCAAACTGAAACTTCCCTGGCACCGTGCCGATAAGAAAGTACCCTGTCTGGATGCGGATGGTGTCCTGTTCCAGCCGGAATCCCCCAATGCGGTGAAACTGGAATCCTTCATTTTCGATGCACTTCCGCTGGCGGAAAAAGTCATGATCCTGGAAGGCGACCGCAACGAGATCTTCGGTCCCACGAAGAACAAAACCGGTGTGGACTCCGCAGAATCCTGTCGCGCCATGCTGGTGGCAAGAGACGTCCGCCGCATGAAAGCCGCCGGGATCCCGGTCCCCTGCAAAGAAGACGGTACCCCGGAATGTCTGGTGGAAATCTCCCCGCGCAATGTGGTGGATGATGCGGATGCGGTGGAATTTTTCCGTGCGAATCCGGCACCCGCTCCCGTTCCCGGCTCCATCAATTTCTACGGAAAATGAACCGTTATCTCACGATCCCGGAAGAAGACATCCTGACAGATCCGGAATCTGCGGGTGCAGTGATCCTCCGTGCGGCGAGCCGTACCCGGCGGTACGGCTTTCAGTCATTGGTCCCGCTGGGCGAGACTCTGCTTATCGTATTGAGTGATGAGCCCGGTGTACCCGTGATGGATGAATACATATTCTCTCCGCTGCGTTCTTCTTCCGCAGATGCGGTGGCGGCGGAGATCAACCAACGTTTTGCGGCGGGACAGCGTCTGCTTGCATCATTCCCGCTGGGATCTGCATTGTGGGGGCTCTATGGCAGATTGGACGACGAAGAAACGCTGGTGTAAACGGCTCGGTCACGCCGGAGAAAATGCGGCGGCAGCCATGCTGCGTTACCGGGGATGTCAGATCATCCTGCGGAATTGCCGTACCCCGAAAGCGGAACTGGATATCATCGCCCTTGACGGCACGACACTTGTCTTTGTGGAAGTGAAAACGCTCTACCGGAAACCGGGCAGGACCCGTCCGCCGGAATTCCGTCCGCTTGATAATCTGACCCTTCACCAACGGCGTCGTATTGCCCGGGGTGCGCTGTACTATATGCGCATGTTGGGACATCCGCGGATCCGTTACCGGATCGATGTGGTGGAAGTGGAATACGGTCCATTCGGTCCGGTAACGATCCGTCATCACCGGAATGCGTTTGGATTTGACAAAGTGTTTCTGCGGAAATAATGCGCAAAAAAGCGGGAAAGGTGTTTGCAATTTCGGCGGTATGCTGTAAATTACAGTATTCAACTTAACTATGGAGAAAAAATCATGGCAGATGTTCTGGTAATCGGTAACGGCGGACGCGAACACGCGCTTTGCTACGGTTTGAGCAAGAGTCCCGAAGTCGGGAAGATCTATTGTATACCCGGGAATCCGGGGATCGCTTCCATCGCGGAATGTGTGAAACTTCCTTCTGCCGATCCGGCATCCCTCGCCGCATTCGCAGCGGAAAAGAAAGTCACGCTGGCGGTTGTCGGGCCCGAAGCCCCGTTGTGCGAAGGTGCCGCCGATGCCATCCGTGACGCCGGTATCCCCGTATTCGGTCCTGTGAAAGCCTCCGCCCGTCTGGAAGGCAGCAAGGATTTCTCCAAACAGTTCATGGTGCGGCACGGGATCCCCACCGCACGTTATCAGACATTCACCGATGCCCCGTCCGCAGAGGAATACATCAAAAATGAATACGCCGCCGGGCGTGAAGTCGTGGTGAAAGCCGATGGTCTCGCCGCAGGAAAAGGCGTGATCGTAGCCGCCAACGAACAGGAAGCACTGGATGCCGTCAAAGATTGTTTCGGCGGGCAGTTCGGTGCCGCCGGTGCCGTGGTCGTGGTGGAAGAACTTCTCATCGGGGAAGAAGCCTCCATCCTCGCGCTCACCGACGGAAAGACCATCGTCCCTCTGGTGAGTTCCCAGGACCACAAACGTCTGCTCAATGACGATATGGGACCCAATACCGGCGGAATGGGCGCGTATTCCCCCGCACCCGTGGTGACGGAGTCTGTTATGGCGCAGGTCACGGAACAGGTATTGGATCGTTTCCTTGCCGGGATCCGGAAGGACGGCATGGATTACCGCGGTATCATTTACGCCGGGATCATGGTGACGAAAGACGGACCGAAGGTCCTGGAATTCAATGTCCGGTTCGGCGACCCGGAAACGGAATGTGTGATCCCCCGTCTGCAGAGCAGTCTTTTTGATGTGATGCTGAAAACCGCAGAATGCCGTCTTGCGGAAGCGGAACTCGTCTGGTCAAAAGATCCCGCAGTCTGTATCGTGATGGCATCCGGCGGATATCCCGCAGGACCCCTTGATAAAGGACATGTGATCAAAGGGATCGCGGATGCCGAAGCAACGGGTGCACTGGTCTTCCATGCAGGGACGACTGCCTGTGAAGACGGCGTGACCAATTCGGGCGGACGCGTGCTTGTGGTGGCGAAAACGGCATCTGACATGCAGAGTGCGATCTCCGGCGCATACGAAGCAGTGGCAAAGATCAGCTGGGAAGGCGAACAACACCGTACGGATATCGCGAAACGCGCATTGATCAAACGGTAATTTTTATTGGCGCGAAAGGATTTCTTTTGCGTGTTGCAGAGCGGCAGGACCCCCGCCCAGCATACGGGCGAGTTCTGCCTCTCTCTTTTTTTGTGTCAAGGGCATGATCCGGGTACGCGTGACATTCTCTTCGGTGGATTTTTCCACGAGGAAATGCGTTTGAGCGGCGCGGGCGACCTGTGCCAGATGGGAAATACAGAGGATCTGTTTCGTCCCCGCAAGTTTCCGTAATTCATCGCCCACTTTCCATGCGGTTTCACCCCCGATATTGGCATCGATCTCATCAAAAATAAGGATCGGGATCGCATCCGCTTCCGCCAATACCGTTTTCACTGCCAACATCACACGGCTGATCTCACCGCTGCTCGCCACCTGGTGCAGGGGACAGGGCGGCACCCCCGGATTGGCACTGAAAAGAAGTTCAAAATGATCGGTCCCCCCGGGTCCGGCGGGAACCGTTGTGAATTGAGTTTCGAATACCGCCTGTTTGAACCCGAGTTTTTCGGTTTCGAGCGAGAGTTCCCGTACCAGTTTTTGCGAGACATCTTTCCGGTGCCGGGAAAGGGCATCGGCGGCGCAGGTATATTTTGCCAGCAGTTCCTTTTCCTTCTGGGCGAACTGCTGAATACTCATGGAGGCATCTTCGAACTGCTGGATCTTTTCTTCGGTGTCGGCGAGATACGCCAGTACATCTTCCAGCGTGGGACCATACCGGCGTTTCAACGTTTGCAGTACCCGCATTCGGTCTTCCATGGCGAGAAATTCATTGCCGTCGAGTTCCACGGATGCGGCATGACTTTCCAGGTCGGCGGAAAGATTGGAGACCTGTTCCGTAATCTCTTCCAACCGGGAAATGAATTCGCCCGCATGATCGGGATCGACTTTTTCCAGATCCAGCAGCGCACGGCGTACATCCGTCAGGTTCTGGAAAATACTCTGTTCGTGATCGCCTGCCAACGCTTCCCCCGCCCGGTATGCGTATTCCATGATGCTCCGGGCATTGGCGGCAAGGGCATGACGGCTTTTCAATGTTTCATCTTCCCCCGGTTCGGGTGCGGCTCGACGGATCTCTTCGGCGGTCCGGCGCAGAAGTTTGACGTCCTGTTCCGATGGGAGCGTTTGAAGGAACTCCGCCTGTTCCTCCCGGAGAGATTGCAATTCATCCCAGAGAACGCGGAGCGTGTGAAGGTGTTCACCTGCATGTCCGAACCGGTCCAGAACGGCGAGCTGTTCGGCACATTGCAGCAGACTTTGCGAAGCGTTTGCGGCGTGAACATCGATCAGCACAGCACCCAGCCGGGTGAGTACGGAAAGTGTCACCGGACTGCCGTTGATGAAATTCCGGGATGATGTTTTTGTAATGACCCGGCGGATGAGAATGGAGTGTTCGAGGGAATCATCTTCCACAGCGGCATCTTCCAGAATGGCGGCGACCGGTCCGGCGGCACATGCCGGGATCTGAAATTCCGCGGCGATCTCACACCGGTCACACCCGTTCCGGATGGCAGACTTATCCGCCCGGTCACCAAGCAGAAGATCCACGGCACCCATGATGACGGACTTCCCGGCCCCGGTCTCCCCGGTAATGACATTGAATCCGGGTCCGAATTCGATTTCCGCCTCTTCGACGAGTGCGAGATTTTTGAGTTTCATCCATTTCAACATAACACAAACCTTTCAGGAGCATAAAATACACCCGAAAGGCGAATATTCAACCGTGAAAGCGGAAATATTTGCGGAAAATTATTGGTGAAAAAGTGGGGAAAGTGGTCAAATATTTCCGTGTTTCAGCATAAAAATGAGTGTAAATGGAAAAAAATCGAAAAAAAACGGATTTTTTTTGAAAAAGAGACTTGAAATTGAAAAAACATGGGTTATTGTGTGGATAGAAGGAGCAGGACAAGCCGCTTCTTCAATAAGAAAGCAACCCTCAAGGAAAGGAGGTTTCTTATGGAAATCACAGTAAGCGTCAGACACTTCACCCTCAGCAACGAAATTCGTGACTACGCAAAAAGTGCCATAGAAGGAGCATTTGCGGAATTCCGGCTTAAAATCAGTCATGCGGACATCGTCCTTGACATGCAGCGGAATTTGGTAAGCGCCTCTCTTTCCGTCGCCATCAAGGAAAACCCGGTGAGTGCTGCATCAACTGCCTATGACAATGTCTACAAGGCCATTGACGAAGCAGTGGAAAAGGCCGCGACGCAGGCAAGAAAGTACCTGGACAAAAAGCAGGACCACAAAGGTACCGGCTTGAAGGACAGCGAACTGAAAAAGTCTGAGTCATAATGCGAAGCTCCCGCCGGTCGGAATGATCGGGGGAACGAAAAAATGAGCACACGAAGCGCGCGCCGGGAACGGCAGCGCGCTTTTTTTGAAAAAATATAAAAAATAATTTGGATTCAGGATTGTTTTTTTCATCGTGACAGAGTATATTATCCAAATTTTAACTTTTTAACCATGGAAAGGGCCGAACAGAACAAATCTGTTCCGCGAAAGAACAATGAAGACAGAATGCGTTAAGTATGCACGCGTCAAACCGGTCCGTATCGGCAAACACGATTGGATCGACCGGGAATTGACTGCGCCTCCGGTCTGGTGTTCCGTTGATTTGCGCGACGGTAACCAGGCACTCCCCATGCCCATGAATCCGGAAAAAAAGTTGGAATATTTCAAACTTCTCTGCGCAGTCGGGTTCAAGGAAATCGAAGTTTCCTTCCCCTCTGCGTCTCAGGATGACTTCGAGTTCGTTCGTAACCTGGTGGAGAAGAATGCAATTCCACAGGATGTCCGGATCTCCGTCCTTACCCAGGCACGGGAAAATCTGATCCGCCGTACCGTGGAATCCCTCAAAGGTCTCGACAAAGGGATCCTGCATCTCTATGTGGCGACCAGCGACCTCCACAGCCGTCTGGTGTTCAATAAGCAGCACGACGAAGTGTTGGAAATGGCAGTCAAAGGTACTGAACTTGTGGTGAAATACTTGAAGGAAGCCGGACTCTGGGGTAAGATCGGATACGAATTCTCTCCCGAAGAATATACCGACAGCGATATGGATTTCGTGATCGAGATCTGCAAAGCCGTCAAGGAAACCTGGGGACCCTCTGCGAAACGGGACTTCATCATCAATCTCCCCCAGACCGTGGAACGCCGCCCGCCGTATCATTACGCCGACATGGTGGAATACTTCATCGAAAAATATCCCTACATGGATGAAACCACGGTGAGCGTACACTCCCACAATGACCAGGGATGTGCCGTCGCTTCTTCCGAAATGACACTGCTTGCCGGTGCGGAACGGGTGGAAGGTACTCTGCTGGGACACGGGGAACGTACCGGTAACGTGGATATTCTTGTGATGGCGTTGAATCTGCTCTCCCGCGGGATCGATCCCGGACTGGATTTCAGCGATATGCCGCACATCATCACTACGATCGAACGGGCGACCGGGATCGAAGTGCATGAACGTCATCCCTACGCCGGGCAGCTGGCATTCACCGCATTCAGCGGTTCCCATCAGGATGCGATCCGCAAAGGATTGGAAAACCGCGAAATGGCGCGTGAACTCTTCCATGTGGATTGGAAAGTGCCGTACCTGCATCTTGACCCCGCGGACGTGGGCCGTAAATACGAAAAACTCATCCGTATCAACAGTCAGTCCGGGAAGGGCGGCGTGGCATACGTTCTGGAACACGATTTCGGGATCTACCCGCCCAAGGGAATGCATCCTTTCATCGGGGCGGAAGTGCAGAAATACGCCGATGCCCATGAAGGTGAACTGGATTCCGCAAAACTGATCGATATCTTCCACGAAGCATTCGTGAACCGGTCCGGCGCATTCGAACTCCGGAAGTTCGCCCGCACGCTCCCCGAAGGAGCGTCGGAGGAAGCCAACGGGGAACGTGTCACCGTGAAACTCAATCTCGTGTTCAACGGGAAGGAAATGGAGATCGAAGGAACGGGTAACGGCCCGCTTTCCGCAACGGTACATGCGATCCGGGATAACGCCGGACTGTATCAGTTCATTCTGGAAGACTTCTCCGAACGGACCATGGGCGTGAATGCCGATGCGGATGCCATGGCATTCGTCGGTGTGCGCCGTAAGAGTGACAATGCTCTGATCTATGGTGCGGGCAGACACTCCAACATTGACCAGGCTGCGATCCTGGCATTGTTCTCTGCGTTGAACCTCGCCATGCATTGATCCATCGTATGGGGAGTCCCGGAGGATGAACGTCCGTCTCGTTATCATTTTGCTTGCCGCGATCCTGCTTGCACATGCAGTGCTGATCCATCTGCTGCTGAAAACAGGCGATATCGCGGCAACCAAATCCGCGGCGGACCTCCGGAATGATGAACCGTTCATCCCCCCGGAACCCATCCGGCAGGAACCCGGAGAAAAAACACACCCGGAACTCCGGACACAACCGGAACGGCCTGCTCCTGTAATCGAACAGCCGCGCCCCGGGAAAAAGAACCCGGTATGGCGTCCGCTGAATTATAAAAATGCGATTCGTGGGAACATCGGGTCGATCCCGGCATCCCGGGGTGCCGGAGCGGGTATCCTGGTGAACTTGAATACCCGTCAGGTCCTCTGGACGAAGAACGAGAAATACGCGTATCCCATTGCCTCCATGTCCAAACTCATGACCCTGATGCTGGCGTATGAGGATGCGCTTGATCGCGTGAAATACCCCGCCGGATTGGAAACGGTTGTCACGGTGACTCATGAGGCGAGTCTGATCCCGCCCAGCAAAGTTTATCTTGCGCCGGGGGAAAAGTTTACGTTGAAAGAACTGATGCTTGCCGCTGCCATCAAAAGTGCCAATGATGCCGCCGGCATGGTCGCCATTTTCCTGGGTGACGGGAAAATGTCTAATTTCGTCGCCCGGATGAATGAGCGTGCGGCGGAACTGAAGATGACCTCCACGAAGTTTTTCGGTCCCCACGGTCTGCCCGGGAAGAATAAGAATCTGGATAATCGCAGTTCCGCCGAAGATATGGTCCGGCTCTGCGAAGCCTATATGCAGTACGATGAGCTGATGGAATGGTCCGCCATCCGCAGAAAAACATTCCGCAACAAAGGACAGAAGAATTACCTGACCCTGATCAATCACAATAATCTTCTCCCCGGCGCACGATACGCGGTGGAAGGCGTTACCGGATTGAAGACCGGGTTCACCAACCGGGCGGGATTCTGTCTTGCTGTGACCTGTACGCGGAATGGGGAAACGCTGTTGGGGATCTTCACCGGATTCCGTGATCTGAAGGGGCGCGATTCCTTCGGAAAAGCCGTTCTGGAATGGGGCTTCCGCCGTTCTGCCGACCTGAAAAAACGGCAATAACTTTTTTCCGTCTTACGGATTTGCTGTTATTTTTCTCGAAAAAAAAGAGAAGAGGTCCTTGTTTTTTGTAAAAGGGACTGTATTATAAGGGAAGAGGAAAGGCCCGGTCAATCCGGACCGGGCAAAAACAGAATGGGCGCAGCGCGCCCGGAATCAAAAGGAGGGAAAACCATGAAGAAATCCATCTCAACCATTGTCTTCGCAGGTATGCTCACACTGGCTCTTTCCGCAGGAGAAGGATGTTGTCAGAGTGAATGTAAAGACAAAAAGGATGCCGCCTGCTGTGCCACGGAGAAAAAAGCGGAGCCGAAGCATCATCACATGAAAAAGCATCACACGAAAACGCCGGACAAGTCCGGGGGTGATGACGGTGTCGTTGTGACCGAACAGGAGATCGTTGTTGTGGGAGAACTGGTTCCGGCTTCGACGGGAACGACACCCAGCGGGACGACCACGCCGGCAGCACCTGCGGCGAAGTGACGTCATGAAAACGGCTTGAATGGGTCGGGATCGGGTTGAAACACGCCCGATCCCGTATTTTTTTTGTTTTTTTTGGACCCGAGTCCGTATTTTTCTCTTGACTTTTCGAAAAGCCGGGTTAAATTAACCTAATTTACGACGCAGGTGTGGCTCTTTTCATTACGGAGGAGGAGTTTTTCCTGCATAAACTAACAACGAATCACAGGAGAAGAAAACGAAATGAACCTTTGGATTCGCAGTTGCCTTGCCGCATCCGCGGTATTGTGTTCGGTCGCGCTGCCGTTGACAGTTACGGCAGACGACGAGAAGGTACAAACGATCACGTTTGTAGAAGACGATGCTCAGAAATACATGGGCACAAAGATTTATGAATTGAAGCACACGAAAGCGGCAGATATCATGCCGTTCATGAAGGATGCCGTTCTCCGTTATACGGGTGCGTCTTCTGTTTCCAGTGTGAACGATCCTGCCAACAAACGTCAGTTGATCATCGTCTCCACCGGACGTAATTTCTTCCCCTACGCCGATGCGATTATTGCCGCATTGGACCGCCCCGCAAAAATGAATCGTTTCGATACCAACATCCTCGGTGATGGTATTATGATGGGCTTCTACCGCGCACAGTTCCGCGGTACTCCCGATATGCTCGCTGCCATCCGTCAGGGTGACATCTTCGGCGGCTGGGCAGATGCTCTCATTAAGTGGGATGCCGGCAGCGGATTGTTCTACTTCAAGGACAGCCCGTCCAACGTGGCAGCCATCAAGGACGTCCTCAGCTGGTTCGACAAGCCGATCCCCCAGACCCGTCTGGAAATGACCGTTTATGAAGTCCGTGACAGCGATCTCATGGACCTGGGTATTGATTACCTGGCATGGAAGAACGGCCCCGGTCTGAATCTCTTCGCAGCCGGTTATGATGTTCTCACCATGAAGGTCGGCGAAACTCTGATCAATTCTCTGGCAGACAAAGGCGTTGACCTGATCGGCAGCTTCAACTACGGTTTCGGCGGTTTCTACACGGCTCCCGCATTTGATATGAGCTTCATCCGCATTCTCCAGCAGAATGGCAAAGCCACCATCAGCAGCACTGCCAGCGTTGTCGTGACCAATCAGCCCGATAACGGCGCAGCCCGCGAATACAATGTGACATTTGCTCCGGAATATCAGAACATCACAAAAGATGGCGATCACAGAAGTGATGTTGTTGCCAGCACCGATGCAGATGGCAACTCCAACGCCACTCTCTCCGCTGTCGTTTCCAACGCCGTGATCACCGCAGGTGCAAATGGCGTGGTCAACTTCGAAATCGAACTGCAGAGCAAAAACGCCGTTGAACGCAATAACCTCGGCGCAGAAATCTTCGATACAGCCTCCGTCACCGCGGCTGCTTCTCTCGCTCAGAACCAGGAAAAAGTCCTCACCAGTTGGGAACGCGTCAGCAAGGTCGAACAGACCATCGGCATCCCCTTCCTGTGTGAACTGCCCATCCTGAAATACATCTTCGGTACTACCACCAGCAACATGGAAAAGACCTACTACTATGTGACTGTGAAAGCGGTTCCTGTGCAGTACAACGAAGATGTGAAGACCGGTGTCATGACCGAATTTGATGAACTCTGCAAGAAATAAGACAACGAAGAAGGAAACTGAACAATGATGAAAGATATTTCTAAACTTACCGTTGCTGCTTCTCTTGCTCTTACTGCAGCAACTACACTTTGCGCCGGTTCCGCTACCGCTCCCTACGCGGATTCCAGTGTGGATGCACGCATGATCTACACCATCAAGGAAGATACCGATGTGGTGCATTTCATCCGCGATAACAATGACCCCAACGTCATTACCAAAACATACATCCTGAAGAATGCGGATCCCTACGAACTGCGCACTTACCTGCGCAAGGTCGTGCAGACCACCCGCGGCGACAGCGACACCAACGTGAAAGCGGTCAAATTCACCGACGGTACCAGCGTTCTCATGATCTCTGCGGAAGATTACCGTTTCGAAGATACTCCCGAATGTCAGGGCTTTGACTCCATCGTCAGCCAGCTGGACAAGAAGGGTATCACCTCCAGCTCCGGACGTCAGGTCTATGTCTACGCTCCCAAATTCGGTTCCGCCGCGGCCCTGTACCAGCAGGTCAAGGCGATCGGTGCCAATACCGCAGTCGATTCTGTGGAAGATGGTCTGCTGATGAACAACCTGACCACCACCGATGCTCTGGCTTATGACCCCGAACTGAACCTCATGCTCTTCAAGACGGCTCCCTTCTCCAAAGCCAGCATCCTCGCTGCTCTGAACGAATATGACCGTCCCACTCCCGAAGTCCGCGCAAAGATCACTGTTTATGAGATCTACGCAGAAAACGATGAAAAGATGGGGCTCGACTTCCAGGCATGGAAGAACAACGACGGTGTTGATTTCTTCAGCGGCGGTGCCCGTTTCATGCGGAACTTCAACTCCGCCGGTGATGCCCTCGTCAAAGGCGGCGACTGGTCCGATACCCGTTACTTCCAGTTCAATCCGAAATGGAACACCAAGTACATCGACTTCCTCGCCAGCAAAGGCAAAGCCAAAGTCATGCACACTGCAGAAATGGTCCTGACCAATGGCAAGACCTCCACTCTGGAACGCAAGACCCAGGTCTTCTACGCGGCTGCGACCGACTACGCCAACCCCACTGTTGACTTCAAGGAAAAATATGCCCAGGTCAATGTGGTAGCCGGTGAAGTCGTCGGTACCGACCTCCATGGCAAAGCCATCACAGTCAACAACGCCGGTGATGGCGTCATGACCATCCTGGAAATGGGCAAAGATGACAAATCCCCCACCCAGTACACTCTCCGTATCAAAGGCGGTAACTTCTCCGTCGGCGGAAAGATCGACAACAAAGCCATTGCCGGTGAAGTCGCTGCTGACGTCTGGGGTGATAACAGCGTCTCCACTGCCCGCGGCAAAGCCATCGAAACTGCTGCCAGCAATGAATTCGGTTTCTCTCTGGCCATG
>JAZNVL010000001.1:0-22962 GCA_045592785.1 Victivallales bacterium | reverse complement strand
CAAAGAAGATCACTCTTTTGAAAAAGTCAGCAAGAAAGTTGAAATATCCGGAAAAATAATCGGAGAAACCATGCTTGCCGGAATCATGAACCTTGACGGCTGGCGTCTTGCAATCAAAGACAACGAACACGAAACCACATTAATTATAACAGGTGATGACGAAGCGGCAATTACCCAAATAAAAAATCTGCTTGCCAAAACGAAAATTGACATCGCAATCTTGACAAATCTCAATGTAAAACAATAAATCAGAAAAACTGATTTCACAACCGGATCTGCATCCATAAAAAAAGAGGGTGCAGATCTTTTTTTATACCCTCTCAAAAATAAAAAAATAAAATGTTTGAAATTTCACTGAAAATATGCTATATTAAAGCCAGTTGTTTTTGAGGTAATACAACGGCAAAACACCTATTTAACAAGTAGCACTCACCAACAGTTCGATCAGCGTAAAACTTCTTTTTTTGCGTAGAAAATTCATTTACAGGGATTCCTTTCCTTTGGTGTTCAGTATTACTATACGCCAAAAAACGTTTTTTTCAAGACGTAAACCACATTTTTTTCAGAAAAAAATGTGGTTGCGCCCGCAACAATTGCGGATTGCATTAAGAATACAAAGTCAGAAACGACGGTCAGAAGACGTCGTGGGTGCTTTTGATGTCATGATTTCCGTTCGGTTTCAATCCGAATTCCTTCCAGGTGTTGGAGATGACTTTTGATTTCCAGGTCGCTGCGGAACCATCGAAACATCCCACATTCACATCTCCATTCGTGTGACCGGTGACCGTGGTCTGACCGGCGGCCTGTGTGGAGATCCAGCGGCACTCGATATAAAGGAAAATGCTGGGGCGTATTCTGGAATATTTGTACGAACCGCCCGCTTTCGCATCTCCATTATGGAAATTGCTCCAGTCATTCCATTTGCCGGGCGAGAAGACCGTATTGAATTTCCGGGTGGCTGCCCATACTTTGGTGTTGCCCGGAATCGTGTATTGAATACACTTGGGCTCCCCGGTGGGACACTGCAGCACTTTCGCTGCCATGTGATCCGGGTCTTTCGGATTGAGGTACGCGCTGGGATTGGTGTTGATGTACCATTTATCCATGGATGCAGGTGCTTTCACGCCCAGATATCCGGTGTGCCAGGTAATGGGAATATCATAACTGCCCACAGTCCCCGGGATCTCATCGTTGTAGTCGTTGGAATACATTCTTGCGCCCAGACCCATGGTCTTGAAATGGGCGAGACACTCGATCTTCTTGGCGGTCCCCCTCACGGAACCCAGAGCCGGCATAAGCATGGCGGCAAGAATGGCGATGATGGCGATCACCACCAATAGTTCGATCAGCGTGAACGTTTTTTTGTTTTGAGATAGAACACAGGTGTATTTCATGATGAGATCCTCTATATGTTATCTTCTTGTTTGACTGTTGAAACTGGATGTCAGGGTCAATACCTGGCTGAAGCGAATGGATGCCGTATGACCATCCGTATACACAAAGCAATAGGTTTCGCCGTGAGGTGTATGACGGGGTTGCAGCGGATTATGGAAAAATTGCCATGCCGAAGCGGTTGTCGTGGTGATCGTGGTATTGATCACGCCGCCATTGCCGGTGTGGGAATTCTCTGCATACAGAAACTGTTCCGCCGGGCGGACCAGGTTTCTCATGGTGAGCGAGCCGGTGGCGGTACCGAGTTTATCATAAAAATACCCGTAGGATTGTTTGCTTGCATAGTACGCCGGGCTGATGTCTGGACGTTTGTCCGCCGGACAATATCCGATGGAGTAATCCCCTTTGGCGTACCCCATGATAAGCGGGTGCAGTGAGCTGCCGCTGTTGTATCCGGAGGCATTCGCTTGCGTGATTTCAACCGTTTCATATACGCCGTTTTTCCTCTGATACCGGTACGCCCGGCCTGTGTGGAGTGCCGTGTATGTGTACGTCGGATTGGAGCCTGTTCCGTGATACGGTATGAAATAGTCTTTGTTGTCCGGCAAATACGCCTGGGTGAGCATACCGAACTGTTTCAGATTGGTGATACAGGATGCACTGGTGGCATAACTTTTCGCACTGCTCAATGCGGGCAGAAGCATCCCCGCGAGAACCGCGATGATGGCGATCACCACCAGCAGTTCGATCAGCGTGAACGCTGATCGAGTGAAGAACGCCTTCGGCGCGTGAAGGTGTGAAGAGCTTGCTTTCAGCAAGCGTGAAGTGCGCCCGTCCGGGCGTAAGGAGGTGTTATTTTTATTTTCAGATGAGCATAGATGTTTATTACGAATCACCAGCGGTTCGATGAGAGTGAAGTTTTTGTTTTTGTTCATGATCATATTCCGTACTCCTTGGTTAGTAGCATTGCAATTTGACATTGGCGTCGTCCAGATAGAAGTTTTTGCGCCAGTATATGGACGTTTTTCCTGAATTATAACGCAGGTACTGATCCCAGAAATATTTGGATGTCCTGGCGGAAACACTGCCATCCAGCCACAAACAGTTCATCGTTTTGTTGTGGGCTCCTCTGCCCTTTGTACTCTGCCAGACGCCGGAAGAATACGTCCCCACGCTGTTCACACCGGGAAATACATTGACGCTGACCGTATTTCCCGATACGGCTTTTTCTGTCACCAGCAGATAGGGGTGGTCGTTCTTCGGTAATTTATTCCGGCGCATTCCGTTGATGGAAAAATTGATTCCGTAACAGGGACTGTAATAACAGCTGATCGCGCCTGTGGATTTATTGTAGGAAGTTGCATATTCCGCCGCCAGTTGATCATTGGAGGGCAGTTCCGTACAATGAATGATGGAATTGCGTCCGTTCCATGCCTTTCCCGTGAGTTTGAAATAGGGCTGCAGCGCACTGTACCAGGCTTTATCGCCGCCATCGGGCCAATACTGTACTTTCTTGCCGGTGTTGTAATGATACCAGTACAGTTGCCAGGGGATGTATTCGGTATTGTCGTGGGCATATCCTTCAAAACCCAGCCCCAGTTGACGGAGATTTCCCGCACAACTGGCACGCAGTGCAATGCTTTTGGTATTGCTCAAAGCAGGCAGAAGCATCCCCGCAAGAACGGCGATGATGGCAATGACAACCAATAACTCGATCAAAGTGAACCGCATACGGTTCATCCGGTGATCACCGGATGAATATAAAATTCTTTTCTTCATAGACAACGACTCCTTTCCGCTATATCGTTATAGCGTATATTATACGCATTTTTTGATAAAAGTCAATAGGCAAACAGCATTTTTTTTAGAAAATCTTGACTATTTCGTGATTCATGCTATATTACACGCCGGAATTTAACATGCAGGAAGGACACAATAATGAAGACCGATATAGAGATCGCCAATGAGGCAAATCCGAAACGGATCACAGAAATCGCCGCAGATCTGGGCTTGCAGGAGGAACAGATCGATCAATACGGCAGATTCAAAGGAAAGATCCGGGATTTGAAGTTGGAACCGAAAGGGAAACTGATCCTCGTTTCCGCCATGACTCCCACCAAACAGGGCGACGGAAAAACTACCATCTCCATCGGGCTGGCTGACGGCTTGCGACGCCGGGGAAAGAAATCCGTTCTGGCATTGCGGGAGCCCTCTCTGGGACCCGTCTTCGGGATGAAAGGCGGAGCCGCCGGCGGCGGGTATTCCCAGGTGATCCCCATGGAAGATATCAATCTTCATTTCACCGGGGATTTTCATGCGATCACGGCGGCAAACAATCTTTTGTGCGCCCTTGCCGATAATCACATCCAACAGGGAAATGCACTTGGGATCGATCCCCGTACCATCACCCTGAAACGGTGTCTGGATATGAACGACCGCATGTTGCGGAACGTGATCATCGGTCTGGGCGGGAAAAGTCACGGGATACCCCGGGAAGACCATTTCTGCATTACCGTGGCGTCGGAAGTCATGGCGGTATTCTGTCTTTCCAACAGTCTGGATGAACTGAAAGCCAATCTGGAAAAGATCGTCATCGGAAAAACCACGGACGGACGGGATGTCCTCGCCGGGGAGATCCATGCGGCGGGCGCTATGACCGCACTGCTGAAAGATGCGTTTCTGCCCAATCTGGTCCAGACACTGGAAGGGACACCTGCCATCATTCACGGCGGCCCGTTCGCGAATATCGCCCACGGCTGCAATTCGGTGGTGGCGACAAAGACGGCGTTGACCCTGGGGGATTATGTGGTGACGGAAGCCGGGTTCGGTGCGGATCTGGGCGCGGAAAAGTTTATCGACATCAAATGCCGGAAGAGCGGACTCAAACCCGATTGCGTTGTCATGGTCGCCACCGTGAAAGCCATGAAAATGCACGGGGAAGGCGATATGAAGACCGGATTCGCCAATGTGTTGAAACATTACGAAAACCTGACCCGGAAACTGGGGCTGAACGCCATTGTCAATCTGAACCGGTTCGGTACCGATACCGCAGAAGAAGTGGAACATTTCCGGGCGTTGTGTCATGCCCATAACATGCCCTGTGCCGTGAGCAACGGATTCAGTGAAGGCGGCGCGGGCTGTCTGGAACTGGCGGAAAAGGTGGAAGCGCTCTGCGAAAAAAATTCCACCTTCCGGTTCCTGTACGATCTGTCGCAGCCCGTGAAAGAAAAGATCCGTACGCTCTGTATGGATTATTACGGCGCATCCGAAGTCAATTACGCTCCCCTGGCGGAAAAGAAGATCCGCGAATTGAGCGAAGAAGCACAGAATTATCCCATCTGCATGGCAAAAACACAGTATTCCTTCTCCGACGACGGAAAACGGCTGAATGTGCCCGTGAATTTCCCTGTGACGGTGCGGGATATCGAAGTCCGCAACGGATGCGGTTTTGTCATCGTCTATCTCGGCGAGATCATGATCATGCCCGGATTGCCGAAATCACCCATTGCCGACGAGATCGATGTGGTGGACGGCAGGATCACCGGCATCTTCTGATCGCATCGTTTTCCCGTAAAAAAAAGAACCGCCGTACTTCGTGATGAGGTACGGCGGTTTTCTGTTTGCATAAGGTGTAAAGACACAAAAAAAGGGCGGAAAGGAAAAAAGGGAGGGAAACCTTTCCGCCCAGGAGGGGGCATATAAAATGGCACTGCAAGGAAAAAAGGGAGGGAAACCTTGCAGTGCCGTGAGGAGGCACAGCATGATGTCAGGGGGTATAGAAAAGAGAGGGCAGGAAAAAAGGGAGGGAAACCTGCCCTCTCAGGAGGGGGCTGACGCGCATCAAAGAGCAACCGTTTATGAATCACTCATAAAGGGCATCACGACTGCGGAATATCCGTTCGCCGTTCGTTGCGATATGAGTTTAGACAATGTTTACTGCAAAATGTTCCACACTTTTTGATTTTTTTTGAATAATTTTTTTCCGCTGCGGAAAAACGGGTGGAAATACGATCCTGTATTTCCTTTTATTCGTAAAGTTTAAAGATATTATTGGGCGTGGAGGAAATGTAATAATGCCGCGTCATATCCGGACTTTTCCAAATTTCAACGTGCATATCCAGGAAGAGAATGGCATTTGCATTGGCATGACGTCCGTTCATGAAGTCTTCTTTGCTCCATTTGAGGATGTTGGCTTTCGTCCAGGAGTTCTCATTGTAATAAATATCGCCGTTGACAAACAATTTTGTTCTTGACGTTTCGACCGCTTTGATGTTATCGGTGTTTCTTCCGCTGCCCGGGATGGCAAACCGCAGGGAATCCGGGCAGACACCATCCATGATCCCGGCGGTACGGGAGATGTTTCTCAACCGTTCCAGTCTTTTCAATTTGATCTTGGGAACATTGCCGTAATAATCCGATGTACTCGGGATATAATTTTTTGCGATCCCGTAAGTCATATCTCTTCCGTACATGTAGCCGGGATTTTCCCGGATCCCGTTGTTTTTGGGGTAAATGGCGGAGGAACACATCATGTATTTGAAATATTTGCGGTAGTTGTTGGTGTAGTCGATCTCCGCATTCTTCAATTTTTTGCTGTCCTTATCTTCCAGGACCAGGGCTTCATACCAGTGCATCACGCGGGTTTTGCTGTTGGTGTGTACATTGCGGAAACGTCCGTCGGAATAGTTGACCTTTGTCACCCAGGGGACCATCCAGCCGTCATAGGTGTTGACATAACTCTGGTAATAGACGGACATGGTTTTCAGATTGGAGCAGCAATGGGTGCGTTTCGCAATGCTTTTGACTTTGCCCAACGCGGGCAGCAGCATGGAGGCAAGGATAGCGATGTGCCGCATAAGCATAATCGCGTCCGCATAGCTTGATTATTATGTCGGTTTTTTTTGCATTTAAACTTGATTTTAAGAAAAACGATGCTATATTTCTTAAAACATGAGGTGAGTATGTATCAGTCGATCAAAGATAAAATCTGGAAAATAATTTCTGAAAATGGCCGGGGATGGTCATTTTCAGCGAAGGATTTTTTGCCTTATTTCAAAAGAAATGACATTGATACAGCACTGTTTCATTTGGAGAAAGAAGGGAAAATCAGGAAGTTGCTTCGCGGAATTTATGACTACCCTATGTACAGCGAAATTTTACATCGCAATGTTTCTCCGGATTTGGATAAAGTTGCTGCTGCTATCGCCAAAAATATGGGGCGGCAAATACAGCCTACGGGGAATGCCGCTCTGAATTATTTGCGTTTATCAACTCAAATTCAAGCCCATTGCATTTACCTTTGGGATGGTCCCGGGCGTATTTTTGAAATAGGAACGCAAAAAATTCACTTTCAAAATGCATCAAGAAAAGATTTTACCCCGAAATTGATTCAAAGCCGAATGTTAGTGCAGGCATTAAGAACACTGGGCGAACTTGCAGAAGAAGAGGATATGAGAGCGAAAATAAAGGCTGCGTTTTCTTATGAACAATGGGAAGAAATCAAAATAGATACGGTTCTGGTGCCGGGACGGATTCATAAAATGATTTGTTGTCTGGCTCAATAAGAGGAGGATTTTATTATGCCATTAAAAACTGTTTCAGAAAAGGAACGTCGGGCAATTTTTACGCAAGTTGCCTCTGAAATCGGTATCCGTCCTGATATGATCGAAAAAGATTATTGGGTTTCGTGGGTTTTGAATAGAATATTTGAACATGAGAAACTTAAAAAAATTCTTTTGTTCAAGGGAAGAACTTCCCTTTCAAAAGCATTTCATGCGGATGAATCTTACTTTTTCTGCGAACTGGAACGGATCATGGATGGGGCGGAACAATGCGGCTGTCATACGCTTGCCACGACGACCTGGCTGAACTCCAATCCCCGTTTTCTTGCGCTGTTTCCCGGGGAATGGACCGATAATCTGGGGGAACCCTCGGAAGAACTGCAAAACAATCTGGGCTTCCACGGACAATTTGTGATGGCGGATGGAAGTTTGAACCGGAAAGCCGCCGATTATTTTCTCGAACACGGGAAACTCAAATATCGTCCACGGGCATCCTATTGTTCCTTCGCAAACGTGCGGCAGCATATCCGGGAACGCCGGAACGCAAACGGATAAAACCGTTTACGCCTGCAGATGGAAATATTCCTGCGCCGCCTGACAGAATCCGGCGATGTCGTCGAAGCAGAACGCGGCGGAAGGATCGAAGGATGTCGCCTGGCTGTTCACGATCACCACTTTTCCCCCGCCCATTTTTGTGAACTGGGGCAGTGATGCCACCGGATTGACGGTGAGACTGGTCCCCATGACCAGCAGGACCTCTGCTTTTTCACATTCACGGAACGCACGGGTGAGTGCATTTTCGTTCAACGCCTCTCCGTAGAAAATGACATCCGGCTTCACCAGTCCGCCGCAGGGACAGTACGGGACTTCCCCCTGCCGGATCGAAGGCAGAAGTTCTTCCAGCGAAAAGTAATCACCGCATTGGAGACAGACGAATCCGTTCATGGTCCCGTGGAGTTCCACTACGGATCTTCCGCCTGCTTTCCCGTGCAGATTGTCGATATTCTGTGTGAATACGGTCTGACAGATGTTCCGTGTCTGCATGGCGGCGAGCGTGGTATGCGCGATGGATGGCGTTTTCTCCAGCATGGGATACAGGAATTCCAGGGCGAATTGATAGAAGACTTCCGGCTCCGCTTTCAGAAAATCGATGTCGAACAACTCTTCCTTGCTGTGTCCGTGCCAATTGTTTTCCCCGGACGTGAAGAACCCGTTTCTGCCCCGGAAATCCGGGATGCCGGAAAGCGTGGAAACTCCCGCGCCTGTCAGCACGCAGACACGATCCGCATGATCGATCAGTTCAAAACATTCCCGGTACTTTTCATTCATGAAGTCACCCGTTCAGAACCGCGCCTTTTGCGGCGGAAGCGACTTGTTTGGAATACCGTTTCAGGTAACCGGAAAGCTGTTTCGGCGGTTTGATCTCCATGGTCTTTCTGCGTTCCGCCATTTCTTCATCGGAAACAAGAAGCGTAATGGAATACCCGGCAATGTCAATGTGGATCCGGTCCCCTTCCTTCACATAGGCAATGGGGCCGCCCGCCGCTGCTTCCGGTGAGATATGTCCGATGGCGGCACCACGGGTCGCACCGGAGAACCGTCCGTCCGTGATGAGAGCCACATCGCTGTCCAACCCCATTCCGACGATGGCGGAGGTGGGGGAAAGCATTTCCCGCATCCCGGGTCCGCCGGCGGGCCCTTCGTAACGGATGACCACCACGTCGCCCTTTTGGATCCTGCCGCCGAAGATGGCATCGATGGCTTCTTCTTCGGAATCAAAAACCCGGGCAGTCCCGGTGAAATCCATCATTTCTTCGCGGACCGCACAGCGTTTGACGATGGAGCCATCCGGCGCCAGGTTTCCGAAGAGAGCGGCAAGCCCGCCGCAATCGGAATACTTGTGGATGACTTCCGGATCCCCGTCGATGGCGGCGGCAATATTTTCCCCCAGGGTTTTCCCGGTGACGGTGGGATTATCCAGATGGAGCAGGTCCGTGATTTTTTTCATGACCGCATGAACGCCGCCCGCCTGGTGCAGGTCTTGCATGTGATGGGATCCGGCGGGAGCCAGACGGCAGTAATTGGGTGTTTTTTCGCTGATGGGATTGATGGAACGCAGAGAGAGTTCCACGCCCGCTTCCGCGGCAATGGCAGGCAGATGCAGTGCGGAATTGGTGGAACAGCCCAGTGCCATATCCACGGTCAACGCATTTTGCAGCGCGTCTGCCGTCATGATGTCACGGGGACACAGATTCATTTCCAGCAGTCGCATGACCTGTGCGCCTGCTTCCTTCGCCATCCGGATCCGTTCCGCAAATACGGCGGGCGCTGTCCCGTTCCCCGGCAATGCCATGCCCAATGCTTCGCAAAGACAGTTCATGCTGTTGGCGGTGAACATGCCGGAACAGGACCCGCAGCCGGGACAGGAACTGTCTTCGATCTTTCCGAGTTCCTCTTCGGACATCTTTCCCGCTTTGACGGAACCCACTGCTTCGAACACACTGTTCAGGTCCCGCTGATTCCAGGAGAGCATGGGCCCGCCGGAAACGAAGATGGCGGGACGGTTAAGGCGTGCGGCAGCCATAAGCATACCGGGGACGACCTTATCGCAGTTGGGGATGAAGACCAGCGCATCGAATCCGTGGGCGCGCGCCATACATTCGATGCTGTCCGCAATGAGTTCCCGGGAACAGAGAGAATACTTCATGCCTTCGTGTCCCATGGCGATCCCGTCGCACACGGCAATGGAATTGAATTCGAAGGGCGTTCCGCCGTTGGCAAGTACACCGTCTTTCACGGCGCGGGCGATATTCTGCAAATGGATGTGTCCGGGCACGACTTCATTGAAGGAATTGACGATCCCGATGAAGGGTTTTCTGATCTGTTCCGAGGTGTACCCCAGAGCTTTGAGGAGAGAACGCTGCGGTGCGCATTTGACACCGGACTTGACGGTATTGCTGTAAGAATCCATGATGAATTTCCTTCTGTTGATTAGATTCATCAATAATATACCCGTGATTTTATTTCTTTCAAGAAAGCGGGGATAAAATTTTATAAAAAACAACAAAAATGGTATTTTCTGTAAAAAATAACAGAGAAAAAGCATTTTTTCTGTTGAAAAATCCCCTATCATGTGTTATCTTACCGTTAATATGTAAAAGTATACACAAAGGAGTGTTGAGCCATGAGTGAAAATATCGAACTGTTTCATTCGATCCTGCAGCAGGGGATCGAAAACCGCGCATCAGACTGGCATGTGAAAGAGGGATCCGGCGTCTCTTTGCGGATCGCCGGGGATATGGTCCCCCTGGATTTCGTGCCGGATCATGCCTTCATGGAAGAACTTGTGGACGTGATGACTACTCCGGAACAGAAGAAGATCTATGCAGAGACCGGGGATGCCGACCTTTCGTATGCCCCGGATGGGATCGGCAGATTCCGTGTGAATATCCATAAGCAGCGTGCCATGCACGCCATGACTCTGCGCCATGTGAAAAGCAAGATCATGAGTCTGGATCAATTGACGCTGCCCCCCGTTATCAAAAAGATCTCGGAAGCAAAACGCGGGATCATCATTGTGTGCGGGACCACCGGCAGCGGGAAATCCACCACGCTTGCCGCCATGCTGGACCATGTGAACAAAAACTTTCCCCGTCATGTGATCACGATCGAGGATCCCATCGAATACGAATTCCCGGATGAGATGTGCATGTTCGAGCAGCGGGAAGTGGGATTGGATACCAACAGTTTCCAGAGTGCGCTTTCCCACGCGCTCCGTCAGGACCCGGATATTATCATGGTGGGGGAAATGCGTGACAAGCAGAGTTTCGAATCTGCATTGCAGGCCGCGGATACGGGTCACATGGTCCTTTCCACCCTGCACGCGACCAACGCGTCCCAGGCAATCAACCGTATTCTGGACTTTTTCCCGAAATCGGAACAGGATGCGATCCGTGAATCTCTGGCGTTGAACCTTCAGGCGACCATCGCACAGCGTCTTCTGCCGAAAGCCATCGGCGGCGGCGTTGTTCCCGTGAATGAGATCATGATCAATACTCCTCTGATCCAGAAATACATCCGCGAGAACGAACTGGAACGTCTTTCCGATGCGATCCAGGCGGGAAAAGAAGACGGCATGATCACGTTCAACGGCTCACTTCTTCAGCGGATCAATAACGGCGAGATCACGGAGCAGGTGGGGTTGGAAGCCTCCGCGGAACCGGAAGCACTCCGCATGAACCTGAAAGGGATCTTTGTGGGCGGCGGCTCCATGAGCTGATTGAGGAAGAACGGAAACTATGGACCCTTTATATTGGAAATCATTTTTGCAGGGGATCGTGCAGGGCTTGACCGAGTTCCTGCCGGTGAGCAGTACCGGACACATGATCCTTTTCGATCAATTTCTTGCCATGGGCAAACCCTTCAGCGATATGTTTGAAGTGGTGGTCCAGCTCGGCTCCATTCTGGCTGTTGTAGTGTACTTCGCCAAAAAGATCTTCCCCGCCTCGCTGAAAAAAGCTGATCTGAAACCCTGGTTTTTCTTCTGGCTGAAAATTGCCGCCGCCATGGTCCCTGCTGTGATCGTGGGCGGATTGCTGGGCAGTCTGATCCAGGAGAAACTGTATAACGCAGTTACCGTTGCCATCGCATTGTTCCTGGGCGGTGTATTCATCATCGTTGCCGATTCCACCAAACGGAAAGGCTCTGTGATGGAGGAATTCGCGGAACTCTCCTGGTGGCGTGCCATCGGGATCGGGTGCTGCCAGTGTATCGCCATGATTCCCGGCGTTTCCCGTTCGGCTGCCACCATCGTGGGCGGTATGTTCTTCGGCTGTTCCCGTCCGCTGGCGGCGGAATTCTCCTTTTTTCTTGCGATCCCGACCATGTTTGCGGCATCCGGGTACACCCTGTTGAAACACGGCGCCCGTGTCAGCGGGACGGAATGGATCGCGCTTGCCATCGGTTTTGTGACGGCGTTTCTGGTAGCCTGGGGCGTGATCGCGCTCTTTATGAAGTATATCCGCAAACATGACTTCAAGCCTTTCGGCTGGTATCGTATCGCACTGGCGATCGTGGTGTTTGTGCTTTATTTTACACATGTGATTTAACAGGAGGCGGCAATGGATAAAAACAAGTTGCTCAAAACAAACGATGCAGCACATTATCTGGGCGTTTCCCGCTCCAGTCTTACCAATTGGATCAAGCAGGGATTGATCTCCGGCGGTGTCACCCCCGGCGGACATTACCGGTTCACCATTGCGGAACTGGATGAGTTCGCCGTCCGGCGCGGTCTCACACGGTCCGGCGGGGCTGCACCCGCCGTTTCCGCAGAGGAAGAACCCGTGAAGATCCTGGTGGTGGACGATGACGAAGCATTCCGCGAGTTCGTGCATGATGCGCTGGAAGAATTTCAGGGATACGAACTGCGTGAGGCAGGTGACGGCTTACAGGGAGCCATGCTGATCGGTTCCTGGCGTCCGGACCTTTTGATCCTGGATATCCGTATGCCCAATATGAACGGGACGGAACTGTTGAAACTGATCCGTCAGGACGAAGCCAACAGCGGGATGCGTGTCATTATCGCCAGTGCCCATCTTTCCCCGGAACTCAAAGGGGAATTGGAGGCCCTTTCTGCGGATATTCTTCTGGATAAGCCGGTACGTCTTGCCAAACTGGTGGCGGCGATCCAGAAAATGGCAGACCTGAATCTGGCATGAGTGCGCCCAACGCCAAAAACTTACGCGCTCTTCTCATCGCAGTCTATCTTCTGCTGACTGCGGTCTTCATCCTGCTGATGCTCTTCGCAGGCAATCATTTCAAACAGCAGCACGATGCCATACTCCGTACTGCCGCGGAACGCAATGCCATGCTCCGCAAAACAAAGGATCTCGTCCTCAATGCCAGACGGGTCGCCGGTCAGTTCGCACTTGACCGTTCCAGAAAAAACGGCGACAGTACACTCCGTGCCGCCCTGGCTCTGCAGGATCAGGCAAAGATCATGTCCGAACAGGTCTACGGCCGTTCCCCGGAATACCGGACTGCGGTCCATGACCTGCGGTATCATGCCGATCACGCCATCCCGGCACATCATACGATCGGCGGCAGCATGACGGAGGAAAAGGTCCTGCATCTTTTTGAACAATATTCCGGCGCATTGACGGGCATGGAGGAAGCGTTGCGGCGCATGGAAATGCTGGAACATGATGAAACCCGGATCATGGCGCAGGATTTCCGCAGAGCATATTGGTATATGTTCCTCTTCTTCTTCGGATTCTTCCTGCTGTCGTTTCTCTATCTGTCTCTGGGCGCAGCCTGGCTTGCCCGCACGACAAGACGATCTTTGCAGAGTCTTTCCCGCGGTACCCGGGAATTGCGGACCGGGAATCTGGATTTCCGGTTCCAGGAGATCTCCCCGGATGAGATCGGGCAGATCGAATACGACTTCAACATCATGGCACGCCGTCTTTCCATGCAGGCGGGCAAATTGCAGACCGCCAACCGTGAATTGCAGGAGCAGGCGGAAAAACTCATTGCCGCTCACCAGCACAAAGACCGGTTTCTTTCCAATATGAGCCACGAATTGCGTACGCCCCTCAACTCCATCATCGGGTTCAGTGAATTACTGGAAGGCCGTGCCGCCCGGCTCACACCGGAAAAAGTCCAGAGTTATGCCAAACGGATCCTGACCGCTGCGGAACATCTTCTGGACCTGATCGTTTCCCTGCTGGATCTGGCGAAATCCGGGGCGGGAGTCCTCAAACCGGTGTTCACCTCTTTTGACCTGGCTTCTGCGATCCGTGAGACTGCCGGTGTACTTGCGCCCCTGGCGGCAAAAAAAGCACTCGCAGTCCATCTGGACCTGCCGGAGACACTCATGGTCCGTGCCGATGCCCGTATGATCAAACAGATTTTTATCAATCTGTATGGAAACGCGGTGAAATATACGGAACAGGGCAGTATCACGATCACACTCCGGCAGGAGGGCGATTCTGCGGTCCTTGATGTTGCAGACACGGGGATCGGTATTCCGGAATCGGAACATCAGCATCTGTTCACGGACTTCTACCGTGTGGATAACGGACCCGGTTTTGTGGTGGATGGCATCGGGATCGGTCTGGCATTGTGCCGCCGTCTTGCGGATCTGCATAACGGCAGTATTTCCTTCCGCAGTAAACAGGGGGAAGGCTCCACGTTTACATTCACATTTCCCTGTCAGTGACCGTATATAAAAAGAGACAGCTGCGAACCCGGATGGGGCACAGCTGTCTTTGTATTTCTTGCGGCTGAACAACAGTGGAATCACCCGTCATTGCTCAGCGCAGACCATCACAACGGCTTATTTTGGGGAATCGAGACTGATCAGACTTTTCTTGTAAGAGAAATCTTCCAGGTCGGCATCAGGATTAACGGAAATGAGACGCTGGTCCTTATCCAGAATAATTTTTTTCGCGGGAGAGATCTTTTTTACTTTGGCAGGGAATGCCGTGATATTGCAGTTCACAACGGTGAACAGCAGATAATTGTGTACGGCATAAGAGAACATGGTGCCGACCAGATAGTCTGCATTGTGCGTTGTGACAGCATCATATACCGCCGAACTCTTGGCGTTGAAGATCGCTTTCCCGGTGGGAGAGAAAACTTCCAGGATCATATCAAACAATGTCAAATTCGGATTACTGCCCAGCGCGCAGAATTTGCCTTCTCCGGCATGAATGATCCCCAGCACAACAGTCGATTTTCCGGACCCGCTGATCCGTGTTTTCCCGACTTCATATTCCGTGAAATAATCGCTGGATCCGGCAGATTCCGGATATTTCAAATAATCTCCGTTTGCATCCTTATAATAAGTGGAACAAGCGGTGGTGACGGCGAGCAGCATCGCTGCGATCGAGAAAAGAATTCTTTTCATTTCTTACCTTTCTTTTTTTGAAATAAGTTTTTTGTCAGTGTTTCTCTGGAAACGGAATATAACATCATATCATAATATTTCAAGCATTGAAGAAATTATTTTTTCTATTTTTTTCTGTCAATGATTTTTTTGTTTTTTTTCTGATATTTTATTTGAAACACAGGGAAGGCAGGGTATATTATCTCCATCATATTATTGATAATCAACAACAGGAGAAAACCAATCATGTATCCCGCAAAAAGTCTGAAATTTCTGGAAGAATTCCTGAAAGCCTCCGGCCCCTCCGGTTTCGAAGTCGAACAGGCCGCCGTATTCCGCAATTATCTTGCCCCCTTCGCCCATAAAGTGGAAACCGATGTGCTGGGTAATACCATCGCCCGTTTGAACCCGGAACACCCGTTCCAGGTCATGCTCGCCGGACATTACGATGAAATCGGCTTCCAGGTCGTCCATGTGACGAAAGAAGGCTTGCTCACGATCCGTCCTGTGGGCGGGATCGACGTGATGACGATTCCCGGGATCGAAGTGGAGATCATTACGTCGAAGGGACGTATCCCCGGCGTGATCGGCAGAAAGCCCATTCATTTGCAGTCCCCGGAAGAACGGAAGACTCCGCCGGAAATCAAGGATCTCTGGGTGGATATCGGGGCGGAAACCGAGGAAGACGCCCGTGCGATCGTGTCTGCCGGCGACCCTGTTGCGTTCAAAGCCAATTACCGGATGCTTTCTGAAAACCGGATCATGTCCAAAGGCCTGGATGACAAAATCGGTGCGTTCGTGATCGCGGAAGCCTTCCGGATCCTGGCGGAAAAGAAAGTCAAAGTCGGGGTCGCATGTGTCGGTACCGTTCAGGAGGAACTGGGTACGCGCGGAGCTATCGTCAGTGCACATGGCGTGAACCCGAAAGTCGGGATCGCGGTGGATGTCGGTTTCGCAACCGAAGTCCCCGGTATCAGTGAAGACCGTTACGGTACGCTCACCATGGGGAAGGGGACCGGACTCACCCGGAATGCGGACAACAACCCTGTGCTTCTCGCCCGGATCATGAAAGTCGGTGACAAAAAGAAGATCCCCTATCAGCTGGAAACCGGACATCGTCCCACAGGCGGGACCGATACTGCGGCAATTCAGATGCAGCGTGCCGGGATCGCCACGGCATTGTTCAGTATTCCCAACCGTTACATGCACACTCCGGTGGAGATCTGTGACCTGCGGGATGCGTATGCGGCATCCAAACTCATTGCAGAAACGATTCTTTCCTTCAAAGGTAACGAAGAGTTCCGCCCGGGGATCGATTGATGGGTGTTTTTTATCTGATCGGCGGCAGTGAAGAGTTCCTGGTCAAGGAACGGGCAGGGGAATTGCTCCGTACATTATGCGGGGAGAATCCGGAGGATAATCCGGATCTTGAGATCATCCGCGGCGATACGGAAGGCGAAAAGTTCCATGTCGCACTTGACCGGTTGATGGATTCTCTGGAAACGCCACCCTTCCTTTCTCCACAGAAAATCATCTGGCTGAAACATTATAACAAGTTCGACGATGCGTTCAGCGAGAAAACGTCCAAGAAGGCACCGAACCGGATCGAACGTCTGGGTACATTCCTGAAAGAAGGTCTGCCGCCGGAAGTGACGCTGGTCCTGGATGCCATCGGGCTTGACCGCCGGAAATCATTTTACAAGCTTTGCGAAAAAGCCTGTGAGAGTTCCGGGGGGAAAGTGGACTGGTTTGACAAGGCTGACCCGAAAGCAAAGGGCGCAGCCGCTATGCTGATGTCCCGGATCCGGGAATTTGTCAATGCAGCCGGGAAACGTATGGATGAAGATGCCGTGGCGTATCTGGCGGAGATCGCAGGAGGTGATGCCGGCTCCCTGCGCGGTGAGATCGATAAACTCATTGCTTATACCGGCGATGAAACCAGGATCACACTTCATGACTGCCGGGAAGTCTGTTCCCGCAGTGACGAAACGGTTTCCTGGGAATTTTCCAGCGCACTGGCAGAACGGAATCCTGCCAAGGCATTGGAACTGATCCCCGGGATCGTGGAAACCATGATGCAGGAACGCGGTGCCTCGGTCAACGCCGAGATCGCCATCGTCGGTTCGGTGAACTCCGAATTCAAACGCCTGGCAGCGGTCCGCGCGGAATCCGCCCGGTTCCAGATCCCGGATCACGCATCCGCGGATTTCTTTTACCGGCTCAGTGAAGCCCACAGGGATGAAAAGGGCGACAGTGTGATCCTCTCCATGCACCCCTACCGGGCATACATGACCTGGTCCAACGCCCGCCGGTTCACCGATAAGGAACTGGCGCGGGCATTTCAACACATTTTGAATGCCAATCTTGCCATGGTAACGGGCGCATACGATTCCCGTCTTGCTTTGGAAGCTCTTGTCATGAATATTACAGAAAGGATGTGATCGAGGTATGACGATCCCGTTTGAAAAACGCCCGGTGGTGGCTCTTGATATTGGTAACGTTTGTATTCAACTGCATCAGGAGGAGTTTAAACTCCTGCGCGGTGTCCCCCTGGATATGCCTGCGCCCCCTGCATTCCGGAAAGTGTTCCGTGATCTGGAAACCGGACAGGTCTCCGAGGAGGAATGGCTGGATGCTTTCTATGAGCTGACAGAGAGAAAGATCCCCCGGGCAAAATTGATGAAGATCTGGCTCGATATCATCGGCGACAACATCCCCGGTATGCCCGAAGCGGTCACCTCGCTTGCCGACCGGTTCCGGTTCTGTTATCTCTCCGATACCTCCCGGCTCCACATGGATATGGTGGTCCGGAAAAACAAGTTTGCGCATCTGGTGACGGGCGGCGTATTCAGTTATGAAGCCCATTGTTTCAAGCCGGAAGCCGGCATGTTTGAACTTTTCGAAGCCCGCTACGGTGTCCCTTGCGCTTATTTCGATGATGTACCGAAGAACGTGGAAGGTGCCAGAGCAAGAGGTTGGAACGGACACGTCTTTGAGTCTGCGGAACAATTCCTTGCCGTTATGAATGAGATCGCAAAGGAAAAAGGTCTCTGACCGGATCAAGCCTGTTCTTCGGGTGTCCAGGTCCGCCACGGACGTTTCGCCAACTGGGAATTATAGTACCGGGGAATGCCGGTGACTTCTTTCCCCAGCCAGTGCGGGACGTCGAAAACAGCATCTTCGGCGGGCAGTTCGATTTCCGCTGTGACCAGCCCGGCATTTTCTCCCAGGTATTCGTCGATTTCCCAGGTATAGGGCGGTGCAGACACATAATGACGGATCTTTTCCACTTCTCCGCAGGATACAAGATCCCGGAGCATGTCTTCCGCATCGGCAAGAGGAACAGGGTATTGATATTCACTGCGGGTGATCCCCCGTGCCGGTCCCTTCAAGGTCAGAAAAGCCTCATCGCCTTCGATGCGTACGCGCACCGAAACACGGGGTGGCGCAACGGTCCGTATGTAACCCTGTCGGAATGATTTACTGTGAGTTACTTCCTGTTTCCAGGAATCGTTTTTGAGCAGGAACTTACGCTCGATTTCGTCAGCCATTTGCGGCTTCCTGCGGTTGTTTTTCCGGTTTCTTTTCCAGAAGTTCCATGATCTCGGGAGTCATATCCAGATTGGATTGGATCAGCATGTTTTTCAAACGCCGGATCTTCAGAGAATCGGTATCCAGCATGGCATCCTCTGCCGTCCGTGCTTTCCGGTCTGCCACTGCCGCACGGACTGCATCCGCCACATCATAAAGGATCGTCCGTTTCCCCAGCGTGATGACACGGAGCAGATATTTCTTTTCATCATCCAGTTTGATGTAAAGTTCCACATAGTTTTCATAAATGAAGCGGAACCAGATACAACATGCGCCGAAAATCGGGGTGAACGCATACCAGATCATGGAGCTGGAAAGATCAACGTTCAGCATGGCGGGGAGGAACGGCGCGGTGAAAAGAAGAATGATCAAAAGTACACACACCACAAAACACAGATACATGGAGTAGGATTTATGGCTGATGATCACATCCGTTACCCGGTCGATCGGCAGAATGATCTTCTTGTATCCGGCAATAAAGGAGGCTGTCACTTTTGTTGTCGAGTCATCGTAATATACTTTTTCGTCCAAATCAGATTTTTTCATAATACTCTATCACTTTATCTTTTTGACTGCGGAAAGATCGAGTCCCGCGATTTTCAATACCGGTAAATAAGCAGGATATACATAATTGTCGCGTTTTTCCGCTATGATCTCGGCAAGGGCTTCACCCTGTCCCTTCGCCGCCATCCACAAGCCGCCGGTCACACCGTTCTGTTCCGCACAGTCGCCCGCCGCATAGATCCCGTCTGCCGAGGTCATCAGCTGTTCATTGACACAGATCCCTTTGCCGCAATGCAGTCCGGCTTCTTTCGCCAGGCGGATCTCGGGGCAGATCCCTGCGGAAACGCCCAGTTCATCCGCTGCAATCACCTCATCGGAAAGTCGGATAGCATCCGCTGTGACTTCTTCGATGCGGCATCCCACGCGGACCTGTACGCCGCCGGACTCCAGAAGGTTGCGCAGTTCCTCCGATTGAGCGGGGGAAAGCAGTCGGGGCAGAAGACGGTCAAGTGCTTCCAGAACGGTCACTTTTCTGCCGCGCCGGGATAACGCAAACGCCAGTTCCAAGCCAAGTACACCGCCGCCGATCACTGCCCAGCTGCGGTCTGCTTTTTCGGCAGCAGAGTGGATCCGTTCCGCATCGGAAAGACTGCGGAGCAGGTATACGTTCTGCCGCTGATTCAACCCGGGGATCCCCGGCAGAACAGGATTGGCTCCTGTGGCAAGAATGATCTTATCGAATGTTTCACTGTTGCCGTCAGACGTCCGGATACTGCGTCCGGCGGCATCCAGACTGGAAACGGTGACCCCGCAACGGAGATCGATACCGTCCGCCTTGAGCTGTTCCGGGGATGCCATAATGAGTTTTTCTTTCGGCAGATCATTGGCAATAAATTCCGGCATACGCAGTTTGGTATACAGTCCGCAAATGCCCGAATCATACAATACGATCTCTGCTTCGGGCAGAAGTGCTTTCAGTTTTTTTGCGGTAAACGTTCCCGCCGGACCGCCGCCGATGATGCCGATCTTCATTTCAAAACTTCTTTCTTTCCGGTTGATCTTGTCTTTGCATTAAGATAGCACAATTCTTCAAAATTTCCACCCGTAAAACGAAATTCTTCCGGAAAATATTTTACTGTCTTCCGGTAGATGATCAGCTTTTACTGCTTTTTCTCTGCCATTTGCATCATGTCAACGAGAATATTCAACGTTTCATCCAGGTAAAGATCCTGCTTTTCCTGTTTTTTGCCATCTTCTTTTTCCACTTGTGTGGACTTCCGGGACAGTTTTTCTTCCTCTTCCCGGATTTTCTTCTGCTCCTGGTATTCCTTCCAGCGGACATCCAGATTCAGGGAGAGTGTCTTGATATTTTTGACCTTTTCGTATTCCGCAAGGTTCTTTTTCAGACGTTTGAACTCATCGCTCTCTTCGATCCGGCGCATGGAACGGATCCGCAATGCCATGCGCATGGAGTCATCCACCGCATATTTCCCGCGATAAAGCCGATAGTCCGTAGGCATGATCGTATCCCAGGAAAGCGGATGATCCAACTTGTCTTCCCCCACATCCATGTGGTCCGTGATGGAGGGGAAGGCAATATCCGCATCCACCCCGCGCAACTGCGTGGATTCCCCGTTGATACGGTAGAACTTCGCATTGGTCAAACGGATGGCACCAGCGGAAATACGGCGTCCGGTGAGGTAAGGCATATAACGTCCCAGGTCATTCACAAACTGAACGGTCCCTTTCCCGTGCGTTTTCCGGTCTCCCGTGATGATGCCGCGGTTGTAATCCTTGATCGCGGCAGCAAAAATTTCGGAGGATGAGGCACTGAACCGGTTGATCATAACCGCAAGCGGACCGTTGTAAGTGATCTCACCATCGTCTTCATCGTTCTGTACTTCCGTCATCTTTTTGTCTCGGACCTGTACCACAGGACCTTCGGCGATGAACAGCCCGGTGAGCATGATCGCTTCCCGGAGACTTCCGCCGCCATTGGAGCGAAGATCGATCACGACCCCGTCCACTCCGTCATTTTTGAACTGTATCAGCAGTTTCTTAACGTCATTGGAGGCTGCCCGGTAATCCGCAAGACCGCGTTTGGCTGCTTCAAAATCGAAATAGAACGACGGCAGATAAATAACGCCGATCCGTTTCCCTTTCCGTTCATGGATCTTTCCCTGCGCCGCCGATTCTTTCAATTCCACTTTCTTGCGCAGAATACGCACTTTCTGCGGATTGCCCATCCCCGCACCGGAAGGCAGAATTGTCAGCGTGACCCAGGTGTCTTCTTTCCCGCGGATCTGCTGTACCACTTTATCCAGACGCATATCCACTACATCCACGGCCTCCGCGCCTTCCTGCTGAACCGCTATGATCCGGTCGCCCGCTTTCAATTTGCCGCATTTTTCCGCCGGACCGCCGGGAACCAGTTCCACCACTTTCGTGTAGCCGTCTTCCTGGGTCAGCGTCGCGCCGATCCCGATCAGACTCAAACTCATGTCGATATTGAAATCCTCATCGGTACGCGGTGACATATAAGAGGAGTGAGGGTCAAAAACTTCGGTTACTGTCGTCAGGTAGATTTCCAAGACATCGACCGCTTCCATTTCACTGTAAAACCTGACGGTCTGATCCAGACGGCTTTTGATCCGTTCTTCCGGTGTCTTTTTGCTGGTTACGGTCTCTTGTTTCTGTTCTTTGCCGTCCGGCTTTTCTTTCTGTTCTTCCTGAATGGAACGTTCCGTCATGTGCAGTATGATCAGTTCATGCAACACTTTCTTACGCCAGAAATCCTGCAGTTCCTCTTTCGTTTTGCACCAGGGGGCTTTTTCGTGGTCCAGGCGAATACTTTCGTCTGTGTAGAGTGATGGATTGCTTTCCAGGTATGCCAGCGCAAAATCACGGTACTCTTTTGTCCGGTGCAACAGAAGATTGAACGCCCGGAATGCAAAAGAGACATCCCCCTGCATCAATTGGACACCCAATGTGTTCTTTTCTTTTGAAAATTCATCGATCTCACTCTGAAGAAAGTACATCTTCATAGGATCAAGACGTTTGATGTAGTCTTCAAAAATCACTTCCGACAGTTCCGGCGTGATCTTTTTCCGGGAATAATGCTGGCTGACAAGCATGCGTGTGATCAAACTGGTGATACTGCGGATCTCGGTGGCTTTGCCCGGAGGAATCGGTTTCCCGTTCAACTGTAAGTCCGTATTCTGTCCGGAAAGTCCAAATGCAAATGAAAACAGCAAGGCAAGGGTAAGAAAAACACGAAGCCAACCATGCTTCGACGTGCGAACGGTTATATCATACATGATCAAGATCCTTTGTTTTGATTCCAAATATCCCCTATTATATCATGCAAAATGGCAAAACTCAAATCTTTTTTTTACTTTTTTTCATTTTTTTTCTTTTTTTACGGAAAATAATTCCTTTTTTTGCATTTATATCTTGACTTTTTCGTTTTTTGTAGTATAATATAAAGATAAAGTTTTTGAAATTTCTGCCCATGTCGGACAGAAGTGTCAGACGAAACGTTAAGAACAGAAAACAGGAAGCAAGCCGAACAATGAAAAAAGCCGGTAAAGACAATAACAAGACGCAGAAAATTACAGCGTCAAAGGCCCATAACAGCCCCGTCGCCGTCGCAAAAAAATCTGTCGTTGCCAACCATTCTGCTTCTGACGTAACGTCAGGAAAACAGGAGTCTATATTGAAGAAAAATTCTCAATCAAGCAAATCCGAAAAACAAATCAAAAAAACTGCGCCGGCAGTAAATTCTGTGACTGCGAAAAAGTCCGCCCCGGCGAAAAAAGCAGAACCCGTCAAGAAGGCGGAACCTGTGAAGAAAGCCGCCCCGGCGAAAAAAGCAGAACCCGTCAAGAAAGCGGAACCTGTGAAGAAGCCCGCTCCGGCGAAAAAAGCAGAGCCCGTCAAGAAGGCGGAACCTGCGAAAAAGTCCGCCACGGCGAAAAAAGCAGAACCCGTCAAGAAGGCGGAACCTGTGAAGAAAGCCGCTCCGGC